>NZ_LN832562.1:0-732500 GCF_900005615.1 Paracoccus aminovorans | reverse complement strand
GCATTTATGCACGCGGTAGCGGAGCGTTCTGTGATATAGAACGCTGCCTCTTCTATTCTTCGGGATAGCGGAGGCAATGTTCTGACTGTGAAGCCGGGCTGTAAGGCATCCGGTGGAGTGATCAGAAGCGAGAATGTTGACATGAGTAGCGACAAACAGGGTGAGAGACCCTGTCGCCGAAAGTCCAAGGGTTCCTGCTTAAAGCTAATCTGAGCAGGGTAAGCCGGCCCCTAAGGCGAGGCCGAAAGGCGTAGTCGATGGGAACCAGGTTAATATTCCTGGGCCAGGAGATGGTGACGGATCGCAGGTGTAGTTCCTCCTTATCGGATTGGAGGGGCTGCTGAGCGGTTCCTGGAAATAGCCCTCCACAAGACCGTACCCTAAACCGACACAGGTGGACTGGTAGAGAATACCAAGGCGCTTGAGAGAACCACATTTAAGGAACTCGGCAAAATACCTCCGTAAGTTCGCGAGAAGGAGGCCCGGTTGTCGCGCAAGCGGTGGCCGGGGGCACAAACCAGGGGGTGGCGACTGTTTACTAAAAACACAGGGCTCTGCGAAGCCGTAAGGCGACGTATAGGGTCTGACGCCTGCCCGGTGCCGGAAGGTTAAAAGGAGATGTGCAAGCATTGAATTGAAGCCCCGGTAAACGGCGGCCGTAACTATAACGGTCCTAAGGTAGCGAAATTCCTTGTCGGGTAAGTTCCGACCTGCACGAATGGCGTAACGACTTCCCCGCTGTCTCAAATGTGGACTCAGCGAAATTGAATTGTCTGTGAAGATGCAGACTTCCCGCGGTTAGACGGAAAGACCCCATGCACCTTTACTATAGCTTCGCACTGGCATCAGGATTGCGATGTGCAGGATAGGTGGTAGGCATTGAAACCGGGACGCCAGTTCCGGTGGAGCCATCCTTGAGATACCACCCTTCGCACTCTTGATGTCTAACCGCGGCCCGTTATCCGGGTCCGGGACCCTGCGTGGTGGGTAGTTTGACTGGGGCGGTCGCCTCCCAAAGAGTAACGGAGGCGCGCGAAGGTTGGCTCAGAGCGGTCGGAAATCGCTCGTTGAGTGCAATGGCAGAAGCCAGCCTGACTGCAAGACTGACAAGTCGAGCAGAGACGAAAGTCGGCCATAGTGATCCGGTGGTCCCGAGTGGAAGGGCCATCGCTCAACGGATAAAAGGTACGCTGGGGATAACAGGCTGATGATGCCCAAGAGTCCATATCGACGGCATCGTTTGGCACCTCGATGTCGGCTCATCTCATCCTGGGGCTGGAGCAGGTCCCAAGGGTACGGCTGTTCGCCGTTTAAAGAGGTACGTGAGCTGGGTTTAGAACGTCGTGAGACAGTTCGGTCCCTATCTGCCGTGGGTGTAGGATACTTGAGAGGAGTTGCCCCTAGTACGAGAGGACCGGGGTGAACGTTCCACTGGTGGACCAGTTGTCGTGCCAACGGCAGTGCTGGGTAGCTATGAACGGACAGGATAAACGCTGAAGGCATCTAAGCGTGAAGCCCCCCTCAAAACAAGGTATCCCTTGAGAGCCGTGGAAGACCACCACGTCGATAGGCCGGAGATGTAAGCGCAGCAATGCGTTCAGTTGACCGGTACTAATGGCTCGATTGGCTTGATTTGATCCGGAAGAAGACAGACCTTTGTTTGCCCAGGCAAGCAAGGCGTATCGCCTTCCTCCAAAAGCATCCTTGGACAAAATCATCCTTCGGGATAACGCCGATCTCGCTCCTTTTCCGGTCTGGTGGCCAAAGCACGAGCAAAACACCCGATCCCATCCCGAACTCGGCCGTTAAGTGCCGTCGCGCCAATGGTACTGCGTCTCAAGACGTGGGAGAGTAGGTCACCGCCAGACCTGAAAAGAAGCGAGACATCTCTCAAGACGACCAAAAGCAACGCAAAAGCGATGCAATCGGCGCGGGGTAGAGCAGCCCGGTAGCTCGTCAGGCTCATAACCTGAAGGCCGCAGGTTCAAATCCTGCCCCCGCAACCAAGAAATTCCATTACATTACAATCGCTTAAGCCTCCTCCGGGAGGCTTTCTGCATTCGTGCTCCAGCCGCACCGGAATCACACCGGAAGCAATCGGGAGCGAACAACAGCGAAGAATCGGCGAGGTCACAAATGCGTGTATGCAGCGTCGGCCTCTCCAACGCGGGGGGCGAGACGCCCAAAATCTCGTCTTTCTGGCGGCAACGAGGCCGTCCGAGATGCTTGCAGCGGCGCGGGACGAGGGGGAGTTCGATCTGACCGACGCTTCCGTGGCTGCCGGGCAGTTCCTGTCCCTGCTGCGTGGCTCGATCCGCATGGAACTGCTCAGTGGGCTGCGCAACCCCTTGTCGGTTCGAGAACGGCCGGCCCATGTCCGGGCTTCGGTTGCGCTCTTCCTTGACGGATATCGCCCGCGGCGGCAGCCTCGAGATCCCGGCGGGGATCCGGTCAGCGCCCGCAATCGGAGGAGGACAGCCTACATGCAGATCCTGAAATGGCTTTTTCTGGCAGTTCTGGTCGCAGGGGCGGCGATCCTGATCCTGCGGCTGGTCTTTCCGCTGCCGGATGTTTCTGCCCGCCCGCATGAGGTCGCGCTGCCGCCGGATGCGCAGGGCGGATCGGCCGCGCTTTCGCGGAGCAGATCGCGGCCCATCCCGGCCAGACCGGCGTGGTCGCGCTTGGCAACGGCCATGATGCGCTGGCCAGCCGTCTGACCCTGGCCGATCTGGTCGAGACCTCGATCGACGCGCAATATTACATCTGGCACGACGACACCTCGGGCCTGCTGCTTCTGGACGCGTTGCACCGGGCGGCACAGCGCGGTGTGCGGGTGCGGCTGCTGCTGGACGACAACGGCATCCCGGGGCTGGACCCTCTGCTGGCCACGCTGAACGCGCAGGAGAACTTCCAGGTCCGGCTGTTCAACCCCTCGACGGTGCGCAGCCCGAAATACCTGGGCTATGCCATCGACTTCTTCCGTATGAACCGCCGGATGCACAACAAGAGCATGATCGCAGACGGCAGTGCCGCGATCATCGGCGGGCGCAATATCGGCGACGAATATTTCTAGATCGGCAATGCCTTCTATCTCGACATGGACGCGGTTGCCGTGGGCCAGGTCGTGCCGAAGTGTCAATCGGCATTCAAACGGGCCCCCTGATCGGCGTCCAAAAGTGACCCCTTTGGCGCGCGGGTGAGCAGGCCCGTGGCGGCGTAGCTTTCCAGCTGGCGCAGCCGACGCGGGCCTGCGTTTTGGAGGGTGTTCAGGCTCGGGTTTTGATGCGCCAGCTGTCGTTGCCGGTCTCGACGATGTCGCAGTGGTGGGTGAGCCGGTCGAGCAGCGCGGTGGTCATCTTTGCGTCTCCGAAGACGGTCGGCCACTCCCCGAATGCGAGGTTGGTGGTGACGATGACGGAAGTCTGCTCATAGAGCTTGCTGATCAGATGGAACAGCAGCTGGCCGCCGGACTGCGCGAATGGCAGGTATCCGAGTTCATCGAGGATGACGAAGTCGAGCCGCATCAGATGTTCTGCAAGCCGGCCTGCCCGTCCGGCACGGGCCTCGGCCTCCAGCCTGTTCACCAGATCGACGACATTGAAGAACCTGCCCCGGGCACCATTGCGGATGACCGCGCGCGCTATGGCCACAGAGATATGGGTCTTGCCGGTCCCGGTGCCGCCAACCAGCACGACATTGCGCTGTTGGCTGAGGAACTCCCCGCTGGCCAGATCTCGCACCAGGGTCTCGTTGATTGGGGTGTCATCGAAGGTGAACTCCTCGATCTCCCGGGCATAGGGCAGCTTGGCGGTGGTGATCTGGTATTTGACCGACCGCGCTTTCTTCTCGTTGATCTCGGCGGCCAGAAGATCTCCAACGATCTGGCGGGGTTCGTGCTGGCGGCGCACAGCCACCGCCATGAGTTCGTCATAAGCGGCGCGCATCCCGTAGAGCTTCAACTCGCCCATTGCAGCCATGATGTCAGCACGATCCATCAGCAGGCCCTCCGCAGCAGATCATAACGGGCGCAGTCCGCCACAGGCTCATGGGTCAACTGCAAGGCCGGAGAGGTCAGCAGAAGCGGTGGTGGTTCCGGATCTCGCCTGCGGGATAGAATATTGAGGATTACATCGGCAGAATGGACGCCTTGCGAGAGAGCTTCGGCACATGCCTTTTGAACCACAGGCATCCCTTCCGTCAGCACAGCGCCGAGGACCTTCACCATCTGGCGGTCGCCATCTGAGGAGCCCTGCAGCTTGCGGCGGATCTGTTCAAGAGCTCCGGGAAGAACCCAGTCCTTGAACGGTGCGCCGTTACGCAGCGCCCCGGGTTTGCGAAGCAGAACAGGCACATAATGCCAGGGATTGTAAACCGTTCGGTCCCGGCCGAAGTGACGCGGGTGGTCTCCGACCAGTCGGCCCTCCTGCCGGATCTCGATCCGCTCAGCATAGGCCCTGATCTCGACCTGCCGCCCGACAGCCGTTGCCGCGACGGAGTATTTGTTGTTGTCGAAGCGCACGAGACAGGTCTTTGACACCGCCGCAGGCAGTGAATGGAATCCGTCGAAGCGCCCGGCATAGGGGACAAGGTGCGGGCGCTCTTCCTGGAAGACCTGCCAGACGGTTTTGTCCGTCAGCTCCGGATGCTTGCTGGTTCTGGCCGAGGCGATGCACTTGTCCAGCAGCCAGGCATTCAGTTCCTCGTAGCTCTTGACCCTGACGCGGGGCGCGAAAAACCGCTGACGGACAGTGCCGACCTGGCTCTCCACCTGGCCTTTCTCCCAACCCGCAGCAGGGGTGCAGGCAACGGGTTCGACCAGATAATGGCTGGCCATCTGCAGGAACCGACGATTGTAGAGGCGTTCCTTGCCGGTGAAGATGGTCTCCACCGCCGTCTTCATGTTGTCGTAGATCCCGCGGGTGCAGGTGCCCTTGAAGAAGGCGAAAGCCCTGTCGTGGGCATCGAACACCATCTCCTGCGTCTCGCGCGGATAGGCCCGCACAAAGAACATCCGGCTGTGGCACAGGCGAACATGGGCCACTTTGATGGTGGTGGTCGCCCCATCGATCACCACAACCTCGTGGCTCCAGTCGAACTGATAGGCTTCACCGGGCGCAAAGCTCAGGGGCACGAAGGCGGCAGAAGCGCCTGAACTCTGAGTGCGTGCCCAGTTCGAGGCGTAGCGGCGCACCGCGTCATACCCACCTTCATAACCGAGACCGCTCAGTTCTTCGTAGATCTGTATCAGAGACTGACGTTCCCGGCTGGACCGCGCGGCGTTGACCTCCAGCAGCCGGTTGAGTTCCCCCAGCCAGGCACCCAGCTTCGGGCGCGGCTGCACCGTCCGGGTATAGGTGAACTCGGTAATCCCGGTGCGGATCACCTTCCGCACCACCTTCTTCGACAGCTTCAGGTCACGGCAGATCGTCTTGATCCCCTTGCCCTCGGTGAAATGTAGCCGCCTGATTTTTGCGATTGTCTCCACGATCAGCATCCCGTGCTCGGCCTCCGATAATCATCGAAGGCACAATGGACCCAACCCCCGGTCGGTGGGGTCCATTTTGGACGCCGATCACCCCAGAAGCGGGGTCCTTATTGCAAGCCGTTCAACAAGCAGGACATCTGTCCCCCGGCCTGGCCTTGCTGCGCGGCACCGCCGCCTCATGTCCACGGCCAAGGCACGCTGCTTCCTTTGGATGACCGGGCGGCAGGCGCCGCCCGAAGACAAGGAGGAGCCAGACATGACACAATCCGACGGAACCCTTCTCAACGACCTCGCCGCCCGCGTCCTCGGCGATCTGGGCGGCGCGGTCAGTGTGCCGTTGGTGCGGATCGGAGACGCGCTCGGCCTTTACCGAGCCCTAGCCGAGATCGGGCTGGCGAATGCCGACGCGCTGGCCGAAGCCGCCGGATGCGCACCGCGCTATGTGCGCGAGTGGCTAGCGGCGCAGGCGGCCTCGGGATATGCTCACCATGAGGGCGGACGGTTCTCGTTGACGCCCGAGCAGCCGCTGGTTTTTGTCGAGCCCGATAGTCCGGTCAACCTAATCGGCGCTTTCGATACCGCCGCCGCCATGGTCGAGAACCAGCCCAAGGTGCAGGTGGCCTTCAAGACCGGCAGCGGCGTGGCCTGGGGCGATCAGCCCGGCTGCATGTTCTGCGCCGTGGCACGGCTTTCCGGCCGGGCTATGTGAACGCCCTGGTGCAGGACTGGCTGCCGGCGGCGGACGGCGCGCTGGAGAAGCTGAAGGCGGGCGCGACGGTGGCTGACGTGGGCTGCGGCCACTGGCTCTCGACGATCCTGATGGCGCAGGCGTTTCGGCCTCGCGCTTCACCGGCTATGATTT
This sequence comes from Paracoccus aminovorans, assembly GCF_900005615.1. Classification (NCBI taxonomy): domain Bacteria; kingdom Pseudomonadati; phylum Pseudomonadota; class Alphaproteobacteria; order Rhodobacterales; family Paracoccaceae; genus Paracoccus; species Paracoccus aminovorans. The sequence goes on along the minus strand of NZ_LN832562.1, from coordinate 726,153 downwards.
CCACCCGGCCTCCATCACCGCCGCGACCGCACATGCCCGGGCGCACGGGGGCGCAAACGTCCGCTTCGAGGTCGGCCGGGCGCAGGACTTCGACGGAGATGGCTGCGACCTGATCACCTGTCTTTCGATTGCCTGCAAGACCTGGGCGACCCCCGGGCCGCGGCGGCCCATATCAAGCGGGCCCTGAAGGACGGCGGCACCTGGATGGTGGTCGAGCCGATGGCGGGGGATACGCTTAAGGACAATCTCAACCCGGTGGGGCGCCTTTAGTCACCGACCTGGCCGGCTGTCATGAGTTCGAGGGACAAGGCCATGATCCGAGGGATCATGTCCCCCGAGAACGCGGATCGGGTGGCCTTCGGCATCGGACACGGCATGCAACCTGGTGTTCATGCCGCCCGTCCTCGGGAAAACAGTCCCCCGGACTGTTTCTGGCCCTCGGACTGCGACCGATCAGACGGACTCTGTGGTCGCCGGGTCCCCCTTTTGCGACCGCAGGCTGGTCGCCGTGCGGTGCACCTGCGAGGAGGTTGCATCGATCATCGCCGTCTTCGGAACGGCCGCCTCGGACGCCAGACCGGCCATCATTCGGGCGAAGACACCTTTGGGCTGCGCAATAACGACATGCCAGGCAGCGGCGTGGGGCGATGCATCCGAAATTCTTTTTGCAACCATGCTCTGCCATGCCATAACCAGGGCATCCGGCTTGAAAAGAAGGTCATCTTGCAATTTTCCTTGAAAAAATACGGTGTTTTTGCCGGCGGTGCGGCCCTGGGCGCCCTGGTCGATTATGTGGTGACCTTGGGGGCGGTGCGGCTGGGCGGTCTGTCCCCCTCGCTCGCATTGGGACTGGCCATGCTCATCAGTGCCAGCGCGGTATTCCTCTGGCATGATCACGTGACCTTCGCGGCGGCCAATCAGCCTGGGCGGATTCAGCGCTATCTGGCCTTCATGGGGTGGAGCTTGGCGGTTTTCTTGCTGCGCGCAGGCTTGCTTGAGCTTTTCGGCCATTTCGGCATGGCTTTGCCCCTGGCGCTGGCGGCTGCCATCCTGATCGCCTCGGTGATCAATTACGTGATTTCGGCAGCGCTGATCTTTCCGGGCAATCGGCCATGACCGGCGCTGATCTTTCAGGACTTCCGGACGGAATCTGTCCGCTCAAGAGCCGTTGGTGCTTGTTGCCCGATACCCAATATCGGTGAGGCCGGGGAGCCGGGCGGCAGGCCATAGAGAAAGGCTGCCCGACTGTCCGGACGCCGTGCCGCGCCCTCTTGCGACCAGGTGATGCTGTCGATCAGGAACAGCGGTCGGCGCTTCGTCTCGTTGAATACCCGCCCCAGGTATTCGCCAATCACCCCCAGCGCGATCAACTGCGTCCCGCCCAACAGAAGGATAGTCAGGATCAGAGTGGGGAAGCCCTGAACCGGATCGCCGTAGAACATGGTTCTGATGAGCAGGAAGACGCCCCAGAGAAAGGCAATCACGGCGACCAGGAAGCCCAAATAGGTCGTCAACCGCAGAGGAGCCGTGGTGAAGGAGGTAATTCCCTCGATGGAGAGGTTGAGCAATTGCCTGTATTTCCATTTGCTCGAGCCAGCGAAACGAGGTTCGCGCACATAATCTACTGCAACCGAGCGGAAGCCCACCCAAGCAAACAGCCCCTTCATAAAGCGATGCGTTTCGGGCAGTTGCAGCAGGGCATCAACCGAGCGGCGGCTCATCAGGCGGAAATCGCCGACATTCTCTGGCAAGGGTACCGGACCCAATCGGCGCATCATTCGGTAAAAGCCGCGCGCGGTGGCCTTTTTCAACCAGCTGTCGCCCTGCCGTTCGGTGCGACGGCCGTAGACCACATCGTAGCCTTCCCGGTAGCGCTGGATGAAGACGGGGATCAGCTCGGGCGGGTCCTGCAGGTCTGCGTCTATGGCAATGACCGCGTCGCCGGTCGCATGGCAAAGGCCCGCCGTCAGAGCGATCTCCTTGCCGAAGTTGCGCGACAGATCGACGATGGTGATATTGCCTTCGGCCGCCGCCAGCGCCTTCATCTCCCGCAAGGTGCCGTCCCGGCTGCCATCGTTGACGAAGACGATCTCGTAGTTCTGACCGGTCGGGCGCAGCACCCGGCCAATGCGGGTGACGAACTCGCCCAACCCCCCTTCCTCATTGAAGCAGGGGCAGACGATCGAGACCAGCAACGGCGCAGGAAGGAGTTCTGACATCGGGTTCACTTCGGAAAAAAGGGGCTGCAGGTAGCGGTTTAGCAAGTTGTAAGCGATTTTGGTGCAGTGTTACATGGTGGCGTTTGGGTTTGCACAGGGATACCGGATTCTCATGGAAGAAAAACATAAGATTTTCCTCGCCCTGACGATCGTTTTCGGCGTTCTGTTGCGACTGTGGAACATTCATGCCGATCCCACCCTGTGGCTGGATGAGGTGTTTTCCGCGCAGATGGCGGAAAGCCCGCTGCGCGATCTGTTGCTGGCGGTGCCGCGCTTCGATACGCACCCGCCACTGTACTACTTGCAGCTGCATTTCTGGAGTTTGCTGGGGGACGGCGACCTTTGGATGTTGCTGAACTCGGTTCTGCTGGATCTGCTGGTCATCCTGTCGTTGTTCCATATCGCCGGACGGCACTGGGGCCGAAATGCGGGACTCTGGGTCGCGGCCGTCTATGCCGTCATGCCGTTGAACGTGTTCTTTGCGCAGAACCTGCGCATGTATGCGCAGTTCTTTCTGGAGGTGGTCTGGCTGTGGCACATGCTAGAGCTGCGGGTGCGGGCCGGGACCGCCTCAAAAGGGGCGCGGGCCGGGACGCTGCTGCTTGGCCTGGCCACGACGCTGACGCATGGAATGGGGTTCTTTGTCGTCTTTTTCGTCTACCTTCAGGCGCTGATCCGCATCTGGCGCATCCATCACGCAACGCTTGGGCTGCGTCTGGCAGCGATGCTGGTTCTGGATTACGTTCCGGTTGCCCTGGCCGCCGGATACTCGCTGGGGATAGGCGCGTTCCGCCGCACCGAAGGCATCACCAGCCTGGACCTTGCCGGGCTGGGAACGCATCTGACGATCACCCTATTCGGCATGGAATTCCCTGCCCCTGCCGTTTCGGGGTATCTCGGCGTCCTGCTGTTGCTCTTGCCCACGCTGTGGAAAGCGCGGACGCGTGAGATCATGCTGTGGATGGTGCTGTTGCCGGCAGCCACGCTGATCCTGCTCACGCTGACCGTCAAAAGTGTCTTCATGTTTCGCACTCTGGGGTTGTTCACCCCCTTCATGGCCATGGCAATGGGTGTTTTCTATGCCGGCCTGTGGCGTGACCAAGGCGGTGCGATCTGGGGCCGGGCGCTGCCTTTGCTGTCGATCGTCGTTCTGGCCATGGCTTCGCTGAACTCTTCGCTGGCCTTTCGCAAAGAGGGCTACCGGGACATGGCTGTCCTGTGGGATCGAGAAGCCTCGCCGGATGCCGTTTTGTTCGTGGACGGCTCGGTCAATTTGTGGGGGGTCGCGCGTTACCTGCCCGATGCGCCGCGTATCTCGGCACTGGAGGTGCAACCACCGGTGCGCGATGGCATGCTTGCGCTGAAGCGTAAGCTGGAGGGAGGCTATTTCGACCGAGCCGGCCTGTTTGGCCGCAGCGACCACCTGCAAGCGGGCCAACGCCAGATCTGGCCTTATATGGTCCCGGAACGGCTGGACGGCATGGTTTCCTACTGGGTCATGAGCCAGGGAAAGATTCCCTGTCCGCGCCCCGGAGATCATTTGCTACGGGAGTTCGCGACTCCTGGGAAGTGGCTGGGAGAATGCGAGGCGTCGGGAGGCTGACGGAAGTCGGCGGGGCAGAGCGATGCGCCCTTTCTTCACCTTGGTTGCTTCTTCTTCCGGAAGGACCTCCTCCTACTCACCGAGGCCGGGCGACATCCGTTTCCAGCAGCATCCGCACATAGCGGGTGTAGGGGATCCCGCTGGCCTTGGCCTTCACAGCGTCCAGCAACGAGGCGGGCAGCCGCATGTTCAGAGACGCCGCTTTCGGCTCGACCTCGAACCGCATGGGTTTGAACCCCGACAAGTCGCATTTGGCCGCCGTATCGGCACTGTTGCACAAATCCTGTCATGGATTCATCTGATAAAACCCGTACGGTAGCTGGTCTGCATGAGCCGACCCGCATCCCCGACATACAGAACCCGGAACTGGCCAGCCTACAATGAAGCGCTCAAGCGCCGGGGTTCGCTGACGATCTGGTTCGACCCCGAGATGAGCTGGGATGCCGCGCCGACAGGCAGGCGTGGCCGCCAGCAGACCTACAGCGATGCCGCCATTCAGACGTGTCTTTCGATGAAGGTGCTCTTCGGCATGGCGCTCAGGCAGACGACTGGTTTCGTCGAGAGCCTGCTGCAGTTGGTTGGTCTCGACTGGACGGTGCCTGACTTCAGCACCCTGTCCCGTCGCCAGAAGACCCTGGCTGTGAACATACCGTATCGCGGGTCCAAGGGGCCGCTGCACCTGCTGATCGACAGCACTGGCATCAAGGTCGAGGGCGAAGGCGAGTGGCACGCCCGCAAGCATGGCGGCCCGAAACGGCGCGTCTGGCGCAAGATCCATCTGGGGATTGATGAGGAAACGCTGGAGGTTCGGGCGGTGGAGATCACAGGGAGCCACATCGGCGATGCGCCGGTGTTACCCGACCTGCTCAAACAGATCCCGGCGCACGAGCAGATCGGCCGCGTCACAGCAGACGGCGCCTACGACACCCGCAAATGCCACGATGCCATCGCTGACCGCGGCGCCGACGCTGTCATTCCGCCCCGCAAGAACGCCAAACCCTGGAAGACAGTCGCCGCCGGCGCGGGCGCACGAAACGAGGCTCTGCGGGCATCGAAATACCTCGGTCGTGCCCTCTGGCGACGATGGAGTGGATACCACCCCCGAAGCCGCGTCGAGACGAAGATGCACTGTGTGAAACTGCTGGGTCAGCGCCTCATGGCACGGGACTTTGACCGACAGGTCGCCGAGCTTCAGGTCCGTATCGCTATTCTGAACCGTTACACCGCGCTTGGCACCCCCGTCACAGAGGCCGTGGGATAGATCTGTCCGGGGAAAGGGGAAATCCGGCCATCAACTCTTTGGTGCAACAGAGTCGATCTGCCGCAGGCGTGTTATTGCCGAGAGCACCTGCCTGTATTCGAATAGGACGAAGCTTCGTATGGTTGCCCAGAACGCCACTGTCCAATAACTTCGACCCAATCCAACGGATCTCTTGCGGGCCATTGTCTTTTGTGACAACAATATCTCCTGCCCTCAGAGCTTCGATTGCTACTAGGTCCTCCACCGTTTCAATCATTGTGCCGCGCGAGAAGCAAAGAAAAGCGTTTGCACCAATCATCAGGGCTGAATCGTAACCGCCGTCACCAAAGTCGGCAATAACGATCTTCAGATCATAAGTCTCGCCAGCAACCACATCGAGTGTAATCGTGCCCGTTTTGATGGCATTGAAATCGGTCGGGTAGGTCAACTCCGCGCCAGTGTTGCCATTATTCAGAAAGGCGCCGTTCTCCATGGAGTCGATATTGAAATATCCGCCGCTCTGGCCCAAAATGGGGACAAGCGTTCCGTTCAGGTAAACTGCAGCCGAATCTGAGTAGCCACCTTGATAGTATTCCGGATATTCCTCCGTGAGGAATGTTAAAGGCACGGTAATGGTGCCTGTCTGTGAGGCCGTAAAGTTGATGATGAGGCCCGCAGCATCTTGCGAACCGCTTGCGCCGACCGTCGCCTCAAGCTGGGTATCTCCGGGTCCGCCAATCGTGCCGCTCAGCTGATCATTCGTGGTGTTGTTATTGTTGAAACTACTGGTGGTGCCAGTCGAAATCAACAGCCCGGTATTTGCGGGGGCAACACCAGCGGCGTCCGACGTTCCGTTGCCGAACATGGAAATTTGTGACGAATTTCCGATCTGCGATGCCGAATTTACGGTCGCACCAGCCCCGAAAATAGACTGGGCATATTCTAGAGCGGAGCCCGAAGTGTAGGTCAACGGCATAGAAGATTCCTCCCTGTGTTGCGAGATCAGGGGCGGATTTATGCCGTATTGGCACGATTCGTTACCCGTCAACTCATAAAAGGCTATTGGCGCAGGAGCTATAACAACCTTTGGTTGAAGTCCATAATAATATTGCGCTGCTTATTTGTCTTATATGTTCAATTTAATACAGGTGGAAACAAGCAAACTGTTGACTATCCGATCGCCTCGCGCTCGTGGGGCATGCCGTCAGTTGTCAAGGATATGCAACTGACAATAAATAATAAATTACGCTGACCGAAGTGATTTTTCGTGATCTCCACGACCTGGCCAACCCATCTCGCGAGTTCGCCGATCTTGATCTTAAGCTCGTCGTTGACGATGATCGGTTCCTCGTCGGTCGATTGAAGCTCCTCGTTCGCCGCCCTGCCATGTGGATCCTCGCAGACCCCTCCTGGCACACAGATGACGGAGGGCGTCCCATCAAGCAACGCTTCTTCTTGGAGGCGCGACCGGGATGTGGATGTCGACGATTTCCTTGGGCTACTCTCGGGCAGTCCCGACGAAATGGCGTCGTCGTGGCGCCGAAGGACCTGGTCGAGGATTGAGCGTGCGCCGCAAAAACCATGGGCTTTGATTGCCCATAAAGGTGGACATAACATGATTTTCGCCCAAGGCTGGTCGTAAGCGATGGAAACGGAGGGGTGATGATCATGGCGCAACCAGAGGACATGGGTTTGCGGGCCGGCCCATCGGGGTTCAATCGAGTCTTCGTCATCTCGCTGATCCTGGTGACCGCTATCGGCACCTGGGGGCTGATCGACCCCGAAGGTATGACCAGGACCGCGCTTGGGTTCACCAACTACCTGCTGCAAAGCGTAAGCTGGTACTGGCTGCTGCTCGGCACCGGCTTCGTGGTGCTGAGCGGCTATATGGCCTTCGGCCCCTACGGCAGCATCAGGCTGGGCCGCGACGACGAGGAGCCGGAATTCTCGACCGGGTCCTGGCTGGCAATGCTGTTCATCGGCGGCATGGGGGCGGGCCTGCTGTTCTGGGGCGCCGCCGAGCCGCTCTATCACTTCAAGGACCCGCCCGTCGGTGCCGGCGGCACGCCCGATGCGGCACGCCATGCGCTCGTCATCACCAACCTGCACTGGGGTCTGCACGCCTGGTCCATCTACGGGGTATGCGGGCTGGTGATCGCTTATTTCACCTTCCGGCGCGGCGGCAGCTCGATGATCTCGACACCGATCCGCGTGCTGTTCAGCGAGCGCGCCGGCAAGCCGATCGGCGATCTGGCCGACATCCTGGGCGTGCTGGCGGTGGTCTTTGGCCTTGCCGGCTCGCTGGCCATGGGCACGCTGCAGGTACGCTCGGGCCTGGGCGAGGTATTCGGCACCGCGCAGACCCATACCGTCTCGATGCTGATCGTGGCCGCGCTTTTCGTGTGCTACATGATCTCGGCGACGACCGGCGTCGACAAGGGCATCAAGATCCTGTCCAACGTCAACGTGGCGCTGGCCTTCATGATCATGGTCGTGGTCATCGTGGCGGGGCCGACGCAGTTCATCTTCGAGACCTTCACCGATTCGCTCGGCCAGTATTTCGCCGCGCTGCCGGCGATGGCCTTCCACATGCTGCCCTTTGAAGGGCTGCAGGGCTGGACCTCTGCCTGGACGCTGACCTATCTGATCTGGTGGCTGGCCTGGGGGCCGTTCGTCGGCATCTTCATCGCCCGTATCAGCCGCGGCCGCACCATCCGCGAATATTGCATCGGCGTCATCCTGGTGCCGACCGTCTTTTCGGTGTTCTGGTTCGCGACCTTTGGCGGCGCCGGCATCTATATCGAGCTGTTCGGCGGGGCGGGCTGGCCGAGCTGGTGTTCGAGGACGTGACCAAGGCGCTCTTCGTGTTCCTGAACCACTTTCCCGGCGGCGCCTATCTGGGCAGCCTCGCCGCGCTGCTGATCTTCATCTTCCTGGTGACCTCGGCCGACAGCGGCGCCTTCGTGCTGGCCATGATGACCACGAACGGCAGCCTCAACCCGCCGGCGCTGCACAAGCTGATCTGGGGCTCGCTGGTCGCGATCGTGGCGATCGGGACGCTTGTCTCGGAATCGGTCACCGTGGCCAAGGCGCTTGCGATCACCGGGGCGCTGCCCTTCTCGGTCATCCTGCTTTTGCAGATCGTCGGCTTCCTGCGCGAGATCCGCAAGGAGCGGCGGCATCGTCCGGCCCCCCTCGAGGTGCGCGGCAAGGTCACGCGCCCGGCGTCGAACTGAGGGGAGGGGAGATCATGTCTTTGGGAAGAATCCTGTCCATCCTGCTTTTCGTCGGCATCCTCGTGGGCTGCGCACAGCGCGACACGCTCAGGATCGGCGGCAAGGACTTCGGCGAAAACCAGATCCTGTCCGAGATGATAGCGGCGCTTGCCGAAGCCGAGGGCATCCCGGTTACCCGCCGCATCGGGCTGGGCCCAACGCGCATGAATCTCGAGGCGCTCAAGCGCGGCGACATCGACCTTTACGCCGAATACAACGGCACCGGCCTGGTCATGCTCGGCCAGCCCGCGCTGACCGACGGCGACGCCGCGCAGGAAAGGGTCGAGGCGCTTTACAAGCCGCTGGGCCTTGTCTGGGGGCCTCGCTTCGGCTTCGGCAACACCTACGGGCTGCTCATGCGCGCCGATACCGCCGCCGCGCTGGGGGTGACGCGCGTCTCCGACCTGGTCGAGCGGGCCGGCGATCTGTCCATCGGCATCGAGAGCGATTTTCAGAGCCGCCCGCTTGACGGCTTCGGCCCCCTGACCAGCCGCTACGGCATGAGTTTCGCCCTGATCCGGGCGGTCGAGCTGGAACAGCGGGCGCAGCTTTACGACCTTCTGCTGGACGGTTCGCTGGAGGTGATCGAGGGCTTCACCACGGACGGCCAGATCGCCGATTACGGGCTGGTGCTGCTGGAGGACGACCTTGGTTTCTTCCGCGCCTACGAGGCCGCGCCTTTTGCGCGCGCCGATGCGCTTGAACGCTTCCCGGCCCTGAGCGGGGTCTTTGCCAGCCTTGCCGGTCGGATCGACGACGCTCTGATGCAGGAGTTGAACCGGCGCGTCGATATCGACGGCTACCCGCCGCGCGCGGTGGCGCGGGCCGCCCTGGTCGAAATGGGGCTGCTGGCGGATGCGGGCACGGTGGACGCGAACGAGCCGCTGGTGCTTGCCGCCTCGGATATCGCAGCGGGCGGCCGCGACGTGAACGCGGCATTGCGTGCCGTGCGCGCGGCCTTTCCCGGGCGCCCGGTCCAGCTTGTCGAAACCGCCAGCCCGCTGGGCCTGATCGCCGAGGGGCGCGCGCGTCTGGCCCTCGCCGGGGCCGAGGAGTTCTTTGCCCTCGATGCCTCTGGCGCCCCGGCGCCAAGCGGCGTGTTCGAGGCGGTGGGGGTCGTCGGCGACGCGGTCCTGCACATCCTTGCCCTCGATCCAGGCGTGACCGACATCCGCCAGGCGGACATGGTCGCGACCGCTGCCGAAGGCTCGGGCTCGGCCGCGGCGGCCGACACGCTGATGCGCGGCTTCGGCCTGGATGCGCCGGTCGCGCATCTGGGGGCGGAGACGCCCGAGGGTCTTGCCGCGGCGATCCTGGCTAGCGGCGCCGACGCGGCGGTGCTGATGGCGCCGCTGGGCAACCCCGTGGTCGAGCGGCTCGTGGCCGCGGGCAATGCGCGGCTGCTGCCGCTGCATGGCTGGGAAGACGGGCCCAACCTGGTGCGTTATCCCTATCTGCGCCAGATGCGGATCGCCGCCCGGACCTACCAGGGTCAGGGCCAGCCGGTCGAGACCCTTGCATCGCAGCTCGTCCTTGCCGGCACCGGCCCGGTCGAGCGCGACGCCATCGGCGATCAGGGGCCGGGCACGGTGACCCTGGCGCAGTCGCTGCCGCTGGCCGCCGACACGGTGCAGTCGATCAATGCCGCGCTGCCCAACCGCATCGACGTGGACCCGTCGCTGCCGCAGGCGCCCGTGCTGGCGCCGCAGATGCCCGATGCGCCGGCGCCGATGAACCCCGCACCGGGCGTGTCGTTGCTTTCGGTCCTCCTTTTGCTCATGCTTCTCTGGATGCTCTGGCTCTATGGCCGGCCCGAACGGCGTTGACGACAAGGAGAACACGATGTCTGGCGAGAACAAGATACTGGTTCCGATCGACCTGGCCCATGAAAGCAGCTGGCGCAAGACCCTCCCCGAAGCCTTCGACCGCGCATCGCGGCAGGGTGGGACCGTGACGGTCATGACCGTCGTTCCCGACATCATGGCCGGCCTCGACTGGCGCTATGCAATCCGCGGCGAAACGGGCGGCTCGGAGGATCTGGACAGGCGCAAGCTGGTGGCCGATGCCGACGAGCGGCTGCGTCAGGTCGTGGCCGAATATCTGCCGCCGGGAATGGAGGCGGACACGATCGCCCGGCATGGTGCCGTCTACGAAGAAATCCTGAACGTGGCCGAAGAGATCGGCACCGACTTCATCATCATGGCGGCCAATCGTCCCTCGCTGTCCGACTACCTGCTCGGTCCCAATACGGCCCGTGTCGTCCGTCATGCCCGCTGCTCGGTCAGCGTCATTCGCTGATCGTTGACGCTGGGCTTTGTCGCGCTATTGGGGATGAGATCGGATTCGTGTCTTTCCCGTGTATCGAGCGCCCGAGCAATGAGAGGCGATTCATGAGTGTGAAGCGGATCTGGAGCCGGCATCCTGCCTGCCAAAACCTCTGGCCATGATATGTTCTCCCAGCAGTGTGACGCATCTCATCTTGGCCTCGGGCCCGCTTCGGCGGCAATGTCCTGATCATTTCTGCCAGTTTGCACGGCCGAAGCGCTTGCTGATGCGAGGTGCTTCGATGCGCGCCCACAGGCCGGGATCATGTCGCGTTGGCGGAATGATGGCATCAGCACCTCGGGTTGCAATGGCAGCGTGGCAACGTTTGGCGTCATAGATGTCATCGGCGGTGACAGCGCCGATCCGCTCAGTCAAAAGAGTATCATCATCACCGGTTTGATCTGCTGCCGAAGATATTGGACGACAATGATGCGCCAGCCAGGCGGCTGTCGCTACCCGACAGCCGCCTGGCCGATGAACCAGAGGCCTTCCTCCCCTGTCCGATCCGCTGGCGAACTGCCCCCCGATTCCTGCGTACCCCGGAAGCCGCCCGCTTCCTCGGCATTTCGCTGCGCACCCGTGACAAACACTGCACCTGCGGTGCCGGCCTCCTCTACCGCAAGATCGGCGGCGGCGTCTTGTAAGCCGCCGATCCGCCGGCCGGGCTATCTCCGACGGATCGTGGCTGACCAGCGCGTGGTGGTGCCGTAGTCGGGCTGCAACCGCAGCCATTCATCCTGGAATTGCTGGCGTAAGCCGGGGTCCAGTACCGAGACGGGCTCGTGTAGCATCAGCGCCGGCGGCTTTGCGCCGGTGCCCGGATCAATGCCAGCCGCTGCTTCTGCCCACCCGAAAGCGTCGTCGGGTAGGAGCTGAAAGCCTCTCCAGGCCAACCGGCGCCAACAGTCGACCGGTCTCGTCGCGGACATGGCGATCTAGCGCTTGGTCTAGGCTGCCCCGCACCGTCATGTTTAGGAACAGCGCGTAGTCTTGCAAGACTACGCGGCCCCACCTTCCCTAATGAGAAGGCGCAGGCCTCTGCCGCCCCTTGGTCGAACTGGCGCATCCATCCGTCCGCGAACGATGGTATCGTCTTTCTGGCCCGCCTTGGCTTAAATAGTCCGCCCGATGTTGCCCTACTCATCGCCGGGGATCGTTTCGCAAGCTTGCGGTGAGCAGCTGCGAACGCGGCCACGGTAGAGGGGCCTCGGCATGAGGCCCGTCAAATTTCAACAGCAGCGAAATCCCCGCGTCGAGCCCTCGCCATAGCGCGCGGACTGTCGTTCGCGGAAGAATTCGGCATAGGTCATTACCGGCTGGCCCGGATGGGCTTCGCGCATATGGGCGACGTAGGTGTCGTAATCGGGGACGCCGATCATCAGCCGGGCGCCCTCGCGCAGGCGCTTGCGGCAGACAGTCAGCGTATCCTTTAGTCTGGTTGCCATGGTCCTTACTCCGCAGGGGTGGCCGCGGGGCCGTTCAGTTCTTCGGGCAGTTCGCGCGCGGTCCAGCCGCGGGCACGATAGGCCTGAAGGCAGGCGCGGGTGCTGAAGTAGATCATGCTGACCACCAGCGCGACGAAGATGAAGGCCATCGTCGCATCGACCATGTCGTTGAAGACGATCTGCCCCATCTGGTTCAGGTCCTTGGCCGGGGCCAGAACCTCGCCATTCGCCGCCGCCTCGCGGTAGCGCCGGGCATGGGCGAGGAAGCCGACCGAAGGGGTGCCGGAAAACACCTTCTGCAAGCCCGCCGTCAGCGTCACCACCACCAGTAGCACCGAAGGGATCAGCGTGACGAAGGCATAGCGTTCGCGCTTCATCTTGAAGAGAACGACGGTGCACAGCATCAGCGCGATGGCGGCAAGCATCTGGTTTGCGATCCCGAACAGCGGCCATAGCGTGTTGACCCCGCCAAGGGGATCGGTAACGCCTTGATAAAGGAAGAACCCCCAGGCGGCGACGCAAAGGCCCGTGGCGATGATGTTGCCGCCAAGGGACGAGGTGTTGCGCATTCGGGGCGCGAACACCCCCAGCAGATCCTGCAGCATGAATCGCCCCGCGCGGGTGCCCGCATCGACGGCGGTCAGGATGAATAGCGCCTCGAACAGAATGGCGAAGTGATACCAGAACGCCATCATCGCCTTGCCGCCGATCACGTTCGAGAAGATATGCGCCATGCCGACCGCCAGCGTGGGCGCGCCGCCCGCGCGCGAGATGATCGTCGTCTCGCCCACATCCGCCGCGGTTTCGTGAATCAGCTCGGGCGTGATCGGGAAGCCCCAGGCGGTGACCTGCGCGGCCGCGCTTTCCGCCGTGGTGCCGATCACGGCCGCCGGGCTGTTCATGGTGAAATAGACGCCGGGATCGATGATCGAGGCCGCGACCAGCGCCATCATCGCGACGAAGCTTTCCATCAGCATTCCGCCGAAACCGATGAAGCGGGCGTGCTCCTCATTGTCGATCAGCTTCGGCGTGGTCCCCGAGGAGATCAGGGCGTGAAAGCCCGACACCGCCCCGCAGGCGATGGTGATGAACAGGAACGGGAACATGTTCCCCGACCAGACCGGGCCCGTGCCGTCGATGAAGCGCGTGACCGCGGGCATCTTCAGGTCCGGCGCGACCACCACGATCCCGATGGCCAGCGCGGCGATGGCGCCGACCTTGAGGAAGGTGGACAGGTAGTCGCGCGGCGCAAGGATCAGCCAGACCGGCAGCGTCGCGGCGATGAAGCCGTAACCGATCAGCAGCCAGCACAGCTGAGTGGGGGTGAAGGTGAAGACGGCCGCCCAGGTCGGGCTGGCCGCGACATTCGCGCCGAAAATGATCGCCGCCATCAGCGCGATGAAGCCCGCGATCGAGGCCTCACCCACGGCGCCGGGGCGGATGTAGCGCATATAGACCCCCATCGCGACCGCGATCGGGATGGTCATCGAGACGGTGAACATCCCCCAGGGGCTGTCCGCCAACGCCTTGACCACGATCAGCGCCAGCACCGCCAGGATGATGATCATGATCAGGAAGGTGCCGACCAGCGCGATCATCCCCGGCACCGGTCCCAACTCGGAGCGGACCAGATCGCCCAGCGACCGCCCGTCGCGGCGCATCGAGACGAAAAGCACCATGAAATCCTGCACCGCGCCCGCAAGGACGACGCCGGCAAGGATCCACAGCATCCCGGGCAGATAGCCCATCTGCGCCGCAAGCACCGGCCCGACCAGCGGACCCGCCCCGGCGATGGCCGCGAAATGGTGGCCGAAAAGCACATACTTATTGGTCGGGACGTAATCGAGCCCGTCGTTGAAGCGATGCGCCGGGGTCGGTCTCGCCGGATCCAGCCGCATCACCCGGCGGGCGATGAACAGGCTGTAGTAGCGATAGGCGATCAGGTAGATCGAGACCGAGGCCACGACCATCCACAACGCGTTCACATGCTCGCCCCGCAGGATGGACACCTGCGCGAGCCCATATGCGGCCAGTATCGCGAGTATTGCCCAAACGAGCCAGTGGTCCCAAGGCTTGCGCCGTGGCGCCTGCATTTCCGCCATATCCGTCCCCCCTGAATATCGGCTGTCTCGAGCCGACCTTGTCCTAAATCGTCGGGCGCAGACCCGCGCTTGAAACGGGTGAGTCGAGCGTGGTCAAGGACCTGATTTACCTGGATCTTTATCTTGGTGGCTTTGCCTTGAACTGCTCTTTCTCAATTTGGGGAGTATGATCAGCGTCTTGCGCGCGCACAAGCGCGTTCCTAGGCTCCAAGCTCATTGAATTTGACCGCCAGAAACGAACGATTGCGGCAAGCATGATCGCGGAGAAGAAAGTCTCAGGGCGTCGGTCGTCTCGTGTGGCCGCACGCCGCCAGTCCTTGAGGCGCCCGAACATGATCTCGATGCGGTTGCGCCGGTTGTCGTATTTCACCGTCTTCTTGCGAGACTTCCGGCTGGGATGCAAACCTTTATCCCTCTGTCTTTCAAAGCATGCCTGAACCGGTCGGCGTCATATCCCCGATCTGCCGGCAACCAGCCCGCCTTCGGCAGGCTGCCCAGAAGGACCGCTGCGCCGGTGGTACCGCTCAGTTGACCAGCGGACAGGAAGAACCCGGTCGGCCGCCTTTTGGCGTCGGCTCCGGCGTGCGGCTTGGTGTTCATGCCTCCTTTGGTTCGCCCGATCTGGCCCGCGCCCCCGTCCGTCGGGAAAGCAGTCCACTGAACTGCTTTCTGATCCTCCGAACTCACCCGCAGGCTCGACGCCGTGCGGCGTGCCTTGAGGTACTTGGCAGGCTCACTCGGACGCATGGCGTTTGCCTGCGCATCGACCATGATCGTCTTGTGCTCGGCGCGCTCCGTGGCCAGGGGTGCCGACATGGCGCGATCGAAACCCAGCGCCGGATCATAGGTCAAAGCCAGCCCTGACATGGTGCCGTATCGTTTCTTCCTCCCAACGTAGCGGCGGCACATGGTCGAAGCCGGGATTGGCCGCCGGCATCCGGTCGGCGGCCTCTTCCAACGTGGCGACCGAGGACGCAGGCCGATAGAGGTGCCGATCCGCATCAGCCCTTCCGTTGCAGGACCGGTCCGACATCGTTGACGCAAATGCCCGCCACGCGTCCCGGCGCCATCGCCGCCATGGCCATGGCCAGCAGCCCGCCGCGCGACGAGCCGATGACCGCAGCCCGCGCGATCTGCAGGTGATCGAGCAGCGCCAGGGCGTCCCGCGCCTCTTGGCGCCGCCGAATATGTCTGGGATCGGTCCAGTCCGAGCCGCCTTGGCCGCGGCTGTCCAGCCGGAACAGCCGCACGTCATGCAGGTGCCGCGCCAGATAGCCGAAATCACGCCCGTCGCGGGTCAGGCCCGCCAGCGCCAGCAGGATCTTGGCCCGGCCTTCGTCGCGATAAGCAAGGCGCGTGCCGTCTGTGGCGGAAAAGCTTGCCTTGACCACCATGCATGCGCCCCCGTCAGGCCGGATATTCCTCGAACCCCTTGCCGGCCTTGCGGCCCAGCCAGCCTGCATGGACCATCTGCTTCAAGAGCGGGCTGGGCCGGTATTTCGGATCGCCGAAACCCTCGTACAGGGTCTCCATGATGTTGAGCACCACGTCCGTTCCGATCAGGTCGCCAAGCGCCAGCGGCTCCATCGGGTGGTTCGCGCCCCACTTCGTCATGCTGTTGATGTCCTCGGGCGTGGCCAGCCCGTCATGCACGCAGTTCACCGCCTCGTTGATCAGCGGCGCCAGCAGCCGGTTCACGATGAAGCCATAGCTGTCCTTGCCGACCCGAGGCGTCTTGCCGATGGCGCGCGTGACTTCGGTGATCGCGTCGGCCACGTCGTCGCCGGCCTGCAGGGTGCGGATGATCTCGACCAGTTGCATGACCGCGACGGGGTTGAAGAAATCCATGCCGATGACGCGCCGGGATGGGCCGAGGCCGCCGCGAGCTGGGTCAGCGAAATCGAGGAGGTGTTCGAGGCCCGTACCGCATCCTCTAGGCAGATGGCGTCCAGCTGGCGGATGACGCCGATCTTGACCTCCAGCCGCTCGACGATGACCTCGACCACCAGGTCGCGGTCGGCCATCGCGGGCAATTCGGTGGTGGTGGCGATCCGCGCCCGCGCGGCATCGGCGGCCAGTTGGTCCAGCCCGCCCTTCCTGACCTGGCGGGAAAAGCTGGTCACCGTCATGGCCTGGGTCCGGTCCAGCGCCTCGGCGGACAGATCCTTCAACATCACCGGGAACCCGGCATTGGCCAAGCATTGGGCGATTCCGTTGCTCATGGTTTCGGTGCCGATCACGCCGATCTTTTCGATCTTCATGGTCATTCCCTTCAACTCAATGCGTGGTCCAGCCGCCATCGACCGGAACCGCCGTGCCGGTGATCTCCGACGCGGCGGGGCTGCACAGGAATGCGTTCAGCGCGCCGATCTGGCCCGGCTGGACGAAGCGCCGCGTCGGCTGTGCCGCCAGCAGGACGTCTCGGATCCGCCTCGCGCAGGGTGCTGGCATCGGCCAGCTCCGACTGCCTGCCCGAGGTCGAGATCATCTGCCGCATGGCCCCGACGGCGCTGCGCAGCAGCACGCCATCGCAGGAATACATCGACGATTACAGCGCGATCCGCGATCGGATCGCCGACGTCTATCCGGCGATCTATGCGGATTTCAACAGCCGCATCAAGGCGCCGCCCGGCTTTCATCTTGAGGTGCCGCCGCGCCGGCGCATCTGGGCGACGCCGGACGGCAAGGCGGATTTCCTGCCACTGCCGGGGCTGGAGGTCAACGACCCCGTAGATGATCCGCAGATGCTGCCGCTGTCGGCGATCCGGTGCACGACCAGTTCGACACCACGATCTACAGCTAAAACGACCTCTATCGCGGCATCTACAACGACCGCATGGTGCTGTTCATGAACGCGGGCGACATCGCCGCGCGCGGCCTTGCCGATGGCCAGGCGGTGGCGCTGGACACGATCAGCCGCGGCGGGTCGCGGGGCTGACGCCGTCGCCTATCCGATGGCGCTCGGTTCTGTCGCGAGATATTATCCGGAACTGAATCCGCTTCTGCCGCTTGACTACTACGACCGGATCAGCGGCACGCCCGCCGCGAAATCCATTCCCGTTCGCATCGCCACCTGATCCCCCGGAGGGGCAGCCATGCTTGAACATCTGGATGCCGTCGTCCTGGCCCGTGTGCAATTCGCCTTCACGGTCTCGTTCCACTTCGTCTTCCCGGCCTTCTCGATCGGGCTGGCGAGCTATCTGATGGTGCTCGAGGCGCTGTGGCTGCGCACGGGCAAGGGCGTCTATGCCAACCTGTTTCGCTATTGGCTGATGATCTTTTCGGTGGTGTTCGGCATGGGCGTCGTGTCGGGCGTGGTGATGTCCTATCAGTTCGGGACCAACTGGTCGGTCTTTTCGGAAAAGGCCGGGCCGGTGATCGGCCCGCTGATGGCCTATGAGGTGATGACGGCGTTCTTCCTCGAGGCCGGGTTCCTGGGCGTGATGCTGTTCGGGATGAACAAGGTCGGCAAGGGGCTGCATTTCCTGGCCACCTGCATGGTCGCGCTGGGGACGCTGATCTCGGCCACCTGGATCCTGGCGGCGAACAGCTGGATGCAGACCCCGGCGGGGCATCTGGTCACCGAACAGGGGCAGTTCGTGCCGGGACCGTCCTGGTGGGCCATCGTCTTCACCGCGAGCTTCCCCTACCGGCTGGTGCACACGGTCATCGCCGCCTATCTGACCACGGCGCTGGCGGTGGGCGGGGTCGGCGCCTGGCACCTGCTGCGCGACCGCGCCAATCACGGCGCGCGCAAGATGTTCTCGATGGCGATGTGGATGGCGGCCATCGTCGCGCCGATCCAGATCTTCGTCGGCGACGCGCACGGACTGAACACGCTGGAGCACCAGCCCGCCAAGATCCTGGCCATCGAGGGCCATTACGAGCCCAGCCCCGAGGGCGCCTCGCTGATCCTGTTCGGCATGCCCGACAGCAAGGCCGCACGCGTCGATTACGCCGTCGAGGTGCCGAAACTCGGCTCGCTGATCCTGAAGCACGATCCGAACGCCGCCCTGCCGGGGCTGAACGATTTCCCGCGCGAGGACTGGCCGCCCGTGGCCATCGTCTTCTGGTCCTTCCGCATCATGGTCGGCCTGGGCTTCGCCATGTTGGGGCTGGGGCTCTGGAGCCTGCTCGCACGCTGGCGCGGCGGGCTCTACGACTGGCGCTGGCTGCACCGGGCGGCGCTGGGCATGGGGCCTGCGGGCTTCGTCGCCGTCATCGCGGGCTGGATCACCACCGAGGTCGGCCGCCAGCCGTTCACCGTCTATGGCCTGCTGCGCACAGCGGAATCCCATTCGCCGCTGGCCGCGCCCGCCGTCGCGACCTCGCTGATCGCCTTCGTCGTGGTCTATTTCTTCGCTTTCGGGGCGGGGATCTATTATCTGCTTCGGCTGATGGCCAAGGCGCCGCAACCGGGCGAGCCCGAGCCGCCCAGCCAGCCGCAGCGCGCTGCCGGGATCACGCCCGCGCCCGCCGCCGCCAGCATGGAGCGTTGACATGGAAAGCATCGACCTGACCGTCGTCTGGGCGCTGATCATCGGCTTTGCCGTCTTCGCCTATGTGGTCATGGACGGGTTCGACCTGGGCATCGGCATCCTGTTCCCGACGCTGAAGGTCGGCGAAGAGCGCGACCAGGCGATGAATTCCATCGCACCGGTCTGGGACGGCAACGAGACCTGGCTGGTGTTGGGCGGCGGCGGGCTGATGGCGGCCTTTCCGCTGGCCTATGCCATCATCCTGCCCGCCACCTATCCGCTGATGATTGCCATGCTGCTGGGCCTGATCTTTCGCGGCGTCGCCTTCGAGTTCCGCTGGCGCGATCCCCGCCACCGCGCCTTCTGGGACCTGGCCTTCACGGCCGGCTCGGTGGCGGCGGCACTGTCGCAGGGCATCGCGCTCGGCGCCATCCTGCAGGGCATCCGGGTCCGGGAGGGCGCCTATGCCGGGGGCTGGCTGGACTGGCTCAGCCCGTTCAGCCTGCTGACCGGGGTGGCGCTGCTGACGGGCTATGCGGCGCTCGGCGCGGCCTGGCTCAACTGGAAGACCGAGGGCGGCGCCCAAAACCATGCCCGCCGCATGGTGCATCTGCTTGTCCCGGCCATGATCGCCATGCTGATCGCGGTCAGCGCCGCGACGCCGTTCCTGAATTACGACTACTGGCGGCGCTGGTTCGACTTCCCGGGCGTGCTGCTGACGGCGCAGGTGCCGCTGCTGGTTGCGATCTGCGCCTTCGTGCTGCTGCGCAGCCTAGCCGCCGGTGCCGAGCGGCTGCCCTTTCTAATGCTCTTGGTCCTGTTCCTTCTGTGCTTCGTCGGGCTGGGCATCAGCATCTTTCCCTATGCGGTGCCGCGCTCGGTGACGATCTGGGCCGCGGCCGCGCCGCCGCGCAGCCAGTCCTTCATGCTGGCTGGCGCCATGTTCATCATCCCGATCATCCTGGCTTACACCGGATGGGCCTATTGGGTGTTCCGCGGCAAGGTCGGAACGCACGGCTACCATTGATGGCGGGCGAGGGCCCGTTGTGGAAGCGGCTGGCCTGGATGGCCGCGATCTGGACCGCCAGCGTTCTGGCCCTCGGCTTTGTGGCCCTGGCCATCCGATGGGTGCTCGCACCATGAGCCCCCGCACCTGACGAGATGAGGACCGAAAAGTGCCAGATCTCCGGGATCCGCCCCGCAACCTATCATGTGACCGTCATGCAGGACGGCGAACGCAAGAAGATGGACATCTGCGAATACGACGATGCCCGGCTGACCCGGCAGCAGCGGCGGGCCTCGCCACTGGAATCGCTGTTCGGCGGCGGCGACCCGTTCAAAGGCTTCTTCGACCGGGCGCGCGGCATGATGGGCGACGCGATGCCCCGGCCGGACCGCCATGACCGATGCGGCCAGAGAGAGGCGATATGTGGACAGCTTCAGCGAGCAGACCAAGGCCATGCTGCAGAAGGCGGCCGCGCGCACGCAGGACAGCGGCCGTCGCGACATCGACACCGAACAGCTGCTCCGTGTCCTGCCCGACAGCGAGGCGGTGCAGGCGGCCCGCCTCGTGACCCTTCGGCGACGAACCGGCAACAGGAAGATCATGGCCTGCGAATCGCCGCATCCTCAGAGGTTCTGCGCGGTGACGTGCACGGCCATGAGCCCTGCTGGGTATCCCCGCCGCTGTGCGAGGAACCGGCCTCGGGGCCATGGTCCCGCCGGGAAAATGCCAGTGCTTTCGCAACCCGCCCGAATGGGCTTTTCTGGACTCGTGCCACCAATTAGTCCGGCCTGAATAACCCTTACGGCGTTGATTTCGCATTCTGAAGCTTCGGTTTGTTCGCTTTGGATTGCAGGGTTTCCCATGCTTTGGCCAGAAACCATGCAATTTTCCGGTCATCCATGAAGCCCCATTCCCGCGCCCCGAACGGGATGACCTGCTCCGCGCACGACTGGTCGATATGATGATCGATGCGCGCCACGAGTTGGTGAAGCTTGCGGCACTGATCGACTGGACGTTTTTCGAACGGGAAGGGGCAACCTTCTTCCCTTCGCATCAAGGTCGACACGCGACATCGCCACGCCTGATCGCCGGGCTGATGTATCTCCAACATGCCTTCAAGCTGTCAGACGAGGCGGTCGTGGCCCGGTGGGTCGAGAACCCGTATTACCAGCACTTCACCGGCGAGACGTTCTTTCAGCACCACCCGCCGATCGATCCGTCATTTCGCAGCGCGGAGGCGGGCCTCAGCTGCGTGCTGGGCCTGGGGTCCGGGCTTTGGGATCGGCTGGGCATGGGCCTGGCGCCCGCCGGCCTGCACCCGTTCCGCGAAGTCGCCGGCGTCCATCGCGCCCCCGCGACCCCGGGCGACATCCTGTTCCACATCCGCGCCGAGCGCCCGGACTACTGCTTCGAGCTCGCCAGCCAGATCATGCGCCGGCTGGGCGCAATCGCCACCGTCGAGGACGAGACCCAGGGCTTCAAGTTCTTCGACAACCGCGACCTGCTGGGCTTCGTCGACGGCACCGAGAACCCGCAGGGCGTGGACCGGGCCGCGGCGGTGGCCATCGGCGACGAGGATCCGGCCTTTGCCGGCGGCAGCTACGTCATCGTGCAGAAATACCTGCACGACCTGGCGAAATGGGAGGCGATGCCGGTGGAAAGCCAGGAACGGGTGATCGGGCTGGCTGGAATGCGGCTCGGCGGTGGGCCCATCGGCATCAGACCACCGCAATCCCGAGAACACGAGACATGCGGCAGGAAGATCGCGGCGGCGTTTCGGATCATCAACCGCCGTGAATCCTGCCGGCACGACGCATGGCTTCGGCATGGAGATCGGCACGAAGACCGGCGTTGCTCCGGGATGTTTGGCCGTTTGCCTGCGCGAGCAACGATCAAAAAGCCCTCCCCCGTCGCTGCGCCGGGGGAGGGCCGGCTTCGTCAGTGAAACAGCGCGGCGGTCTTCTGCGCCGTCATCCACACGCCCCAGGCCAGCGGGATGCCGACCGCCGCCCAGGCCAGCAGCGCCGGCAGGTCGAAGCGACCGCGGTCGATGCCAAACGAGCCGCTCTTGACCTCGGCCGTCTTGTGCTCGCGCGCCTGCAGGGCCGCCAACTCGTCGGGCTTCATGAACCATTTTTCGTCCAGGGGCCGCACCAGCAGGTTGCAGATCAGCCCCAGCGCCAGGAAACCCGCGAGAATGTACATCGTATAGTCATAGACCTGCGCCCGCGGCACGCCGGCGGCGATCTGCGCCTCGCGCAGGTAGTTCACCACCACCGGCCCGACGATCCCCGCCGTGGCCCAGGCGGTCAGCAGCCGGCCGTGGATGGCGCCGACGAACTGGGTGCCGAACACGTCCGCCAGATAGGCCGGCACCGTCGAGAAGCCGCCGCCATACATCGAGATGATGACGCAGATCATGGCCACGAACAGCACCTGGTTGCCGGAATGCGCCACGCTGGGCGCCAGGGTATAAAGCGCGATGCCCAGGATGAAGAAGATGAAATAGGTGTTCTTGCGCCCGAACCTGTCCGAGGCCGAGGCCCAGCCCAGCCGCCCGCCGATGTTGAACAGCGACAGCAGCCCCGCGAAGCCGGCGGCGATGGCGGCGATGGCGGCCTTCTGCCCGGTGTCGAGCTGGGTGAAGTCCAGGTCGGGCCGCCCGATCAGATGGCCGGCAAAGATCTCCTGCAGCATGGGCGAGGCCATACCGATGACCCCGATCCCGGCCGAGACGTTCAGGCACAGCACCAGCCAGATCAGCCAGAACTGCCGGGTCTTGTGGGCGTCGCGCAGATGCACGTGATGCTGGGTGATCATCGCAGCCTTCTTGGCCGAGACCTTGGGCTGCCAGCCTTCGGGTTTCCAGCCGGCCGGCGGCACGCGATAGGAGAAGGCGCCGGCCAGCATGAAGACCAGATAGATCGCCGCCATGGCGAAGAAGGTCTGCCAGACGCCGACGCTTTCCGCAGACTGGAAATGGTTCATCAGCCGGTCGGCCAAGGGCGCTCCGATCATGGCGCCGCCGCCGAAGCCCATGATCGCCATGCCGGTCGCCAGCCCGCGCCGGTCGGGGAACCATTTGATCAGCGTCGAGACCGGCGAGATATAACCGAGACCCAGCCCGATGCCGCCGATGACGCCCGAGCCGAGCCACATCAGCCAAAGCTGGTGCGTCATCACCCCGATGCCCGAGACGACCATGCCGCCGCACCAGCACAGCGCCGCGACCACACCGGCCTTGCGCGGCCCCGCGGTCTCGAGCCAGCCGCCCCAGATCGCGGCCGAGGATCCCAGCAGCACGAAGAACAGCGTATAGATCCAGCCCAGATCGGCGATGCGCCAGTCGCAGCTGGTGGTGAACAGCGCCGAGACCAGGCTCATGCCCTCGCAGGTCACCGGGTCGCTGACGCCGATGGCGCGCGACAGCGGCAGCCAGAACACCGAGAAGCCATAGGCCATGCCGATGCACAGGTGGATCGCCAGCGCGGCGGGCGGCACCAGCCAGCGGTTGAAGCCGGGCTTCGCGATCGTGCGGTCTCGGGACAGCAGACCGGCGGAAGCGCCGATCTCTGTCCAGCTTTCCTGAAGATCCGTCATGTGTTGTTTTCCTCCCTGGGCATGCGACCTGGGGCGCGATGCCGCCGGCTCCTCTTCCGGGCGTGCGGTCGCAGTCGCGGATGCGTCCTGACAAGGGAGGAGGCCAGATCAGGATATTGATATCAATTGACAATATGTCTGCTGTGCCGGGACAGTCTGTCCCGCCTGCGGCGCCCGGGCGCGTCAGGCGGACAGCCTGTCCACCGCCTCTGGACGGCCTGTCCGTTGACCTGCGCCCCGCCCGAGGTCATCCGGCAAGCGCCGGACACTTGCCAAGCCGGGCGGGGGGATGCGACTGTGCTTTTCGGGGGAAGGGGGGTGTGATGCAGGCAGAAACCGACCCAAGGCCTGGCACGCAAGCCGCGTTCGGCGAGGCGATTGCCCAGGCCGCGATTCTGGTCGTCGAGGACGAGCCGGGCATGCGGAATTTCCTCGAACGGATCCTGGCCCCGAAATGCCGCACCATACGGCTGGCCGCCAACACCGCCGAGGCCAGCGCCCTGATCGCCGAGACCGACTTCGACCTGGTCATCCTGGACAACCTGATGGAGGGCCAGCGCGGCATCGACTGGCTTTCGGAGCAGCGGCGGCTGGGCTTCTTTCCGCCGGCGATCCTGATGACCGCCTATGCCGACATGGAAACCGCCATCCAGGCCCTTCAGGCCGGGGCCTCGGATTTCCTGCTGAAACCCTTTCGTACCAACCAGCTGCTGAACGGCATCACCCGCTGCCTGGAAGGCGAGCGGCTGCGGCGGGAAAACCTGGTGCTGCGCCAGGAGCTGCGCAACAGCGTCGACCAGGATCGGCTGCGCAGCGAGCTGGTCGGCGGTTCCCCGGCCATCGAGGCCGTACGGCAGGTGATCGCCCGCGTCGCCGCCACGCCCTCGTCGGTGCTGATCACCGGCGCTTCGGGCACCGGCAAGGAGGTGGCGGCGCGGATGATCCATGCGCTGTCGGATCGCGCCGACCATGCCTTCGTGCCGGTCAATTGCGCCGCCATCCCGCAGGACATGCTGGAGACCGAGCTTTTCGGCCATATCCGCGGCGCCTTCCCCGGCGCCCAGCAGAACCGCGAGGGGCTGTTCATGTCCGCGCGCGGCGGCACGCTGTTCCTGGACGAGATCGCCGAGCTTTCCGTCGGGCTGCAGGCGAAGCTCTTGCGCGTCATCGAGGATCGTCGCATCCGGCCGCTGGGATCCGAGCGCGAGACCCCGGTGGACGTGCGGCTGATCTTTGCCGCCAATACCGATCTTGACAAGGCGGTGGCCGAGGGGCGGTTGCGGGCCGACCTGCTCTATCGCATCAACGTGCTGCATATCGCCATGCCGACGCTGGTCGAACGCGGCCCGGACCTGTTCGACCTGGCGCATCTGTTCATGGACATCCTGTCGCGGCAGCTTGGGATGCGGCCCGTCCCGATCACCGCCGAGGTGCGGGCGAACCTCGCCACCTATGACTGGCCCGGCAACGTGCGCGAACTGCGCAATGCGGTCGAGCGCGCGCTGATCCTGGGCCGCTTCCCGCCGCTGGCCGCCCAGCTGGGCCGCCGCGACAGCCAGACCCTGGCCGAGATCGAGCGGCGGGCGATCATGGGCACGCTGGCGGCGCTGGACGGCGACCGCGAGGCGGCGGCGTCGCGGCTGGGCATCTCGCGCAAGACCATCGACCGGCGCCTGGCGGATTGGAATGGCTGAGGCGCCCCGCCGCTGGCGTCATTCGGTGCGCTACCGCCTGCTTGCCATCGCGCTTTTGCCGGTGCTGGTGATCCTGCCGGTGTTTCTGGGCATCACCATGTACCAATGGTCGAACAAGTTCGACCGGCTGCTGACCGCCAAGGTCAACAGCGACCTGACCGTCGCCCAGCAATATCTGCAGAACATCCTGCAAACCGCCGGCGAGCGGATCGAGATGCTGGCGCGTTCCGAGGAATTCGCCCATAGCGCGGACCTGCCCGGCTTGCTGGACGTCTATCGGGTGCGGCTGGGGCTCGACTATCTTTACCTCGCCAGCCCGGCCGGTGACATGGTCGCCGCCAGCCCGCGGGGTGCGCACCCGCTGCATGTGCCGGGCTCGGCCCCGGCGCGGGGCGCGCGCAATCTGATCGAGGTCCTCGACCAGGCCGAGCTTCGCGCCATCTCGCCCGGGCTTGCCGCGCGGGCCGAGATCGTCATGGTCGATGCCACCGGCCAGAAGCCGCAGCAGACCGAGACCCGCGGCATGGTCGTCCAATCGGTCGTCGCGGCCAACCGGCCGGATACCGGCGCGCCGGCGATCATGGTCGGCGGCATCCTGCTGAACCGCAACCTGTCCATCATCGACCGCATCAACGAGCTGATCTATCGCCCCGACACCCTGCCGCCCGGTGCCCATGCCACGGTCTCGCTGTTTCTGGGCGACATGCGGATTTCGACCAATGTCACGGTGGCGGGCGGGGTGCGGGCACTGGGGACCCGGGCCTCGGCCATCGTGCGCGACCGGGTGATCGGCCAGGGCCAGGTCTGGCTGGCCCGGGCGCAGGTGCTGCAGGACCGCTATATCTCGGCCTATGCCCCGGTCGAGGACAGCGCGCGCCAGCGCGTTGGCATGATCTATGTCGGCATCCTGGAGCGTCCCTTTGTCGAGGCCAAGCGCCGCACGGTGCTGCTGGTCGTCGCTGCCTTCCTGCTGGTCGCGCTGGTCACGGTGCCGGTTTTCCTGCGATGGGCGGGCAGCATCTTCCGCCCGCTCGAGAAGATCGCCGAAACCTTTGCCCGGCTGGGCAGGGGCGACCTTTCCGCCCGGACCGGCGTCACCCGCGGCGCGGACGAGATCACCGGGCTTGCCATGCTGCTGGATACCTTACTGGCGCAGTTGCAGGACCGCGACCGGCAGCTGCGTGCCTGGAACGACGCGCTGAACCAGCGGGTCGAGGAACGCACGGTCGCCCTGCGCCAGGCCGTGCACGAATTGCAGGTGGCGACCCATCAGCTGGTGCAATCCGAAAAGCTGGCCGCCCTGGGCGAGATCTCGGCCGGGATCGCGCATGAGATCAACAACCCGCTGGCGGTGATCCAGGGCAACCTGGACGTGCTGCGCGAGATCCTCGGCCCGGCGACCCGACCGGCCGAGACCGAGCTGCGGCTGATCGACGAACAGATCCACCGCATTTCGCAGATCGTGACGCGGCTCCTGGACTTCGCCCGGACGGACGAGCCCGGGGATGTCGATCCCGCGACCGATCCGGTGCAGGCGGTCGCGGAATGCGAGCCGCTGGTGCGGCACATGCTGGCGCGCGGCGCCGTCACCCTGCACCACGACCTGCGCTCGACGCAGGTGGTCCGGATCGGCCGGGTCGCGTTGCAGCAGGTGCTGGTGAACCTGATCGTCAATGCCGTCCATGCCATGCCCGAGGGCGGCGAGATCCGCATCGCCAGCCGCGACGAATCCTTCGACGGTGCGCCGGGTGTATCGCTGGCGCTTTCCGACACCGGCACCGGTATCCCGCCCGAGATCCTGGGGCAGATCTTCGAGCCCTTCGTCACCAGCCGCGGCCGCAAGGGCGGCACCGGGCTGGGCCTGTCGATCTGCCGGCGGCTGATCGAGCGCCAGGGCGGCAGCATCACGGTCGAGAGCGACGCGACCGGCAGCCGCTTCCGGATCTGGCTGCCCGCGGCGTGATCGCGCCGCGCGCCGCTCACAACCCCCAGCTCGCGCATTTCCGCTCGATGGTCTTGCGGGACACGCCCAGCCAGTCCGCGGCGCGCGAGCGGTTGCCGCCGGCCAGTTCCAGCGCCTGCAGGATGTGGCGGCGCTGCACCGCATCCAGCGGCTCGATGTCCTGGGGCGTGGCCGGCCCCAAGGTCTCCAGCGGAAAGCGGCCGAAGATCAGCGACCGTTCGATGAAGTTGCGAAGCTCGCGGATATTGCCGGGCCAGGGGTGGCGCAACAGCGCCGCGCGCACCTGGGAATCGATCGGCAAGGGCTCCAGCCCCAGTTCCGCGGCCAGCCCGGCCATGAAGAAGGCCGCCAGGTCGATGGTGTCCGTGCCGCGCAGCTTCAAGGGCGGCATCTCGATCTGCAGGACGTTGACCCGGAAGAACAGATCCTCGCGGAACCGGCCGGCCTCGACCTCGGCGGCGAGCGCCTTTCCGGTGGCAAAGACGAAGCGCAGGTCCAGCGCGATCTCGCGCTCCGAGCCGACCGGGCGGATGGTCTGCTTGTCGACCACCCGCAGCAGCGCCGCCTGCGCCGGCCTGGGCAGTTCGGCGATCTCGTCGAAGAAGACGGTGCCGCCCTCGGCGGACACGAACAGGCCCGTTCGTCCCTGGTCGGTGCCATGCGGCGCATGGCCGAACAGCTCCGCTTCCAGCATGTCGACGGGGATGGTCGCGCAATTGATCGCGACGAAGGGCCGCTCGGCGCGGCCCGAAAGCGCATGCAGGAACCGCGCCGCCTCTTCCTTGCCGGTGCCCGAGCCGCCCGAGATCAGCACCGGCGTCGGCAGCCCGGCCACGCGGCGCAGCCTTTCGCGCACCTCCTCGATGGCGGGCGAGCTGCCCAGAAGCTGGCTGCGCTGGCTCAGCCGGGCCCGGTCCAGCTCATGGCGCAGCAGCTGGTTCTCGCGCCGCAGCGACGCCAGTTCCATGCTGCGCCGCACCGCGTTCAGCACCTGGTTGGCGCGGCATGGCTTGAACAGGAAATCCGCCGCCCCCGCCCGCATCGCCTCGACGGCGGTATCCAGGTCGGGAAAGGCGGTGATCATGATGGCCTCGAACCGCCAGCCCTGCCTGCGCTGCTGCACCAGCCAGTCGATGCCGCGTAGCCCGGGCATCCGGTTGTCCAGCAGCACGATGTCGAAGCGCTGCTGTTTCAGCAGGGCGCTGGCGCTCTCGACATCCGCCGCCTCAAGCACCGCGCGGCAATGGGGCTGCAGCGTCTTGACCAGGAAATTGCGCATCCCCGGTTCGTCGTCGACGACCAGCACGCTGGCTTGGCGCATCAACGGGTCGGATCTGTCGGCGGCGGGCGCCGTCGCCTGGGCTTCCATGCAACCTCCCGTTCCGTCCGTTCCCTGCGGACGCTTGCCTTTCGTGATACAGCAAGACGACCCCGGAAACGAGCGGGACTCGCGGACACGCAATCGGGGCGGCACGGGAAGCGCCGCCCCAGGAGGGATGGAAGCCGCCGGATCAAGGCAGGCTCCGCCCTTCACTCGATCATTGGCAACAGCTGATCGAGGGACTTCTTGGCATCGCCGTAGAACATGCGGGTGTTGTCCTTGTAGAACAGCGGGTTCTCGATGCCGGAATAGCCGGTGCCCTGGCCGCGCTTCGACACGAACACCTGCTTCGCCTTCCAGACCTCCAGCACCGGCATCCCGGCGATCGGCGAGTTCGGGTCCTCCTGCGCCGCCGGGTTCACGATGTCGTTCGAGCCGATCACGATCACCACGTCGGTCGAGGGGAAGTCCTCTTTGATCTCGTCCATCTCCAGCACGATGTCATAGGGCACCTTGGCCTCGGCCAGCAGCACGTTCATGTGCCCTGGCAGCCGGCCCGCCACCGGGTGGATGGCGAAGCGCACGTTCTTGCCGCGCGCGCGCAGCTTGCGGGTCAGCTCCGACACCGATTGCTGCGCCTGCGCCACCGCCATGCCGTAGCCCGGCACGATGATGATCTCGTCGGCGTCGTTCAGCGCCGCCGCGACGCTTTCCGCGTCGATGGCGACCTGCTCGCCCACGATCTCCATCGCCGGGCCCGCCTCGCCGCCGAAGCCGCCCAGGATCACCGAAACGAAGCTGCGGTTCATCGCCTTGCACATGATGTAGCTCAGGATCGCACCGGACGAGCCGACCAGCGCGCCGACGACGATCAACAGGTCGTTCGACAGCGAGAAGCCGATCGCCGCCGCCGCCCAGCCGGAATAGCTGTTCAGCATCGACACCACCACCGGCATGTCGGCGCCGCCGATGCCCATGATCAGGTGATAGCCGATGAAGAGCGCCGCCAGCGTCATCACGATCAGCGCCAGCGTCGAGCCATTGGCGAGATAGACCAGCAGGAGCACCAGCGACAGCGCCGCGGCACCGGCGTTCAGCACATGGCCGCCGGGCAGCTTCCTGGCCTTGCCGTCGACCTTGCCCGCGAGCTTGCCGAAGGCGATGACCGAGCCGGTGAAGGTCACGGCGCCGATGAAGACCCCGAGGAAGGTCTCCACCCGAAGGATCGACTGCTCGACAGGGGATTTGTTCCCTGGCCTCGGCCAGCATGGCTGGTGCGGCCTTGCCGACGGCGATCAGGGTGCTGTGGCCCGCCACCCCGGGATCGGGGTGGCGCTCGAAATGCCGACGCACGGCCAGGGCCGGGTCGGCGGCGGTGACGGCGGCGGCGTAAAGCCGCCCCGCCAGCGCCCGCATCTCGGCAAGGCCGACGCTCACGCCGCGATCTGCCGGGCTTTGGCGACCAGCACCTCGGCCTGGCGGATCGAGGCATAGTCGATCAGCCGGCCGTCCAGCGACACCGCGCCCTTGCCCTCGGCCTCGGCCTTGGCCATGGCGTCGAGGATGCGCTGTGCGCGCTCGACCTCGGCGGCCGAGGGGCTCATCACCTCGTTCGCCAGCGCGATCTGGCTGGGGTGGATCGCCCATTTGCCCTCGCAGCCCAGCACCGCGGCGCGATAGGCGGCCGCCTTGTAGCCATCGGGATCCGAGAAGTCGCCGAAGGGGCCGTCCACCGGCCGCAGCCCGTTGGCGCGGGCCGCCACCACCATGCGCGACAGCGCGTAATGCCACATGTCGCCCCAATGGACCTGGCGCGAGCCGTCGGCCAGCTTGTCGGTCAGCACCGAGTAATGCTCGTTCACGCCGCCGATCACCGTGGTGCGGGCGCGGGTCGAGGCGGCGTAATCGGCGACGCCGAAATGCAGGCTCTCGTTGCGTTTCGAGGCCGCGGCGATCTCGTTGATGTTCTGCATCCCCAGCGCGGTCTCGATGATATGCTCGAAGCCGATGCGCTTTTTATAGCCCTTGGCGTCCTCGATCTGGGTCACCAGCATGTCGACGGCATAGACGTCGGCGGCGGTGCCGACCTTCGGGATCATGATCAGGTCCAGCCGCTCGCCGGCCTGTTCGACCACGTCGACGACGTCGCGATACATGTAATGGGTGTCGAGCCCGTTGATTCGCAGCGACATGGTCTTCTTGCCCCAGTCGAGCTCGTTCAGGGCCTTGATGATGTTCTTGCGCGCCTGCGGCTTTTCGTCCGGCGCCACCGCGTCCTCGAGGTCGAGGAACACGACGTCTGCATCGGATTGTGCAGCCTTTTCAAACATGTTCGGCTGGCTGCCGGGAACCGCCAACTCGCTGCGGTTCAGACGAGCCGGGGCGGGGTCAGTAACGTGAAAACTCATCGCGGATTCCTTCTTCCTTCGGTTCCAGTTCGCCGCCCGTCACGAGGTCAGCCCGTCCGGTTCGGCCAGGCCATGCGCCCGCGAACAGGCGGTGACGGTATTGGCCAGCAGGCAGGCGATGGTCATCGGCCCCACGCCGCCCGGCACCGGGGTGATGGCGCCCGCGACCGCCGAGGCGCTGGCGAAATCGACGTCTCCGACCAGCCGGGTCTTGCCCTCGCTCTCGATGCGGTTGATGCCGACGTCGATCACCGTGGCGCCGGGCTTGACCCAGTCGCCGGGGATCATCCGCGGCCGGCCGACCGCCGCGACCAGGATGTCGGCGTTGCGGCAGACCTCGGCCAGGTCCCGGGTCCGGCTGTGGGCGATGGTCACGGTGCAGCTGTCATTCAGCAGCAGCTGCGCCATCGGCTTGCCGACGATGTTCGAGCGGCCGACGATGACCGCGTTCAGCCCCGAGAGCGAGCCGTGATGCTCGCGCAGCATCAGCAGGCAGCCCAGCGGCGTGCAGGGCACCATGCTCTTCTGCCCCGTCCCCAGCAGCCCGACATTCGAGATATGGAACCCGTCCACATCTTTTGCCGGGTCGATGGCGTTGATGACCACGTCGGGATCCAGATGGTCGGGCAGCGGCAGCTGCACGAGGATGCCATGCACCGCGGGGTCGTTGTTCAGCCGCTCGATCAGCGCCAGCAGGTCCTGTTCTGAGGTATCGGCATCCAGCTTGTGCTCCCAGGAGTTCATCCCCGCTTCCAGCGTCGCCTTGCCCTTGGAGCGGACATAGACCTCGCTGGCGGGATCCTCGCCCACCAGCACGACCGCCAGTCCGGGGGTGATGCCGGCGTCCGCCTTCAGCCGTTCCACGGTCTTGGCCACCCGGTCCCGGACCGTCGCCGCGAAACCCTTGCCGTCGATGATCTTGGCGTTCATTGTCTTCCTTTCTTGTTGATGTGCCCGGTTCCGTAACTTGGGCAGGCGGCCGCGCTGGATCGCCTGGCACGGGAAAAGGGCCGCGGTCAGAACAAACCGACGACCTCGCGCGCGACGTTCAGCCCGATCGCTTCGGCCGCGGGCTGCCGGGGCAGTCCGGGCATGGTCATGATTTCGCCGCAGATGACGACGACGAAGCCGGCGCCGGCGGCCAGCCGCACCTCGCGGATCGGCACGGAATGGCCCTCGGGCGCGCCGCGCCGATCCGGGTCGGTGGTGAAGCTGTACTGGGTCTTGGCCATGCAGATCGGCAGATGGCCATAGCCCTGGTCCTCCCATTCCTTCAGCTGGTTGCGGATCGCGGTATCGGCCAGCACCGCGTCGGCATAGTAGATGCGCTTGGCGATGGTCTCGATCTTGGCGAACAGCGACAGGTCGTCGGGATAGAGCGGCGCGAATTCCGCGCCGCCCGACTCGGCGATCTGCACGACCTTCTGCGCCAGATCGACCGCGCCTTCCGAACCGTCGGCCCAGTGCCTGCACAGGATCGCCTCGACCCCGCGCGCCTTGGCATAGTCCTGCAGCGCCTGGATTTCGGCCTCGGTATCGCCGGCGAAATGGTTGACCGCGACGACCACCGGCACGCCGAAGGATTTCATGTTGGCGATGTGGCGGCCCAGGTTGGCGCAGCCCTTGCGCAGTGCCTCGACGTTCTCGTCCGCCAGGTCCGCCTTGGCGACGCCGCCGTTCATCTTGAGCGCGCGGACGGTTGCGACGATCACCGCCACGTCCGGCTTGAGCCCGGCCTTCCGGCATTTGATGTCGAAGAACTTCTCGGCCCCCAGGTCGGCGCCGAAGCCGGCCTCGGTCACCACGTAATCGGCCAGTTTCAGCGCCGTGGTGGTGGCGATCACCGAATTGCAGCCATGGGCGATATTGGCGAAGGGGCCGCCATGGACGAAGGCCGGGTTGTGCTCCAGCGTCTGCACCAGGTTGGGCTGCATCGCGTCCTTCAGCAGCACGGTCATCGCGCCCTCCGCCTTGATGTCGCGGCAATAGACCGGCGTCCTGTCGCGCCGATAGGCGACGATCATGTCGCCCAGCCGCCGCCCCAGATCGTCGAGATCGGTCGCCAGGCACAGGATCGCCATCACCTCCGAGGCGACGGTGATGTCGAACCCGGTCTCGCGCGGGAAGCCGTTGGTGACGCCGCCCAGCGAGCAGGTGATCTGGCGCAGGGCGCGGTCGTTCATGTCCACCACGCGGCGCCAGACCACGCGGCGCAGGTCGATCTGCTGCTCGTTCCCCCAATAGATGTGGTTGTCGACCATCGCCGCCAGCAGGTTGTGGGCGCTGGTGATGGCGTGAAAATCGCCGGTGAAATGCAGGTTCATGTCCTCCATCGGGATCACCTGCGCATAGCCGCCGCCCGCCGCGCCGCCCTTCATGCCGAAATTCGGCCCAAGTGAGGCCTCGCGGATGCAGATGCAGGCGCGCTTGCCGATGCGGTTCAGCGCATCGCCCAAGCCGACGGTGGTGGTGGTCTTGCCCTCGCCGGCCGGGGTCGGGTTGATCGCCGTGACCAGGACCAGCTTGCCCGAGGGTCGGTCCGTCAGCCCGTCGATGAACTGCCGGCTGATCTTGGCCTTGTCGTGGCCATAGGGTAGCATATCCTCGACCGCGATGCCGAGCTTTGCCGCGACGTCCCGGATCGGCAGCTTGGCCGCCTCCGAGGCGATTTCCGAGTCGCTCTTGTATGCCATGATGATGTTCTTGGTGCTGAAGGTTGTGCCTAAACGATCATCCGCAAGCCGGCTTCATGCGCCGGCCCGGTCGGTTGCGTCAGATGCCAGAGATCTTGTGCGGCGCTGTCGCAGCGGCACGAGCCGCCGTCAGGTCATCCGGCCGCGATGCGGCTCAAAGCCCTGAATGGAGGCAGTGCTGGGTATCGTTCACCAAGCCGAATCGTGTCCTGCTGGGCGCTGGTGTCCTGCCGGTTACTTGGCGCCGCCGATAGCAGCGATGCCGGCATTCTGGAATGACGCATCATTTCCTCTCCTCCCCTAGACTGCCGGTGCCCACATGCAGCATTCCCGACGAAACCCCCAATTGCAGGAACGACATATTGCGTCCGGCTGTCAATATTTTATTATTTTATATCAATATGTTGATTGGAAGTATTGTCCACTTTCCGAGACCGGATCGCCCGATATGCAGACATTCTGACCAGAGGACAGGCGAATGGGCGGCCAAACTGGTACATTCTGTCCAAATCGTCCCTTTTCGATTTGGCAGGATCGACTCGCCGTTCCAGCCTGGAAAACGGGATCCGCGCTGCTTCGAAGGACGAATCACCCGTTCCGCCCCGATTGCCTTGGCCTGGTGCTGAGAAATCGGCGAGCGGCAACCCGGAAACCCGGCCTTGCTTGGAGCGGGGTGATGATATCCCGAGGCCTCTATCATCGTTCAAGCTGCGACGACATGTAGGCAAGTCGTGTTGGGCCTCTTCCATGATGGTGGCCAACTTCGACACTTTGTGCCGGATCTGGTTGGCCACCGCCCTCCATTGGGCACCGGCCGCTTCCGCCGTATTTTGGGCGAAGGCCGTTACGATGAAGATGGAGATCCACCCCGCGACCATTCTTTCCGGCATGGACAAGGGCGTTGTGCTGGCAGTGGACGAGACCGCGCTGCCAGGTGGCGCTAAGAACCGTCGAGGCCGCGGCCTTGATGCCCTCGTGTGGGTCGCTGATGACCGGCTTGATCCTGCATCCGGCCCAGCGAGGAGCCCGCGGCCAGATGGCTGGCCGGGATCGCCCAGGTTGCCTCGAGGCGCGAGACGATGCGGGCGCCGGATCCATGCGGTCGGTAGGCCCATCCGGCCACCTGCATGACCTCGTGCACATGCTGCCGGTTGCTGGCCCGGCCGAGCGCCAGCGACGAAGGCTATGTCCAGTTGGCCGGTGCGAAGCCGGTGGATGGGTTGTGCGCCGCACCCTCGACACCTTCTATGATGATTTTTGAATGCACCGCGCGGGAACAACGTCTTTGACAAGACATACTTCGCCGCCATCGGGACACCTTCGTCCGGCAGCCGGTATTCTGAACATCAGCCTGCAAGTTCTCTTCGGACAATTTCTGCGCCCGCGCTCAAAGCAGCCAGCTTGCCGCTTGCCACGCGACGAGTCAAAGGCGCCATGCCGCAGTTGGTGCAGGGCCAGAGCTTGTCGGCGTCCACGAACTGCAGCGCCCTTCGTAGAGTATCGGCTACCTCGTCGGGAGTCTCGATGGCATTGGTCGCCACATCAATAGCGCCCACCATCACTTTCTTGCCTCGGATGAGTTCGATCAGATCCATTGGGACACGAGAATTCTGACATTCCAGAGATATTATGTCGATATCGGACTTTTGCAGTTTTGGGAAGATTTCTTCATAATGCCTCCACTCCGCACCAAGGGTCTTTTTCCAGTCTATATTGGCCTTGATACCGTAGCCATAGCAAATATGCACCGCGGTTTCGCATTGAAGACCTTCAATAGCCCTTTCCAGAGTGGCGATCCCCCAATCATTCACCTCATCGAAAAATACATTGAATGCGGGTTCATCGAACTGAATGATGTCGACGCCGGCAGCCTCCAGCTCCTTGGCTTCCTGATTCAGGATGCTGGCGAATTCCCAGGCCAGTTTCTCGCGACTTTTATAGTGAGCATCATAAAGCGTATCGATCATCGTCATGGGGCCGGGCAGGGCCCATTTGATGGGCTGCCTGGTCTGCTGGCGCAAAAATTTGGCATCCTCGACAAAGACCGGCCTTCGACGGACCACGGCATCGACAACCGTCGGGACACTCGCATCATAACGATCCCGAATCCTGATGGTCTCGCGCTTTTCGAAATCAACTCCGCTGAGATGCTCGATGAACGTGGTGACGAAATGCTGACGCGTTTGCTCGCCGTCGCTGACGATATCAATGCCTGCCTGTTGCTGATCTGCCAGGGATAAACGCAGAGCATCCTGCTTTCCCTCGATCAGTTGCTCACCTTGCAACTTCCAGGGCGACCAGAGAGTCTCGGGTTGCGCAAGCCAGGAGGGTTTGGGCAAACTGCCGGCAGTTGAGGTGGGTAGCAGTGTTTTCATTGCAAGTAACCTTTTGATCCTGATTGTTCAAAGTGCGTAGCTGGCAAACCACTGCTCAAGAGTGGCTTGGTGCGGCTTGATGAAGTGCTCATGGGCGAACTTGCCCTGCTCAATAGCCAGCCGACTCCGTTCCTCACGATCATAAACAATCTGGGTTAGGGAGTAGTCACGATTCTGCAAGCTTGGCTGATAGAACTTCCCTGCAGTGGAATTTGCGTTGTAAATCTCCGGGCGGTAGATTTTCTGAAAGGTTTCCATCGTGCTGATGGTGCCGATAAGCTCAAGATTATTGTAATCATTAGGCAAATCGCCGCTGAAATAGAAAGCCAGAGGCGCGACTCCATCTGGAGGCATGAAAAATCGAACCCGCAGCCCCATTTTCCCGAAATATTGATCGGTCAAGGAGTGCTGATCTTGCTGATACTCCACGCCCAGGACAGGATGCTGATTTTCGGTCCGACGATAAGTCCTGCTGCTTGAAGCGCTGAGACATATGACGGGAGCCTTCTTGAATTTCTCTTTGTAAGCGTTCGAGTGTACGAAGTGCTTGAAAAGCTTTCCGTGCAAACCGCCGAAGTTGTCCGGAACGCTGAAGCTCGGTCGCTTTCTGTTGTGATCGGGCAGCAATACACTGAAGTCATAATCCCGAACATAAGATGAGAAATTGTTCCCCGCAATGCCATCAATGCGCTTTTCGGCCTTTTTATCGATGATATTTGTCTTCAAGATTTCAATCAATGGGAAGGAATCATTGACGCCTTCAACGCCGACATTAAATTCGACGGAAATTATTTCAAGGTCGACAGAATAACGATCTGCTTGGGGATTATCCCAGTGGGCTAGGGCATTGAAGCGATTGTCGATCATCTTCAATGCGTTGCGCAGGTTTTCTCTGCGACTCTCTCCTCTTGCCAGATTTGCGAAGTTGGTCGTGATCCGCGTATTGTCTGAGGGGTGGTAGTCCTCATCAAAGCGAATGCTCTTGATAGTGAACGTGAATTCTTCATTCATCGTGACATGCCTTCTGGACGACCTGACGAAGCAGGCCGGAAAACGAAAAGACTCCCCGCGACGAATGTCGCGAAGCGGCGATGTCACCTTTGCGGATTGGCCGCTCCCGACGCGCCCACCGCGGCCGGAACAGGTGATCGATCCAGGCAGGTTTCCTGACTTGCGGGTCTTCGCCTGGTCCGGCCTTCCCAGCGCGCGATACGCGCCAGTGGCATTCGGACAGGCTCTCCGCCTACAGTTGCGGGGGCAGCTCCGGATTTGACGACTGTCTTACCGGATTCCCTTTTATCCGGGGGCTCCCCCGGCACCTGAATCACACGGCAAATTTGCCCGCCTTGCACAAAGTGTCAACGGCTCCGGAAGTGAAATTCCGTCATGATAAATATGAGCGAAGCGGCGGCGGCTGCGCTATTGCACCTCTGGTCCTCTACCAGAGCTGCACATCCTGCTGCGCTGGGGCTGTGACGCAGGCGCCGCCGAGCCACCAGATCCGCAGCGCGAGGGCCGCTCGGGGGTGACGCTGTTTCGCCGCGTCGCGCGCGGACCGATACCAACCGAAGAGGGTATCATGCAGGCTCCGGTCCGTTTCTCCGTTGGATCTGATCGGTAAATGAGGGGTGAAGGTTAGCCACCGACGGCCTGCAGGCCGAGCACCAGCCTATTCACGAGCAGCCACTTTTCCCGGGTGCCTCGAACGAGGATGGGACCCTTTTCAAATGGCCTGCTGAGGCTCTCTGCCGGTTCGGCGTTTCGCGATCTCGATGAGCAGCCCGAAGGCATCGTAAAGCAGCACGGCGATGCAGCCCGTCAGCATCCCGCCCTGGATGACATAGGCCGGATTGTTCGAGGTCAGCCCGGCGATGATCACCTCGCCCAGGCTGCGCGCGGCGATGGTCGAGCCGATGGTCGCCGTGGACAGCGCGATGACGATCGAGATCCGGATCCCCTCAAGGATCAGGGGCAGGGCGAGGGGCATCTCGACCTGCGTCAATATCCGGCGCGGCGTCATGCCCATCGCCTTGCCCGAAAGCAGGACCGCGCCGGGCACCGCCCGCAGTCCCGCCAGCGCGTTTTCGAAGATCGGCAGCAGGCCGTAGAGGAACAGGGCCAGCACCGTGGGCCGGGCGCCGAAGCCCAGCAAGGGAACCGACAGCGCCAGCACGGCGACCGGCGGAAAGGTCTGGCCGACATTCGCCAGCGTCCGGGCCATGGGCAGGAACTCGGCCCCGGCGGGGCGGGTGACGAGGATGGCCAGCGCCAGCGCGATCAGGGTCGAGGGGATCATCGCCAGCGCCACCAGCGCCAGATGCGAGGCGGTCAGGCCGGCCAGCGATGCGCGGTCGTAGATCACCGGCCCGCCCGCGGGCGCGAAGGGGCGCAGCAGCGGCTCGAACAGCGCGGGAAACAGGATCAGCCCGCCCGTCACACCGATCAGGATGATCCAGCGCAGCGCCGTCATTCCCGACCCCGCGCCAGGATGTCGTCGCGCGTGACGATGCCAAGCCGTTGCCCCTGCGCATCGGTCACCGGCAATCGGTCGCGTCCGGTCCAGATCATTTCGGCCAGCGCGTCCGACAGTGAAGCGGCCACATCGACCGGCTCGCCCTCGGCTTCGCCCGCGCGCGACAGCGAGCCGACCGGGTGCAGCGCCAGCAGGCGCAGGGAGCGGCCCGTTTCGCCCACCAGATCGGCCACGAAGGGCGTGGCGGGCGCGCGGATGATCCGGTCGGGGGTGTCGAACTGCTCGAACCGTCCGTCCCGCATCACGGCGATGGCATCGCCCAGATACAGCGCCTCGTTCATGTCATGGGTGACCAGGACGATGGTCGTGCCCAGCTGGCGGCGGATCCGGGTCAGATCGCGCTGAGCCTGGCGCCGGATCAGCGGGTCCAGCGCGCCGAAAGGCTCGTCCATCAGCAGCACATCGGGGCGCGCGGCCAGGGCCCGCGCGACACCGATCCGCTGCGCTTGCCCGCCCGAAAGCTGATGCGGATAGCGATCTGCGATCTCGGCCGGGTCAAGCTGCAGCATCTGCAACAACTCGGTGACGCGGGCCGCGATCCGGTCCTTGGGCCAGCCCAGAAGGGTCGGGACGACACCGATATTGCGCGCCGCTGTCCAATGCGGAAACAGCCCATATCCCTGGATGACATAGCCGATGCCCTGGCGCAGCGAAGTTTCGGGGATGCGGCTGGCATCCTGGCCGTCGATCAGCACCCGTCCCGATGTGGGTTCGACCAGCCG
Organism: Paracoccus aminovorans; assembly: GCF_900005615.1. Lineage (NCBI taxonomy): Bacteria > Pseudomonadati > Pseudomonadota > Alphaproteobacteria > Rhodobacterales > Paracoccaceae > Paracoccus > Paracoccus aminovorans. The sequence continues at coordinate 687,151 of NZ_LN832562.1, read as the reverse complement.
GTTGATCATCCGCAACAGCGTCGTCTTGCCCGAGCCGGAGCTGCCGACGATGGCGGTGAGCGTGCCCTTCGCAAAGCGGGCGCTGACCTTGTCGACCACCGTCCTGCCGTCATAGGTCTTGGTCAGGGCCTCGATCTCGATCATTGCGGCTGCCCCCCGGAAAGCCCGATCAGCAGGTCCATGACCGAGGATGTCAGGAAGGCCAGCGCCACCGTCGGGATCACGCCCAGGAGGATCAGGTCGGTCGCCGTCTGGCCGATGCCCTGGAAGATGAAGGTGCCGTACCCGCCCGAGCCGATCAGCGCCCCCACGGTGGCCAGCCCGATATTCTGCACGAGAACGATGCGTGCGGCGGCCAGGATGACCGGCAGGGTCAGCGGCAGGTCGATCCACCACAGCCGTCTAGCCTCGGTCATGCCCATGCCTCGCGCCGCCTCGGTGATCTCGCGCGGCACGGCATCGAGCCCGGCGACGGTATTGGCGACAAGGGGCAGCAGGGAATAGAGAAACAGCGCGATCAGCGCCGGGGCCGTGCCGATCCCTCTGATCCCCGCATCCGCCGCACCCGGAACATGGGCCGCGATCCAGGCCAGCGGCACGATCAGCATCCCGAACAGCGCGATCGAGGGGATGGTCTGGATCAGCGTCAGCAGGTTCAGCACCGGACCGCGCAAGCCCGGATGGCGCTGGATCGCAAGCCCCGTCGGCAGGGCGACCCCCAGCGCCGCCAGGAACGAACCGAAGGTGAGGACCAGATGGTCCGCGGTCGCCCGGTGAAACGCGTCCGCGCGCAGCCGGAATTCGGCGGCGACCGAAAGACCGGCCAGCGTGCCCGAGCCGAGCAGTATCGCGACCCCCGCCACGGCGCAGGTCAGCAGCGCCGCCCGTGCCGCCGGGCCGGGCCGCATCCGCGCGAAGGCGTCCACCACCAGCAGCAAAAGCGTCCCGGCGGCCAGCCAGAATCCCGCACCGGGCGAGACCCGTGCCGCAGGCGCCGCCTGCTCCAGCAGCAGCGCCGCCCCGCGCCCCAGCAGAATCATCAGCGCAGCCAATGCGCCGGCAAGCAGCAGCAGCCGCATTCCCGGGCGTCGCAGCAACAGCAGCGCGACCGCCAGCAGCACGATCCCCGCAAGCAGCGCGCCGGTCATGGGCCAGCCGACCGTCTCGGCCCAGGTCCGGGGCTGCGGCGGCGCGATCCGGTTGGGACGAAAGCCGAATGCCGACAGGGCAGGGGACGCTACTAGCGGCAGGGCCATGACGGCCGACAGCCGGTCGATGCGCGGCACCGGCATCCTCAGTCCAGCAGCCCGGCCTTGGTCAGATAGGCGCGGGCGACCTCGGCGGCGGGCAGGCCCTCGACCTGAACCTGTCCGTTCAACCCTTGCAGGGTTTCAAGGTCCAGCCCCGTGAAAGCCGGTTCCAGCAGTTCGGCGATCTGGGGATATTCGGCCAGCACCTCGCCCCTGACAATGGGTGCGGGCTGATAGACCGGCTGCACGTTCTTGTCGTCCTGCAGCACCGTCAGGCCGGAAAAGGCAAGCGCGCCGTCGGTGCCATAGACCATGGCCGCATTCGCCCCGCTGGTGCCGTTTGCCGCCGCCTGGATCGTGGCGGCCGTGTCCCCGCCCGACAGCACGATCAGCTGGTCCGGCGTCAGCGTAAAGCCATAGGCCTTCTGGAAGGCGGGCAGCGCCGGGGCCGAATTGACGAACTCGGCCGAGGCGACCAGCTTGACCTTGCCGCCCCCCGCCACCCATTTCCCGAATTCCGAGAACGTGCTCACGCCCGCCTCTTGGGCCAGATCCGAGCGCAGGGCGACGCCCCAGGTGTTGTTGGCGGGTGCGGGCGTCAGCCAGACGATGCCGCTGGCCTCTTGGTCCAGTTGCTTCGCGGCTTCAAAGCCCGCGCTGGCATCCTGCCAGATCGGCTCGTCGGCGCGGTTGAAGAAGAAGGCGGCGTTGCCGGTATATTCGGGATAGATGTCGATCTCATCCGCAAGGATGGCCTCGCGAACGATCGGCGTGCTGCCCAACTGGATGCGATCGCGGGTCGGGATGCCCGCATGGTCCAGCACCTGAAGGATGACCTGTCCCAGCACGCCTCCCTCGGTGTCGATCTTGGACGACACGACGACCTCGGCCTGCGCGGTGCCGAGACCGGCGGCAAAGGCGATGAGCGACAGCGAGACAGGCTTCAGCATTTCATTTCCCTTTTGGTTCGTGCCGGCCCTGCATGTGAAGTGAACACGCAGACGGGTCGCGTTTCAACCTCGGCATGGCCTTGAGATGGTCCGGTCATTCGGAACCTTGTGTCGGCAGGTATTGTTCCACACCTCATGCGCAAGAGTGTCGGCGATTTCCGGATCGAGGTCATGGACGTTGTCAAAAAACTCTCCTATATCCACTATTAATGAAATAAATCAATTCATTATCTGGGAACGACCGACATCAGGGCGCCCTCGCGCTAATGCCCCATTTGCCCGACGACGGTGCTTTCCTGAGACAAGGTCATACAGCCGGCTGTGCAGCGTCCTTAGGAACTGCTGCATCCGCTGGAAAGACGTGCAGGAAACCGACCAGGTATAGTGATCGCCTCTGCTGCGCATTCATGCGCCGAAACCATGGCAACCGTACAACGGGTAATTCCGGCGATGATGTGGCCGGTCTTTTAACATTGGGGTGCAATTGGCAAAGGATAACGCGGGAAGGGGCTGAAATAAGGATCGCAAGGCTCGGGCCTTATGACGCGAGTGCTGCTTGCGCGGCTGCCGGGTCCTGACCTTCAGGCCGCTCGCGGTTCCTTATACTTCAAAGCCGCCTTGGCAGTTTGACGAAGGGGTGCGCCTGTTCCTGGCCTCGCTGCCAGGATGCTTTGTGCACCGTTCGCATCCCGCTCCAAGGCATGAAGACACCGAACGGGCTGGGCCGCCGGTCCGTGCGAACGCAATATGGCACTCTGAAAGCGGTCGTTGCCGCTTCAGAGGCCGGTCGTCAAAAGAAATCCACCCGCGTCTGCAAGAGCTTGTCCATGTCCTGCAGCCGATCACCCAGCGCATTCGGATCGATGTCCTGGCCATTGATGTTTGGGTGATGATCAGCCGATCTTCCTCGGAGAAGTCTGCGATGATGCCGACGCCATGCGCGCTGCGGAACTGGAGCAGGTCCGCGCCGCTGCCGCCGATCAGGAAGTCGTCGCCGGCACCGCCGTTCAGCACGTCGTTGGCCGAAATGGTGGAGCACGGCGTGACCGGGCTGCCTGTTTCGTCCGGCGATCGCCCCGGCCAACTCTGCTGTGCCGACATCACCTGCCTGCCGATGCGGCGCGGCTTTCTTTGCCTGGTGGCGATCATGGACCGGTTCACCCGCAAGGTGCTGGCGTGGCGCAACTCGAACACGCTGGAAGCCGCGTCTGCGTCGGGGCGCTGAACGAGGCCAGGCGCCGCGGAAAGCCGAAGGACGACGGCGAACGCTCGGTCATCGCTGACAACATCCTGGATCGTGCCTTCCAGGCGGACCGGCCGAACCAGAAGTGGCTGGCCGACGTTACCTACATCTGGACGGCGGAAGGCTAGCGCTACGTTGCGGTCGTGCTGGACCTCTTTGCCCGGCGCGCCGTGCGTGCCCGGAAAAGATCCGGCGCAGCGCGGTTGCACTCCATGAAGATTTGTTCCTGCGCGGCGATGGCGGCAGACGAGAAGCCCAAGCCGTCGAGGTTATGGGTTGCGGCGGACCGATCCCGCCGTGATCCGGTGGTTGATGGACAGAAGGGCGCCAAGACCCGGCGTAAAGAGGAACCGCCAATCCGCGTGGTCGAGAGCCGACTCGGAGCAGAATGGCTGGCGAATCTCCGGGTTCCCCATGAACCTGAACGGCAGAGAGGATAGGCAGCGCGAGAATCGCGAGCAGATGACGGCCGCGGCGCAACAGCGATCCGAAGGCTTCGTGTCATTGTTGCAGACGACGCACAGGAGGGTTCGTTGGAGGCTGGGAGCAGGATGTTCCAGCACCCGGGCGACTGAACCGCCTCATCGGCGGCTTGCCGCCCATGGACCCACGCAGTGCTGCGGCCAGACTAAACCCTGCCGAGCCCAGGCGCTATTCTGCATCCGACCTCAAGCCATGGAGACCAGAATGAAACGCCCCCTTCGGTTCGCCCTGATGCTCGCGCTGGCCGGCAGCCTGGCCTCGCCCGCGCTGGCCGATCGGGATCGCGACCGGCACCGCCACCCTCACCATCCTCCTCACGAGCACCACAGCCGCCACGATCACAAACGGCATGAGGCGCGGCGCTATTGCCCGTCCGGGACCATCCAGCGCGGGCTGGACTGCCTGCATAGGGACAGTATCCGCCGCGATGCCCGCCGGTATCCGCGTGTGGGCGACGTGCTGCGCCCGGCGGATTACCGACGCATCTCGGATCCTCGGGCTTATGCGCTCGAACCGGGCGGGAACTGGAATTATTACCGTGACGACGACCGCATCTATCAGGTCGACAGCAGCACCCGGAAGGTGATGGCGGTGCTGCAGCTGCTGCAGGCTTTCTCGAACTGATCGAAACCTTGGACGGGGCGCCTGCTTGGCGCCCCGCAGCCTGAAGTCAGTGCATGTTCGCCATCACGAGCGGCCGCTGATGCTGGATGTGGCGCATGGCCAGTTTGCGAGCCTTGCGCCCGCTGGGCAGAGGCCGCGCCTCTTGGGGACGGAAGCCAGGGTCGCGCAGGGCCGGCGCCAGGGCAAAGATTTCCTCCATCTCGACACGGCCCAGCGAGTGCAGCGCCTCGGGACCGGCATAGAGCGACTCGGTCTCGGCCCCGTTCGAGATCACGACCTCGTGCCGGTCGAACAGCAGGTGAAAATAGTCCACCCGGTCGAGGTCGGCAGCGATGTCGATACCATCCAGCATCAGCAGTTGCTTGGCCGCAACCAGCACCTCGGGCGCGTCGAACATGCGTTGCGCGATGGTCGAGCGCACCAGCACGCGGTGCTGGGGCGAGACTAGCAGATCGGTCGCAGGCACCCCGGCGCCAAGCGCCCCGGCCCGGATGCGGATCGGCCGCAGATGCGGCGCGCGCAGCAGATGATGCGTCGAAAGCCGGGTGCCGCCGATCCAGCGCAGAGCTTGCGGGCCGTGGTCCCGGGTAACGACCAGATCGCCCGGCATCAGAGTTTCAACGGCGACCGGGCCTTCGGGCGTCTCGATCATGGTGCCGGCGCAGAAGCAGGGCGCACCCTGGATGTTGTTGCTGCGGATGCTCAGCGTCCCGACCGACTGACCGTCCGCGTTCAAGACCTCGTAGGACCAATCCTTGAAGGAAGGATTCTCGCTGTCGTCTTCGCTCAGGTTGACCACCTGCAACCGCCAGCCGTCCGGCAGGTTGACGATCGTATCGTCCTGCTCGTTGTCGCCGGGTTGCGAATCGACGGTGATGGTCCCGGAAAACCCCGAACCGATGTTCACGGTCACCGTATCGTCGGTGCCGTTGTTGCCGACATTCTCGTAAAACGACCCGAACCCATTCGCATTGATCGTGAAGTCTGCCATTCCATGACCCTTTCCTGATTATCGACTTCGTCAGACCGCGCATGAAGCACGTCCTCGCCCATCTTGGCGAAGCCATGACGACGAATGAAGCACCAGCGTCGCGGGTTCCGTCCGACCCGCAAAAAAGTGAACGGAGCGGTTTGCTGTCGCATGGCTGCGGATCCAGCCGGAGCGGAGGAGGGGCCGACATCCCCTGCATCTGGACGGCGCCGGGCCGGCTCCATTGCGCGAGCGTCTGGATCTTTTCTCCCGCCCTCGCCAAGGGCCCTGGACCGGTGGCGGCACCACGGCTCGACGCCGGCACGGCCACGAGCGATCGTGCGAAGCGTGAACCTGCGGGCAAACCTACCATCAGGCCCTGCTGGACAAACGCGGTATCCGGTGGCGTTGAAGACAGCGATGCAAGGCCGAAGGCGTCGGACGGAAAACTGGCCTAGAGTCGGTCCAGCGGCGGCAGACTATGACGTCTGAGCGTCCCCACCTTGGCTCGCGCGGCACCCTTGAACGAGGCTCCTTGGGACCGGTTGTCATGCCGCTCCCTTGACGAACTTGCCAGAGCCTCCTTCCAGGCCACTGAAAGGATCGCTTCACTACACCGCGAAAGCAAAAAACGGTGACAAGTAAAAGCGGAATCTCACCCGCCGTCGATGAAACGTGCAAGTCGTCTGTTCGAGGCTCCGGCCTTGGTTATGGGGCAACTGCACAGCAATGTCGTGCGTTCTCAACGTCAGGTCCCGCTGCGGCTGACCGGCCTCCACGCCACAACGCGCCGGCCTTTGCCAAGCGGGCGGCCTGATGCCGCAACCTGGAATGGCATATCCGAACATCGCCATCGCGCATTGGCGCGAGGTGCCGCCGCTGAAACGTGCCGAGGAGCTGGAGCTTGAGGACGAGCCGCGGAAGGCGGGCCTGATCTGGCGGGCGCATGCCCCGCAATCAGCCGGACCGGGCCGGGACTGGGCAAGACGGCGAGAACGCGAGATCGGCGGCCAGTTGCGCCAGCGCTTCCGCATCCGGCGAGATGGCGACCAGCCGGTTCGCGACCATGCCCTCGGGCGGGGCGGACGGGTTCAGCGACAGCAAACCCCCGGCAAGCTGCAGAAGGTGCGGGCCGTCCGAGCCGGGCAGCAGGACATAGCCCTTGAGCCGGTGGACCGCCCGCCGGTGCCGGTCGATGATCGCGACGAGCTGCTCGCGATCCGGGGGCGGGGCCAGGCTGATCGTGCGGCTAGCGAACAGCCGCCCATGGTCGGGATCCGGGGCCAGGGCCGCAAGGCTGCGGCCGTCATGGGGCGCCGCCAATGCCTGCATGAAGTCGCCGTCCAGCGCCACATGCTGGCTGGCCAGCGGGTTGAGCCGGGCGACCAGCCGTGCCGTGCGGCGCAGCGCCGCACGACCGGCGATGTCGGCGCGCGACAGGAAGACGGCATCGGCGCCGCGGATCTGGCTCTCGGCAACCTTGCCGATGCGGGGATCGGCCAGCCGCTCGGCCAGGCTTTGCGGATCGACCACGGCCACCACCGCCCGGCAGTCCAGCTCGGGCTCGGCCAGGGCGAAGGCGGCCAGCCGCCGCGGCTCGGCCACGCCGCTGGCCTCGATGACCAGCCGGTTCACCCGGTCGCGCAGGCTCAGCGCCCGCTCGAAGGCGTCGAACAGCCCGCCGCCCATCGAGCAGCAGATGCAGCCGTTGCTGAGCTGGATCGTATCGGCCGAGCGGCCGGCGATCAGCGCCGCATCGACCGCGATGTCGCCGAAATCGTTGACCATGACCAGGATGCGCTCGCCCTGCCGGTCCAGCAGCCGGTTCAACAGCGTGGTCTTGCCTGCGCCCAGATAGCCGCAGAGCAGGTTGACGGGCAGCGGCGGCGCCATGGTCAGAACGACCCGGCCGCGACCGGGGTGCCGCCGAAGACGGTGCCCCAGACCCGGACCTCGCGCAGCCGCTCGGGGCCAAGCGCGTGGGGGTCGTCCTCGAGCACGGCGAAATCGGCGCGCTTGCCGACCTCGACCGAGCCCAGCTCGCCGTCCAGTTTCAGCGTATGGGCCGCGCCCAGGGTGATGGCGTAAAGCGCCGCGTCCAGCGGGATGCGTTCCGAGGTCCCCAGCTGCCGGCCGCTGTCGGTCTGGCGGTTGACCGCGCACCAGGCGGTGACCAGCGGCGCCAGCGGCGTGATCGGCGCGTCGGAATGGATCGCCAGCGGAATGCCCATTTCCAGCGCGCTGGCGCAGGGGTTCAGCCGGCAGGCGCGCTCGGGGCCCATGGTGATCTCGTAATGCTTGTCGCCGAAGTAATACAGGTGGTTGGCGAACAGGTTCACGCAGCATTGCAGCGCGGCGATGCGGCGCAGCTGGGCGCGGTCGGCCATCTGGCAATGCTGCAGCACATGGCGGTGGTCGGGGCGGAAATGGCCGGCCAGCGCCGCCTCCAGCGCCTCGATGGCGGCTAGGCTGGCGCCGTCGCCGTTGACGTGGATATGCATCTGGATGCCCTGCCGGTTCAGGTCGTCCACCATGGCGTTCAGCGCCTCGGGGGCGATGTTCCAGATGCCGTTGTCGGTGCCGCGGTGATAGCCCGGCGCCAGCAGTTGCGCGGTAAAGCCCTGGATCGAGCCGTCGGTGACGATCTTGACCCCGCCCAGCCGCACCCGGTCGGTCGATTGCGCCCGCAACGCCTGAGCGCGCGGTCCCACCGCCTCGGGCGGCAGAGCCAGCGCCGACAGCATCGGCACCAGCCGCAGCGGGAAGCCGTCCTCGGCCGTGGTAGAGAGAAGATCGGCCATCGCCTCGTCGGACAGCTCGTTCAGCAGGTCGGTCGAGGTGGTGACCCCCGCCCGGCAGGCCGAGCGGGCGAAGTTCCAGATCCCCTCGGGGTCGCCGCCCATGGCGCGGAAGCTGGCGCCGACCCGGCGCATGACCGGGAACATGGCGCCCATCTCGTGCAGCTCGCCATGCAACCCGCCGTCCTCGGTGTGGATGACGCCGGGCACGTCGGTGTTCTCGTCATAGCCGGCCAGATCCATGGCCACGCTGTTGGCGGTCAGCAGGTGCATGTTGGAATGCAGCACCACCACCGGCCGCGTGGTCGAGACCCGGTCGAGGTCCAGCCGCGACAGCCGGTCGCCCGGCACGAAAAGCGGATCGAAGCCCCAGCCGACGACGGGTCCGTCGCCCAGTTCCTGGGCGCGGTCGCGCAGGCGGTCGACCAGCGCGTTTGTGCTAGTGATGCCCTGCCACAGCCGGCCGTCCGGGGCCACGCGGTCGTAATGCCCCAGATAGGTAAAGCGCCACACCGAGCCCTCCATCAGATGGGCGTGGCCCTCGACGAAGCCGGGCATCAGCACCTTGTCGGCGAATCGGTCGTCGTGGCGAACCTCGCCCCGGTCGCGCATCTCGTCCGGTCCCCCGACCGCGAGGATGCGCCCGTCATGGGACACCATCACATGCGTCGCCTCGGGGCGCGACGGGTCCATGGTGATGATGCGGCGTGCTGAAAAAACGGTCGGGATCATGCGGTTCTCCGTCGGATCGGGCTTCGCGGGCAGATTAGCCGTGACAAACATCCTGCGTGAAATGCATAATTACGCGGGATTTCCGGTATTTTCCTGAGGGATGGATGCACTACACCCTGAAGCACCTGCGCTATATCGAGGCAGCCGAACGGCACCAGTCGATCACCGCCGCCGCGGAGGCACTGGCGGTCTCGCCCTCGTCCATCGCCGCCGCCATCGACCATATCGAGGCGCAGCTGGGCCAGCCGGTCTTTGCCCGGGTGCCCTCGCGCGGGATCGGAGCTACCAGTTTCGGGCGCAAGATCATCGACGAGATCCGGCTGCTGCTGGTGGCGCAGGCGCGGTTCGACGGCAAGATCGCCGACCTGGAGCAGCGCATCGACGGCACCGCCCGCATCGCCTGCTTCACGCCGCTGGCGCCGATCCTGCTGCCCACGATCCTGTGCGAGGTGCGCGAGCGCTATCCGAACCTGATGATCGAGGTGGTCGAGGGCAACTGGGAGGAGGTGGTGCGCGCCGTCGATACCGGCGACGCCGATTTCGCCTTCTGCTACGGGCTGATCAACGAACTGGCCTATCGCTTCCTGCCGCTTTTCGTCGGCCACCCCCATGCCGCGCTGCCGGCGTCGCATCCGCTGGCCAGCGGCCGCTTCGTCACGCTGGAGCAGCTTGCGCCCGAGCCGCTGGTGGTGCTGGACCTAGACCTGTCGCGGCGCTACCTGATGGACCTGTTCGCGACGCGGGGCCTCAAGCCGAACGTGGCCTATTCGGCGCGTTCGACCGACATGATGCGGGCGCTGATCGCGGCCGGCATGTGCTACGGCATCTTCAACATCCGCCCGATGAGCAAGCAGACCTATGCCCGCGGCGATCTGGTGCGCCTGCCGCTGGCCGGCGAACACGATGCCCCGCGCGCCGGGGTGCTGACCCGGCGCGACGTCAATCTGACGGCGGTTTGCGAAGCGATTATCGCCACTTGCGAATTGCAGGCGATGCGCGGCGAATTCGACCGCGCCTTCGTGCGTCCCTACCTTCCACAGGATTTCTGAGGAATTCGGGCGCAAAAATGCATTTGCCGAAAAGCCCCCCCATGCCCGATCTGTAGGACGCAGCGTCAACGCCCAGAATTTGCCGCGCATCCAACACGGAGAACCAGATGACCCTTCCCCCCGCCTTCTCGCGTCGTTTCCTGCTGGCCGGTGCCGTCGCGCTGACCGCCCTGGCCACCGCCCCCGCGCTTTCCGCCCAAGAGGCGCAAAAGGGCGGAACGCTGGTGCTGGCGTCCGTGCACAAGCCGCGCCACCTGAACTCGGCCGTGCAGTCGGGCGTCGCGACCGCCGTGCCGGCGGCGCAGATCTTTGCCACGCTGCTGCGCTATGGCGAGGATTTCACCCCGCAGCCCTATCTGGCCGAAAGCTGGGAATTCAGCGACGACAGCAAGGTGCTGACGCTGAAACTGCGCCAGGGCGCGACCTTCCACGACGGCTCGCCCATCACCGCCGAGGACGTGATCTGGTCGCTGGGCGTGGTCAAGGAGAACCACCCGTTCTCGACCATGCTCGCGCCGGTCGAGGCTTTCGAGGCGCCCGATCCGCAGACCGTGGTCATCCGCATGAAGCAGCCGCATCCGGCGATCCTGCTGGTGCTGTCGGCCTCGCTGACGCCGATCCTGCCCAAGCACGTCTTCGACGACGGCCAGGACATCAAGTCGAACCCCAAGAACAACCTGCCGGTCGGCTCGGGCCCCTTCAAGGTGGTCGAGTTCGAGCCCGGCCAGCACATCATCCTGGAGCGCTATGACGGCTTCTTCCTGGAAGGGAAGCCCTATCTGGACCGCATCGTGATCCGGCAATACCAGGACGCCAACTCGGGCGTGCTGGCGCTGGAATCGGGCGAGGCGCAGATGTTCCCGCTGCTCGACGGCACCCGCCTGATCCGGCGGCTGGAAAAATCCGGCAACCTGACCGTGACCGACAAGGGTTATGCCGGCATCGGCCCGTTGAACTGGCTGGCCTTCAACACCAAGCATCCGGCGCTGTCGGACGTGCGGGTCCGCCAGGCCATCGCCTATGCCATCGACCGCGACTTCGTCACCAAGGCGCTGCATTCGGGCCTGTCCAAGCCCTCGATCGAGCCGGTCGTGCAGGGCAGCCCCTTCTATACCGAAGATGTCGAGCGCTACGACTTCGACCTCGACAAGTCCAAGGCGCTTCTGGCCGAGGCTGGCTTCGGCGAGGGCGGGCAAAAGCTGGCGCTGCGCATCGACTACATGCCCGACATCGAGGAACAGCAACGCGCCGTCGCCGAATATGTCAAGGCGGCGCTGGCCAAGGTCGGGATCGCGGTCACCGTGCGGTCCTCGCCGGACTTCCCGACTTGGTCGCAGCGCGTGTCCTCGTATGACTTCGACATGACCATGGACCAGGTCTTCAACTGGGGCGACCCGGTGATCGGGGTGAACCGGACCTATCTGTGCTCGAACATCCGCGAGGGCATCATCTGGTCCAACACCCAGCAATATTGCAACGAAGAGGTGGACAAGCTGATGAACGCCGCCGGGGTCGAAGCGGACCTGGCCAAGCGCCAGCAGCTTTACGCCCAGGCGTTCAAGCAGATCACCACCGACATCCCGATCCATTTCATCAACGAAGTGCCCTATCACACGGTCTATTCGCAGGCCGTGCAGAACCCGCCCGTCTCGATCTGGGGGACGATGGGGCCGATGGATGAGGTCTGGCTGAAGCAGTAACCGGCGGAGGCAATCCCGATGTTTCGACGTATCCTGCGGCAGCTGCTCTATGCGGCTGCCCTGATCCTCGCTGTCCTTGTCCTGAACTTCCTGCTGATCCAGCTTGCCCCCGGCGATCCGGCCGAGGTCATCGCCGGCGAGATGGGCGGCGCCAGCGCCGAGGTCATGGCCGCGATCCGCCAGCAATACGGGCTGGACAAGCCGCTGCTGACCCAGCTGGGGCTGTATCTGGGCCGCGCGCTGCAGGGCGACCTGGGCATGTCCTATTACTACAACCGCCCGGTGGTCGATCTGATCCTGTCGCGGCTGGGGCCGACCATGCTGCTGGTGGCGACCGCGCTGGGTTTCGCGCTGATCGTCGGCACGCGGCTGGGGATGCTGGCCTCGCGCAACCCGCGCGGCATCGCCTCGGCGGTGGTCACGGTGCTGTCGCTGGTGGGCTATTCGGCGCCGGTGTTCTGGACCGGGCTGATGCTGGTGATCCTGTTCGGCGCCACCATCCCGCTGTTCCCCATCGCCGGCATGATCGACGTGGTGAAACAGGGCGGCTTCCTGAGCCGGGTGCTGGACATCGCCCATCACCTGGTGCTGCCGGCGCTGACGCTGGGGCTGGTCTATCTGGCGCAATACAGCCGGCTGACCCGCGCCTCGATGCTGGAGGTGCTGGGCGCCGACTACATCCGCACCGCCCGCGCCAAGGGCGTCAGCGAGCGGCAGGTCTTCGGCCGCCACGCCTTCCGCAACGCGCTGTTGCCGGTCGTGACCGTCGCCGGGATGCAGTTCGGCGCCATCATCTCGGGCGCGGTGCTGGTCGAGACGGTGTTCAGCTGGCCCGGCCTCGGCACACTGGCCTTCCAGTCGATCCTGGCGCGCGACTATCCGACCGTGCTGGGCATCCTGTTCTTCTCCACCCTGATCGTCATCATCGCGAACCTGCTGACCGACTTCGTGTCGCGCCTGCTGGACCCGCGCCTTGCCGGAGGACGCTAGAGACATGACCGCGCCCGCCAGAACCTCGGTTCCAGCCGCCCGCGGTCCCATGGCCGAAGCCTGGGACATCTTTCGCCGCAGCCCCTCGGCCATGCTGGGCCTGGCGCTGCTGATCCTGGTCATGGCAATGACCTTCGCCGGACCCCATCTCTACCAGGTCGATCCGTTCGAGATCGTCTGGGCGCCGCTGACGCCGCCCGGCGAAGAGGCGACGATCCCGCTGGGCACCGACAACCTGGGCCGCGACATCCTGGCCGGGCTGATCGCGGGCGGCAGCGCCACACTGGCCGTGGGTTTTGCCGCAGCGCTGATCACCATGCTGATCGGGGTGCTGATCGGCGCCTATGCCGGTTTCTACGGCGGCTGGGTGGACGACATGCTGATGCGCGTGACCGAGTTCTTCCAGGTGTTGCCACCCTTGCTGTTCGCCATGGTCGTGGTGACGCTGTTCCAGCCGACGCTGGTGAACGTGGCGCTGGCCATCGGCATCGTCAGCTGGCCGCAGACCGCGCGCCTGACCCGGTCCGAGTTCCGCCGCATCCGCACGCTGGAATATGTCAGCGCCATGCGCGCCATCGGCGCCGGCGACGGCAACATCATCTGGCGCGTCATCCTGCCCAATGCCCTGCCGCCGCTGATCGTCTCGGCCACGCTGACCATCGGCATGGCGATCCTGTTCGAGGCCGGGCTCAGCTTCCTGGGCCTCTCGGACCCGAACCTCATGTCCTGGGGGCTGATGATCGGTTCGGGCCGGGAATACCTGCTGGACGCATGGTGGGTGGTGACACTGCCAGGGGCGATGATCTTCCTGACCGTGCTGGGCGTCAGCCTGGTCGGCGACGGGCTGAACGACGCCTTCAACCCCCGGATGAGGGAGCGCTGAGCCATGACCACCGAACCCGTTCTGGACATCCGCAACCTCAAGGTCGATTTCGCCACCCGGCGCGGCGTGGCCCATGTGCTGGACGACGTGTCCTTCAGCGTCGCCCCGGGCGAGCTGCTGGCCATCGTCGGCGAATCCGGCTGCGGCAAGAGCATGACTGCACTGTCGGTGCTGGGCCTGATCCCCTCGCCCCCCGGCAAGGTGGTCGGCGGCAGCATCCTGTTCCAGGGCCGCGATCTGACCAAGCTGCGCCAGTCCGAGATGCGCAAAATCCGCGGCGGCGACATCGCCATGATCTTCCAGGAGCCGATGACCTCGCTCAATCCGGTCTTCACCTGCGGCGAGCAGATCGCCGAGGCGGTGCGCCTGCACCAGAAGGTCAGCCCCCGGGCCGCCTTCGCCCGCGCCGTGGACATGCTGCGCGCCGTCGGCATCCCCGAGCCGGAACTGCGCGCCCGCGCCTATCCGCACCAGCTTTCCGGCGGCATGCGCCAGCGGGTGATGATCGCCATGGCGCTGTCCTGCGAGCCGAAGCTGCTGATCGCGGACGAGCCGACCACGGCGCTGGACGTGACCGTGCAGGCGCAGATCTTCGGCCTGCTGGACGAGTTGCGGCAAAAGACCGGCACCGCCATCATCCTGATCACCCATGACATGGGCGCGGTGGCGGAAATGGCCGACAAGGTCGCGGTCATGTATGCCGGCCGCGTCATCGAGCGCGGGTCGGCCGACGCCGTGCTGGACAATCCCGGCCATCCCTATACGCGCGGCTTGCTGGCCAGCATCCCGCGCGTCGACGCCGACCCGGATGCCGACCTGCCCGAGATCCCCGGCATCGTGCCGGCGCTGACCGACCTCGGCCGCGGCTGCGCCTTCGCGCCGCGCTGCCCGCTGGCCGTCGATGCCTGCCACGCCGCCCAGCCCCGCCACGTCGCCATGTCGCAAGGCCACTCGGCCGCCTGCATCCAGCTTGAACCCAGCGAGGTCCCCGCATGACCCAGCTTCTTTCCGTCAGCGACCTCAAGGTGCATTTCCCGACCGCGAACGGCGGCACGGTCCATGCGGTCGACGGCGTCAACTTCGACATCCGGCGCGGCCAGACGCTGGGCATCGTCGGCGAGTCCGGCTCGGGCAAGACCACCACGGCGCTGGCCGTGATGCGGCTTGCCCCGATCACCGGCGGCGAGATCGACCTGGACGGCACCCCCATCAGTCGCATCGAGGGCGAGGAACTGCGCCGCGCCCGGCCGCGCTTCCAGATGGTGTTCCAGGACCCGTTTTCGTCGCTGAACCCGCGCGACCGGGTCGGGCGGATCATCCGCCAGCCCATGGACCTGCTGAGCTTGGGCGAGCCCTCGGGCCGCGACGAGCGGGTCGAGGAGCTGCTGACCCAGGTGGGCCTGCGGCCCGAGCTGAAGTCGCTTTACCCGCATCAGTTTTCCGGCGGGCAGCGGCAGCGGATCGGGCTGGCGCGGGCCTTGGCCACCAAGCCCGACCTGATCGTCTTCGACGAGCCGGTCTCGGCGCTGGACGTGGCGGTGCAGGCGCAGGTGCTGAACCTGATCCGCCGCTTGCAGCGCGAGACCGGGCTGACCTATCTGTTCATCAGCCACGACCTGGGCGTCGTGCGCCACATCTGCGACGAGATCGCGGTGATGTATCTGGGCCAGATCGTGGAAAAGGCGCCGGCGGCGCAGATCTTCGCCGCGCCGCGCCATCCCTATACCCAGGCTCTGATCGCCGCGGCCCCCTCGCTCGCGCCCGAGCATCGGCGGCGGGGCGGCGGGGCGCGATTGCAGGGCGACCCGCCCAGCCCGGTCAACCTGCCGAAAGGCTGCCGCTTCGCCTCGCGCTGCCCGATCGCGGTCGAGGACTGTCGGCAGCGGATGCCGGTCCTGCGCGAAATCGCCGCCGGGCAGGCGGTCGCCTGCCATCTGGCCTGACGACCGGCCAGGGAAAGGGGCCTGCCGGCAAGGGCAGGCCCGCTTTCGTCACTTCGAGACCGCGCCGGCGAGACGCGGATCGCCGTCCAGGTCCTCGTCTCCGTCCGTCATATCGTCGCGGAACGGGCGGTCGGGGCGGATCAACAGCGCGCAGGCCGCGCCCACCAGCAGCAGGACCAGCGAGGCCGCGAAGGGCAGGTCCCAGCGCCCGGTCAGGTCGATGATCAGCCCGAAGACGATGGGCGAGATCATCCCGGCCAGCCCGAAGCCGAAGTTCATGAAGCCGCTGGCGGTGCCGGAATATTGCGGCGCGATGTCCATCGGCGTGGCCCAGATCGGCGCCACGATCAGTTCGGCGAAGAAGAAGGCCGCGCTGAGGCTGATCGCCACCGTCACCAGGTCGGTCGAGAACATCACCGGCAGCATACAGGCGAAGGCGCCGAGGAAGCCCAGGATGATGACGCTGATCCGCGCCAGGGCGACATTGCCGGTGCGGCGCAGGATGCCGTCGCTGAGCCAGCCGCCCGTCAGGTCGCCCACCACCCCGGCCAGAAAGACACCGGCCGCGAAGATGGCGGATTTCTTCAGGTCCAGCTCGTGCTGGTGCAGGAAATAGGACGGGATCCAGTTCAGGAACAGCCACAGGGTCCAGCCGTAGCAGAAATCGGTGATCGTCACCGGCAGCATGCGCTTGAGCAGCCGGCCCCAGGGCAGGGTCTTGCGCTCGCCCACGATCTTCTGGTCGGGCAGGGTCTCCAGCTCTTCGGGGGTGATGCCCTTGTGGCTGCGCGGGTCGTCGCGGAAATACCACCACCACAGCGCCACCCACAGGAAGCTGATCAGGCCGACGATGACGAAGGCATGCCGCCAGGACAGCGCGATGACCAGAAAGGCGATCAGCGGCGGGGTCAGCGCGTTGCCGAAGCGGGCGAAGGCATGGGTGATGCCCTGCGCGAAGCCGCGCTTCTCGGCCGGCATCCAGTTCGACAGCGCCCGGGTGGCGGTCGGGAAGGCCGAGCCTTCGCCCATGCCCAGGAGCACGCGCGCGATGATCAGCGAGACCGCGCCCTCGACGAAGCCGATCATCACCGTCGCGGCCGACCAGACCGTGCCGCAGATGATCAGCGTCTTGTGCGGCCCCAGCCGGTCGCCCAGGCGGCCGCCCAGGATCTGGAACAGCGCATAGGGATAGGCGAAAGCGGAAAACGCCAGCCCGAGCTCGAAATTCGACAGGCCCAGTTCGGCCTGCATGGCGGGGGCAGCGGTGCTGATGTTCACCCGGTCGATATAGGTGACCAGATACATCAGGCAGATGACGAACAGAACGCGGTCCGTCGTCCTGAAGCGGGTAAGCCTTAGCATGTCTCCTCCCTGGATTATGCTGGATGTGGTGGCACGTCCGTCTGCGGCCCGTGGCGCGGTCCTCTGTTGAAGCCCCGTCCTCCTCCGACGGGTCTTCGGGCTTTCGGCGCCGGGCCGTATTCTTGGGAAATGAGGTCTCCTTCCTGCCCCTTGGGCGCTATTGCGTCAGCTGCGCCAGCTTCAGGCGCTGGATCTTGCCCGAGGGGCCCTTGGGCAGCTCGGCCATCAGGTGGATCACCTCGGGCGACTTGAACTTTCCCAGCCGCTGCTCGCAGATCGAGATCAGCTCGGGCGGCTGCAGCGCCGAGCCGGGGCGCAGGGTGACGGCCGCCTCGACCCGCTCGCCGTAGCGGGCGCATTTGCGGGCAAAGGCCGCGGCCTCGATCACGTCGGGATGGGTATAGAGCGCCTCGTCGATCTCGCGCGGGGCGATGTTCTCGCCGCCCTTGATGATCAGCTCCTTCAGGCGGCCGGTGACGAAGACGTAGCCTTCTTCGTCCATCCGCCCCAGGTCGCCGGTGCGCAGCCAGCCGTCCGCGGTCAGCGCGGCGGCGGTCGCGTCCGGGTCGCCCAGATAGCCGCGCATGACATTGGCGCCGCGCACGGCGATCTCGCCCTCGGCTCCGGGCGGCAGCGGGCGCAGGTCGGGCGACAGGATCGCGACCTGGTTGCCCACCGCCCGGCCGGGCGAGCCGATCTTGCGCTGGCCCGGCGGCAGCGGGTTCGACAGGATCTGCGCCGCGGTCTCGGTCAGGCCCATGGTCTCGACGATGGGAATGCCGAAGCGGCGCTCGAAGCCCGACTGCACCTCGGGCGCCAGCGCCGCCGAGGCCGAGCGGCCGAAGCGCAGCCGCGTCCGGGCGTCGGGCGACGGCTCGGCCTCGCCATGCAGCAGATGCGAGATGATCGTCGGCACGACCGAGAACCAGCTGGCCCCGTGCCGTTCGCAGCTGGTCCAGAACTGGCTGGCCGAGAAGCGCTCGCAAACCACCACCGAGCCTCCCGACAGCAGCGGCGCCAGGATGGTCACGCAAAGCCCGTTGATGTGATAGATCGGCAGCACGCAGATCGCCCGGTCCTCGGGGCAGAGCTCATGCGCCAGCGCGGTGGTCCAGCCGCCGGCCAGCAGGCTGGCATGGCTGTGCAGCACGCCCTTGGGCCGGCCGGTGGTGCCCGAGGTATACATCAGCAGCGCGTCGTGCCCCGCGCCATGCGGATGCGGCGCAGCCGGTTCGCAGCCGGCGGGCCAGCGGAAGCCGTCACCGGCCTCGATCACCACAGGCTCGGCGGGATGGGCGGCCAGCGCGCTGTCCAGCAGCTCGCGCTGGCCCGGATCCAGCAGCAGCGCCCGGGCGCCGGAATGCGACAGCGCATAGCCGACCGCCTCGGCCCCAGCGACCAGGTTGATCATCGTGGCGCGAAAGCCGCCGTAGAGCACGCCGAACAGGCCCAGCACCGCATTGCGGCCATTGGGCATCATCAGCGCTACGCTGTCGCCGCAGGACAGCCCCAGCCCGGCCAGGTGTCCGGCGATGCGGGCGGCCTCGCCCTGCAGCTCGCGCCAGGTCAGCACCCCGCCGTCGCCGGGGAAGATGTGGCTGGTGGCGTCGCCCCGCTCGGCGGCGCGAATGTCGAGCCAGTCGCGGACGGTGCCTTGCGGCGGGTGGTGCGGGTCCAGCCTCATTGCCCGACCTCCTGCCAGTAGTCGCCGAAGATCTCGTCCAGCGCCGGCTCGCGCGGCGGGATCGGCCGCACGACACGGGTGCGCTGCATGAAATGCCGCCAGTTCAGGTTGGCGTCGATGGAATTGCCACCCCAGCTGCCGCAGCCCATCGACAGCGAGAAGGGCAGCCCGTTGTCGAAGGCGCCGCCGGTGGCGAAGCAATGCGCCTGGTTGACGATGACCCGGCAGACCGGCAATTCGCGGCCCAGCCAGATCGGGCGGCCGGTGTCGCGCGAATGCAGCCCGACCGAATGACCCGCGCCCTGATGCAGCAGGATGCGCCGCGCCAGCTCGGCCGCATGGCCGAAATCGCGGGCGCGGTAGAGCGCGGCGATGCGGCTGAGCTTTTCGCCCGACAGCGGATGGTCGGGGCCGATGCCCTCGGTCTCGACCGCGATCAGCCGGGTGCCGGGCGGCACCTTGCCGGCCAGTCCCAGCTTGCCGATCATCACCTCGGCATCCTGGGCGATGATCTCGCGGTTCATGTGCCCGTCCTGCCAGAGCCGGGCGACGATCCCCGGCGCCTCGGACGGCGGCAGCACCGCGCCGCCCTCGGCCGCCAGCGCGGCCAGGAAGGCGTCGTAGACCGCATCGACCACGATCAGCGCGTTTTCCGACGAACAGGAGGTGGCGTTGTCGAAGGTCTTCGAGGCGGCGATCTTGCCTGCCGCCGCCGCCAGGTCGGCGGTTTCGTCCACGATCACCGCGACATTGCCGGCGCCGACGCCGATGGCGGGGGTGCCGCTTTCATAGGCGCGCCGCACGTTGTCCTGGCTGCCGGTCACCACCACCAGGTCGGCGCTCTCCAGCAGGCGCTGGGTCTTGGCCTTGCTGCCCTGGCCCGGCAGCATCTGCACCAGGTCGCGGTCCTCGCCGATGCGGTCGAATTCGGCATGGATGAAGCCCAGCAGCGTCTCGCAGCAGGCCACGCCCTTGGGCGAGGGCGACAGCAGGATGGCATTGCCGCATTTCAGCGCGTTGATGATGTTGTTCGCCGGCGTCGCCGCCGGGTTGGTCGAGGGCACGACCGCGCCGATCACGCCGATGGGCCGGGCGATCTCGGTGATGCCGGTCTCGGGATCGTCGGACAGGATGCCATGCGTGGCCGCGCCGCGGATGTCGCGCAGCAGGCCCAGAGTCTTGCGGTGGTTCTTGACGATCTTGTCGGCGACATTGCCAAGCCCGGTGCTGCGGACCGCCAGTTCGGCCAGTTGCCGGTTGCGCTCGGGCTGCATGATGGCCCAGCCGGCGGCCAGGGCCGCGCGGTCATAGCGGCGCTGGCTGCCCCCGGCCTCGTATCCGGCCTGCGCGCGCCGCGCCCGCGCCATCGCCGCGTCGACGGAAAGAATATCGTTCGAGATGTTCATGCCTGTCACTTGCTCCCTGGCCCCGGCGGCCGCCCGCCGGGAAGGTGAATAGGTCGGCAGCCCGGAGACCCGGGTTTCGCCATGTCTGCAATGTCGGTCTGGCACGGCTGCTTCTGCGCCGTGATCTTCGACCCTAGGCGATGAAAACAGTCTT
The DNA here is from genome assembly GCF_900005615.1 of Paracoccus aminovorans. NCBI lineage: Bacteria > Pseudomonadati > Pseudomonadota > Alphaproteobacteria > Rhodobacterales > Paracoccaceae > Paracoccus > Paracoccus aminovorans. Next base: position 666,930 of record NZ_LN832562.1, on the reverse strand, counting down.
GCAATTGTTTTCATCGAACATGATAATTGATGAAAATATCATCGGAAAATCCAATGATTAAGCCAGATATTGTTTTCGTCGCCAATCTTGCAGGCGTTTCACCGGCCACGGTGTCGCGGGTGATGAACCACCCCGATATGGTGCAACCGGCGACTCGCCGGAAGGTCGAACTGGCGATCGAGAAGTCCGGCTATATCCGCAACCGCGCCGCGCAGGCCATGCATGGCAAGCGCAGCGCCACCATCGGTCTGGTGGTGCCGACCGTCGCCAACACCATTTTCGCCGAGGTGGTCCAGGCCTTCAACGACACTGTCAGCGCGCAGGGCTTTACCCTGCTGCTGGCCTCGCACGGCTATGACCTGGAAGCCGAATACCGGCTGGTCCGCAAGCTGCTGGAGCATCGCGTCGATGCGCTGGCCGTGGTCGGGCTGGACCACAGCGCCGGCACCTTCCGGCTGATGGCCGAGCAGCGCGTGCCGCTGCTGGCGCTGTGGAACTATCTGCCGGATTCGGCGCTGCCCTGCATCGGGGTGGACAACCGCGAGGCGGGGCGGATGGCGGCCGAGCATCTGATCGCGCTGGGGCATCGCCGCATCGGCATGGTCTTTCCCGCCACCTTCGACAACGACCGGGCGCGGGACCGCAAGACGGCGGCGACGGCGGCGTTCCGCGCTGCCGGGATCGAATTGCAGGACCGCTGGCAGGTCGAGGTGCCCTACAGCATCGCCCAGGCCAAGGCCGCCTGCCTGGAACTGCTGGCCGGCGAGGACCGGCCGAGCGCGCTGCTTTGCGCCAATGACGTGATCGCCCAGGGGGCGATCTATGCGGCGGCGCGGCTGGGGATCGCGGTTCCTGCCAGCCTGTCGGTGATCGGGATCGGCGATTTCGCCGGCTCGGCGCAGATGGAGCCGGCGCTGACCACGGTGCGGATCCCGGCGCGGAAACTGGGCGCCACGGCGGGGCAGGAGATCGTCGCCATGATCGGTCGATCCGACCCGGATCACATGATCCGCAGCCGCGTCGAGCTGGAGCTGATCATGCGGGCCAGCACCGGCATCGCCGCCGAGATGATCCGGCCCTGACGGCCGGGGCGGGGCCGGATCACATCAGTTCGGCCAGTTCCTCGGCCGCCGCGCGCAGGTCGGGCAGGTATTTCATCCCCTCGGCCAGGGTCAGCCGCTGCACCGGCGCGTGAAAGGACACCGTGGCGATCAGCTGCCCGGAACGGTCCAGCACCGGCACGGCCATGGCGATCATTCCCGGCACGAATTCCCCGGTATCGCTGGAATATCCTTGCTGCCGGATCTGGCGCAACTCTTCGCGCAGCCGGTCCGGGTCGGTAAGGGTCTGCGCCGTATAGGCCCGCAGCTCGGCGCGTTTCAGATAGCGTCCCAGCTTGCCGTCGTCGATCTGCGACAGGGCCATCTTGCCCGCCGACGTGGCGTGCAGCGGCACGCGCGAGCCGACGTGAAGCTGGATGCGCAGCGGCCATTGCGTCTCGACCCGGTCGATATAGAGCATCGCATCGCCGTCCGGGATCGACAGGTTGCAGGTCTCGCCCAGGCGCTGGTTCAGCCGAATCAGCACGTCGCGCTGCGGCAGGTCCTGGTGCCAGAAGCGGATGACGCCCTGCATCATCTGCCGCAGTTTCGGCCCCGGCTGATAGCTGCGCCCGTCGATATGGCGGATCAGGAAGCCCTCGGCTTCCAGATTGCCGACCAGCCGGTGGATGGTCGGCACCGGCAGGTTCAGCGAGGCATTGATCTCGGTCGCGGTCAGGGGCCGCCCCTCGCTGGCAAGAACCTCGAGAATCTGCAGATTCCGGTAGCTTGGCGGCAGGGAGGACTTGTCCTGAAGGCTCGTCATGATCGGTTCTTCCGTCGTTTCCAGGTCCGACTCTACATGGTTGCCGGGGCGGCTCCAACTGCCCGCTGCGCAGCATGAATTCTCAAAAATGAGAGATAGACTCCCAAAAATACTTTGACATGGCTTGGCTGCATGAGGCAACCTCCGCTCACCGGCAAAAGGAGGGTTTGCCGGGAACAGCTGAACAATCGAACAATGCTGCAGCATCAGGGAGGATGTCATGGCGGTAACAACCGCTGGCGCCAACACGGTTGGCGCCCGGGAAAACGACGTCAAGAAGGTCGTATTCGCAAGCCTCGTGGGATCGACCATCGAATGGTACGATTTCTTTCTTTACGGCGTCGTCGCCGGTATCGTCTTCAACAAGCTGTATTTTCCGGCGGACGATCCGACGATTTCGGTGCTGCTGGCCTATGCAACCTTCGCGGTGGGCTTCGTGGCCCGGCCGCTTGGCGGCGTCATCTTCGGCCATTTCGGCGACCGCATCGGCCGCAAGACCATGCTGGTCATCACGCTGTTGCTGATGGGCGGCGCGACCGTGCTGATCGGCCTCTTGCCGACCTACGACCAGATCGGCATCCTGGCGCCGATCCTGCTTTTGCTGCTGCGCGTGGCGCAGGGCATCGGCATCGGCGGCGAATGGGGCGGGGCGGTGCTGATGGCCTATGAATTCGCGCCCGAGAACAAGCGCGGCTTCTATGCCTCGATCCCGCAGATCGGCCTGTCGCTGGGCCTGTTCATGGCCTCGGGCGTAATGGCGCTGCTGACCATGATGCCGGACGAGGCCTTCATGGCCTGGGGCTGGCGCGCGGCCTTCGTCGCCTCGATCATCCTGGTCGTGTTGGGCACCTGGATCCGCAGCAACATCGGCGAAAGCCCCGAGTTCAAGAAGGCCAAGGCGGAATCGCGGGCCAAGGACCAGGGCCTGCCCTTCGTGGACATGCTGAAACGCTATCCGGCCAATGTCATGCTGGGCATGGGCGCGCGCTATATCGACGGCGTGTTCTTCAACGTCTTCGCGGTGTTCTCGATCCTCTACCTGACGAAATACGTCGGGCTGGAGCGGACCTTCGCGCTGTGGACGGTCTGCGGCGCCGCCATCGTCATGGTGGTCTGCATCCCGTTCTTCGGCCGGCTTTCGGACCGGATCGGGCGGCCGCGCACCTATGCCATCGGCTCGCTTCTGCTGGCGCTGAGCGTGTTTCCGGCCTTCGCGCTGATGTCCACCGGCGATCCGCTGCTGGTGATCCTGGGGATCGCGCTGCCCTTCGGCATCGTCTACCCGATGTGCTACGGCCCCGAGGCGGCGCTGTTCGCGGACCTGTTCGACCCCAGCGTGCGCTATACCGGCGTGTCCTTCGTCTATCAGTTCTCGGGCATCTTCGCCTCGGGGATCACGCCGATGATCGCGACGGCGCTGATGGCCGCGAACGACAACGACCCGTTCTGGCTGTGCGCCTATGTCGTCTTCGCCGCGCTGGTCTCGTTCGTCTGCGCCGTGCTGATCGGCCGCCGCGAGCGTCGCTGAGCCTTGCCGGGCGGCATGGTCCGCCCGGCCCACCCTTTCCGAACCATGGGCGCGAGCCCGCAAAGGATGCCAATATGAGCCAAGCATCAGACCTAGCGGATTACGTCATCGTCGGCGCCGGATCGGCCGGCTGCGTGGTCGCGAACCATCTTTCCGCCGATCCCGCGATCCGCGTCACCCTGCTGGAAGCCGGCAACCGCGACTCGAGCCCCTGGATCCATATCCCGGTCGGCTATTTCCGCACCATGCACAACCCGGACTTCGACTGGTGCTACGAGACCGAGCCCGATCCCGGTCTGAACGGCCGTTCGCTGCACTGGCCGCGCGGCAAGGTGCTGGGCGGGTCCTCGTCGCTGAACGGGCTGCTCTACGTCCGCGGCCAGCGCGAGGATTACGACCGCTGGGCGCAGATGGGCAACGATGGCTGGTCCTGGCGCGAGGTCGGCCCGCTGTTTCAGGAACTGGAAACCTTCCAGCGCGGCGAGGGCGAGGGGCGCGGCACGCAGGGTCCCCTGCAGGTCTCGGACCCGCGCCTGCGCCGCCGCATCTGCGAATTGTGGATCGAGGCCGCCAAGGCCAACGGCATTCCCTACAACCCCGATTACAACGGCCCGGTGCAGGACGGCGTCGGCCATTTCCAGCTGACCGTGAACAAGGGCCGGCGCTGCTCCTCGGCGGCCGCCTTCCTGAAGCCGATCCGCCATCGGCAGAACCTGGACGTGGTCACCAAGGCCCAGGTGCGCCGCGTGGTGATCGAGGACGGCCGCGCCACCGGGGTCGAGATCCGGCGCCCCGATGGCAGCCGTCAGGTGATCCGCGCCGCGCGCGAAGTGATCCTCTGCGCCGGCGCCATCGGTTCGCCGCAGATCCTGATGCTCTCGGGCGTGGGCGATGCGGCGCATCTGAGCGACCACGGCATCGCGGTTGCCCATGACGCGCCCGAGGTCGGCCGCAACCTGCAGGACCATCTGCAGGCCCGGCTGGTGTTCAAATGCCGTGAGGCGACGCTGAACGACGAGGTGCGCAGCCTGATGAACAAGGCCAGGATCGGGCTGGAATACGCGCTGTTCCGCACCGGCCCGATGACCATGGCGGCCAGCCTGGTCTTCGGCTTCCTGCGGACCCGGCCCGGCCTCGCCACGCCCGACATCCAGTTCCACATCCAGCCCTGGTCCGCCGACAGCCCGGGCGAGGGGGTGCATCCCTTTTCGGCCTTCACGCAGTCGGTCTGCCAGCTGCGGCCGGAAAGCCGCGGCACCATCACGCTGCGTTCGGCCGATCCGCTGGTCGCGCCGCTGATCGAGCCGAACTACCTTGCCACCCAGACTGACCGCGACACGCTGGTCGCCGGCATCGAGATCGCCCGCAAGTTCGCGCGCACCGAGCCGCTGAAATCCGCCATCTCCGAGGAGTTCCGGCCGACCGCCGACGTGCAGGGCTATGACGAGGTGCTGGACTGGGCGCGGATAAACTCGACCACGATCTACCACCCGACCGGCACCTGCCGCATGGGCACGGACGAGCGCGCCGTGGTCGACTCGCGCTTGCGGGTCCGCGGTATCCGGGGCCTGCGGGTGGCCGATTGCTCGATCATGCCCGAGATCGTCTCGGGCAACACCAATGCGCCCGCGATGATGATCGGCGCCAAGCTGGCGCGGATGGTCCTTGACGACCGTCGTGCCGAAGGCGGCGCGGGACCCCGCGCCGGTATCGACAAAGCTGCCTGAAGGAAAAGGAAACAGCCATGAGAATGACGACCGAGGAAGCCTTTATCAAGGTTCTGCAGCTGCATGGGATCGAGCATGCTTTCGGGATCATCGGCTCTGCGATGATGCCGGTATCGGATCTTTTCCCGAAGGCGGGGATCACGTTCTGGGACACGGCGCATGAGACGAACGCCGGTCTGATGGCGGACGGGTTCACGCGTTCGACGGGCAAGATGTCGATGGCGATCGCGCAGAACGGCCCCGGGGTGACCGGCTTCGTGACGCCGGTGAAGACCGCCTACTGGAACCACACGCCCTTGCTTCTGGTGACGCCGCAGGCGGCGAACAAGACCATCGGCCAGGGCGGGTTCCAGGAGATGGAGCAGATGCGCATGTTCGCCGATTGCGTGTGTTATCAAGAGGAAGTGCGCGATCCTTCGCGCATTCCCGAGGTCCTGAACCGGGTGATCATGCAGGCCTGGCGCAACTCGGCGCCGGCGCAGATGAACATCCCGCGCGACATGTGGACCCAGGTGATCGACGTCGACCTGCCGCAGGTGGTGCGCTTCGAGCGCCCGGCCGGCGGCGAGCAGGCGGTGGCCGAGGCGGCGAAGTTGCTCAGCGAGGCGCAGTTCCCGGTGATCCTGTCGGGCGCCGGCGTGGTGCTGGGGGGCGCGATCCCGGACCTGGCGAAGCTGGCCGAGCGGCTGGATGCGCCGGTGGCCTCGAACTACCAGCACAACGACAGCTTCCCGGGCAGCCACCCGCTGGCGGTGGGGCCCTTGGGCTACAATGGCAGCAAGGCGGCGATGGAGCTGATCGCCAAGGCCGACGTGGTGCTGGCGCTGGGGACGCGGCTCAACCCGTTCTCGACCCTGCCGGGCTACGGCATCGACTATTGGCCGAAGGAGGCGAAGATCATCCAGGTCGACATCAACGCCGACCGGATCGGGCTGACCAAGAAGGTGACGGTGGGCATCCAGGGCGACGCCGGCAAGGTGGCGCGCGCGATCCTGGCGCAGCTGGCCCCCGGCGCGGGCGACGCCGGCCGGCAGGAGCGCCGCGACCTGATCGCGACCACCAAGTCCCGCTGGGCGCAGGAACTGTCGAGCCTGGACCACGAGGACGACGATCCGGGCACGGTCTGGAACGAGGAGGCGCGCCAGCGCGACGCCGGTCTGATGAGCCCGCGCCAGGCCTGGCGGGCGATCATGCAGGCGGTGCCGGCGGATGCGATCGTCAGCTCGGACATCGGCAACAACTGCGCCATCGGCAACGCCTATCCCAGCTTCGAGGCGGGTCGGAAATACCTGGCGCCGGGCCTGTTCGGTCCCTGCGGCTACGGCTTCCCGGCGATCCTGGGCGCCAAGATCGGCAATCCGGACGTGCCGGTGATCGGCTTTGCCGGCGACGGCGCCTTCGGCATCTCGATGAACGAGATGGTGTCGGTGGGGCGCAAGGACTGGCCGGCGGTGACGATGGTGATCTTCCGCAACTACCAGTGGGGCGCGGAAAAGCGCAACACGACGCTGTGGTACGCCAACAACTTCGTCGGCACCGAGCTGGACCGCGGCACGACCTATGCCGGCATCGCCAAGGCCTGCGGCGTCGAGGGCGTGCAGGTGTCGAGCGCCGAGGAGCTGACGGCGGCGCTGCACGATGCGGTCGAGCGGCAGATGAAGGAGGGCAGGACCACCTTCATCGAGGTGCTGCTGAACCAGGAGCTGGGCGAGCCCTTCCGGCGCGACGCGATGAAGAAGCCGGTGCCGGTGGCGGGCGTCGACAAGGCCGACATGCGCCCGCAGCAGGGCGCCTGAGCGCCGCGGGCGGCGGCGGGGCAAGGCGTGCCCCGGATGCCGCCGCCCCGGTCCGGCCCCGGTCCGGCCCCGGTCCGGCCCCGGATCTGGCCCGGCGGCGACGCCTGGCCCGGACGGCGGGTCCCGATCCCGGGTCGCGATCCCGGACCTGGCCCCGGCCGCCCGGCGGCGACGCCCGGCCGCGGATGGCTGACGCCGGAAGCCGGGTTCTGGCCGGCGACGCCGGAACTCGGGCCTGGCCCGGACGCCGGCACCGCAGCCGGCCCGGACCCGCGACGACGGTCCCCGCCGCCTCGGGCCTGGCTTCGCGCCCGGTCCATGTCCGGTCCACGGCCGGTCCGTGTCCGGCTCCAGGCCCGGGCCCGGGCGTTGGCCGCAGGCTCGGCCCGGATCCGGACCTGAGGCAGCGCGCCCGGTCTCGACGCCGGTCCCGAAGCGGCCCCCGATGGCGGGCCGCGGACACCGGCGCCCGAGTGTCTTGGCGCCCCGCCCCGGACGCCGGGCCGCGACGGCGGGCCGCGACGCCCGGCCACGACGCCGGTCCCCGATGGCGGATACCGCCGCCGGGTCTGGCCGCCGGATCCCACCGCCGGGCCCTGGCGCCTGGCCCTGATCCCGGGTCCCGATCCCGGGTCCTGGCGCAGACCCCGCCGGCCGGTCCCGAAGCGGCCGGCCCCGAAACGACCGCCCGGCGCTGCGCCCTGCCGCGCCGGCCCGATCCCTGCATCCGGTGAGGACGATGATTTCCACCCTGATCCCTTCGCGCGCCACGCTGGGCGAGGCCTTCCCGGGCTTCGCGGTCTCGGTGCTGGTGGCGGCGACGGCGCAATTCCTGTCGGACCATTACGGCGCGCCGGCGATGCTTCTGGCGCTGCTGCTGGGCCTGGCGCTGAACTTCCTGGCCGAGGACGGCACCCGCACCGCGCCCGGCATCGCCTTCACCGCGCGCACGGTGCTGCGGCTGGGGGTGGCGCTTCTGGGCGCGCGCATCTCGGTCGACATGCTGGCGGCGCTGGGGGCGCGCTCGATCGTTCTGGTGGTGGCGGGGGTGGTGCTGACCATCCTCTTCGCGCTCTTCGCCACCCGCTTCGTCGGCCGCAGCTGGCGCTTCGCGCTGCTGACCGGGGGATCGGTGGCGATCTGCGGCGCCTCGGCGGCGATGGCGATCGCGGCGGTGCTGCCCAAGCACGAGAAGTCCGAGCGCGACCTGGTGTTCACGGTGCTGTCGGTGACGGTGCTGTCGACCGTGGCCATGGTGGTCTATCCGATGCTGTCGAACGCCTTCGGCTTCACGGCGCGCGACAGCGGCGTGTTCCTGGGCGGCACCATCCACGACGTGGCGCAGGTGGTGGGCGCGGGCTTTTCCATCGGCCCCGAGGCGGGCGAGACGGCGACGCTGGTCAAGCTGATCCGGGTGTCGATGCTGGCGCCGGTGGTCTTGTGCTTCTCGCTGGTCATCCGCTCGCGCGGGCTGGCCGACACCGAGGGCGGCAAGGCGCCGCCCCTGCTGCCGAGCTTCGTGCTGGGCTTTCTGGCGCTGGCGGCGCTCAACAGCTTCGGGCTGGTGCCGGCCTGGGCCTCGGACCTGGCCGGGCAGCTCAGCCGCTGGGCGCTGCTGATCTCGATCGCGGCGGTGGGCATCAAGACCTCGCTCGGCAAGATGCTCGAGGTCGGCACCGGCGCCATCGGCCTCATCGTCGCCGAGACCGTCTTTCTGGGCGTCTTCGTCGTCGCCGGCCTCCATTTCCTGGGATGAAACGCATGGATCCGCTGCACCGCATCTACCAGGCCGCGAAGCGCCTGGACCGCCACATCGTCCTGCCCGAGGGCCGCGACCCCCGCGTCGCCGAGGCCGCCGCCAGGCTGGCGGCCGAGGGTCTGGCGCGGATCACGCTGATGGACGGGCCCGACCTGCCCGGCGTGACCGCCCTGGCCCCGGCCGAGGCCCCGGACCTGCCCCAACTCGCCGAAAAATGGCACCAGATCCGCGCCGCCAAGGGCATGACGGCCGGCCGCGCGCTGGAGGAGATGCGTGACCCGATCCGCCAGGCGGCGATGCGGGTGCGGCTGGGGCAGGCCGACGGCACCGTCGGCGGCGCGGTCGCGACCACCGCCGACACCGTGCGCGCGGCGCTGCAGGTGATCGGCAAGGCACCGAAGGCCGGCATCGTGTCGAGCTTCTTTCTGATGCTGCCGGGGCGCGAGGATGCGCCGGTGCGGGACGGGCTGATCTTTTCCGACTGCGGGCTGGTGATCCAGCCCGACGCGGCCGAGCTCTCCGCCATCGCGCTTTCGGCGGCCGAGAGCTGCCGGCGGATCCTGGGCGAGGTGCCGCGGGTGGCGCTGCTCAGCTTCTCGACCGCCGGTTCCGCCGACCATCCGAGCCTCGGGCGGATCCGCGAGGCGGTGTCGCTGATCCGGGCGGCGGCGCCGGATCTCGAGGTGGACGGCGAGATGCAGTTCGACGCGGCGCTGGACCTGGAGATCCGGGCGAAGAAGGCGCCGGCGAGCCCGCTGACGGGCCGGGCGAACGTCTATGTCTTCCCCGACCTGGCCGCGGGCAACATCGGCTACAAGATCGCGCAGCGCCTGGGCGGCTGGAAGGCCATCGGCCCGATCCTGCAGGGCCTCGCCAAACCCGCCAACGACCTCTCACGAGGATGCTCCGTCCAGGACATCGTCGACGCCGCAGCAATAACCGCAATCCAGGCCAAATCAGAAAAAATGTAGTGTAATCTGAAGGTTTCGGTGTATTTTGCGGCTGCATTTTGACAAGGCGAGATGCTAAACCTTTTGGCAACCAGTCCGTGCCATATTGCGCCAAAGTCGTTATGGATTCACTTTGGTTGGACAGCGCAGCACAGGAACAGACGACCGGTCAGAATATCGGGGCGGCAATGGCGTGGAGCAGGATGTGTCGGCCGGTTGTCCCGGTCCTGCGCTGGTAGATCGCGCAGGCCGGCGGGTGCTCCCGGACCGTAGAGTTCCGCCTGGAACGCGCCGCGGCGACGGCGCGCGGCCACGTCGCGGAACAGCAGGCGCGGTTGCCGGTCGTCGTCGAAAAGGTCGAACTGGCGCGCATGACTCTGCCGGAACTGCTGCCCGAGCGCGCTTCTGGCAGTGGTCGAAGGTCGGCGCGGTGCCATCGGTTTGGTGGCGGTGCCCCGCCCTGCAGGCTAAGCCGCACCATCTGTGCATCGGTCAGCCAGAAAAGCTCGCCCATGATCCCTCCCCGTGGCGGGAACTTGAGTCACGGCACCCAACCCGCATCAACCGTGTTTATAGGTCCTGACGATGCTGAATTTCAGCATCCGTCTCAGCTATCTGATGTTTCGAAGCGCCAGCCGCAATCGCGATGATTTCGAGGGCTATTACATGCAGGTCTATCGCGAGCATGTCGAGATGATCGATCTGATCCGGCAGGGCGACGGCCGGCGGCTGCAAGAGATCAGCCAGCAGCATATCCGCCTGTTCTCGGACCGGGTGTTCGCCTTTCTGGTCCAGCGGGCTCAGATCGAGGCCTCGGTCCATGATTTCGGGCCGGTTGCGGACCCGGCTCCGGCAGAGAGCCGCTCGCGGTCGCGAAAGGCATAGGCCTTGCCGGAAGCCGTTCCCCTTGGGCTTGACGAATATCTGGCGGGCGGCATCCGTCCCCGGATCATCGACGCCGCCGCCGCGCTTTTTCGTCAGCGCGGTTTCAACGCCGTCTCGATGATCGAGGCCGGGCAAGCCGTCGGTTTATCGAAGCCTGGTCTTTATCATCATTGGCCGAATAAGGAAGCGCTGCTGCTCTCGATCGTGGGGATCACGGGCGCGCTGCTGCTGCGGCAACTTGAGGACGTCAAGGCGGCGACCGCGGATCCCGAGCAGCGGATGCGTCTTTTCATGCGCGGCCGGATCGCGGTCGTCGCGCGTCACCAGGACCTGTTCACCGTGACCTGGCAGGAACGCGCGATCCTGGGGTCGGGCAGTTACAGCCGCCTTGCCGCCACCGCCGAACGGTATCGAGACAGCGTCCGCAGCCTGATCGACGATGCGAAAGAGGCCGGGCTGATCCGACCCGAGGTCGATACGCATCTGCTGATGCTGGCCATCGACGGCATGACCGGCTGCGCCTATTTCTGGTATCGCGAACAAGGCGCGCTGCGCCCGGCCGAGATCGGCGATGCCTTCCGGGACATGCTGCTGGGCGGGGTTGCGGATCCGGGTCTTCCGGGCCCGGATATTGCCGCAAACTGAAACGGCGGATGGACCGCTTGGCGTCGTCGATTTCGCGAATCGTGTTTCATTTCATGATGGCGGGACCGCATCGGCATTCACGGCCGGTGCGAAGCCGATATGGAAATGACGCGGCAGCAGGGCCGAGATTGATTTCTACCCTATGCGGGGGAACGGCGTTTCTCGGATCCTTGTGCGATTTTCCTTTCTGCTTCGCATTAGAATAAATGAGAAAATGTCCAGTCTTGCCGCTTTTCCCCCAGTTTTCCTAATGCGATGTCGCTGAACATTCTCCTTTGCGGGGGTGTTCCGTCGGAGATTACCAAAGATGGCGAAGGGCCCCGGCGGGGGCCGCGCACAGGAGGGCCGCGCCATGAAACCGACATTCAAGCTCGAAGGCATCTACACGCCGCTGATCACCCCGTTCCACGCCGACGGCGGCATCGACTTCGACGGTCTGGCCGATCTGGTCGAGCATCTGGTCGCGGGGGGCGTGCACGGGTTGATCTCGGGCGGCTCGACCGGCGAGAACTATGCCGAGACCGTCGAGGAACGCCTGGAGCTGGCCCGCTTCATCGCCGAGCGCAGCGCCGGCCGGCTGCCGGTCATCGTCGGCACCGGCGCCATGCGCACCCCCGACAGCATCGCGCTGGCCGAAGGCGCGCGCGCGATGGGCGCCGATGCGATCCTGCTGGCGACGCCGCCCTATTCGGTGCCGACCGAGGCCGAGAACGCCGCCAATGCGCTGGAAATCGACCGCGCCGCCGGCCTGCCGGTCATCCTCTACAACTACCCCGGCCGCATGGGCGTCAGCATGGGGCGCGCGTTCCTGGACATCGTCGGCGCCTCGGAAAACGTCGTCGGCATCAAGGAAAGCTCGGGCGACGTGAACCGCATCCACACGCTGGCCTGCGACTATCCGAACATCCAGATGAGCTGCGGCATGGACGACCAGGCGCTGGAATTCTTTGCCTGGGGCGCGCGCAGCTGGATCTGCGCCGGCTCGAACTTCCTGCCCGAGGAGCATGTCGCGCTGTATGAAGCCTGCGCCGTGCGCGGCGATTTCGCCACCGGCCGCCGGATCATGACCGCGATGATGCCGCTGATGGGCGTGCTGGAGCAGGGCGGCAAGTTCATCCAATGCGTCAAGCACGGGGTCGAGACCGCCGGGCTGCGCGCCGGGCCGATGCGCCCGCCGCTGCAGGGGCTGAACGCCGATGAAAAGGCCGAGCTGGAAGCGGTGATCGCGACGCTGAAGACCGCCGTCGCCGCCATCGTCGAGGGGGAATGACATGACCGACCTTCTCGGCACTTCCGAATACAAGGCCATCGCGGCCGGGCTGTCCTTCCCGACGCAGGCCTTCATCGACGGCGGCTTCCGGCCGGCGCTGTCGGGCAAGACCTTCACCACCACCAACCCCGCGACCGGCGAGGCGCTGGCCGAGATCGCCGCCTGCGACGCGCGGGACGTGGACCTGGCCGTCGCGGCCGCCCGCGCCGCCTTCGAGGACGGGCGCTGGTCCAAGCTGCATCCGGGCGAGCGCAAGGAAACGCTCTTGCGCCTCGCCGCGCTGATGCAGGAACACGCCCGCGACCTGGCGGTGCTGGAAAGCCTGGACGCCGGCAAGACCATCTTCGACTGCGAGACGGTCGATGTGCCGGAAACCATCCATGTCATCCGCTGGCACGCGGAACTGATCGACAAGATCTACGACCAGGTCTCGCCGGCCTCGGCCAGCCATATCGCGATGGTGGTGCGCGAGCCGGTGGGCGTCGTCGGGCTGGTGCTGCCCTGGAACTTCCCGCTCTTGATGCTGGCCTGGAAGATCGGCCCGGCGCTGGCCGCGGGCTGTTCGGTGGTGCTGAAACCGGCGGCGGAGACCACGCTCAGCACGCTGCGCGTCGCGGAACTGGCGGCCGAGGCCGGGCTGCCGGCGGGCGTCTTGAACATCGTCACCGGCTCGGGCTCCGCGGTGGGCGAGCCGCTGGGCCGGCACCCCGACGTCGACATGGTCAGCTTCACCGGCTCGACCGCCACGGGCCGGCGGTTCCTGAACTATTCGGCCGACAGCAACCTCAAGGAGGTGGTGCTGGAGCTGGGCGGCAAGAACCCCTGCGTGGTGCTGGACGATGCCGAGGACCTGGAGGCGGTGGCGGCGCATGTCGTCAACGGCGCCTTCTGGAACATGGGGCAGAACTGCTCGGCCGGCTCGCGGCTGATCGTGCAGCGGGGCATCCGCGACCGGCTGCTGGACAAGGTCCGGGCCGAGGCCGCGACCTGGCTTGTCGGCGATCCGCTGGACCCGGCCATCCGGGTCGGCTCGCTGGTCAGCCAGGCGCATTTCGACAAGGTCGCCGGCTATCTGGAAGCCGCGCAATCCGAGAATATCCTGTTCGGCGGCAGGATCGTCGCGCCGGGCTTCATCGAGCCGACCGTCGTGGAAACCGCGCGCGATTCGAAACTGGCGGTGGAAGAGATCTTCGGCCCGATCCTGACCGTGGTGGTGGTGGACAGCGTCGACGAGGCCATCGCGGTCGCGAACGACACCGAATATGGGCTGGCGGCCTCGATCTTCTCGGCCAACGGCAGACGGGCGCTGCGCGGCGCCCGCGCCCTGCGCGCCGGCACGGTGACCGTCAACAGCTTCGGCGAGGGCGACGTGACCACCCCCTTCGGCGGCTACAAGCAATCGGGCTTCGGCGGGCGGGACAATTCGATCCACGCCCATGACCAGTATACACAGCTCAAGACCATCTGGATCGACCTCACCGACCATGCGGCGGGCGACTGATGGCCCGGCATGACGCGATCCGCACCCCGGTCTTCAACGGCCCGGCCGGGTGGAGCGCGATCCTGCCCCCGGCCGCGCCCCGCGCGCGGCTGCAGGGCGCCGCGGGCTGCGACATCGCCATCGTCGGCGCGGGCTTCGCGGGGCTGTCCGCCGCGCGGCGCCTGAAGCAGATCGACCCGGGGCTGGACGTCGCGATCCTGGACGCCGCGCGGATCTCGGAAGGCGGCACCGGGCGCAACTCGGGCTTCATGATCGACCTGCCGCACGAGCTGACCTCGTCGGACTATGCCGGCGCGGGCGACGGCCACGACCGGCAGCTGACGCGGCTGAACCGCCATGCCATCGACTTCGCCGACGCGGCGGTCGAGGAATACGACATCCCGCGCGGCTGGTTCCAGCGCGCGGGCAAGATCAACGCCGCCGCCTCGGCCGCCGGGATCGCCGGCAACGTCAGCTATGCCGCGCACCTGCGCCGGATGGGCGAGGCGCACGAGCTCTACGACGCCCGGCAGATGAAGGAGATCACCGGCTCGGACCATTACCAGGGCGGGCTCTATACCCCGGGCACGGCGATGATCCAGCCGGCGGGCTATGTGCAGGGGCTGGCGGCCGGGCTGGAGCGCGCCGGCGTGCGGATCTACGAGAACGCGCCGGTGCTGCGCCTCGAAAGCGGCGCGCAGGGCTGGCGGGTCGCGACCGCGCAGGGCGAGATCCTGGCGCAGCGGCTGATCCTGGCCAACAACGGCCATCTGGAAAGCTTCGGCTTCAAGCGCGGGCGGCTGATGCACATCATGCTGAACGCCTGCATGACCGAGGAACTGCCGCCCGAGGCGATCCGCGCGCTTGGCGGCCAGGAATGCTGGGGCGCGACGCCGGCCGATCCGATGGGCACCACCGTGCGCCGCATCGGCCCCGCGCAGGGCGGCCACCGCATCGTGATCCGGCAGGGCGGCTATTACCGGCCCGGGATGCGGACCAGCGCCCGCGACCTGTCGCGGCTGGTGGCGATCATGCGGCGAAAGTTCGACGTCCGCTTCCCGATGCTGAAGGGGATCGGCTTCGAGCATGCCTGGTCGGGGCATCTGTGCCTGTCGCGGAACGCGGTCTCGGTGATGCGCGAGCTGGAACCGGGGCTTTACGCGGCCTGCGTCCAGAACGGGCTGGGCACGGCGCGGGGCACGCTGACCGGCATCGGCGCGGCCGAGCTCGCCTGCGGGCGCAAAAGCGCGGTGACGGAATTCTTCGCCGCCGAAGCCGAACCCGCCCGACTGCCACCCCATCCCTTCGACACAATCGGCGCAAACGCCTATATGCGATGGAAAGAATGGAAGGCGAGGTTAGAATGACCCCCGATACAAGGAGAAAGTCATGCCGCCGATCAAGCGCCGCTACCTGCCGTCGCTGGGCTCTTTCGCGACCTTCGAGGTTGCGGCCAAGCATCTGAGCTTCACTCTCGCGGCCAAGGAGCTGAACGTGACGCAAGGCGCCGTCAGCCAGCAGATCCGCCTGCTGGAGCGGGCGCTGGAGGTGCCGTTGTTCGTCCGCAAGCACAATGCGCTGGAACTGACGCCGGAGGGCGCAGGCCTGTTTTCCGCCGTCACCGCCGGGCTGGACACGATCAGCGCCGCGGTCTCGCTGCTGGCGGGGGAGGAGGGGCCGCAGGTGGTGACGGTCTCGGCCACCGACGGAATGTCGCTGTTCTGGCTGCAGCCGCTGATCGACAGCTTCCGCGCCGCCAATCCCGAGGTGGGCTTCGTCGTGCTGGCCTCGGATGCGGACGACACCTTGCGCAACTATGCCGATGTGGACATCGCCTTTCTGTGCGGCAACGACCGCTGCGAGGTCGGCGAGGAACTGCATTTCCTGTTCCCCGAGATCGCGCAGCCGGTCTGCACGCCCGAGTTCCTGGCGCGGCACGGCCCCTTCGACGACCCCGGCAGCCTGAACCGCGTGAACCTGCTGCATCTGCACGACAGGCATTGGAGCGCCGACGCCATCGGCTGGCAGCCGCTGGGCTGGGCCGAATGGTTCCGCGCCCAGGGTGCGGAATGGGCCAAGGCGCCCTCGAGCCTTTCCACCAACAAGGTCAGCCTGCTGATGGCGGCGACGCTGGCGGGCGAGGGGGTGATGCTGGGCTGGCATCACATGGTCCAGGCGCCGGTGGCGCAGGGGCGCCTGGTCTTTGCCCATCCTGCCCCGATCACCGCCGGGCGAGGCAATTTCCTGAATTGCAAGCAGAAATCCATGAAGCGGCCGGGGGTTGCGGGGTTCGTGGCCCATGTGCTGGCAACCTTGCGGGCCGAGGCGGTCTAGGTTCTTTGGACTCTTGGGATTTCTTTTTGTCTGAAGGGGTGATTCAAGTTTCCCGTTGCATGGAGGTTTGCGATGGGAGTGTTGGATCGGCTTGTGCTGTCGGACGGGCAATGGGACCGGCTTTCGGCGCATATCATCGGGGATGAGCGGACGCGCGGCATCAGCGGGCGCGACAATCGCATGTTCGTCGAGGCGGTTCTGTGGATCGTGAGGACGGGTTCGCCGTGGCGCGACCTGCCCGACGTGTTCGGGTCGTGGAACAGCATGTTCCGCCGTTTCAGCCGGTGGAGCTGCAAGGGATCTGGTGGCGGATATTCGCGGCGATGTCGGATGACGCAGACTTTGAATACCTGATCGTGGACAGCACCATCATCCGCGCCCATCAACACGCCTCCGGTGCAAAAAAGGGGCTGAAGATCAGGCCCTTGGCCGATCCCGTGGCGGCCTGAGCACCAAGCTCCACATGGCCGTCCGGGGCCTTGGCTGCCCGATCCGCTTCACCCTGACCGCCGGGCAGCGAGGAGATGCGCCGCAGGCCGAAGCCCTGATCGCAGACCTGCCCGCCGAGGTTATCATGGCCGACACCGCCTATGACAGCGACCGCCTGCGCGAGACGGTTGCACAGAAAGGGGCTGTCGCCGTTATTCCAAACAACCCGTCGCGCGCCCGCAAGTATCCGCTCGACCGGCATCTCTACGCACAACGGCAGTTGATCGAATGTTGCTTCTCAAGGCTCAAGCAATTCCGAAGGGTCGCCACACGATACGAGAAAACCGCCAGAAATTACCTTGCTGTCGTCACCATCGCAGCAATCGTCCTATGGATCAGGTAAATGTCCAAAGAACCTAGGGGCGGTTCGGGCGCTCCCACAGATTTACTAATGCCGCGCCGAAGCAAATTCTCGTTTGCCCGGAATCGGTGGCCGCGGGATAAATTCCTTGTCAAGGATGACGGGGCGTCCTGACGAACTTTTCTTCCCCTTCTTGCCCGTCACGGGACGGGTTCGGGCAACCGGCCAAGGCAGTCGCCGCGGCGACGGCAGGCCGTGTCCGTCGCCCGGGCACCGGCCGGAAATCCAGACGACAGCGGAGGACTTCATGCGCAGACTTTTCAACGCACTTCTTGCCGGCGCCGTGGCGCTTGGGCTTGCCGCGCCGGCGATGGCGCAGGACAAGACGATCAAGATGGGCACCATCATCTGGGAGGACCTAACGCCGATCACCGGCATCACCAAGAAGGTGCTCGAGGACAAGGGCTTCACCGTCGAGGTGACCGAGTTCTCGGAATGGGGCATCGCCTATGCGGCACTGACCAAGGGCGACATCCAGGTCATCGCCTCGCAGACCGATTACGTCGCCCAGGACTACTGGAACAAGAACAAGAACCGGCTGGAGAAGATCTCGCCGGTCTCGCACGGGCTCTACCAGGCGATCGCGGTGCCGAAATACGTGCCGATCGACTCGATCGAGCAGCTGAACGATAACGCCGACAAGTTCGGCGGCAAGATCATCGGCATCGAGCCCGGTTCGGGCCTGATGCGCGAGGCCGCGGATGCGGTCGATGCCTATGGGCTGAAGCTGCAGCTGATCGAGGGCTCGACCGCCGGCATGACCGCGGCGCTGAAATCCGCCGTCGACCGCCAGGACTGGATCGCCGTCACCCTGTGGGAGCCGACCTGGATGGCGTTGAAGTTCGACACCAAGTTCCTGGCCGATCCCAAGGGCATCTTTGCGCCGCCGCAGGGCTATTACTGGATCGGCCAGAAGGGCTTCTCGGAAGCCAATCCCGAGGCGCGCGAGGTGATCGCCAGCGTTTATGTGCCGCTGGTCGACATCGCCCGCATCAACGCGGCGGTGAACGACGGCAAGGCCATGGACGAGGCCGTCGCCGACTGGACCGCCTTGCACGAGGACCTGCTGAAGCGCTGGGAAAACATCAAGTCCTACTGAACCTGCGCGGACGGGCGGTCCGGGATCGGATCGCCCGTTCGTCCATTCGAATGACGTTACAGGGAGGCGTGGGTAATGGCGCATGATGAAGCGACGGATGTTCTGATCGATTGCCGATCGGTATGGAAGGTGTTCGGGGACCGCTCGGGCGAGGCGATCCGCGCCATCGCCGAGCGGGGCCTGGGCAAGCAGGAGGTGCTCCGGGAATACAACTGTGTGGTCGGGGTCTCGGAAGCCAGCATCCAGGTGCGGCGGGGCGAGATCTTCTGCATCATGGGCCTGTCGGGCTCGGGCAAGTCGACGCTGATCCGGCTGCTGAACCGGCTGATCGAGCCGAGCCTGGGCCAGGTCCTGGTCAAGGGCCGCGACATCGCCGCCATGGACGCCGCCGCCCTGCGCGATACCCGCGCCCGCCATATCGGCATGGTCTTCCAGTCCGTCGCCCTGCTGCCGCAGCGCAACGTGCTGGAAAACGCCGCCTTCGGGCTGGAGGTTCAGGGCGTGCCCAAGGACGAACGCAACCGCGCCGCCGAGGTCGCGCTGGACAAGGTCGGGCTGTCGGACTGGAAGCTGCGCTACCCGTCGGAACTGTCGGGCGGCATGCAGCAGCGAGTGGGGCTGGCGCGGGCGCTGACCTCGGACCCCGAGATCATCCTGATGGACGAGCCGTTTTCCGCGCTAGACCCGCTGATCCGCCGGCAGTTGCAGGACGAGTTCCGGCAGCTGACCAAGGACCTGGGCAAGTCGGCGGTCTTCATCACCCATGATCTCGACGAGGCGATCCGCATCGGCGACCGCATCGCCATCATGAAGGACGGGGTGATCATCCAGACCGGCACCGCCGAAGAGATCGTGATGAACCCGGCCGACCAATATGTCGCCGATTTCGTCGCCGGCATCTCGCGGCTGCACCTGGTCAAGGCGCATTCGGTGATGGTGCCCGTGGCCGAATGGCCGGGCGAGGCGGGCGGCCTGCCGCGCTGCGCCGCCGATGCGGACATCGACGCGCTGATCGGCCGGATCACCGAGAACGGCAGCGACGCCGTCGCCGTGACCGAGGCGGATCGGGTCGTCGGCGTCGTCACCATCCGCAACCTGCTGCTGGGCGTGCGGGGCGAACCCGACGCCCGCGCGGCCTGAGGAGGGCGGCATGGAGGATTTCGTTACCGCTTTCGACACCGCCGTCGACAGCGCGCTGTTCTGGCTGTCCGATCACGCGGCCTTCATCTTCGACGGCGCCCGCGCCGTGCTCGAGGGGCTGTTCGACGGCGTGGAGTGGCTGCTGCTTCTGCTGCCCTTCTACCTTGTCGCGCTGCTCGTCGGGCTGGCCGCTTGGCGGGTGCTGAACCTGTGGGCGGGCATCGCCGCCGCAGTCGCGCTGGCCTGCTGCGCCGCGATGGGGCTGTGGCCCGCGACCATGGCGACACTGGCCCTGGTCATCGCCGCCACCCTGATCGCGCTGGCGATCGGCCTGCCCCTGGGGGTGATGGCCGGGCTGATGCCGCGGCTGGACCGGGCGCTGGTGCCGGTGCTGGACCTGGTCCAGACCATGCCGCCCTATATCTATCTGCTGCCCTCGATCGCGCTGCTGGGCTTCGGCCCGGCCACGGCGCTGGTCGCGACGGTGATCGTGGCCGTCCCGCCGGCGATCCGGCTGACCGCGCTCGGCATCCGCCAGACGCCGAACGAGTTCATCGAGCTGGGCCATGCCTCGGGCGTGACGCCGTCGCAGATGTTCTGGAAGATCCGGCTGCCCTTTGCGCTGCCCTCGATCATGGCGGGCGTGAACCAGAGCCTGATGATGGCCTTCGGCATGGTGGTCATCGCCGGCATCGTCGGCTCGGGCGGGCTTGGCGAGACGATCTACGGCGCCATCCGCACGCTTGACATCGCCACCTCGATCAACGCCTCGATCGCCATCGTCGTGCTGACCATGGTGCTGGACCGCATCACCCAAAGCCTTGCGAGGATGAAATGAGTTTCAATCCCGGAGCCGTCCTCGCCCCCGTCGTCGACTGGCTGAACGCCAATTTCCACGGCTTCTTCGCCCTGGTCACCAAGGTGATCGAGGCGGTGCTGGGCGGCATCGAGGCCGCGCTGCTGGTGCTGCCGCCCTATGGGCTGATCGCGCTAGTTGCGGTCGCGGCCTTCTTCGCCGCCGGGCTGCGGGTGGCGGTGCTGTCGGCCTGCTGCCTGGGCTTCTGCTGGCTGGCGGGCCTGTGGACCGGCTCGATGCAGACCATTGCGCTGGTGGTGGTCGCCGTGGCCATCGCCGTCGCCATCGCCTTTCCCCTGGGCATCCTGGCCGCGCGCCGGCCGCGGGTCGAGGCGGCGCTGCGTCCGGTGCTCGACGTGATGCAGACGGTGCCGCCCTGGGTCTATCTGATCCCGGCGGTGATGATCTTCAGCCTGGGCAAGGTGCCGGCGATCATCGCGACCATCGTCTACGGCATCCCGCCGATGCTGCGCCTGACCACGCTGGCCTTCAAGGGCGTGCCGACGGATCTGAAGGAGCTGGGCGAGTCCATCGGCGCCAAGCCCCGCACCATCCTGTGGAAGATCGAGTTCCCGGCGGCCACGCCGACGCTGCTGGTCGGACTGAACCAGTGCATCCTGCTGTCGCTGGCGATGGTGGTGCTGGCGGGTCTGGTCGGCGCCGGCGGTCTCGGCGCCGAGGTGACGCGCGGGCTGACCCGCATGGAGATGGGCCTCGGGCTGCGCGCCGGCCTTGCCATCGTCGCCGTTGCAATCCTGCTCGACAGGCTCTCCCGCGGTGCGCTGGAGCGGAAGCGGCGCTAGCCGGGGACGAGGGGACAAAGGCGACGCCGTGCCCAGAGCCGGCGTCGCCTTCATCGGCGGCTTCCCCTCGGGCGAGGTTCAGGCCGCGATCTCGCCGGTGCGGATCGCCTGCGATATTGTCACAACGCCCAGCCCCACGTGAGTGGTCCGGCGTGAAGGTTGCTGCATGACCGACCTTTGGTCCATCGAGATGATCCTTTCGGCGACCGGTGGGCGATATCTCCCGATGCGCTGTGTGGTCGTTTTGGGTTGTAGTGCCCGTCCCTTGCTCGATCAGGATCTGTGCTTCACGGAGGCTGTAGAAGACTTCCCCGTTCAGCATTTCATCGCGGAGGTGGCCGTTGAAGCTATCGCAATAGCCACTCTCCCAAGGTGAGCCGGGCTTGATATAGGCCGGCTTGGCTACGACGGCGCTGATCGAGTCCCGGACGGCCAACGCGCTGAGCGAGCCATTGAAGGCGCCATCGGTCCGAGCCCAATCTCACCAGATGACCTTGATCAGATCGCCCCGGCGCCCCCTGAACACGAACATATGCCAGGCGAACGGATCCTGCTTCAGCACCGCCTCGGCCTGCGCCGCCAAGGCCGCAAAACCCTTGCGCATGTCCGTCACCCCGGCCGCCAGCCAGACCCGCGTGCTGGCCGGCACCGGGATCACGCCGAAAGTCCCCGGATCAGTCGGGCCAGCGCCTCCGGATCATAGCTCCCGCTGATCCGCATCCGGTGGCCGCCTGCCAGGTCGATCTCGATGTGGTTCTCGGTGGCAGGTGCGGTCAAGGCCGACCTGGTCTCGGCGACAATCTCTACAGGCAGAAAGCGTGCCTCCTCTGACGAGAATGGAACCGCCACAGGATCCGGCGCATAACGGGCATCGCGCAGCCATTTGAAGATCAGATTGGCGTTCACCGCATAGCGCCGCGCCACCTGGGCCACCGAAACGCCTGGCGCCGTCGTCTGGAAGCAGATCGACCGCTTCTCCTCATTCGTCCAGACAGGCCTTGCCCCATCAGCACCTCAACCTGCCGAAACTTCGACACGATATCTTCCGGCTTCGGTCGCCTGTTGGCAATTCTCGATCATCCATTCCTAACATAATGGCGGGCCACTTCACGGCGGGAGGAGCATTAACGCGACTCAAAGCGCGCCGTAAGCTTGAGCAATCTGTGGGCTCCGAGCCCGGCGCGCTTGCCCAGAACCACCGGCCAGACTACCAATCTCAAACCCGCAGACTCTCGTTATGAACCAGAGACCCGAGGAGGCATGTCACCAAAATGGTCGACTGCGTTCGCCCGTTCTCGTTCACGGGCTCCCTCAACAAGCTGAAGAACCGTCGTCGGACGATTTCCTCGGCTTCGTCGAGGTCTCGGGCATCAGGCTATGAGCACACCATTTGTCAATATAATTAGCGAGTGATCGGTATGCCCTTCTTTGCGGCAAGAGCGTGGAGTCAAACACCAGATGCACTGAGGGATCTATACGAGCGAACGCTTCTTCAGCTCCATCACTAAGGCCGATAATATCCGTCGCGCGATCATGGCATGGATTTGATGCGGTTTGGTTACACTCGCAAGCAGCGGACCGATAATCCAGTAGATGCGGACGAAGGCGCGTCCGGCACGGTAACGTACCAAGTGCAAATCGCGAAAAGATCGCAACGCAACAACATCTGGATGCATACTGTCGCCGAAAGCTGCGGTCGCGACAAAGCATGAGCCACCCCCCGCATCTGGGGGCTCATTACCATAATCATGCGGATCTTCACTTGGATCCTCCTCAGACGGTTCTGGTTCCTCAAGCGAATCGCCGGGATGGGTGGGATCGGCGTCAGGGTTGTTTTCACCGGGAAACTCTGGGTCTGACAAAAAGCGTGCCATGGTTTCGTCGCGCCCCTCCCAGTAATAGATGGGGAAGCCCTCATTCTGGAAATTTTCCGGGGAATTTTCACCCGGAGTAGGCGCGGTTTCACTGCCGTTCGGAACACCATCCATCGCCCCTATGCGGTCATAGAACTCATCGATCTGAGCAAAGGTGAGATTTTTGAAGAATTTCTCATTATATTGCAATATTTCTTCTTGCGATCGGAAATCAAACACACTGTCGTGAAAGTCGTCCATTCTGGAAGCGGCGCCCGACAATCGCAGCTCTCCGCCATCTCGCAGCGAGATTACCAGATCGTCACCATCCACCGCCATTGCGTCTCGCAAGCTATCCGTGTCGCTGAAGCCACCATCGAAACCGATGAGGTCGTTATCGGAAAAATCCGAGATCACTGCATGATCCGAGGTGCTGATCAGGACAAGGTCCGAGCCCTCACCCGTCGTGATCGACGTCAAGTCACCTTCGCGGCCGCCGGAAATCACCACAAGGTCGTCTCCGTCGCCGCCTCTCACCACATCGCTCCCTTGACCAGAAAAGATGACGTCGTCGCCTTTGCCGCCAGAGATGACGTCATCCCCGCGCCCCCCGGAAATCACATCCCTTCCCTGACCACCCGCCAAAGTGTCGTTCCCCACATGTCCCCGGATAATGTCATTGCCAGATCCCCCGAAGATAAGATCATCCACCATGCCGGTGGAAACGTCTGTGACGTTATGCGCTCCTTCGATGACCAGGTCTCTGCCAGGATCGGAAATGACCACGACGCCAAGCTCTCCAGGTCCAAGGCCCAAGTCGCGGACTGACGTCCCAGATTCGACATGCATGTCGCCTCTGGCGTCCGCAATGGCCCCCGGCTTCAGCGGTTCCGGAATGCTTTCATCATAAAGCGGTGTATGGGGCGAATCCGCATCTGCAAGATGATAGATGGTGACATGTTGGGCGGATTTAAGTGCACTCAGATCGACCCGCGCATCCTCCAAGCCTTGATTGTAAAGAAAAACAACCTTTTGTCCCGCTTCTCTAAAGCCGGTGACCTGCAGGGTCCCATGTGTTGCGAAACCTTCCATCGCTTGATGATCGGAGATCGTCGATTTGCCGATCAACAGTGTTTCCGCTATGTCATAAACTTGACCCATGGGGGTTGCGATCGCATTGATATTTCCGCCATCCGATTCGGCAGCGGGAAATCTGGTGTCATAGAACTTATTGGAAAGCCATTCATAGCCGATACCCCAATGATAGAATTCGTTAATGCCAGCGTCGATCCTGGCAGAAAACGCCTCGATCCAGCTCGCGCCCTGAGCGACACCAGTGGCTGAGCCGGAGCCGACGTTGAATTCGGAAAGGGAAAGTTCCAAATCTTCCGAGAACCCTGGAAGATCTACAAACGCTTTCATGGGGTCGACGGCCCAGTTGACCTGCCAACCGACTTGCTTTTGCGCGTCCGGATAACTGTGCTGATATATGGTTGTGATCATTCCTCTTTCTTGGATTCCGATAGCAGATGCGATTTCGTTGGATTCACTGATTCCGGTGGGTTTCCATTTCCCGGTTTCATCCTGAACGGCTCTCCACTGCGCGCCGGCCTGAATACCGATGCCTGGTTTCGGTATATCGTACCCTGCTGCCATGGCATTGCCAATCTCATCCAGACGCGGAATTATCTCATTCGCGATCTTTCCATACTCTACGGGTGAGAGCGCCCCGTTCTCGCCATCGCCCCAGTATTCGTTTCCGATCTCGAACCCCTTGATCTTGGCACCAGGACAGTCGGCGATCGCCTTTTCCAGTTCCCGAAAATATTTTCCCAGTTCAGCTTTGAGAATCGTGTGACCAACGTGATCATAGAATTGCTTCGTCGGCACTACGATTGTCAATTTGACGTCGGTTTTGGCAGAATATTCCAGCGCTTCACGGATTGTCATGACATAGTCGGGATCTTTCGGATCCATCGGATCACCAAACATCCGCTTTAGACCACCGTTGTCCCAGGTCTGATTTTCGGTGACGGCACCGCCAGGATAACGAAACGCATGGAAGCCGATTTCGCTGTTGATCGTAATGAAGGAGGAGTTTGCGGAGAGATCATCGCGGGTCAGAATGATATTCCCACCGAAATGATCGGAAGTGATTTTCGACATTTCTATCCTAATCCATATCAAGGATTCGGTCAGATATGAAGCGTGATACCGTGGTTAGGGGCTTTTCTGCCGTGAGGCATGGCCTTTAGTATCTGACTGAATCGCATTCGCTCAGTCACGTTGTATGGAGAAAAAGTTTTTTTCCGGTGAACAGATTGGATTTCAATAAAATGTCGGATACTTTTCGGATGATACCTCGCGTTTGCAAGCTGATCTTATCGATATGAAATCCTGAAAATTTTTGATAGTCGATGCGAAGAAGCAGTCGTTCTGCCCTTTGTTGCATGATGTGTCGGGAGAGTTTTCTCGTAGCGTGAGCTGAGGAGCTTCGAATGGCAGTCCCGTTTCGCCGAGCCGCACATCATGGCCGTGCAATGACCTTTTTGCCCGAAGCCTGGCCGGGATTTCCCATTGCGGGGCCATAGTCAGGGTGGCATGTCCAAGCCTGCACCGAGCCGCTGCCGCACCCTGAACCGGTCCGCCCGCCATTCTTCGCTGCGTGAGCGTGGGCCGCCGAGCGTCTGGTTCGGCCCGTCGATGCCTTGGCGCGCGCCATCTGGCAAACGTGGCGGCCGGCCGGTCTGCAGCGGTGCCGCGATCCCGGCTTGACGATCAAGATCCTTTTTTGCCTGCCGCGACACCATCGCGAACCGGGGCGCGGATGCGGTCGTGCCGCCCCGACGCCATGCCCCACCGTGGAAGAAAGACAGCCCCCTGGGGCGGCAGGGCGGAACGAGGGCCTGCGCGCCATCAAGCGCCTCGGCCGAAGTATCCGGCGGCGCTGGAGCGGGCCTCGCCGCAGAAGCCGGGCCGAGGCCGATATGAACTGCTCGGCCAGAAGTGCATGGCCCGAGACCTCGGCCGCCCCGCCGCTGCGCTTCAAACCCGCATCGCCGTCCTGGACCGGTTCACGGCCCTCGGCATCCCCCCAGCGGCTAACCTCGGCCTGAAGGCGTGCCGTGAAACAGAGACCCATCAAATGACGCGGTTCGCCGCACCTGCAGCGCCAGCGCGGACTGTTGGAAGGGAGGCCGTCGGATCAATCATCTAAGTTTCGGTGCCGCAGAGCAGCTTCCCGCCATCGTCGTTCATTCTTGCAGACGGGTAGGCCTACCGACCACATGGGTCCGGCGTCCGCACCGTCTCACGCCTCGGCGCAACTTGGGCGATCCCGGCCAGCCGTATGGGTGCGCGCTTCTCCCTGCAGGCGAAAATGCTTGTGGAAAACGGAGAGCGGATTTTCTGAGATACGCGATCCAGTCAAGGCAGGACCATGCGCTCGAAGCAGATGCCATGCCAGCTTGACCGTCGTCCGTCGAACCAAAAGCCAACAGGGACGTTGCGATCCCACCCGCGTCCACCCACAGGAAAAGCCGCTCATGTCCATTTTCATCGGTGTCGCTGGCTGGTCCATACCCTCTACCCTGGCCGGAAGGTTTCCCTCGGCGGGCACGCATCTTGAACGCTATGGCGCACAATTTTCGGCCGTCGAGATCAACAGCAGTTTCTATCGGCCGCACCGGCGCACGACATACGAACGCTGGGCGGCGAGCGTGCCTTCCGGGTTCCGCTTCTCGGTCAAGCTGCCGAAAGCGATCCCGCATGAACGCCGCTTGAAGGGCTGCGAGGCGCTCATCGAGCGCTTCGCCGAGGAAACGAGCGGTCTGGGCGACAAGCGTGGCCCGATCCTGGTACAGCTTCCCCCGAGCTTCGCCTATCCTGGCGAAACAGCAGAACGATTCATCGACGAGTTGCAGGCCGCGATCCAAGGTCCCGTCGTGCTGGAGCCGAGGCATGCCAGCTGGTTCCGGCCGGAGGTCGACCGCGTGCTGAAAGGGCGGCGGGTAGCGCGGGTTGCAGCGGATCCGGCGAAGCCGGCGCTGGCCGCACAGCCCGGCGGCTGGAGCGGCCTCGTCTATTTCCGCCTGCACGGCTCTCCGCACATTTATGAGTCGTGCTATGGGCGGGATACTGTTGAGGATCATGCGAAACGTGTCGCTTCACTTGCCATCCGCGACGTCGATATTTGGACGATCTACGATAATACTACCTACGGTGCCGCCACGCAGAACGCTTTTGAGCTGATGGATGCTCTTCGGTGAAACCCGGCGCGGTTCATACCGCTCGACACAAGCGTTCCGCGGCGACTCACCGCGCTGAATGCGGTTCAGCGCAATACCTTGTTTCCGGCCCGGACCATCGGCGTTGAACGGATGTATTCCGGGCCATTGTCGATCCGTATTCTGATAGCATCCCGCCGGCACTGGCTGCCGCCCTCAATGGAAGTCGGCCTGCTGCGCTTTCCCAATGCTGAACCTGTAGCTTGGGGGTCGGCATGAGTCCTCGCAGGACCCGATGGATGCCGGATTCAGCCCCATGTCGCGGTGGTTTCGCGGGGCATCAGCTGCGGCTCAAGCAGGGTGACCGGCGGGACGGCTTTGCCCGCAATAACCGCCAGCACCACCTGCGCGGCCATGCGTCCCAGATCGCGCTTGGGCTGGCGGATGGTGGTCAGCGCCGGGAACAGATGCGAGGCCAGCTCGATATCGTCAAAGCCGATGACCGAGACATCGGCCGGAACCCTCATCCCCGCGCGCATGACATCGGCCACAAAGCCGCAGGCCATTTCGTCGGAAAAGGCAAAGATTGCGCTGGGACGGCTGGCGGGCGGCATGGCCAGCCAGCGGCGCGCGGCCTCTTGCCCGGATTGCAGGGAAAAGTCGCCTTCGAACTGGATCATCGGCAGATCGCCGGCCGCATCCTGCGCGCCGGCCAGCCGGGCCTGATGCAGCACATTGGCGGCAGGGCCTCCGATCAGACCGATCCGGCGATGACCGAGTTGGCGCAGATGCGTGATTGCCAGCCGCGCGCCCATGCGGTTGTCGAGCATGACCCGTGGCAGATCGGCGCCGGGAACCCATTCGCAGGCCGTCACCACCGGTGGAAGGTCGGGGGCCGGCCGCAGATCGGCCGCCGCGGCGCGTCCGTCCAGCAGGATGATGCCATCGGCGCGCGACGGGTCCTGGAACCGATGCAAGGTCGCGGCAAGGCTGCGATGATCATGGGTGTCGGCGACAAGCAGGTCGTAACCCTCGGCGGCAAGGCCGCGTCCCATGCCGTCCAGAATCTTGGCGAAGAACGGATTGCCGAGGTTCGGC
Organism: Paracoccus aminovorans; assembly: GCF_900005615.1. Classification (NCBI taxonomy): domain Bacteria; kingdom Pseudomonadati; phylum Pseudomonadota; class Alphaproteobacteria; order Rhodobacterales; family Paracoccaceae; genus Paracoccus; species Paracoccus aminovorans. The sequence goes on along the minus strand of NZ_LN832562.1, from coordinate 638,765 downwards.
ACCAAGGCCACGACGCAGCCGGTGCGGCCCTTGCGCAGGTTGCGGGCGGCATGATTCATCCGATAGCCGGTTCGGCGCACGGCCTCGGCCACCGCATCGCGCGTGGCCATCGCCACCAGACCGGGATTGGACAAGACCCGGCTGACGGTCGCGGTCGACACCCCGGCCACCCGCGCCACATCCGACAGTCTGACCCGGCTCTGCGGTCCCGTTTCCTCGTTCATGCCGAAAGGCTAGGGGGTCAGCATCCCGCCTGCAAGAAAATGTTTGCAATCGATTGCAGCGCACTGCACCCTGCCTCCAGGGAAGAGGGATATCATGCAGACCATCAAAGGCCCTGCGCTGTTTCTGGCGCAGTTCATCGGCGATGCCGCGCCGTTTGACAGCTGGCAGGGCATCACCCGATGGGCGGCCGATATGGGCTATTTGGGCGTGCAGGTGCCGGTGAACGATCCGCGCATGCTGGATCTGGACCGCGCCGCCGATTCCCGGACCTATCGCGACGAATTCATTGGCATTGCCGCGCAAAACGGGGTCGTCGTGACCGAGCTTTCCGCGCATCTGGAAGGGCAGCTGGTCGCGGTGCATCCGGCCTATGACGCGGGCTTCGATGCTTTTGCGCCATCCGCGCTGCGCGGCAATTCCAAGGCGCGGCAGGAATGGGCGGTCGGTCGGGTCGGCAAGGCGATTCGCGTCAGCCGTCTGCTGGGGCTGGATCGGATCGCGACGTTTTCGGGTGCCTTGGCATGGCCCTATCTCTACCCGTGGCCGCAGCGCGCGCCGGGGCTGGTCGAGACCGCTTTCGACACGCTGGCTGCACGCTGGCGCCCGCTGCTGGACCTAGCCGAGGATCATGGCGTCGACCTGTGCTATGAAATCCACCCCGGCGAAGACCTTCACGACGGCACCACCTTCGAGATGTTTCTGGACCGCGTGGACCAGCATCCTCGCGCGAACATGCTTTACGACCCGTCGCACTATGTTCTGCAACAGCTTGATTACCTTCAGCATATCGATATCTATCACGACCGCATCCGCATGTTCCACGTCAAGGATGCCGAGTTCAACCCGACCGGGCGGCAGGGCGTTTATGGCGGCTATCAGCCCTGGGCGCAGCGCGCCGGGCGCTTCCGCAGCCCGGGCGACGGGCAGGTGGATTTCAAGGGCGTGTTCTCGAAGCTGACGCAATACGGCTTCGACGGCTGGGCGGTGGTGGAATGGGAATGCGCGCTGAAGCACCCCGAGGACGGCGCCCGCGAAGGCGCGCGCTTCGTGCGCGACCACATCATCCGGGTGACGCCGCATGCCTTCGACGATTTCGCGGCCAGCGCGGTGGACCGCGCCGCCATCGACAAGGCGCTGGGGCTATGAGGCGCGTCCGGCTGGGCATGGTCGGCGGCGGGCAGGGGGCCTTCATCGGCAGCGTCCACCGCATCGCCACGCGGATGGACGGGCAGTTCGAACTGGTCGCCGGGGCGCTGTCCTCGGACCCCGCGCGGGCGCAGGCCAGCGCGGATGAGCTGGGCATCCGCAGCTATGCCGATTTCGCCGAGATGGCGCGGGCCGAGGCGGCGCGGCCTGACGGGGCCGAGGCCGTGGCCATCGTCACCCCGAACCACATGCATGCCGCCCCCGCCGTGGTATTCCTGAACGCAGGCATCCATGTCATCTGCGACAAGCCGCTGGCGGCGACGCCCGCGCAGGCCTCAGCGATCGCCGCTGCCGCGCGGGCCAGCCGGGCGCGGTTCTTCCTGACGCATAACTACTGCGCGCTGCCGATGGTGCGCGAGGCGCGGGCGCTGGTGGCCGAGGGCGCGCTGGGGCAGCTGCGGCTGGTGCAGGCGGAATACCTGCAAGGCTGGCTTGCCGATGCGGCGCAGGGCAAGCAGGCGGAATGGCGCACCGATCCGGCCCGCGCCGGGGCGGGGGCTCTGGGCGATATCGGCACCCACGCCTGGCAGCTGGCGGCTTTCGTGACCGGCGCGGTGCCGGCGCAGGTTTCGGCGGATCTGTCCAGCATGGTGCCGGGCCGCATGGTCGACGACGACGCGCGGGTGGTACTGCGCTATGCCTCGGGGGCCAAGGGCGGGCTTTGGGCCAGCCAGGTCGCGGTCGGGCAGGAGAACGGGCTGTCGCTGCGGGTTTTCGGCTCGGAAGCGGCGTTGGAATGGCGCCTGCAAGACAGCGAACGGCTGATCCTGACGCCAAAAGGCGGGCCGGCCCGTATCTTGACCCGGGCGCAGGACCGCAGCGCATCCTCGCGCACGCCGCCGGGCCACCCCGAGGGCTATCTGGAGGGGTTCGCCAATCTTTACAGCGACATCGCGCGGATCATCCGGGGCGATGATGGCCCGGTCGACCGGGTGCCGGGGCTGGCGGACGGGCTGTCGGGCATGGCGTTCATCGCCGCCGCCCAGGCCTCGGCCGCGCAGGGTGGCGCTTGGGTCGAGGTGGCGCCATGAGCGTGCTGGCGCTGGAGAATGTCGGCAAGAGCTTCGGCCCGGTCACGGTGCTGCACGGCATCGACATCGCGCTGGAACCGGGCGAGGTGCATGCGTTGATCGGCGAGAACGGCGCCGGCAAGTCCACCATCATGAAGCTGCTGGGCGGGTTCCTGGACCCGACCTCGGGGCAGGTGCTGCTGGACGGCCGGCCGGTGCGCTTTGCCAGCGGCCCCGAGGCCGAGGCGCAGGGCATCGTGGTCATCCACCAGGAATTCAACCTGGCCCGCGACCTGACGGTGGCCGCCAATGTCTTCCTGGGGCGCGAGCCGGGCGGCTGGCGGCTGGATCACGCGGCCATGCGGCAGGCGACGGCGGCGCTGCTGAAACGCCTCGACAGCCCGATTTCGCCCGATGCGCTGGTCGGCGATCTGTCGGTGCCGGACCGGCAGATGGTCGAGATCGCCAAGGCGCTGTCCCGAAACGCCCGCGTGCTGATCATGGACGAGCCGAGCGCGGTCCTGACCCATCGCGAGGTCGGCGCGCTTTACGCGCAGATCGAGCGGCTGCGGGCCGAGGGCGTGGCAATCCTTTACTGCTCGCACCGGCTGGACGAGGTGGCGCATCTGGCCGACCGCATCACCGTCCTGCGCGACGGCCGCGTCGTGCGCCGGGCGCTGCGGGGCGAGCTGACGCAGGACGGCATGGCCACGGCCATGGTCGGGCGCGAGTTGCAGGATTTCTATCCGCCGAAAGGCCGGCCCGGCGCCGAGATCGCGCTGGAGGTCCGCGGCCTGTCGGTGCCGGGCCGGGTGCATGACGTCAGCCTGAGCCTGCGCCGCGGCGAGGTGCTGGGGCTGGCCGGGCTGGTCGGCTCGGGCCGCACCGAACTGGCCGAGGGCATCGCCGGGCTGCGCCCCGCCAGCGGCGAGATCCGCATCGACGGGCGGCCGGTCGGCATCCGCTCGGCCGGCGACGGCTTTGCCAACGGGCTGGCCTATCTGACCGAGGACCGCAAGGAGGCCGGGCTGCTTTTGGAAAAGCCGCTGCGCGAGAACCTGACGCTGGCGGCGCTGGAGCGTTTCGGCCGCTGGCGCATCGACCGCCGCGCCGAAGAGGCGGCGCTGGACCGCGCCACGCAGGATTTCGACATCCGCGCCCCGCGCCGCGACATGGTGGCGGGCAAGCTGTCGGGCGGGAACCAGCAGAAGCTGTTGCTGGCCAAGACCATGCTGACCGATCCGCGCATCCTGATCATCGACGAGCCGACGCGCGGCATCGACGTCGGCACGAAAAGCCAGATCTATGCCTTCATCCGCCAGCTGGCGGGGCAGGGGCTGAGCGTCATCGTGATTTCCAGCGAGATGCCCGAGGTGATCGGCCTGGCCGACCGGGTGCTGGTCATGCGCGAGGGCCGGCTGGCCGGCGAATTGCAGGGCGCGGCCCTGACCGAGGACAATATCGTGCGCCTGGCCATGGGCGTGAGCGAGGTGGCATGAGAAAGATCGACTTCCACACTCTGGGCCCGCTGATCGCGCTGGTTGCGCTGGTCGTGCTGGGGGCCAGCCTGAACAGCGCCTTCCTGGCGCCGGCGAACATCACAAACGTGCTGGCGCGCTCGGCCTTCATCGGCATGATCGCGGTGGGCATGACCTTCGTGATCACGGCGGGCGGGCTCGACCTGTCCGTGGGCTCGATGGCGGCCTTCCTGGCCGGGATCACCATCATCGCCATGAACGTGCTGGTGCCAAACCTGGGCACGCATTGGGGCACCATCCTGATCGGCATGGGGGTGGCGGTGCTGGGCGGGCTGGCGGCCGGATACCTGAACGGCGCGCTGGTGACCAAGGCGCGGATCGAGCCCTTCATCGTCACCCTGGGCACCATGGGCATCTTTCGCAGCCTGGTGACCTGGCTGGCCGATGGCGGCACGCTGTCCCTGGATTACGCGCTTCGGACGCTGTATCGCCCGGTCTATTACGGCGGCATCGGCTGGATCACCTGGCCCATCATCTGCTTTGCGCTGGTCGCCCTGCTGGGCGAATGGATGATGCGCCATTCCCGTTTCGGCCGCCATGTCGAGGCCATCGGCTCGAACGACCGGGTGGCGCGTTATTCCGCCATCGACGTGAACCGGGTGCGGCTCTTGACCTATGTCCTCTTGGGCCTGCTGGTCGGGCTGGCGGTGGTGCTTTACGTGCCGCGGCTGGGCTCGGCCTCGGGCTCGACCGGGGTGTTGTGGGAGCTTGAGGCCATCGCCGCCGTCATCATCGGCGGCACGGCGCTGAAAGGCGGGCGCGGCCGGGTCTGGGGCACGGTGATGGGCGTGCTGATCCTGTCGCTGATCGACAACATCCTGAATCTGGCGAATCTGGTCAGCCCCTATCTGAACGGGGCGATCCAGGGCGTCATCATCGTTCTTGCTGTCGTGTTGCAGCGGGAAAAACATGCCGCCGGCGAGCGGTGACCTCTGGGAGGAGAAAGACATGAAACGCAGAAGCCTGATGCAGGGCGCCGCCGTGGCGGGGCTGCTGGCGATGACCTGGGGCAGCGCGGCGCTGGCGCAGGAGGGCGAGAAGACGGTGATCGGCGTCGCCATCCCTTCGGCCACGCATGGCTTCATGGGCGGGCTGAACTGGCACGCGCAGGACACGATCAAGCGGCTGGGCGCGGCCTATCCGAACCTGGAATTCGTGCTGTCCACCTCGGGCGACAGCGCCAAGCAGGTCAACGACATCGAGGACATGATGGCCACGCGCGACATCGACGCGCTGGTCGTGCTGCCGTTTGAGTCCGAGCCGCTGACCGCGCCGGTCAAGGCGGTGAAGGACGCGGGCAAGTTCGTCACCGTGGTGGATCGTGGCCTGTCGCAGGAGGGGATCGAGGATCTGTATGTCGCCGGCGACAACACCGCCTTCGGCCGGGTCGCGGGCGAATATTTCAAGGCGAACCTCAAGCCCGGCGCCAAGATCGTCGTGCTGCGCGGCATCCCGACCACGCTGGACAACGAGCGGGTCGAGGCCTTCCAGAAGGCGCTGGACGGGTCCGAGATCGAGATCCTGGACATGCAGCACGGCAACTGGAACCGCGACGACGCCTTCAACGTCATGCAGGACTATCTGTCGAAATACCCGCAGATCGATGCGGTCTGGGCGGCGGACGACGACATGGCGGTCGGCGTGCTCGAGGCGATTTCGGCGGCCAACCGTCAGGACCAGATGTGGGTCGTCGGCGGTGCGGGCATGAAGGAAATCGTCAAGCGCATCATGGACGGCGACAAGCAGCTGCCGGTGAACGTGACCTATCCTCCGGCGCTGATTTCTTCGGCCATCGAGATGACGGCGCTGCATTTCGTGTCGAACGCGCCGATGACGGGGCGTTTCATTATCGGCTCGCAGCTGATCACGCCGGAAAATGCGAACAAGTTCTATTATCCCGACAGCCCATTCTAGGCTCAGGACCTATTGCTTTCAGACGAATGTCATGATTCAGGCTCGGTAAGGAGAGCTGTTTGATGAGCAACCTTAACTGGCTGTCTGAAGAACAGATGGCACTTTCTTTCCGCGCAGCCATGGTCGCCCACGCGTGGACGACAGGCGGGTTCTGAGCGGGATAATCTTCGTCAATCGCCATGGGTTACGCTGGTGTGATGCGCCGAAGGAATACGGTCCGGCGAAGACACTCTACAATCGCTGGAAGCGTTGTGGCCGGTTGGGGGTTGTCGCCAGGATGATGGAGGGGCTGGCTTCGGAGGCCCCGACCAGACAGCGATCATGATCGATGCGACCCATCTGAAAGCGCACCGCACGGCGTCCAGCCTGCGATTGAAAAAGGGGGGCGTGGACGCCTGATCGGTCGGAGGAAAGGCGGAATGAACACCAAATTGCACGCCGTGACCGACGCGCAGGGCAGACCGATCCGTTTCTTCATGACCGCCGGGCAGGTCAGCGACGACACCGGCGCGCATTGCTTAGCAGCTTGCCCAGGGCAGACTGGCTCCTGGCGGATCGGGGCTATGACGCCGCCTGGTTCAGAGAAGCACTGAAAGACAAAGCGACAAGGGTTTGCATCCCCGGCAGGAAGAACCGCAAGAAGCCCATCAAACACGACAAGCGTCGCGACAAGAAACACAATCGCATCGAGATTGTGTTCGGGCGCCTCAAGGACTGGCGGCGGGTCGCAACATGCTACGATAGATGCCGATCGTGTTCTTGTCTGCCATTGCTCTCGCCGCGACCGTCCTCTTCTGGCTTGGAGGGCTAATGAGGCTGGAGCCTAGTTGTTCAGTCCCGGCATCTGGTGGATCGGATTGACGATGACTCTGTCTGGCTCTGAAGTCCAGATCTTGCAGATGTATTCGTAGGGTGTAAGGCCATTGAGCGTCTTGAGCCGACGAGCGAGGTTATAGGCGGCGATGAAGTCGTCGAGGTGCGTTCGCAACTGATCGTGATTGTCGTAATGGAAGCGCTTGACGTTCAGCGGGAAAACGATCCCCCGGATCGTTTTCTGATCCGCTTCACCCTCCTTGATCGTGCGGCTCATCCGCTCGACCTGGCCGTTGGTCCAAGGATGCTTTACCTTCGTCAGCCTGTGCTCGATGCCATGTTCACGGCACACCCGGCCGAAGATGTGCTCGAAGGCCGTCGTGTCACAACTCCGGTTTGCGAACTGTATGCCATTGTCGGTCAGCACCTTATGGAGCCGGTAAGGAACTGCGGCAATGAGGTCGCGCAGGAACTGGGCTGCAGCCATCTTGCCGGCCTTCTAAACAAGGCGGACACAGGCGAACTTGCTGGTTCTATCAATCGCCACAAGGAGATACAGCTTGCCTTCGGCGGTCTGCACCTCCGCGATGTCGATGTGAAAGAACCCCATGGGTAACGCTTGAACTTCTGCCGCTTCGGCTTGTCACCCTCCACGTCCGGCAGGCGCGATATTCCATGCCGCTGCAGGCAGCGGTGCAAGGCCGAGCGCGTCAGGTGTCGTATCGAGGGTTGCAGGGCATAGAGACAGTCATCCAAGGGTAGCGGCGTGTGGCGCCCGAACGCCACAACCATCGCATTCGGGCGGTCATTCGAACCAGTGGCATTCCCGCCCTCATTCCTGCGCGCTCAGTGTCGTGGATCGTGGCTCCTTCGGCCCCGTCTTCATATCCTCGACGGTCGTCCGCTTGCGCCACTTCGCCACCGTCTTCGCGTTGATGCCCAACTCCCGGCTCAACTGCGCGAGCGAAGCGTGCGATCATTCGGGCCTACCCTCGGAGCAATGGCGGGCTGGCCCTCATTATTGCAGCTCGGATCGCGTGCGTGGTCGTGGCGCTTCCGTGACGAACTTGTCCCATAGGGCATCCTTCCATTCCAACGAAAGGATTACACCATCAAACCGTGGGATCAAACACCAGGTCATGTTGACGAATGGCGAAGCCACAGCCTGATGCAGGCGAGGTCGACGAAACCGAGGAAGCTGTCTGCGGCTTTGTCGTAGCGGGTTGCCAGACGCCAGGTGGTTTTCAGCTTGTTGAGTGAGCCCGTGAAACGCCACCGGTTCGAGACAACGGGCGAACGCGCTCGACCCTGTTGGCGGGGGCCATGTTCACAACCTTGCGCCCCTTCCGGTTCTTGCGCATCAGGAGTGAGGAGGATCAGGAAGCAGTCCGGGGGACTGTTTCCCTGACGAACGGCAGGGCGTTACGGCTCTCGATATCTTCCCGAAACTTTCCGGAGTCATAGCCCCTGTCGGCGACCAGAACGGCGGGCTGCGGCAGGGTGCCGCCATCACCGGATCGGAGCCGGTGTCGTCTGAAGCCTGCCCCGGCGTGATTTCGGTCCTCATCGGAGGCCAGCGCCGTTGACGCGGAGATGGATCCTGGTCGAGAACCCATCTCTCGAACGGCCGAGAGGCTCTTTCGGAGTCCCCGCTCTCGGGTCGAAACGTTCATCGGGCGTTTCCTTGGCTAAAACTGCGTCCGCAGTATGATAATGCGCCCAGCCCGCGGTGCTGTCGACCATCTGTGGCTTGTCTGCCGCAATCCCGTGTGGTTCCGCGCACTTTGCGCCTGCCTCGTGCTCGGCCAAGATGTCGATGATCTGCTCGTCCGTGAATTTCGTTCGCTTTATTGTCCGCCCCCTGATTGGGCAGGATGCTAATCGGCGGCGGAGGAAAGATCCCGTAGTAGGTCAGTTCCGCAGACCCAGCCTGGCTTACCGACGCAGCAGGCGCTTCTGGCACAAATTACCCGGCGCCGTCAATTGGTTGAGATGCCAAAGCAGGAAGTGACCAGACTTCCACGGACGATAAACCGCGAAACTCGGTCCGGCCTCAAGAGCTTGATCCTGCTCCTTGAACGGCGGATCGAAAAGTTCGAGACAAAGATTGCGGAAATCATCCAGTCCTAGCACGAACTGACTGAAGCAGATCATCAGTTGCAGTCGGTGTCCGCGTCGGCATAATCGTTCCTGCCACTCTCATGGCCGAGTTGCCTGAGATCGGCACAACAGATCGTCGAAAAGATCGCGGCTCTCGCTGGCCTCGCGACCGATTGCTCTATATAGTGGACAAGACAGCGTTACGGAAAACGGGTCATCGGTGGCGGAAGGGCAACCGTGAGGATCTCCTCTGTCTCGCCGCACCGCATGCGTCACGACAATCGCCAAAGTTTAGATCGTTCCGAAAGAAGTTGCAGGACGTGAGAAAGCCAGTCAAAGCCGCCTTGACGGCGACGGCTAGGAAGCTTCTCAGCGTGCTCAACAGCATGATCTTTAGTCGGCTCTGAACAACCGTGTCAGGCCGCCAATACTTTCCTATGAAGGGCCCTTTCGCGCCAGATGATCGCCGCAATCAGGTGGAGTAACAGGACCCAAAGAGCCCTGAGATGGGCGAGGATCTGGCGGATGTTTTGACCGCAGGCGCAGAGGATGGCAAAGACCGCGTCGCCGATGCGGCCCTTCAGCGGGCATCTGGCAAGGCGCCCGTCGGACTGCATGTGCCCGATCTCGGGCTCGATGGCACTTCGGCGCCTGAGGAGCTTTGCCAACAGCGGGCTGATGCCGCGCCTCATGCCGCTGATCAGGACCCTGGTGGTCTCCACACCATGGCCGCGATAGCCGCGGTCGACCACAACCAGAGCCGGCACCTGGTCGGCTAGGATGGCGACCTGCTCCAGTGCTGACGCCAGGGTATGGCCGTCGTAGGGGTTTCCAGGAAAGCTGCGGGCGCCGACAACGAAACCGCCGTCGAGAGTGGTGGCGAGACTGACCTTGGTGCCGAACTCGTAACGGATGCGGGCCTTGCCCTTGGAGATGCAGTCGACCTCGGGCTCGTGCAGGGAATAGATCTTGTCCTTGCTCTTCGGGGTCTGTTCGAGCAGGCAGCCGACCAGCCAGAGCGCTTCCAGCACCTTCTCACGCAGCGCACCTTCGGGAATGTCCTGCAAATGGCGGCGCAGGTCCCGGCGCACCCGGCCAACATAGCCCTTGAGCTGGCGCAGGGCCTTGCGCATGCGCTTGAACTGCCGGGCATGGGCATAGCGTCCGACCTGGACGGCCAGCCGCGGGGCAAGCCGCGCATAGCTCTGGCGCAGATCGATCCCAGCTTCTTTCGCCAGGTCCACCAGCAGCACACGCGCCCGCTCGTAAAGCCGGGCGTCCGTCGGATGGGCGATGGTCTTTTCCATCACAGTTGTATCGACAGCCACCCGCTTCAGGCTCCTTTCTGTAACGGCGCCAGAAGCCCGACCTGCCTCGATCGTCTTGGTCAGCAGCCACTCCACTCCTTCTTCGCCGATGCGCTTGCGCCAGCGGGTCAGAGATGACGGGTCGATCGGCGGGTGGTGCTGAAAGAATGTCTCGCCGGTGAAGTGCTGGTAATACGGGTTCTCGACCCACCGGGCCAAGACCGCCTCGTCCGACAGCTTGAAGGCATGCTGGAGATACATCAGCCCGGCGACCAGGCGTGGCGATGTCGCCGGACGCCCCTGATGCGAAGGGAAGAAGGTTGCCCATTCCCGTTCGAAAAACTCCCAGTCGATCAGTGCCGCAAGCTTCACCAGCTCGTGGCGCGCATCAATCATATCGACCAGTCGTGGACGGAGCAGGTCATCCTGTTCAGGGACGCGGGAATGGGGCTTCATAGGCGACCGGAAATTGCAGAGCTTCTCGCGGAAGCATACGAAACCCTGCAATTCAAAGCGAACAAAACCGCAAATTCAGAACCCAAAATCAACGTGGTAGAGGTTGTTCAGATCGGACTCTTTAATGAAACCTGCTTCCGAGAGATCCAGCCAGCCTGAATACAGTTGCCGGCGAACCCGGACCGGTTCAGGTCAACATAGCCGTGCCCCCGCATCTCGCGGAGAAGTCCCGTCACTCAGGTATCGATGGTCAGAGCATGCGGTACGTTCTGCAGGCTTGGCCTTTACGTCCTGAGTAGAGTAAGAGCGTTGACATGGGAAGAAATGTTAGACGAGTTTACGATCTGGCTACGCAGAAGATAGCGCCTCAGCATCGTTTCGAGTGAGGTTATTGATTCAAACTGACTCGCCGAATCCGATCCTAAAAACTGTGCTGTTTTGGCCTTAATCTCGGTCAGTTGCCGGTCAATAGGAAGTGCTGCAAAGCTGCTTCCTAGACCATAAGAAACTTCGAATATCTTACGAAGCGATCTCGACCCAAGAATCTGATACCATTTCGCGTTTTCGCTGATGTCTGCTGCTGCGATTTGGGGCAATTCGCGCTGCGCATTCAGTGCCAACTCAATGTCGGAATGCCGTTCGCCGATGTTCTTTTCAAATGAACGGGTATCGTAGTTTGTGAGAATGGCTTCCACATCCACCGGCTTTGGCGTTTCCGCGCCCCCAAGCTTCATTGCTTGGTTCAAATTCAGGTAGCGCTTGTCAGCGAGCCTATTTACCAAGCTGGATTCGTCATTCGGATCAGATTCCAGCACCTTCTTGATAAAGAATCGATTATTTACATCAGAATCAAGGCCGAAAGCGCGGAGAGCAACTGTTAACAGGCGATAATCACTTATGAGATCATCGGCGCTTTTCACCGCAGGCATCTTCTCAGAGAAGTATTTCTGCGCTATTTTTATGGAAGTGTCTTGCGAAAATGCCTGTCGCTGCCTTGCCATGGTGCGTTCGAGTATCTTCCATCCGATATATCCGCCGGATCCGACTTGAACATTATAGGTCATGTTCCATGCACCGCCAATAAGCGCGCTTCGCGTGAACGAAGCAATTTGATTTTTTTCATTGCTCGATAATAGTCGCCACCGAGCGCTGCTTGCGTTGCGGAGGATAGAACGAATCTACTATCTGTATCGGCGAAAACCTGCGACAACTGCTCGATCCCCAAGATCAATTGCCGGTGTCCCTCTTCGCGGTCTGCATCCCCTGTCAGAATCAACTGGCAGACGTAGCAAAGCCGCGATACCGGGGAGTTCGCTTCGTCAGGGTGGATCGCATCCTTCAGCCGAAGGATACGTGCATTCGGATTGCGGATTGAGATCTTGGCGCGTCGGTCGCTGTTCTCGATGACCGCACCATTGATCAGCACGCGCTCGTTCGGCGCAAGCTTCAGAATCAGACCGGTCATGGCTGAGCCTCGCCTCGCAACCCCTTCATTATTTTTAGATTAATGTCGATCAGTGCCTCGGCCGAAGCATTCTCGGACAGCACGCGGTGCCCCTGCTTGATCGAGAAAATCGCCAACGAAAGTAGGCCAGCCTTGATTGCTTCCGGCAGGGTATTGGCAGGATGCGTCAAATCTGCTGCGAGAATGGTCCAAAGCTGATTGTTCGCATGAGCCCCTTCTATCATTGCCCTAAGATCATTGCTAATCATGGCTTGCTGCAGCTGCCGGGTAACCCGAGAAAATGCGAGATATTCATTGTCGCGCGCAGTGCGGAGATGTTGCGAGCCAAATTCAGACTTGCGGTTCTTGAGGGGGGCGAAATTCACGTTGCAGATCCCATTCTAGGTTCGGTCAGGTCAAGGGGCGCCCGAGGGGCGCCCCTTGTAGGATCAGCGGAACAGCGACAGGATGGTCTGCGGCGCCTGGTTGGCGATCGACAGCGCCTGCACACCCAGCTGCTGCTGGGTCTGAAGAGCCTGAAGCCGAGCCGAAGCTTCCTCCATATCGGCGTCGACCAGAGCGCCCGCGCCGGCTTTCAGAGAATCCGCGAGTTTCGAAACAAAGCTCGCTTGGGAGTTGATCCGCGCCCCGGCGGTACCCAGTGCGGCGGCACCCTTTTTGGCAACGTCGATCAAGCTCTCGATCTGCAAGCGAGCAGTCAGAGCGGTAGCGCGATCGGTGATCGGCGCAATGGTAACCGCTTCAATCGAAGTTTCGAAGTTTACCGAAGTGACGGTAATCGATGCGTTTGCCGTCACAGGGTTACCCGACGTGCGATCTACCGAAGCCAGAACCGAGAAGGTAGTTTGGCCAGCGACAGGGTTGGTCTTGAGGAGGTTCACACCGTTAAGTTGGCTCGCATCGATGACAGACGTGATTTCCTCTTTCATCGAGGCGATATCAGTGTCGATGGTCGAATAGTCAAAACCGTCACTCGAGGCGCTGATCGCGAGTTGGTGCATCTTATCCAGGATTCCCTGGATCCGCTCGGCGCCGCCGCGACCAGTCGCGACCACGTTTCCCGCCATGTTAAGGTTGCTCTGGATCGTCCGGAACGCGGATTCGTCGCTTTCCATCACCTTCGAAATCGACCAGATGGCGGCGTTGTCCTGGGCGGTGGCGACCTTCTTGCCGGTCGAGATCTCGTCCTGGGTCTTGGCCAGGTTCGAGTTGATGCTCTTCAGGGTCTGAAGGGCCACCATCGCGCTGTTGTTGGTCAGAATGCTGGACATTTTTATCTCCGTTCAAAGGGCTGTTTTACCCATGTCAATATGATGCGGCCTTCTGACCTGCGGGACGGGCCCGGTGATCTGTATCACGCTGTCCGGTATATCCGTCGCCGATGAATAAATCCTGAATAGCAGATTCGTTTCAACGGAATTGCCGGAACAAATTTAATCAAAACCGACGCTCTCGGTTCTGGCCCACCTGGTTGCCGATCCTATTGCCTCGGCGGTCATAGGTGTCCAGCTTGCGGGACAGTGCCGCGATCTCTTCAATCTGGCGACGGGCCGCCGCGATTCCCTCACGCGCGGCGGCGGCCAGGTCGCGGACGGCCTGAAGCCCTTGCGCGTAGGCCTGAACCTGTCCCTTCTCCAACCTGCCCGATAGCAAAGCCTCTTCAAAATCCTGCATCTTCTTGAGGGCAAGCTCGGCTTCGGAGGCAAGCAGGTGCCGATGCGCCTGTTCGAGAAGGGCTAGTGCCTTAGCCATGATTTTGACCTCCTCGATCGAAAAGCTTCAGATCGATTCGCTCGGCGATCGCTTGAGCATAGGCGTCGTTCAGCAAGCTGGCGAATTGCGATTCGCCTATTCCACCGCCGAACTGTCCGGTGCTTTCGCGAGGGCCTGCATATTTCAGCACCTCCGAAAGAAAGGCTTGCTCAAGCCCGTCTGCCGTTCCGCTTGTTCTTCGGGTGGTCCCCGGACTCATGGTGGTTATGGGAGCGATATTCAAGAACGCCTCCTGATGGTTAAAAATTTCCTCAGGCTCCTACTTTACGCGGTGCTGGTAAATATTTGGTAATCCTGCTGTGCTAAGGTGACGGCAAATCGTGATGTTGAGGGTAGTGGATCGAATGGAAATCTCGTGCCTCCCAGCCGGGGTCGCAATGCCTGGCCAGCCTGCGATCACAGCTGGCCGGCCGGACGGTGCGGCGGCCTTTGTAATGCTGGTCGAATCGGTGCCGGCGGACATTGAAAAGCAGGACGTGACGACGCCGGTAGAAGAGGACGTCGACGAGGCCGAGGATCCCCCGGAACAGTCTTCGTTTTTTTTGTCGGAGGGCGTTGCTCTGCCCGCCAAACAGATTCCGGATACAGTTCCGGATGAGGGACCGCTGGTTTCGGTCGAGAATGTCTCGGATCTGCCTTCGACAGGGCCAAAGCAAGAGCATCGGTCGGAAAAGGCTGCGTTGCCTGAGGCAGGTACTGCGGTTTTCGCTGTCATCGACGAGATCGTCGTGGCTGACGGGATCGACCCCGATTCGCCTGATCCGACGCCTCCACTCATAGCGTCTTCCACCAATCGCGAAGATCTGAGAGGCATGGAGCAGTTGCAAACGATTCGCCCGGCATCTCTGCCTTTGCGGAAAGGGGGCGTCGCTCTGCACATCGATCGCAGCGGATCGGCAGCCGCGGCGGAGGCAGAGGCTCGACCGGAACAAGACAACGGCAGGCAGAACGAAGAGGCTGCGTCCCCGATGGCGTTAGATGGCGCCGAACAGGCTTCCTTTCCCGTTTCCGTTCATGACAGCAGGGCGTCGACGGAGCTCGACCATGCCCGAACGCTTGCCCGCCCGCAGGTGGTTGACCCGCAGCACGTGGCTCGGCAATTGCGCGAAAAGCTGGCCGACCGACGGGAAGGCGTGATCGAGATCGCCCTCGCGCCCGAGGAACTGGGCAGAATTAGGCTGGTGATCGCTGCCGGTGAAAAACCTGCGGTAACGGTTTTCGCCGATCGGCCGGAAATCGGCGATCTTTTGCGGCGCAATGCGGATGCGCTTGAGAAGGAATTGCACGATGCCGGTATATTCGGTGCCGATATTTCCTTCGCCGGCGGACAGGACGATCGCCGTCCGCGGGACCAGTCGCCTGCGGGCACTGCGCGGTTCCGGGAAGAGGATGCGGTTTTCGCCGACAGGGCGAAGCCGGCTATAGCCAGGCCGATGGCGAATCGGCGTATCGACATCAGGATTTAGGACCTATCAGGTGACTAGCGTATCGACCACAACGGGGCTGGGCTTTTCGGCCAACCAAGCGACCGGATCTGGCTCTTCGGCAACTGCTGCGACAAGCCAGTTCGAGACATTCCTGAAGATGCTGACAACGCAGATCAAGAACCAGGACCCCCTCAATCCGATGGAGGGAACCGAATTCGCGGTGCAGTTGGCGACATTCTCGGGTGTCGAACAGCAGGTTCAGACCAACCAACTGCTGGCTCAACTGCTGCAAGGCTCGAACGGGGGTGAACTTGGCCAGCTGTCGAATTGGATCGGGCGCGAGGTCCGCACCAGCGCGCCAGTGTGGTTCGACCATTCGCCTTTGACGCTGCAGATCGACAGCTTGGCCGACGCCGACAAGGTGGCATTGGTGACTCTCGACGCGCAGGGCAACGAAGTCTTGCGCGAGGACATCGGCACAGGATCGGGTGAAGTCGACTGGCAGGGCAAGCGCGCCAATGGCGACCTGCTGCCCGAGGGGCTTTACAGCTTCCGGCTTGAGGCGACCAAGGACGGCAAGGTCATCTCGACCCGGGATGTCGAGGCTTATAGCCGCGTATCCGGGGTCGAAATGACCAAGGACGGCGCACGGCTGATCCTTGCGGGCGGTGGCTGGGCGACCGTCGATGAGGTGACCGCCTTGCGCGAATGACTCCATCCAGTCGCAGCCGAGACGGGATTTCGTTTCGGATCCGCGGCAAATGCCTGGCATGCCGAAATCGGATCGACCGGAGAGAGGTCATATCTGGGGCTCATTAAAACCTTCTTGGCGCAGAGGCCGGGCCCGCCGTGGGCCTGCGCCGGTGCCGGAATAAGCGGCCGCCAAAGCCCGACGCCGGAGCTGCCAGCGCTTGGCCAAGGGGCACATCGCAGAGAGTGCGCGGACCGAATGCGCTGTCTCGGTCTGCGCAAGGCCCATGGCCGATGCGGAGTCATCGCAAGCCATGCCGGGGAAGCAGGGCTCAGACGCTGAGCCGGGGCAGGAAATCGCCCTGACGCGCCAGAATATGGTCGTGTACGCGCTGGCTGGCCGGAGACAGTGTCATGTCCTCGCGTCGGATCAGGAACCAGTTGCGTTTGATGGGCAACCCGACGGCGCGGATCGCGACCAGCCGGCCCGAGCGCAGTTCCTCGGTGACGGTATGCTGCGAGATGAGAGCGATACCCAGGCCCGCCATCACCGCCTGCTTGATGGTCTCGTTGCTGCCCATCTCGACCATGCGCCATGGCGTGCCGTCGCCGATCCGGTCAAGGTAGCGGGTCAGCAGGATGCGGGTACCGGATCCCTGCTCGCGCGCCAGGAAAGTCTCGGTCAGCAGGTCGGCGGGAAGCGCCGGGTCGGCGGCGGCCAAGGGGTGCCCGGGCGCCGCGATGATGACATGGGGATGCGGGCCCAGCAGCGCGGTCACGACGGCGGGCGCGCGCGGCGGCCGGCCGAGGATCGCCAGATCCAGCGCCCGGGACTGGAACCACTGGATAAGGGCGTCGCGGCTGCCGATGCGCAGCGTGATCTCGACCTCGGGCAGGGCGCCGCGCAGATCGGCGACCAGCCGCGGGGCGAAATATTCTCCGGTCGAGACCACCCCCAGAGAGACATTGCCGACATGCCCGCTTTGCAGGGCGGTGACCCGGCGGACGCAGCTGTCCAGC
This sequence comes from Paracoccus aminovorans, assembly GCF_900005615.1. NCBI lineage: Bacteria > Pseudomonadati > Pseudomonadota > Alphaproteobacteria > Rhodobacterales > Paracoccaceae > Paracoccus > Paracoccus aminovorans. The sequence continues at coordinate 621,821 of NZ_LN832562.1, read as the reverse complement.
GCCATGGCGATCTGGGCTTCCGCCGCCAAGACCGCGCGCCCTTCCTCGGTCGGCCGGAAGGCGCCATGCGCCCCCCGGACCACCATGGGCGCGGCCATCAGATCCTCCAGCGCGCGCAACTGGCCATGCACCGCCGGCGGCGTCAGCCCCAGATCCGCGGCGGCGCCGGTCAGCGAGCCGCGCTCCACCACGGCCCGCAGTGCGCGCAAATGGCGCAGGGTGACGGCGTCGATCCGTTGCATTCAGATTTCCTGAAATATGCTTCTGCATTATTAAATGTTCCCGAAAGCACGCCCATGTCAACAAGGCGTCCAGGGAGCGCGGGAAAGAGGGAAGATGACGGCCGACAGGATCGAAGAGGCTGAAATTCCGGTCGCATTGCGTCCGGCGATGCGGGCGCTGGCCGATGCGGGCGCTCGGCTGGCGCAATCGATCCGTCGCGGCATCATTCCTCCGCAATCGCTGGAGAGACAGGCGCACCTGCTGTTCCAGACTGCCCTGGCCGGTACCGGACTGCGCTGGCTCGATTCGGGCGACGGCGCGCAGGAACTCGATCCCCAAGGCGCGTTGGCCATGGCGCTGACGCCCCTGGATGCGGCCGCGAATGTCGAGATCGACCTGTCTATGGGCACGCTGTTTTCGCTCTATCCCGCCCGCGACGGCGCCGAGGCCAGCTTCCTGCGCTGTCCGGGAGAGCAGATCGCCGCCGGCTATATCGTCTACGGCCCGCGCTGCACCATGGTGGCGACCTTCGGCATGGGCGTTCAGCGCTATCTGCTGGACGGCGATGGTCCCTGCTTCCGCCTGGTCGAGTCGGCGGCCCGGATCCCGGGCTGCGCCTTCGAATTCGCCATAGACGTGGCGAATTACCGGCATTGGCCGCGGCCCGTGCGTGCCTATATCGACGATTGCCTGGCCGGCGTGGACGGACCGCGGCAGAAGAATTTCAACATGCGCTGGCTGGCCTCCCTGGTCGCGGACACGCATCGCATCCTGATGCACGGCGGCGTTTTTCTGCATCCCGGCGGCGACAGCAAGGACAAGCGCAGCCGCCTGCGCCTGCTGCACGAATGCGCCCCCATCGCGCTGCTGATCGAGCAGGCCGGCGGCCAGGCCACCGACCTGTCCGAGCCGATCCTGTCGCTGGTCCCGACCGACCTGCGGCAGCGCACGCCCATGGTCTTCGGCTCGACCGAGAAGGTGGCCCGCATCGCCGCCTACCAGGACCTGCCCGAGCCGGAAGTCTCGGCGCTGTTCGGCAATCGCGGCCTGTTCCGGGCCTGAAAGGACAGCATGAGCAGGAAACATCCGATCATTTCCGTGACCGGCTCGTCGGGTTCGGGCACCACCACCATCAAGCACACTTTCGACCACATCTTCCGGCGCGAGGGCATCAATGCGGTCAGCATCGAGGGCGACGCCTTCCACCGCTACGACCGCGCCGCGATGCAGGCCGAACTGGCGCGCCGGACCGAGATGGGCGACCATACCTTCAGCCATTTCAGCCTGGACGCGAATGAACTCGCCCGGCTGGAACAGGTCTTCCGCCGTTATGGCGAAAGCGGCGCGGGCGAGACCCGGCACTATGTCCACGACGACCACGAGGCTCAGCAGCTGGGCCGCCCGGCCGGCACCTTCACCGATTGGGCCGAGTTCGCTCCGGGCTCGGATCTGCTGTTCTACGAGGGGCTGCACGGCGCGGTGAAATGCGGCGACATCGACATCGCCGGCCAGGCCGACCTGAAGATCGGCGTGGTGCCGGTGATCAACCTGGAATGGATCCAGAAGATCCACCGCGACAGGGCCAGCCGGGGCTATTCGACCGAGGCGGTGACCGACGTGATCCTGCGCCGGATGCACGCCTATGTGCATGCGATCTGCCCGCAATTCACCGAGACCGACATCAATTTCCAGCGCGTGCCGGTGGTCGATACCTCGGATCCGTTCGTGGCGCGCTGGATTCCCACCCCCGATGAAAGCCTGGTGGTGATCCGCTTCCGCAACCCGCGCGGCATCGATTTTCCCTATCTGATCTCGATGCTGCAGGGCTCGTGGATGAGCCGTGCTAATTCCATCGTCATTCCGGGGCCGAAGCTGGATCTGGCCATGCAGCTGATCCTGACGCCGATCATCCTGCGCCTGGTCGGGGAATCGAAGCGGGCCTGACGGGACAGCGGACAGAGCCGGCACTTGCGCAGATCGGGCAGGCCATGCTGCGCCGGCCGTCGCTGCCGTTGCGTAAAGACCGTGTCCGGCCCGGTTGACAGGTCGGCCAAAGAATAATAATCGAACGGTCGTATTGAAATTTTTGGTGGCGATTTTGGGACGCAAACGCTCGATCGACCGGGACGAACTGATGCAGGCCATCGAAAGGGTGGCCCGCCGTTCGGGCGTGGCCGGGCTCAGCATCGACGCCGTGGCCAAGGAAGCCGGGATCAGCAAGTCCAGCGTGGTCTACGACTGCGAAAGCAAGGCCGGGCTGCTGGCCGCCTTCACCCGCCACCAGATGGCCCAGCACCGCGCCAGCTTCGACGAGGTGCTGGTGCGGCATCAGGGCCAGCCCAACGCCCGGCTGCGCGCACTGATCGAGACCTTTCGCACCGCGCCCACCGACGAGGAAATCGCCATGGCCATGCTGATCAGCGCCGGCATGGGCGAGAATGCCGAGTGCCGCGAGATCATGCGCGAGGTCATGGCCGAAGACGCCGACGCCATCGCCGCGCAGGCCGGCGACAAGCCCAAGATGCTGCGCGCGCTGCTGACGCTGCACGGCATGGCCTTCCTGGAATATTTTGGCTTCCACCGCTTCGACGACAAGACCCGCAACGAGATCCTCGACGAGTTGATGGCGGTCGCGGAACGCGACCCCGGCGCTGACGGAGACTGACCTCTAACCTTCAAGTTTCGCAGGAAGACCTTCCCATGAAGAACAGCTTTCGCCCCGGCCTCTGCGCCGGGCTGGTGTTTTGCGGCCTGATGACGGGCGCTCCACTTGCCGCCCAGCAACTGCCGCCGCCGCAGGTCAGCGTGCAGGTGATGACCCCCGAGGCGCTGCCGGTAGTGAACGAACTGCCCGGCCGCGTCGCCGCCACCCGCACCGCCGAGGTGCGCCCCCGCGTCGGCGGCATCGTGCTGGAGCGGGTCTTTGAACAGGGCGGCGAGGTCGCGGCGGGCGACGTGCTCTATCGCATCGACCCGGCGCCCTTCGACGTGCGCGTCGCCAGCGCCAAGGGCACGCTGGCCCGCGCCGAGGCGACCGAGCTCAATGCCGCCGACCAGGAAAAGCGGGCGCGTGCCCTGCGCGAGCGCAAGGTGACGGCCGGGGTGGATCTGGACAATGCCGCGACCGCGCTGGCCCAGGCCCGGGCCGATGTCACCATCGCCCGCGCCTCGCTGCAAGAGGCCGAGCTGAACCGCAGCTATACCGAGGTCACGGCGCCGATCTCGGGCGTGGTCGGCCGCGCGTTGGTGACCGAGGGCGCGCTGGTCAACGCCCAGACCGACATCATGGCGACGATCCAGCAGCTGGACCCGGTCTATGTCGATTTCACCCAGTCGTCCTCGGAGCTGTTCGCGCTGCGCCGGGCGCTGGCCGCCGGCCAACTGGCGATGATGTCTGCGGGCGAGGCCCGCGTGCAGTTGATCTTCGACGACGGCAGCGAATACGAACACCCCGGCAAGCTGCTGTTCTCCGAGGCGAGCGTGGACAGCACCACCGGCCAGATCACCCTGCGGGCGGAATTCCCCAACCCGGACGGCAACCTGCTGCCCGGCCTCTATGTCCGCGTCCGCATCGAACAGGCGGTGCGCGACAATGCCCTGACCGTGCCGCAGATGGCGGTGCAGCGCGACCAGTCGGGTCAGGCCTATGTCTATGCGCTGAAGGGCGATGACATGGTCGAGCGCCGCGACGTCACCCTGGGCCAGACCAGCGACAACCGTTGGCTGGTCGAGAAGGGGCTGGCGCCGGGCGACCGGGTGGTCGTGGCCGGGGCGCAGAAGCTTTATCCCGACGCCAAGGTGGTGGCGCAGCCGGTCGCGGCCAAGCCCGTGCCCGCCGGTGCTGCCGCCGCGGCTGAAGCACCTGCCGCGCCGGCCAAGGAATAACCGCATGGCACAGTTCTTCATCCGCAGGCCGGTGCTGGCCTGGGTGCTGTCGATCTTCATCGTCATCGCCGGCCTTCTGGCGCTGCCGCAGATCCCGGTCGCGCAATATCCGCAGGTGGCCTGGCCGCAGATCACGGTCTCGACCAGCTACACCGGCTCGTCTCCGGCCGAGATCAACCAGGCCGTCGCCCAGCCTATCGAGGACGAGCTGAACGGCGTCGAGGGCCTGGCCTATTACGAATCCGTCTCGGACAGTTCCGGCTCGATGCAGATCACCGCGACCTTCGAGCCGGGCACCGACGTCGCCCGCGCCCAGGTGGACGTGCAGAACGCCGTCTCGCGCGTCGAGCCGCTGCTGCCGCAAAGCGTGGTCGACCAGGGCGTGCTGATCGAAGAGGCCGGCTCGGGCTTCCTGATGATGGTGGCGCTGACCTCGGACGACGGCTCGCTGGACGACATCGCGCTTGGCGACTACATCAACCGCAACGTGGTGGGCGAGATCCGCCGGATCGAGGGCGTCGGCAGCGCTACCGTCTTCGCCCCGGAACGCGCGCTGCGGATCTGGGTCGATCCGGCCAAGATGACGGGCCTGAATCTCAGCTCGGCCGAGATCGTCGCGGCGGTCCGCGCCCAGAATGCGCAGGTCGCGGCCGGCAAGGTCGGCGCCGATCCGAACCCCATCGGCCAGCAGCTGACCGCGACGGTGCTGATCAAGGGCCAGCTCGACAGCGCCGAGGAATTCGGCAAGATCGTGCTGCGCGCCAATCCCGACGGCTCGACCGTGCTTTTGCGCGACGTGGCCCGGCTGGAAGTGGGCGCCGAAAGCTACAGCTTCGCCTCCAAGCTGAACGGCAAGCCGGCGGCGGCGCTGGGGATCCAGCTTTCGACCACCGGCAACGCCATGAACACCTCGGAAGCGGTGCATGAGAAGATGCAGGAGCTGTCGCGCTTCTTCCCGCAGGGCGTCAGCTACCAGATCCCCTATGACACCACCCCCTTCGTCGAGGCCTCGATCGAGAAGGTCCTGCACACGCTGGTCGAGGCGATGGTGCTGGTCTTCGTGGTGATGTTCCTGTTCTTGCAGAACTTCCGCTACACGATCATCCCGACCATCGTGGTGCCCATCGCGCTGGCGGGCACCGTGGCGGTGATGCTGGTCGCGGGCTTTTCCATCAACGTGCTGACGATGTTCGCCATGGTGCTGGCCATCGGCATCCTGGTCGACGACGCCATCGTGGTGATCGAGAACGTCGAGCGCATCATGGCGACCGAAGGCCTGCCCCCGCGCGAGGCGACGCAAAAGGCCATGGGCCAGATTTCCGGCGCCATCGTCGGCATCACCCTGGTGCTGTCGGCGGTCTTCGTGCCGATGGCGTTCTTCCCCGGCTCCTCGGGCATCATCTACCGGCAGTTCGCGCTGACCATGGTGGTGTCGATCCTGTTCTCGGCTTTCCTCGCGCTGACGCTGACTCCGGCGCTTTGCGCGACCTTCCTGAAGCCGATCCACGGCCATCACGAGAAGAGGGGCTTCTTCGGCTGGTTCAACCGCCGCTTCGATGCCCTGACCGAACGCTATAGCCGCGGCGTCGGGCTGGTCACGCGTCGGCGGGCGGTGATGATGCTGTTCTATGTCGGGCTGGTCGCGGCCACCGCCATGGGCTTCCTGCGCCTGCCTTCCAGCTTCCTGCCGAACGAGGACCAGGGCTTCATCATCACCGACATCCAGACCCCGGCCACCGCCAGCTCGAACCGCACCGACGAGGTGCTGGCGACGGCGACCGGCATCTTCGGCGGCATGGAGCCGGTCGAGAACGTGGTCTCGATCCGCGGCTTCAGCTTTTCGGGGCGCGGGCCGAACGCGGGGCTGATGTTCGTCACCTTCAAGGACTGGGCCGAGCGCGACCAGTCGGCGCAGGACGTCGCCAATGCCGCGAACATGCAGCTGTTCGGCCAGCAGGACGCGCAGGCCTTCGCGCTGTCGCCGCCGCCGATCCCCGGCTTCGGCACCACCGGCGGCTTCAGCTTCCGGCTACAGGACCGCGGCGGGCAGGGGCAAGAGGCGCTGCTGGCCGCCGCCCAGCAGATCATGGCCAAGGCCCAAGAGGGTGGAGTCGTCACCGGGCTGCGCATCGAGGGCCTGCCCTCGGCCGCGCAGGTCTTCGTCACCATCGACCGCGAAAAGGCCAACGCCTTCGGCGTGACCTTCGCCGACATCTCGGCCACGATCTCGCAATACCTCGGCTCGGCCTATATCAACGACTTCCCCAATGCCGGGAAGATGCAGCGCGTGGTCATGCAGGCCGAGGACGACTCGCGCATGCAGGCCGAGGACATCCTGGCGCTGACCGTGCGCAACGCGGGCGGCGGAATGGTGCCGTTTTCCTCCTTCGCCAGCGTCGGCTGGGAACAGGGGCCGTCGCAGGTCGTGGGCTACAACGGCTATCCCTCGATCCGCATCGCCGGCCAGGCGACGCCTGGCTACAGCTCGGGCGCGGCCATGGACGAGATGGCGCGGTTGGCGGGCGAGCTGCCGCAGGGCTTCGGCTATGAATGGACCGGGCAATCGCTCGAGGAGATCCAGGCCGGCAGCCAGGCGACGCTGCTTTACGCGATGAGCATCCTCTTCGTGTTCCTGCTGCTGTCGGGGCTTTACGAAAGCTGGTCGATCCCATTGTCGGTGATGCTTGTGGTGCCGCTGGGCGTCCTGGGCTGCGTCGCTGCGGTGATGCTGCGCGACATGCCGAACGACATCTATTTCAAGGTCGGCCTCATCGCCATCATCGGGCTGTCGGCCAAGAACGCCATCCTGATCGTCGAATTCGCCAAGGACCTGCGCGAGCAGGGGCAAAGCCTGATCGAGGCGGCGGTGACGGCGGCGCGGCTGCGCTTCCGGCCGATCCTGATGACCTCGCTGGCGTTCACGCTGGGCGTGGTGCCGCTGGCCATCGCCACTGGCCCCTCGGCGGCCAGCCAGAACGCCATCGGCACCGGGGTGATCGGCGGCATGGTGGCGGCGACGGTGCTGGCGATCTTCTTCGTGCCGGTCTTCTTCGTCTTTGTCCTGGGCCTGTTCAGCCGCTTCGCCGGCAAGGGCCGAAGGGCCGAGGCCGAAACCCATACGACAAGCGATACGGTGGGCTAGCTCCGGTCCTGCCGCGCGCGGGCGACCCCCTGGTGGCCGCCCGCGTCCCGTTTTTCCCCTAGGCGGCGCCTCTCGGGCCGCGACAGACAGAGAGAACCGATGACCCAGACCCTTTCGCTTTCCCGCCGCGGCATCCTGGCCGGGCTGGCCTCGAACCTGGCGCTGGCCGCCTGCGCCCAGGTCAGCTACACCGCGCCCAAGGCCGAACTTGCCAATGCCTTCGCCGGCAATTCGCCCGCGCGCCGCGCCGGCGCCAACGCCTGGTGGGCCGCCTTCCGCGACAAGCAACTGGACGCGCTGATCGCGGCGGGGCTGAAACGCAACCTCGACGTGCTGACCGCCGTCGCCACCATCCGCGAGGCCCAGGCCAATGCCCGGCTGGTCGGCGCGAACGACCTGCCGCAGATCGATGCCTCGGGCTCGGCCGGACGGTCGCGCGGCCAGGCGGGCGGTATCAGCGAAAGCAGCTCGGCCACGCTGGGCGTATCCTGGCTGGTCGATCTCTTCGGCCAGAACCGTGCCGCGCGGGCCGGGGCTTCGGCCCAGCTCGATGCCGCCTATCTCTCGGCCGAGGTCTCGCGCCTGACGGTGGCCAGCGCCATCGCCCAGGCCTATGTCGATGCCCGCTATTACCAGCAGGCGATCGCCCTGACCCGGCAGAGCCTCGACAGCCGCAAGCGCTCGCTGTCGATGACCCGGACCCAGGACGAATTCGGCAGCGCCACCCGGCTGGAGGTCCTGCAGGCCGAGCAGTTGGTGACGCAGGCCGAGGCGGCGCTGCCGGGGCTGGAAGTCGGCTTCGACCAGTCGGTGAACCGGCTCGCCACCCTGACCGCCGGGCGCAGCGCCGACATCGCCGCGCAGCTGCGCCGGGGCGGCGGCCAGCCGCGCGCCGCCTACAAGGCCAGCGTCGGCGTGCCGGCCGAGGTGATCCGCGTCCGTCCCGATGTGCGCGTGGCCGAGCGCAACCTGGCCGCCGCCGTCGCCGGCGTGGGCGAGGCGCAGGCGGCCTTCTATCCCAAGCTGACGCTCTCGGGCTCGGTCACGCCGACGAACATCAGCGGCGGCGGCAGTTCCAAGACCTGGAGCTTCGGCCCGCAGATCACCCTGCCGCTGTTCAACGCCGCGAACCAGGCCAACCTGTCGGCGGCGCAGGCCCGGGCCGAGCAGTCGCGGCTGGCTTGGCAGGCCTCGGTCCTGAACGCGGTCGAAGAGGTCGAGAACGCGCTGGCCGGCTACAACCGCGACGCCCGCGCCGTTTCGTCCCAGTCGCGGCTGGTCGAGAACGCGCGCGAGACGGTGAACCTGACCCGCAGCTCTTGGGACCTGGGCGAATCCGACTTCTTCCCGGTGCTCGACGCCGAGCGCAGCCTGCTGTCGGCCCGGCAGGAATTGGCCTCGGCGCTGCGCGACCAGGCGGTGAACTATATCAAGCTCAGCGCCGCCGCGGCGGGCGGCGTCGGCATTCCGGCGGTCTAAAGCGGGCTGGCGGCGAAGGCGGGCATCGGCGCGCCTTCGGCCAGCGCGGCCAGATAGCGCCGGCCGCAATCCAGCGCCTCGCGGATGGTGACGTCCATGTCGAGATAGCGATAGGTGCCGAGCCGGCCGACGAAGGTCACCCCCGGCTCGGCCGCAGCCAGCGCGACATAGTCCGACAGCAGCGCCTTTTCCGCCACCAGCCGGATCGGGTAATAGGGGATGTCGCCGGGTTCGCAGGCGCGCGGCACTTCGCGGTAAAGCACCGATCCGGCGTGATCCTCCCACGGGGCGAAATGCTTGTGCTCGGTGATCCGGGTCTGCGGCACCGCGGCATCGGCATAGTTCATCACCGCGCAGCCCTGGTAGTCGCCGGCATAGGTGAAGCGCTGGAAGTCCAGCGTGCGATAGCCGAGCCGCCCCAGCCGATAGTCGAACCAGCCGTCGATCGGACCGGAGTAGAACACGTGGTCATAGCCCGCCGCATCCGCGCGCGCGACCGGGCTTTGCAGCCGCACCGAGATGCCGGGGTGGTCCAGGATCGCCTCGACCATGGCGGTATAGCCCTGTTCCGGCATGCCCTGGAAGCGATGGGCGAAATAGTCGTCGTCGTAGTTGAAGCGCAGCGGCAGCCGCTTCAGGATCGAGGCCGGCAGGTCGTGCGGCGAACAGCCCCATTGCTTCAGCGTATAGCCCTTGAAGAACGCCTCGTAGAGCTCGCGCCCGACGAAGCGCAGCGCCTGTTCCTCGAAGCTTTGCGGCTCGGCGATGCTGTGGTCGGCCTTGGCCGCGATGAAGGCGCGGGCCTCGTCCGGGCGCAGGGTCTTGCCGAAGAACTGGTTGATGGTGTGCAGGTTGATGGGCAGCGAATACACCCGCCCGTCCGACACCGTCTTCACGCGGTTGCGATAGGGCCGGAAGGTGGCGAAGCGGTTGACATAGTCCCAGACCTCGGCGTCGTCGGTGTGAAAGATGTGCGGCCCATAGACATGGACCATGACCCCGGTGGCGGCATCGCGGGCGGTGTGGCAATTGCCGGCGACATGATCGCGAGCGTCGGCGACGGTGACGCGATGCCCGGCCTCGGCCAGCAGCCGGCCGATCACCGCGCCCGAAAGGCCCGCCCCCACCATCAGGCAATGTTTCGTCATGGCGCTTCCTGCCGTCGGCGGCGCAAGGCGGGGCAAGGGAAAAATCCGGTGCTGGTCATGCGCCCCAAACGCGGGCAAGCGGGCGGCTTCGTCAAGGGCCAACCGGCATTTCGGCGTCAGTCGGCGGGCGCTTCCTGCCGATAGACCTCGACCGCGTCCGACAGATCCGCCGCCGACAGCCGCCGCGCCAGGCCCGAGCGGGTGGGCATCCGCCCCTCGTCCCGCAGCATGTCCAGCGCGACCCGCACCGCGGCATAGGCATGGGCCGCGGCGACGTCGCGCTTTTCGCGCAGCGCCCAGAGCATCGCCTCGGCAGAGGGGCCGACCGCCACCGCCTCGACCCCCGGGCGGGCCAGCAGCGCCGGCAGGCGCGGGCCGATCTGGTCCAGGGTGCCGGCGACGCGCAGCGGCCCCGGCGGCGGCGCGTCCGGGGTCAGCGGCCGCAATCCGGGCTCGTCGCGCAAGAGCCGGTCCAGCCGCGCCCGCTCGGCTGCGGCCAGGCGCGGCACCAGCGCGGCGGCGACCCGGTCGAGATCCAGGAAGGCGGGCTCGCCCGGCGCGGCACGGCGACCGAAGGCGCCGCCTTCGGCGTTGAAGGCCGCCATCGCGGCCAGGGCGGCATCCCGCGCATCGGGATCGCGGGGCAGGGCGACGGCCACCGCCGTCGGGCCCAGCCCCTGCCGCTCGGCCTGATCCAGGGCGCGCAGATGGTCCAGCAGCGCCGCGAAGGCCTCGGGCGTTCCGGCGAAGCGCGGCATCCGGGTGGAAATCGCGCGGCCCGAGGGCGTTATTCCCTCGCGCAGCAGCCGGATGAAGGCGGCCTCGTCATAACCGGGCCGGTCGGGGGCGGGCGCGGCCAGATGCGACCAGGCGACGGGCGGCGCGGGCAAGGTGCCGCCCTCGGCCCCGCCCTGGCCGTCGGCGCCGTGGCAGCCGGCACAGGTCAGCCGGCCCGGCGGCAGCCGCGGCCCGTCCGCGCGGCCCAGCCGCGCCTCGAGCCCGGCACCGTGCCGATAGATCACCGCGCCGTCCTGCGCCAGCGCCGGCGCCGCCAGCAGCGCCAGGACCAGCAGTGCCTTCATTCCGCGGGCGCCATCTGCCGGGCCAAGGCGACCAGTTCGGCCGGGTCCGGCACGCCCGAAATGCGGGTGAAGAGCCCGCTTTGCAGATCGCCCAGCAGATAGACGGAATCATGCGCCTCGATGGGCCCGGGGTCGAGGCCGAAGGCCGCCAGCAGTGCCGGCGTGTCGCCGGGACTGGCCACCACCCAGTCCCATTTCTCGCTGGCCCAGGCGGACCGGGCCACCTCGGCCAGCACCTCGGGCGTGTCGCGGCGCGGATCGACCGAGATCGCGACCAGCCGCAGCGGCGGCGCGTCCCGCGCCTGCAGGTCCTGGTCCACCAGCCCCAGGACCGAGATGGTCATGCCGCAATTCTCGGTGCAGTTGGTATAGAGGAACGAGATCAGCACCGGGCCCGCCCCGCCATAGCGCGAGACGAAGCCCCGGGTCCGGCCGTGGCTGTCGGTGACGGGAATGTCGGGCAGAAGCAGCCGCTCCTGGCTGCGCGCGCCCTGCATCGGCACCGCGGGATCGGCGGCGGCGGGCGGGGCAAGGGTGCCCAGCAGGGCCAGCGCGCAGGCGATGGCGAGGGGGCGAGTCATGGCGCGGTCTCCAGCACCAGCGGCTCGAAGCCGGCGCCGCCGGCGGTGACGACCAGGGGCACATGCGGGGCCAGGTCGTAGCTTTCGGCGCTGAGCCCCCCGGCATCGGTCGAGAACGGCTGACGTTGGCGCCAGTTGCCGGTCAGCGCCGCCAGCTCCACCATGCCGCTGAGACCCGCGGCCGGCCGGCCGTCGCCGGCGAGGAAGCGCAGGCGGATGCGGCCGGCGGCGTCCGCCTCGGGGCTGATGCGGCCCGGTTGCGCCTGTGCCGCGGCCGGGGTTGGCGGGGTCGGCACCGGGGCGCAGAAGGCCATCTGGCCGATGCCGGCGCTGACCACCAGTTCCCAGTCGCCGGGGCCGGGCAGGCGGGTGGTGGTGACGAAACGCCCGCTTCCCAGGGGGCGCAGGCCGCGGTTCAGCGCCCGCAGCATCTGCGGGATGCCGCCGCGCAGGCGCAACGCCTCCATCGGGGGCTTGCCGCTGATCGCGTGGCGACGATCGACGACGAAGCCGGAATAGCTGTCGGCATGGACGGCCAGCATCACCGGCTCGGGCAGGTAGGGCGCCAGCAGCGCGGCGTCGCGCGCCTCGGCGGCCGGGCGCGGCGGCCCCAGCGCGACATGGCCGACCACGGCCTCGTGCCCCGGCGCGATTCGGCGCAGGTCCATGACGCCGACGCCGGACTGGTCGGCCAGGCGCAGCACCGCGGTGCCGGGCAGGAAGCCGACCTCGGCCACCGGGCTGTCGGTCGCGGCGCCCTGCACCACCCGCCCCAGCGCCAGATCGGCCACCGCGAAGCCGGTGCGGTCGCGGGCGAACAGAAAGGCCATGCGCCCCTCGGGGCTGAGCGCCAGCCGGTCGAAGGCGCCCGGCAGTGCGATGCGCTGCGCCGCATCGGGCGCGTCGAGCCAGACCACATGCAGCGCCTCGGGGTCCAGCCACAGCGCCGCCTCGGGGCCAAGCGCGACCGCCAGCGCACCAGGGGCCGGGCTGCGCAGCTGCACCGCGCCGTCGTCGCGCAGCACCAGCAGCTCGTCCCCGGCAAGCACCGCCAGCCGGCCGGTGCCCCTGGTCCCGGCATCTCCGGCGATGGCGCGGGCGCCGGCCGCCATCGGCTGCGGCGCCCCCCGGTCCAGCCGCAGCACCGTCCCGGCGCCCGCGTCCAGCAGCCAGCCTCCGCCCGAAGCCGCCGGAACCAGCGCTGCCGGCCGCTGCAGGCCCTCGGCCAGCAGGCGCGGCTGGCCATAGGGGTCCAGCGCCAGCGCAAGGCCCTGGCCGGGGGCCGCGCCGGGCAGGGCCAGCAGGAACGCGCCCGAGCGCGGGTCGGCTGCCAGAGCCGAGGGCGGCGGGTCGAAGCGGCGCGCGGTCAGCAGGTTCGCGGTGCCGAGCGCGCGCTGCGGGTCGAGCACGGTGAAGGCGCCGTCGCGCGCCACCATCCCCAGCACGATGCCGTTCAGATCGACGCTGCCAAGCGCCGCGCGGCCGGCGGCGCGATAGGCGGCGGCGGTTTCGGCGCAGGGCAGGTCGCCGGGGCCGCGCTGCCGGATCCAGGCCAGCGGCGCCAGGTCCGTCGGCACCGAACCGACCTGGGCGCGGAACTCCAGCTGCACGTCGAAAGGTTGGCCCGGCTGCACCTGCGCCAGCGCCGCCCCGCTGGCGGGATCGGTCAGCCGCAGCCCGGCGGTCAGCGGCGCCTTCAGCGCGGGCTGGGCCAGGGCCGCGCCGGCCAGCAGCGCCCAGGCCGCGGCCAGCGCGCCCGCGCGGATCATTGGCCCGGGGCCCGGCAATGCGGCCCATCCCGGAAGCTCAGCAGCCCCCAGATTCCGCCCGCCATCAGGAAGTTCGGCCCGTCGTGCCACAGCACCGTGCCGCGCACGTCCTGCCGGCTGCCGTCCGGTCCCAGCACCTGCGGCGGATGCAGCCAGGCCGAGATCGCCTTGCCCGGCGTCACCAGCGCCGAATTCGGAAAGCCGAAGCCGGGGAACAGGTCGTCGTAGCCCAGCCCGTTCATGACGAAACTGTGCTGGCGGGCGCGGCCGCCGGGGTGGACGACGCGCATCAGCACCTGCTCGCCCGGGCAGGCCAGCAGGGTCAGGGGCTGCAGGTCGGGATCGGTCTGCGGCTGGCCCTTGTGACTGTCGCCGGGCAGGAAGCGGTCCGGGAAGACCAGGGCGTTCAGGTCGTCGCTGGCCTCGACCCGGCCGCGGCCGGCGATGTCGGCATAGCGCATCAGGCTGGCGAAAGGCCGGCTGCGATAGCTGACGCCCTGGTCGCCGAGGTCGTAGCTGTCGTCGCAGATCAGGCAGTCCGGGGCGATGCGCGGCACGCTGCCGGCGGCCCGGACCGCGGCGCGGATCTCGGCGGAGCCGTCGTCTTCGAGGCGCCACAGGATCTTGGACTTCGCGTCCAGGTGGTTCAGCCCGTCTTGGTAGAAAAGCACGAATTCCCGCACCCGCGTGCCGGGCGCGCCCGGTTGCGGATCGGGCGCCATCGGCACATCCGCGAACAGTGCCGGGGCGCCGAAGCCGCGGGGCGGCGCGGCGGCGCGCCAGGGCGTGGCCGCGCCGTCGCCAAGCCCGCCCGCCGTGCGCAGCTCGTCCAGGGCCTCGGCCTCGGAGGGCGGGGCGGGCATCGCCGGCGCCAGTGCCTGCGGAAGCGGCCAGTCGCGCGGCAGCACGTCGATCACCCCGAAAAGCCCGTGCGTCGGCTGCGAGATCACGTCGCCGGTCACCCGCACCGGCACCGGGCCGAAGGCATAGGGGATCCAGTGGACATGGTTTTGCAGCTCGACCGTGGTGCGGGCCTGCAACCGGCGCCGCAAGGCGTCGTCGGCGCCGGGCACCAGCACGAAGTCGCGGCCCAGCACGGTGAAATCGGCCTGCGGCTCGGTCTCGCGCGGCTTCAGCGCGCGGTCGGGGGCGACGGCATTGGCCACTCGCTGGGCGACGAAATGGGTCGGGTCGATGTTCGTCTGGCCGGGATCGGGCAGCGCGATCCGCATCCGCCCGGCGTAGAAGCGGAACAGGGTCGAGACCGCCACGCGGTCCTGTGCCAGCAGCCCGGCCGGCATCGGCTCGGCGTTGATGCCGTAGCCCAGCGGCAGGTTGCGGATCAGGTCGCCTCCCGGCAGGCCGATGCTGAGCCCCAGCGCGGCCGAGGGCCGCAGCCCGGTCACCGGTGCCGTGGTCGCGGTCAGCACGCCCTCGACCCGGGTGGCGCCGGGGCGGCTGATCCGGGTCACCGCTTGTGCCGGATCGGTGTTCAGCGGCACGATCCGCGGCATCTGCGCATCGCCCAGGCCGTCGGGCAGGCCGGCGCCGGGGCTGGGCTCGGCCAGGGCGTTGACATAGCGCAGGCTGACGCAATCGCCGGCATTGACCCGCATCACGAAGGGCTCGGGCCGGGCATAGGCGCGCGCGACCGCCGCCAGCACCGCGCTGCGGCCGAGGTCCTGCCAATCGGCATCGAGCCGGAAGTCGCGCGGCTTGCCGGCGCGGGGCAGATCCAGCGGCGACAGCAGCGCCAGCATCAGCCCGTCGGGATCGCTGCGATGACCGCCGTAATCGGTGCCGCGCCAGACATCGCCCGTGCGCAGCGCCACGATCACGCCCGCGGTCTGGTGGCCGCCGGCGCCCGGGCCGATGGGCAGCGGGCAGCCCGGCGCCTCGGCCATGGGCGCCGGCGGCGCCTCGGTCGCGGCGGCGCTTTCGCCGGCCCCGGGCCGGGCGTTCAACGGTACCAGCGCCCGCGGGTCGGGCGCGGCTTCGCCCGGCGGCCGCGCGGCCTGCCAGCCCGCCAGCACCGCATCCCGCGACGGCCGGTCGCCATAGACCCGCAACAGGCCCCAGGCGCCGTTCCACAGCGCGTCCTGGGTGCCGAAGTTGTAAAGGTAATCCGACACGTCCTTTCCGCCGCCGGCCGTTGCGGGCGGCGGGGCGGGGCGTCCGAATTCCATCACCCCCACGTCGGCCCGCAGCCGCGAACGCAGCTCGAAATGTTCCGAAATGCCGATCTCTTGCGCGAAGGTATAGCCTTCCAGGTTGTCGCAATTGGCCAGCGCCTTCTCGAAGGCGGCGGCGTGGTCGGCCTCGTCGGGTTCGGGCGGGGCGCTGTCCAGCGCCGCCGGGGTCATGTCCAGCCAGGCCTCGTAGAGCTCGGGCCGCGCGGCGCGCACCGCCTCGAAACAGGCGCGCCGCGCCGGCGGGACCGTGACCGCGAGATCGCGCATCCGCTGCGGATAGCGCTGGTCGATATTGCGCGGCCCGGCAAGCCCCGCGACGTTGAAGACATGCTGCACCTCCTGCGCGCCCTGGACCAGGCGGAACAGCAGGCGTTCGTTCTGATAGGCCTCGAACTGCGGCGTCTCGGGGTCGCGGGCGGGGTGGTCGCGGGCGCCGGCCGGCCACGAGCTCAGCACCCGCCCGGCATCGCCCTCGGCGCCCTTCAGCTGGTAGCGATAGCTGCAAAGCGGCATCTCGCCCGCCGCCAGCTTCGCCACCACCGGGCTGGGCCGGCCGGCGCGGGTGCCGGCGAAGGTCATGGCAAGGGGGGCGCAATCCGGGCTGGGGCTGCCGTCGGCGCGGCTGGTCGCCAGCCGCAGCGGCAGCGGGGCGTTGCGGTAGTTCACCACATAGGGGTCGTGATGATCGACCGAGATCGACTCGGGCCGGCTGGGCGGCGCCACCGGCTTGGCCAGCGCCGGCCCGGCCACCGGCTTGCCGTCGGGCGAGGCGGCGCGGCTGCGATAGCCGACCAGATGCGCGCGCAACGCCTGGGTCTCGGCCGCGGTCAAGAGCTCGCCCGGTCCGCGCGCGGCCCACCAGGCCGGCGGCACGTCGGGCTCCAGCGCATTCGGCGCGCCGCATTCCGCCTCCATGCGGTCGGCGCGGCCGCTGGTGGCCAGCTTCGCCTCGCAATGCAGCCGCGCCATGCCGGAACGCTCGGCGCCCTCGACCGGCTCGACCGCGGCGGCATCCTCGCGGTCGCGGGGGGTATAGAGCAGGGCGAAATCGGCCACCGCCAGGGCATATTCGCGATAGTCGGGATGATAGGCATCATGCGAGCCGCCGGCCAGCACCCGCTTGTGGCTGCCGACCCAGCCGGCATCGGCGTCCTGCGCGGCGAAGGGCGCGCCGGGCTGGTGGCCGGCGGTTTCGGTGCAGGCGTCGCCACGCGGATCGCAGATGCGCGCCGGGTTCGGCTCGATCAGCAGCGCGGTATAGAAACCGTGCTGCTGGATCGAGGAAGGGCCGAAATGGTCGTGGCTGAACACCGTGCGCAAGGTGCGGTCCTGGTCCGCGCCCAGCCCGTCGCGGGTCAGCACCGGATCGGCGAACCAGCGCTGCACCGTGGTCTGGAACAGCGTGCGGTTCGCGATCTCGCGCCCCTCGACCCGGCTTGTGCCGTCCAGCGGCAGCCGCCAGATCCGCGACAGCGGATCGGCCTTGTCGCGCGCCGCCTTGCACAGCGCCGCATCCGCCGCCCGCACGCCCCAGTCCGGGCGGTCGGCCAGCGGCCGGGCCGACTCGAGGCTGGCGCAGCGCCGCGCCATCAGCTCGTCGGCGGCGAAGGTGCCGTCCTCGTAGTTCCAGCCGTTGCCGGACCCGTCCGAGGAGGTCACGTCGAATTTCACCAGATGGATATGCTGGCCGATGGTGTCGGTGGGGGTCCTGACCTGGAAATCGTCCAGTTCCAGGTCCTTGGGCAATTCGTTGGTGTGACGGAACTCGATGCATTCGCCCGACAGCGCGCGAAAGAAGAAGGGCTCGGCATCGTCGCGTAGCGCGGGCGAGATGCGGGCGCGGCTGGCCGCGCTGCCGTCGTCCTTTAGCGCCGCCGCCTCGGGGGTCAGCACGTCGATGCGGGCCTGCGGATCGTGCCAGCCGGCCTGGTTCACCACCAGGTCCAGCTGCACGGCCGAGACCTCGTAGCGGCGGAACCCGGTCAGCCGCGGGTCGATGACATAGCCGGTCGCCCCGGTCAGCGGGTCGTTGGCATCGGCCGCGCCTTCGCGGCCCGGCGCACCGCCGCAGGGATCGGCGAAGGGGGCGCCGGGGGCGGGCGGGGCACCGTTCACCTCGAACCGGCCGGGCGGGGTGTCGGGGACGCCCGGCCGCGGCGCCTGCGGCGTGGCATAGGCGCCGGTCGCGATGGCGGCGGCGCTGCCATCGGGGGCGATCACCGTCAGGCCGGCGCCGTCATGGTGAAACCGCTGCGCCGCGCGTTCCAGCAGCGTGCCCTCGGGGTCCAGCGGCCGGATCACCGCCTTTTCCAGATGCCCGGTCATGTCGCCAAGCGCCAGCGCCTTGGCCACGATCCGGCTGCGCAGCGCTTCCAGCTGGCGGCGGTTGTCGCCCTGGTCCAAGGCGGCGGCAAGTGCGCTGTCGCGTGTGGCCAGTTCGGGCGGCGGCGCCGCGCCCAGGCTGCGCTCGGCCTGCAGCACCACATGCCGGCCCAGCCCGCCCGAGAGCAGATCGGCCGTCGGCCGGCCCTGGGCGTCCAGCGCCCGGGCGATGTCGCGCGGCGCCTGCGGCGGGCGATGCCCGGCCGCGCCGGCGATATAGAAGGGATAGCCGGGCATGGCATCGATTTCCGGCACCGCCGGCGCGGGTTCGGCCGGCGCGGGTTCGGCCGGCGCGGGTTTGGCGGGAACGGTGGTGGCCTGAGCGCGGATCAGCCGCTCGGGTCCCGTGCCGGCCGGCGCTTGCGCGCCAAGCGCGGCGCCGCGCCGGGGCAGGGCGGCGGCGGGGCGTCCGCCGGCCTGCTTCGGCGGGGTCGCTTGCGGTTCGTCGGCATAGGTCGGCAGCGGCGGCAGCGCCTCGCCCGGCAGCGGCAGCAGTGCCGGGACCGGCGTGCCCGCGCCCTCGATCACCCCGGGCGTGGCCGGATCGTCGGTGCCCAGCCAGCGGCCGCTTTCCGGATCGACGCTGCCCAACCGCTTGAACTGCGCTTCCTCGGGCGCGCGGATGTCGACCGACAGCCCGGGCTGGGCCTGGCCGTCCGGCAGCTTGCGGGTGCCGTCCTCGAACACGTCGTGCACCCGCCACAGCGCCCACATGCCCTGGGCGAAATGCGGGTAGAGGTGGCAGTGGAAGATGGAGTCGCCAACCGTGCGGTTGCGGTTGCCCGACCCGCCGACATACCAGTGGCCCTGTCCGTCCCGGCGGCCGCCGTGATAGATGTTGTAGGTGAAGCCCTGACCCGGCCCCACGGTCTGGCTGTCCAGATAGCTGCCGCGCCCCGGATCGTTGCCGGCGAACCATTGATGGGCATGCAGGTGAAAGACATGCGTCTCTTTCGGCCCGGCGTGGAAGTTCCGGAACACCACCGGGTCGTTCAGATAGGAGTGGTGCACGTTCGACGGGTCGTCCGCGAACCATTCCAGCAAGGCCGGGTCGCCATTGGCCCAGGAGGTCAGGAAGAACTCCTCATAAAGGCACTCGGCGCAGGCCGCCGCCGGGCCGATGCCCTTGCGGTTGGCCAGCAGCAGGGTGCCCATGCCCGAGGCGCCGTAATTGATCGCGAAGCCGTCGCGCACCCCGGCAAGCTGGCCGAAGCGGGCCAGTTCCTCGAAATTGCGGGTGTAATAGCTTTTCAGCTCGTCGTGGAAGAACACCGTGAATTCGCGGAAGGCGCCATAGCGCGGTTCGGCCGAGGGATCGTCGTCGCCCCCGTCCGGCGCGGCGCAGCCCAGCGGCTGGGCCGCCTGCGCGGCGGGCGCGGCGGCGTCGCACCAGATCACGGCGTTCAGGTCGGCATGCACCAGCTCGACCGCGCGGGCGGCGGCGAAATCGCCGCCGTCCAGCGCCCGGGCCATGTTCAGCACCGGCATGCCGTCGATCGCCGCCTCATAGTCCAGCCGGCCCTGCCGGGCGTGGCGCGGCGCGTCCTTCGGCGCCCAGGCCCGGTCCAGCGCCGCGGCCGAGACCTGGCTGCGATACCAGCGCGTGCCCGGCCGCTCGGCCAGGACGGCCCCGAACAGCCCATGGGTGATCGAGCCGCCGTCGCCCTCGCCTCCGGCCGGGGCGGCGCGGCTGGCAAAGAAATGCGTGCCCTCCTGCACCACCTCGTAGAGGCAGGAAAACTCTTGCCCCGGCGCTACGGCGTCCAGGCCGAAACAGGCGGGATGCGGGGCCGATTGGCCGGGCAGGGCCAGGGGCATCAGCCCCTCGGCCGCCAGGTTCAGCGAGCGGGTGCGCGGCCAGTCGGGCGCGTGCAGCGCCGCCTCGGCCGCGGGTTCGGGCGGCGCGGGCGGGTCGGCGCACAGCGCCTCGCCGCTTTCGACCAGCGCGGCCGCCCCGCGCGACACCGCGTCCGCCACCGCCGCGCGGCCGGCGTCGTCGGTGGGGCCGTGGGCGCAGAAATCGCGCGACAGATCGCGCGGATGCGGGTCGCCGCCCGTGGCGGGGGCCAGCAGGTTCGTCACCCGCAGGAACAGCAGATCGCCCACATTGGCCCGCAGCACCAGCGGCCGCGGCCGGTGGCAGTCGCGCAGCCGCACCTGGCCCGGCGCCAGCGGACCGACCGCACCCGCGGCGGTTGCGGTATCCAGCGCGCAATCGGGCGTCTCGGCGGCATCTTCGGCCATCGGCACTACGTCGCGGCGCAGCGCGAAGATCATGCCGAAGGGGTTGAACGAGCCGAAGCGGTTATAGACCAGCATCTGGTCCAGCGCGACCAGATCGGCACAGACCACGCGGGCCCCGCGCTGTCCGCCGGCGCCGCGGCAACTGGCCGCGAAGCTGCCGGTGTCGTCGGGACCGGACGGCGCTGCGGCAAGCGGAGCCGGCGCCAGCAGCGCGGCACAAATCACCAGGCCCGCGCCGAGGGCGCGAAACGATCTGGGCATCCGAAACATGGAACCCTCCAACTTTCACAGAAGGCCGGGGGGACGGGGCGTCCCCGGGGGTCGGGGCAGGAAGGAAAGGATCAGGGAAATGAAATGCGCAACTGCGAATATCATTGCCACGAATCGGGCTTCGTCTCAATATTTTTTGCAATTCACGCGATATGACAGGGGCCTGCGCCATGGACTACCGGCTGGCGGCGGCGCGGCGGCTGATGACGGTCGACGCCGAAAACCCCCGGGCGCGGTCGATCGTCTCCGACCAGCGTCCCGTGTTTCGCTTTCCCGATCTGACCGGCGCCGACCCGGCGCTGCAGGGTCTGGCCGCCGCCGCCGGCAACCGCATTGGCCGGCTGGAGGTCGAGGCGGCGCCGAGCCGTTTCCTGCCCCTGGCCACGGCTTGGCCCTGCGCCCCGGCCGAGGGCGCGCCCGACACCCGACGCTTCGTCACCGCCGGCCATGTGCTCGAAGTCTTCCTGGCCGAGCGCAGCCTGCTTTCGGCCGCTGATCTGTCGCACCGCCTGATGCGGAACGGCCGCGTGGTCATGCCCGACGGCCGCATCTTGGACATCGCGCGCTGGATCTGCGCGGCGCCGCTGGATGTCGCCATCTTCGACGTGATCCCGGACGGACGGCCCTGTCCCGGATTCGTGCCCGACATCCGAGGCCTGCCGTCTACAGACGTCCGGGTGGCGCCCCTGGGCTATCCGCTGCAAGCCGGCGTCCGGCTGTTCGGCCCCGACCAGCCCGGCTATGTCGGCCGGCTGTTCTGCGGCAAGGGCGGTATCCGGCCCGGATCGCGCAGGGGATATTTCCTGCACGACGCCTCGACGCTGCCGGGCTACTCCGGGGCTCCCGTCTTCGACCTTGGCACCGGGCGGGTCCTGGGCGTGCATGTCTGGGGCGTTGCCGAAGCCCAGGATTGGAACGACGCGGTGTGGCTTTCGACGCTGCTGCGTATCCCCTGGCTGGCCGCGATCCTGGCCGGGCAAAGCGACGCGGCGAAGCCGGATGCGCCGACGCTGCCCTGGATGGGCGGCGCCCCGCCCGAGGCCGCCGAAAGCCTGAACCCGTATCTGTCCAGTCCGGGACCCGAGGCCGGCATCCTGCGCGACCGGCCGGATGCGCGCGACCGGCTCTATCAGCCCGGCTTCGCCATGCCGCAGGAACGCATCCTGCCCGCCCCCGGCATGGTCGTCGGCGACCAGCTGGACGAGGGCAGCTGCGCCGGTTTCGCCGTCGCCGCCGCCGTCGAGCACCAGTTGGCCCGGCGCGAAGGCTATGTCCCGCCCACGCCCGCCGGCAGCTTCACCGCCAGCGTGCGGATGCTGGACCGCATGGCCCGGCGACACGACGAATGGCTGGACGACGACCAGGACGGCACCAGCCTGCGCGCGGTCATCAAGGGCTTTTACCACAACGGCGCCTGCTCATCGGCGCTTTGCGGCTATCGGCCACGACAGCCGGATTTCTTCCTGACCCGGCGCATCGCCCAGGACGCGCGGCAGCTGACGCTGGGCAATTATGCCCGCATCGCCCATTCGGTGAACGACATGCGCCTGGCGGTGCAAGAGGCGGGCGCGGTCCTGGTCACCGCCCGCGTCCATCCCGGCTGGCGCGCGCCGCCCGGCGGGGTGATCGCCTATGACCCGCTGTCGCCCGCCGCGGGCGATGCGCTGCATGCCTTCGTCGTCGACGGCTATACCGACCAGGGCTTCGTGATCCAGAATTCGCGCGGACCGGGTTGGGGCGGCTTCGCGGACCTGCCCGGACATGCGCTGTGGAGCTTCGAGGACTGGAACGACAATTGCCTGGACGCCTGGGTAATCCGCCTGGCGCCGCGCAGCGAACCGGCCTTCGCGGTCTCGGTCCGGTCCGAGGCGGACCTGGCCACGCCGCGCCGGATCGGCCTGCTGGGCCATATGCTGCATGCCGAGCGCGGCGGGCTGGTCGAGGACGGCACCCTGGGCCTGGGCGCCCGCGGCGTGGCCGAGACCGCCGCCTATCTGGCCGGCGACGCGGCGCGCGGCCGCTACGACCGGCTGGTGCTGCTGTTCCACGAACCGCTGCTGGACGCCGAGCAGATCGCGCGGCTGGCCCTGCCGCTGACCGCGCGGCTGAAGGCGCGCCGCGCCTATCCGTTCCATGTCGTCTACGGGCTGGACGAGATGCTGGCCTGCCGGCTGCGGCTGGCCCATGACATCGCCGAGGCCGCCAGCCGCTACCTGCGCGAGGGCGACTCGCGCGACGTGGCGCTGAAACGGCTGCTCGGCCCCTCGATCCGCGCCCAGGTCGAAGGCTATCGCCGCGGTGCCCGGCTGGCGGCGCGCGGCACGCTGCGCGACGCGCTGTCGGTGCTGCCGCTGTTCGCGGGGCCGGCGGCGGACCAGCCGGGGCTGCCTCTGGCCATGGTCTCGGTCGGGCTGGGGGCGGTGTCGGCGCTGGCGCTGGCCGAGGCCGCGCCGGAATTCCGCGGCCTGCCGCATCTGGCCATCGCCGCGCCCCTGCCGGTGCGGCGCGCCCGCGCCTGGACGCTGGCCGAGGCGGCGCGCGACGAAACCGACCTGCCGGGCTGGCGGGGCAGCTGGGGCGACCTGGTCGCCGTCGCCCATGGCCGCAGCATCCGCAGCCGCCGCGGCGCCGTCGCCGCCACGGTGCAGGAATTGCTGGCCCGGCCCGATTGCGCGTCCCGGATTCTGGCCGAACTGGGCTGAGGCCGCTTCCCGGACGAAAGCCGTGGCGGTAGCCTGCGGATTGTGGCAATGCGAATCGAGGACGCGCATCTGGAGACATCAAACGTGGAGCAATCGTCGGCCGGCGACAGCGAACGCTATATCGCCAAGGGCATCGCCCATGTGAAGCTTGCCGCGCCGGTGGACGAGCCGATCACGGTGTCGTTCGTGCTGATGCCGCGCTTCACCATGCTGGCCTTCACCTCGGCCATCGAGCCCTTGCGGGTGGCGAACCAGCTGACGGAAAAGCTGCTGTTCAAATGGCATGTGCTCAGCGAGAACGGCCGGCCCGTCGCCTGCTCGAACGGGGTGCCGGTGATGGCGGATTCGCCGCTGTCAGGCGCCCCCGCCAGCGATTACGTCCTGGTCTGCGGCGGGGTCGAGCCCGATGCCGGATGCAGCCCCGACCTCTCGGACTGGCTGCGCAAGCAATGGCGCCACGGCCGAACCGTGGGCGGGCTCTGCACCGGCGCCTATGCCCTGGCCCGGGCCGGCATCCTGAACGGCCGCCGCTTCACCCTGCATTGGGAAAACATCCCGAACTTCACCGAGAAGCACCCCGACCTGTCGCCCGAACGCCGCATCTTCTGCATCGACGAGCGCATCGTGACCTGCGCCGGCGGCGTCGCCTCGACCGAACTGGCGCTAAAGCTGATCGAGGATTACTACGGCGCCGAGCTGATGCAGGCGGTGATGGACATGTGCCTGCTGGGCCAGATCCGGCGCGGCGAGGAAGAACAGCTCAGCTCGCTTTCGGTGCGGCTCGGCACCCGCAACGACCACCTGATCCGCGCCGTCGCCTATATCGAGGCCCATGTCGAGGACGAGGTGGACCTGGCCGAATGCGCCAGCTATCTGGGCATCTCGCGCCGGCAGCTGGAACGGCTGTTCCAGCGCTACCTGGACACGACGCCGCTGCAATATCTCAACAAGGTGCGGCTGCAGCACGCGCGCTCGCTGCTGACCGAGACCAATCTCAGCGTGATGGAGGTGGCGGTGGCCTGCGGCTTCGGCTCTTCCTCCTATTTCTCGAAGGTGTTCCGCGGGCATTACGGCATCTCGCCGCACAAGTTCTCGCTGACGCGCAAGCGGCTGGCGGGCTGATTTCCGGCGCGGCCCGCCTATACTGGCCGGGAAGGACGCAAGGCGGGGGCAGGGCATGGCACGGGGACGCATTCGCATCGGCATCGGCGGCTGGACCTACGAGCCCTGGCGCGGCAGCTTCTATCCGCCCGGCCTGCCGCAGCGGCGCGAGCTGGACCATGCCAGCCGGCAGCTGAGCTCGATCGAGGTGAACGGCACCTATTACGGCAGCCAAAAGCCCGACAGCTTCCGCAAGTGGCACGACGAGACCCCCGAGGATTTCGTGTTCTCGCTGAAGGGCCCGCGTTTCGCCACCAACCGCCGGGTTCTGGCCGAGGCCGGCGACAGCGTGGCGCGGTTCCTCGACAGCGGCGTGCTGCTGCTGGGCCGGAAGCTGGGGCCGATCAACTGGCAGTTCATGGCCACCAAGAGGTTCGACCCCGAGGATTTCGCCGCTTTCCTGCGCCTGCTGCCCGCCGAGGCCGAGGGCCGCCGGCTGCGCCATGTCGTCGAGGTCCGGCACGAGAGCTTCCGCACCCCCGCCTTCACCGAACTGGCCCGCGCCCATGGCGTCGGGGTGGTGATCGCGGCCGACGGGCCGCATCCGCAGATCGCCGACCCGACCGCGGATTTCGTCTATGCCCGCATCATGGGCACGCGCGAGGACGAGGCCCTGGGCTATGCCCCCGCCGGGCTGGACCTGTGGGCCGAACGCGCGCGGATCTGGGCCGCGGGCGGGCAGCCCGAGGGGTTGGCGCATGTCGGAGACGGCAAGGGCGACGGACAGCCGCGCGACGTGTTCCTGTATGTCATCAGCGGCTTCAAGCAGCGCAATCCGCAGGCCGCCATGGCGCTGATCGAGCGGGTCGCAGCCGGCGGCTGACGGTTGCGCCGCGGCGCGGGGCGGTCTATCCCGGCCGCTTCACCGGTCGCAGCCTACCCGGTCACCAAAACAAGGGTCTCGGACCCCGGCCGCCCGCCGGGTGTGGCGGTGCGCCAGGATCGCAAGGAAAAATGCCATGACCGAGACCATTTACAGCGGCCTGACCCAGCTGGGCGGCGCCACCCGTCTGCCCGAAAGCCCCGAGCAGGCCCAGCTGGAACGGGTGCGCAACCCGCAGGCGGACCTGTCCTATGCCGTGCGCTTCACCGCCCCCGAGTTCACCTCGCTCTGTCCGATGACCGGCCAGCCCGATTTCGCGCATCTGGTCATCGACTATGTGCCGGACGAGTGGCTGGTCGAATCGAAATCGCTGAAGCTTTACCTTGGAAGCTTCCGTAATCACGGCGCTTTCCACGAGGATTGCACGATTTCCATCGCGCGCCGCCTGGTGGAGTTCCTGGCGCCGCGCTGGCTGCGCATCGGCGGCTATTGGTATCCGCGCGGCGGCATCCCCATCGACGTGTTCTGGCAGACCGGTCCGGCGCCCGACGGCGTCTGGATCCCCGACCAGGGCGTGCCGCCCTATCGCGGCCGCGGCTGACCCCACCCCATCGCCCGGACCAGGACCGCGGACCCGCCGGGACCGCGGCATTTCCGCTTGACTCGCGGCCGCGTGATGTGTGAGCATTTGCCCATCGTATTAGCAAATGCTGATCCGCAGGGAGGATTCTGGAATGAGCATGATGTTGCGTGGCCTGATGGGGGCTTGCGCCATGACGGCGCTGGCCGTCCCGGCCATGGCCGAGACGCTGACCATCGCCACCGTGAACAACGGCGACATGATCCGCATGCAGAAGATGACGAAGCCGTTCACCGACGCGAACCCGGACATCCAGCTGGAATGGGTCACGCTGGAAGAGAACGTGCTGCGCCAGCGCGTCACCACCGACATCGCCACCAAGGGCGGCCAGTACGACATCGTCACCGTCGGCAATTACGAGGTGCCCATCTGGGCCAAGCAGGGCTGGCTGACCCCGCTGGAAGACATGGGCGCCGATTACGACGCCGAGGACATCCTGCCGCCGATCCGCGAGGGGCTGTCGCTGGACGGCAAGCTCTATGCCGCGCCCTTCTACGGCGAATCGGCGATGATCATGTATCGCAAGGACCTGATGGAGAAGGCCGGGCTTGACATGCCCGAGCGCCCGACCTGGGACTTCGTCTTCGACGCCGCCCGCAAGATGACCGACAAGGATGCCGAGGTCTATGGCATCTGCCTGCGCGGCAAGGCCGGCTGGGGCGAGAACATGGCCTTCCTGACCTCGATGGGCCACAGCTACGGCGCGCCCTGGTTCGACAAGGACTGGAAGCCGCAATTCGGCTCGGAGGCTTGGAAGAAGGTGCTGACCGATTATGTGGCGGTGATGAAGGACGCGGGCCCGCCCGGCGCCTCGTCGAACGGCTTCAACGAGAACCTGGCGCTGTTCCAGACCGGCAAGTGCGGCATGTGGATCGACGCCACCGTGGCCGCCAGCTTCGTGTCGAACCCCAAGGAATCGACCGTGGCCGACCAGGTCGGCTATGCCCTGGCCCCCGAGGGCGAGAAGCCGCAGATGTGGCTCTGGGCCTGGACGCTTGCGGTTCCGTCCTCGTCCGACTCGCCGGACGCCGCCAAGAAGTTCGTCGCCTGGGCGACCTCGAAAGCCTATACCGAGGAAGTCGCCAAGGCCGAGGGCTGGGCCAACGTTCCTCCGGGCACCCGCACCTCGCTCTACGAGAACCCGGAATATCAGAAGGCCGCGCCCTTCGCCAAGCCGACGCTGGACAGCATCATGTCCGCCGACCTGAAGAACCCGACCACGGTCGAGGTCCCCTATATCGGCACGCAATGGGTGGGCATCCCCGAGTTCCAAGCGCTCGGCACCGCCGTGGGCCAGCAGTTCTCGGCCGCGCTGGCGGGCCAGGCAAGCGTCGAGCAGGCGCTGCAGATGGCCCAGCAGATCACCGAGCGCGAGATGGCCAAGGCCGGATATCCCAAGTGATCGGGTAGCAAGTCATTCCGGCCCTGGTCATGGCAAGGGGCGCGCGCGCCGCGCCCCTTACCGCCGCCAGCCGGACTTTCCCCGTAAACCCCCGCGCAGGGAGGCGCGGCCATGGCCACCAGACACCAGAAAACCCTTGCGCGCTTCATGGTCGCGCCCTCGGTCCTGCTGCTCCTGGGCTGGATGATCGTGCCGCTGGCGATGACGCTGTGGTTCAGCTTCCAAAGCTACAACCTGCTGTCGCCCGGCATGGAACAGTTCATCGGCTGGACCAACTACCGGTATTTCCTGTCCGACCCCGCCTTCTGGACCGCGATGCAGAACACGCTGCTGCTGGTCGGGGGCGTGCTGGTCGTCACCGTCGGCGGCGGCATCCTGCTGGCGCTGCTGCTGGATCAGCCGATGTTCGGCCAGGGGATCGTCCGCATCCTGGTCATCGCGCCCTTCTTCATCATGCCGACGGTTTCGGCGCTGGTGTGGAAGAACATGTTCATGAATCCGGTGAACGGACTTTTCGCATGGCTTGCCAAGGCGATAGGCGCGCAACCGATAGATTTTCTAGCCCAGTATCCGCTGATGTCGATCATCATGATCGTGTCCTGGCAATGGCTGCCCTTCGCCACGCTGATCCTGCTGACGGCGATGCAGTCGCTCGACAGCGAACAGATGGAGGCGGCCGAGATGGACGGCGCCGGCGCCTGGGCCAAGTTCACCCATCTGGTGCTGCCGCATCTGTCGCGCGCCATCACCGTGGTGATCCTGATCGAGACCATCTTCCTGCTCTCGGTCTTTGCCGAGATCCTGGTGACCACCAACGGCGGGCCGGGCTACCAGTCCACGAACCTGACCTATCTGGTCTATTCGCAGGCGCTGTTGCAGTTCGACGTGGGCGGCGCCTCTGCCGGCGGCATCGTCGCCGTGATCCTTGCCAATATCGTCGCGATCTTCCTGATGCGGATGATCGGCAAAACGCTGGAGTGACCCATGGCCCGCACAGTCACAACCACCCGCCGCTGGACCTTCACCATCCTGGCCTGGGGCGTGGCGCTGCTGATCTTCTTCCCGATCCTGTGGACGATCCTGACCAGCTTCAAGTCCGAGGCGGACGCCATCGCCAGCCCGCCGAAGTTCCTGTTCTTCGACTGGACGACCCAGAACTATGCCGAGGTGCAGTCCCGCTCGCCCTATTTCCGGCATTTCCTGAACTCGGTCATCATCTCGGTCGGCTCGACGCTTCTGGGCCTGCTTATCGCGGTTCCCGCCGCCTGGTCCATGGCCTTCCAGCCGGCGAAGCGGACCAAGGACCTGCTGATGTGGATGCTGTCGACCAAGATGATGCCGGCGGCCGGGGTGCTGATCCCGATGTATCTGCTGTTCCGGTCCTGGGGGCTGCTGGACACCCGGCTGGGCATCACCGTGGTGCTGATGCTGATCAACCTGCCGATCATAATCTGGATGCTTTACACATACTTCCGCGAGATTCCTGCGGAAATACTGGAAGCCGCGCGCATGGACGGTGCCAGCCTGTCCAAGGAGATCATCCACGTCCTGACGCCCATGGCGGTGCCCGGCATCGCCTCGACGCTGCTGCTGAACGTCATCCTGGCCTGGAACGAGGCGTTCTGGACGCTGAACCTGACCACCAGCAAGGCGGCGCCGCTGACGACCTTCATCGCCAGCTATTCCAGCCCCGAGGGGCTGTTCTACGCGAAACTCTCGGCGGCGAGCACCATGGCCATCGCCCCGATCCTGATCCTGGGCTGGTTCAGCCAGAAGCAACTCGTGCGCGGCCTGACCTTCGGCGCGGTGAAGTGAGGTAACACGATGGGAAGCATTACGCTCAAGCAGGTCCGCAAGGCTTTCGGCGACGTCGAGGTCATCCCGGGCGTCGATCTGGAGATCCGGGAAGGCGAGTTCGTGGTCTTCGTCGGTCCTTCGGGCTGCGGCAAGTCCACGCTGTTGCGGCTGATCGCCGGGCTCGAGGACGTGACCTCGGGCCAGATCATGATCGACGGACGCGACGTGACCCATGCGCCGCCCTCGCAGCGCAAGCTGGCCATGGTGTTCCAGAGCTACGCGCTCTATCCGCATATGTCGGTCAGGAAGAACATCGCCTTTCCGCTGAAGATGGCCGGCATGGCGGCGGATGAGCAGGAGCGCCGGGTGAAGCACGCCGCCGGCATCCTGAACCTGACCGATTACCTGGACCGCCGCCCCGGCCAGCTGTCGGGCGGCCAGCGCCAGCGCGTCGCCATCGGCCGTGCCATCGTGCGCGAGCCCTCAGCCTTTCTCTTCGACGAGCCGCTGTCGAACCTCGACGCCGCACTGCGTGTGAACATGCGGGTGGAAATCTCTGAACTGCATAAGAAACTTGCGACGACCATGGTCTATGTCACCCATGATCAGGTCGAGGCGATGACCATGGCCGACAAGATCGTCGTGCTGCGCGCCGGCCGGGTGGAACAGGTGGGCTCGCCGCTGGAACTTTACCGCAAGCCCGCCAACCGCTTCGTCGCCGGCTTCATCGGCAGCCCGAACATGAACTTCATCGAGGGCGAGCCGGCGGCGAAACTGGGCGCCCATGCCATCGGCGTCCGGCCCGAGCATTTCGCCATGTCCACGACCGAGGGGCTGCTGGCCGGCACCGTGGG
Source organism: Paracoccus aminovorans (assembly GCF_900005615.1). Lineage (NCBI taxonomy): Bacteria > Pseudomonadati > Pseudomonadota > Alphaproteobacteria > Rhodobacterales > Paracoccaceae > Paracoccus > Paracoccus aminovorans. Next base: position 592,046 of record NZ_LN832562.1, on the reverse strand, counting down.
CGTGGCCGAGCATCTGGGCTCGGACACCTTCCTGCACATCGACCTGGACAACGGCCCGCATATCGTCGCCCGTGCGGCGGGGGAGTTCCCCGTCCATCACGGCGACCGCATCTTCCTGACCCCGCAAGAGGGGCGGATCTATCGCTTCGACCAGAACGGCCTGGCGTTGTGAGGGACAAGATGGACAGGCTTTCCAACCAGACGCTCGCGCAACTCGCCCACCCCGGCCCAAGCTATGACCGCGCCGGTCTGCGCCCCGGCATCCTGCATTTCGGCGTCGGCAATTTCTTCCGCGCGCATCAGGCCTTCTACCTCGACCGGTTGATGAACATGGGGCTGGCGCAGGACTTCGCCATCATCGGCGCCGGGGTCATGCCGGGCGACGCGAAAATGCGCGACACGCTGGCGGCGCAGGATCACCTCTACACGCTGGTCGAGCAATCGGCCGAGCGCTCGGACGCCCGCGTGCTGGGGCCGATCGTCGATTACATCGCGCCGGGCGATCATGCGCGCGTCATCGCCACCCTGGCCGATCCGGCGATCCGCATCGTCGGGCTGACCATCACCGAAGGCGGCTATTTCATCGATGCCGCCACCGGCCATTTCGACCCCGCGCATCCCGCCATCGCCGCCGATGCGGCAACGCCCGAGGCGCCGCAGACCGTCTTCGGCCTGATCGTCGCGGGGCTGAAGGCCCGCCGCGCAGCCGGGCATCCGGCCTTTACCGTGATGTGCTGCGACAACATCCCGCATAACGGCGACGTCACCCGCGAGGCGGTGGTGGAGACCGCGCGCCTTTCGGACCCGGAACTGGCCGAGTGGATCCTGGCCAATGTCGCCTTTCCCAACGCCATGGTGGACCGCATCACCCCCGCCACCAGCGACCGCGAACGCCGCATGGTGCGCGAGGATTTCGGCATTCCCGACGAGGCGCCGGTCTTTTGCGAGGATTTCATCCAATGGGTGCTGGAGGACGATTTCCCCGCCGGCCGCCCGCCGCTGGAGAAAGCCGGGGTGGAATTCGTCGCCGACGTCACGCCATGGGAGCTGATGAAGATCCGCATCCTGAACGGCGGCCATGCGGTGATCGCCTATCCGGCCGGCCTTCTCGACATCCATTTCGTGCATGAGGCGATGCAGGACGCCCAGGTCCGCGCCTTCCTGGAAAAGATCGAGGCCGACGAGATCATCCCCGCCGTGCCGCCGGTCCCGGGCACCGACCTGCAGGCCTATTTCGCCAAGGTCGCGGAACGCTGCGCCAATCCCAAGATCGGCGACACCGTGCGCCGGCTCTGCCTCGACGGCTCGAACCGGCAGCCGAAATTCATCGTGCCGACCATCGCCCACCGGCTGGAACGCGGCCTGCCGGTCGAAGGGCTGGCGCTGGAATCGGCGCTGTGGTGCCGCTATTGCGCGGGTGTCACCGACAGCGGCGCGGTGATCGAGCCGAACGACCCGAACTGGGACAGCCTCGTATCCAAGGCGCAGGCAGCGCGGACCGATCCATCGGCCTGGCTCGGCATGGCCGAGATCTATGGCGCGACGGGGCAGGATCCGCGCTTTGCCCAACCCTTCGCGCGCTGGCTGGCGATGCTGTGGGACAAGGGGACACGGGCCACGCTCGACGCCTATCTCGGGGCGTGAGCGGTGGCGCGGGGGCTGATCTTCGACTGCGACGGCGTGCTCGTGGACAGCGAGCCGCTGGCCGTGGCCGAGCTCGAAGCCCTGCTGCATGGCCTGGGCGTGCCGATCGACAGCGCACGGATCTATGACGAATTCCTCGGCCGCTCGATCCTGACCATCGTCGAGGCGGCCCGGGATCACGGCGTCGACATGGCGCCGGCGCTGCCGGGCTTTTCGCAGGCGCTGTTTCGCCGCTTTCGCCGCGACCTGCGCCCGGTCGAGGGGATGCCTCAGGCGCTGGCCGGGATCGCGGGGCCGCGCGCCGTCGCCTCGTCCAGCGCGCCCGACCGGCTGGCGCTGTCGCTGGCGCTGACCGGGCTCGCGCCGGTCTTTGGCCCGCATGTCTATTCCGCCGCCCTGGTCGAGCATGGCAAGCCCGCGCCCGACCTGTTCCTGCTGGCCGCCGACCGGCTGGGCATGGCGCCCGGCGATTGCGTGGTGATCGAGGACAGCCCGGCCGGGCTGCGCGCCGCCCGCGCCGCCGGCATGCGCGCCATCGGCTTTCTGGGCGGCAGCCATGCCGGCGCCGCGCATCTGGCCCAGCGGCTGGCGGCCGAAAGCCCGGACGCGCTGATTGACCATGCCGCGGATTTGCCCAAAACTCTGGCCGGATTGCGCTAGGGAAGGGTGGGTCTTTGCTGATCGCGGCGGTGGATGTGGGCTCGGCCCGCGCACGGGCGGGGCTGTTCTCGGCCGAGGGGCGGCTTCTGGCCCGCGCCAGCTGCGGATTTGCCACCATCGCCGGCCCGGACGGGCAGGCCGGGCACGATTTCGCCGAGATCTGGCAGGCGGTTGCCGAAGCCCTGGCCGAGGCACGTCGCCTGGCCGGCGCCAGCCCGGGCCAGATCGGGGCGCTGGCCTTCGACGCCACCTGTTCGCTGGTGGTCGAGGCGCCGGGCTTTGCCCCCGACGTCATCGCCTGGCACGACCACCGCGCCGTGGCCGAGGCGCGGGAACTGGACGCACTGGACCACGAGGTGGTCGCCCGGGCCGGCGGCGCGGTCTCGCCCGAGATGCAGACGCCCAAGCTGATGTGGCTGGCCCGGCACCGGCCCGAGGTCTGGGCCACGCTGGCCGGCGTCCGCGACCTTTGCGACCACCTGGCCTTTCGCGCCACCGGCATCGAGGCGCGCTCGCTGTGCGCGGCGGCGGCGAAATGGGCCTATCTGCCCGACCGCGGCGGCTGGCAGGAGGACCTGCTGGCCTGCGCCGGCATCTCGGGTTTTCCGCGCCCCGGCCCGGTACTGGCGCCGGGGGCGGCGATCGGGCCGCTGTCGGCACAGGGTGCACCCGAACTGGGGCTTGCGCCCGGCACCCCGGTCGCGGCCGGGCTGATCGATGCCTTTGCCGGGGCGCTGGGGGCGGCGCCCGACATGCCGGCGCTGATCGCCGGCACCTCGAACTGCGTCATGGCCGCCGGGCTGGGTCCCGCGCCGGCGCTGTGGGGGCCCTATCTTGGTGCCATCCTGCCGGGCGAAGCGGTCAGCGAGGGCGGCCAGTCCGCCACCGGCGCGGCTCTGGAACAGGTGCGCCGGATGTATCCTCGGCCCGCGACCCATGACGACATCCTGGCCCGGATCGCGGCGGCCCCGGCCGAGCCGGGCGAGGGGCTGCACATCCTGCCCGATTTCAAGGGCAGCCGCACGCCCTTTGCCGACCCGCTGACGCGCGGGACGATCCACGGGCTTGCGCTCGATGGCAGCATCGCGGCGCTGGACGGGCTCTACTGGCGCGCGGCAGTGGGGATCGCGCTGGGAACGCGACAGGTCATCGCCCATATGGGCCTGGCGCCGCCGCGGCTGGCCATGGCCGGCGGGCAGGCCCGCGCGCCGCTGCTGCGCCAGCTCTATGCCGACGCGACCGGGGCCGAGATCCACTGGCAGCCCGAGGACGCGGTGCTTCGCGGCACCGCCATCGCCGCCGCGGCGCCGCTGGCGGGCGGCATCCGCGCGGCCCGCGCCCGCTTCGCCCGCCCGGTCGAGGTCACCCGCCCCGACCCTGCCGCCCGGGCGCGGCGCGAACGCGATTGGCGCATCTTCCTGCGCATGCAGCAGCAGCGAGCCGAGATCGTGGCGATGTAGGCTCAGCCCTTCAGCAGCGCCGCCGCCGTGCCGGCATCGGTGATCAGCCCGCCGATCAGCCGGCCTTGCAGCGCGCCGCGGATCGCCGGCACCTTTTCGGCGCCATGGGCCGCGCCGATCACCAGCGTCGTCTCGCGCGGCGGGATCGGGGCCGAGGCGACGCGGTCGTTGCTGAGCCCCTCGATCAGCCGGCCCTCGGCGTCATAGGCCCAGCCGGTGATCTCGCCCACCGCGCCGGCCGCGACCAGCGCGTCCAGATCGGGCTGCGACAGGAAGCCGTCCAGCATCAGCGGCGCCCCGGCGCCGACGGTGCCGATGCCGACGAAGGCCACGGCGGCATCGGCGGACATGCGGATCAGCCGCTCGATGCTGGGCTGGCCGTTCACCGCCCGGCGCTCGCGCATGGTCGGGGCGATGACCGGCAGCGGCAGCGGAAAGCTGCGCGCCGTGACCAGGTCCGACAGCGTGAACAGCACGTTGTAATAGGCGGTCGAGCCGTCCGGCGCGATATTCCCGGTCAGCGACACGATGCGGTGCTGCGGGCAGTCGAGATGCGGCAGCTGCGCGATGGCGGCGCGCAGGGTGCGGCCGGTGCCGATGGCCAGGGTCAGCGGTTCGGGCCGGCGCAGCCATTGCTCGACCGCGTCGGCCAGTATCAGCGCCACCCCGGCCTCGGGCGCGTCCGAGGGCGCCACCTGGCAGAAGGTCAGTCCCCAGCGTCGCCGCAGCCCCTCGGCCAGGTCCATGCAATGCGCGAAAGGGTGGTCGATGCGGATCTTGACCAGCCCCTCGGCCACGGCCTGGGCGACCAGCCGCTGCGCGGTCTGGCGCGAAACGCCCATGATCCCGGCGATCTCGTCCTGGGTCTTGCCGGCGACATGGGAAAGCCACGCGGCCTTGGCCGCCTGTTCCAGTTTCCGGCCCTGGTTCGACATCTACTCGCCCTGCTGGATCTCTTGGTTCTTCGTGTCTAGCGTGGGGGTTGGCGGGCTGTCCAGCAAGGCCGCGGCAGCCCCGCCCGCGCCCGTCACGCCGACGCGACACGCTTTTGTGAACAATTTACAAAACCGCAGCCTGTCCCGTCAATTTTTTTACAAAATTCTCTTTTGAAAAAAATGGTTTACTAAAAATGAAAACTCATATTAACATTCCATCCCATCGGAATGCCGAAGCCCGGCCACAGCACCAGAGGAGGGTGCGGCCGCGCGGAACCAGCCGCATCGCCAGAAGAGGAGGCCCGTCATGTCTGTTGAAAATGTTGCGAAACATCCCATTCCGCCCGGTTTCGAGGATGCTCTTCTTCTGCCCGACGGCTACGCGAAGATGTATGCCGAATCGGTTTCCGACCCCGAGGGGTTCTGGCGCCGCGAAGGTCGGCGGCTGGACTGGATCCAGCCCTACAGCAAGGTGAAGGACACCGATTTCACCCTGGGCAAGGTCTCGATCAAGTGGTTCGAGGACGGGGTGCTGAACGTATCGGTCAACTGCGTCGACCGCCATCTGGCGACCCGCGCCGACCAGACCGCGATCATCTTCGAGCCCGACGACCCCAAGACCCCGGCCCGCCACATCACCTATGCCGAGCTGTCGGAAAAGGTGAACCGCTTCGCCAACGTGCTGCTGAGCCAGGGCGTGATGCGCGGCGACCGGGTGGTGATCTATCTGCCGATGATCCCCGAGGCGGCCTATGCGATGCTGGCCTGCGCCCGGATCGGCGCCATCCATTCGATCGTCTTCGCCGGCTTCTCGCCCGATGCGCTGGCGAACCGCATCAACGATTCCGGCGCCAAGCTGGTGATCACCGCCGACACCGCCCCGCGCGGCGGCCGGCGCACGGCGCTGAAGTCGAACACCGACGCGGCGCTTCTGCATTGCTCGGACCGGGTGCGCTGCCTGGTGGTCAAGCACACCGGCGACCAGACCACCTGGATCGACGGCCGCGACGTGGACGTTCTGGCGCTGATGGAGCAGGTCAGCCCGCATTGCCCGCCGCGCCCGATGGGGGCCGAGGACCCGCTGTTCATCCTTTACACCTCGGGCTCGACCGGCAAGCCGAAAGGCGTGGTGCATACCTCCGGCGGCTATCTGGTCTATGCGGCGATGACGCATCAATACGTCTTCGACTACAAGGACGGCGACGTGTTCTGGTGCACGGCCGACGTGGGCTGGGTCACCGGCCACAGCTATATCGTCTATGGCCCGCTGGCCAACGGCGCCACCACGATCATGTTCGAGGGCGTGCCGACCTGGCCCGACGCCGGCCGCTTCTGGGAGGTCTGCGCCAAGCACAAGGTCACCCAGTTCTATACCGCGCCCACCGCCATCCGCTCGCTGATGGGGCAGGGGCCGGAATGGGTCGAGAAGCACGACCTGTCCAGCCTGCGCGTGCTGGGCTCGGTCGGCGAGCCGATCAACCCCGAGGCCTGGAACTGGTACGACAAGCACGTCGGCCAGGGCCGCTGCCCCATCGTCGACACCTGGTGGCAGACCGAGACAGGCGGCCACATGATCACCTCGATTCCCGGCGCCATCGAGACCAAGGCCGGCTCGGCCACGCTGCCCTTCTTCGGGGTGCGCCCGGCGATCCTGGACGCCTCGACCGGGGTGGTGCAGCAGGGCGACCCGGCCGAGGGGGTACTCTGCATCTCGGACAGCTGGCCGGGGCAGATGCGCACGCTCTGGGGCGACCACCAGCGCTTCGAAGAGGCCTATTTCCAGCAATATCCGGGCTATTACTTCACCGGCGACGGCTGCCGCCGGGACGAGGACGGCTATTACTGGATCACCGGCCGCGTGGACGACGTCATCAACGTCTCGGGCCACCGCATGGGCACGGCCGAGGTGGAATCGGCCCTGGTCGCGCATCAGAAGGTCGCCGAGGCCGCCGTGGTCGGCTATCCGCACCCGCTGAAGGGGCAGGGCATCTATGCCTATGTCACGCTGATGAACGGGGTCGAGCCCACCGACGCGCTGCGCAAGGAGCTGGAAACCTGGGTCCGCACCGAGATCGGACCCATCGCCAAGCCCGACCTGATCCAATGGGCGCCGGGCCTGCCCAAGACCCGCTCGGGCAAGATCATGCGCCGCATCCTGCGCAAGATCGCCGAGGACGATTTCGGCGCCCTGGGCGACACCTCGACCCTCGCCGATCCCGGCGTCGTGGACGAGCTCATCGAAAACCGGATGAACCGGGCCTGACGCGGGATCCGGCGCTTCGGCGCCGGGCCCTGCCTGTCCAAGACCGCGGGCGGCGTCGCCCGCGGGCCGGTCGCGGCTTGCCCGGAGAAGGCTGCCGGCGCCGCGACACCCATGCAAGTCAAGGAACGGCTCACCGCGCGGAGGAGGACCGCCCGGCCGACCCGATCGCAGCAGTGCAGTGGAGGAACTCACGAAAATGGAACAGAACCTGGCAGATCGGATCGCCGCGGATCCGAATTATCAGCTGCTGAAATCGACAAGATCGCGCTTCGGCTGGATCCTGACCATCGCCATGCTGGTGGTCTATTACGGCTATATCCTGCTGATCGCCTTCGACAAGGAGGCCCTGGCGGCGCGCATCGGCGACGGCGTGATGACCTGGGGCATCCCCCTGGGCTTCGGCGTCATCATCTTCACCATCGTCGTCACCGGCATCTACGTGCGCCGCGCCAACAGCCAGTTCGACGACCTGAGCGAAAAGATCAAGCGGGAGGCGCTGAAATGAGCCGCATCACCGAACGCCTTGCCGCCGCTGCCGCGATGGCGCTGGTTCCGGGCCTGGCCCTGGCCGACGCCATCCAGGGCGGAGGCGAGAAGCAGGCCACCAACTGGACCGCGATCATCATGTTCGCGGGTTTCGTGGTGCTGACGCTGTTTATTACCAAATGGGCCGCCGCGAAAACCAAGTCGGCGGCGGATTTCTATACCGCCGGCGGCGGCATCTCGGGCTTCCAGAACGGGCTCGCCATCGCGGGCGACTATATGTCCGCGGCCTCGTTTCTGGGGATTTCGGCCGCGGTGATGACCTCGGGCTATGACGGGCTGATCTATTCCATCGGCTTCCTGGTCGGCTGGCCGATCCTGACCTTCCTGATGGCGGAACGCCTGCGCAACCTCGGCAAGTTCACCTTTGCCGACGTGGCCGCCTTCCGCTTCGCCCAGACGCCGGTGCGGATCTTTGCCGCCTCGGGCACGCTGGTCGTGGTCGCTTTCTACCTGATCGCGCAGATGGTCGGCGCCGGCTCGCTGATCGAGCTGCTCTTCGGCCTCGACTACTGGATCGCCGTGGTCATCGTCGGCGCGCTGATGATGGTCTATGTGCTCTTCGGCGGCATGACCGCGACGACCTGGGTGCAGATCATCAAGGCCTGCCTGCTCTTGGGCGGCGCCTCGTTCATGTCCTTCATGGTGCTGTGGAAATACGGCTTCTCGCCCGAGGCCATGTTTGCCGACGCCGTGCGCGTCAAGACCGAGCTGGCCGCGGCCACGCCCGACACCACGCCCGAGGCGGCGGCCGCCGCCGGCCAGTCGATCATGGGCCCGGGCACCTTCATCAAGGACCCGATCTCGGCCATCAGCTTCGGCATGGCGCTGATGTTCGGCACCGCGGGCCTTCCGCATATCCTGATGCGCTTCTTCACCGTCCCCAGCGCCAAGGAAGCGCGCAAGTCGGTGATGTGGGCGACCGGCTGGATCGGCTATTTCTATCTTCTGACCTTCATCATCGGCTTCGGCGCCATCACCTTCGTGCTGACCAACCCCGACTTCCTGGGCGCGGACGGCAAGCTGATGGGCGGCAACAACATGGCGGCCGTGCATCTGGCCCATGCGGTCGGCGGCAACGTCTTCCTGGGCTTCATCTCGGCCGTGGCCTTCGCCACCATCCTGGCGGTGGTCGCCGGCCTGACGCTCTCGGGCGCCTCGGCGGTCAGCCACGACCTCTATGCGACCGTGATCAAGAAGGGCAACCCGGAACCGGGCAGCGAGCTGCGGGTGTCGCGCATGACCACCATCGCGCTTGGCATCGTCGCGGTGGTGCTGGGCATCGCCTTCAAGAACCAGAACATCGCCTTCATGGTGTCGCTGGCCTTCGCCGTCGCCGCCTCGGCCAACTTCCCGGTGCTTTTCATGTCCGTGCTGTGGAAGGATTGCACCACCCGCGGCGCCGTGATCGGCGGCTTCCTGGGGCTGGTCTCCTCGGTGGTGCTGACGGTGCTGTCGCCCTCGGTGTGGGAAGCGACGCTGGGCAATCCCGTCGGCTCGGCGCCCTTCCCCTATACCTCGCCGGCGCTGTTCTCGATGACGCTCGCCTTCCTCGGCATCTGGCTGTTCTCGATCACCGATAAGGGCCAGCGGGCACGCATCGACCGCGCGGGCTTCCCGGCCCAGCAGGTGCGCTCGGAAACCGGGATCGGCGCGTCTGAGGCCTCGTCGCACTGAGGGTCCCCGGCCGGGGCGGCAGGTCCGCCCCGACCGCTTCGCAAGACGGCGGCGTGCCTTCCCGGCGCGCCGCTTTTCCGGCCCTGATCGCGAGGACAGGATGACGGCTGACTTGCACAGGCAAACCGTCCTGGTTGTCGAGGACGAGGACAGCATCGCGCTGGCCATCGAATTCGTGCTGGCCCGGCAGGGCTATGCGCATGAGCGCGTCGCCCGGGGCCGCGAGGCCATCGCCCGCATCCGCGCGCTGCATCCCGACCTGGTGCTGCTCGACATCATGCTGCCCGACATCTCGGGCTACGAGATCATCGAGGCGATGCGCGCCGACCCCGCGCTGAAGGGCGTGCGCGTGCTGATGATGACCGCCCGCGGCTCGGTGGTCGAGCGCCGCAAGGGGCTGGAACTGGGCGCCGACGGTTTCATCGCCAAGCCCTTCGAACTGGCCGAACTGCGTGCCGAGATGGCGCGGCTGCTGGAGCTGGGCTGATGCGACGAAACGCGCCGGAACCACGGGTTGCGGCGGCGCCGGGTTTCTCTATCGTCCGGGGCCGATACGCCCCTCGGGGTGCCGAACACAGGGGGGACGCATGACCGACCAGTATCAGGCCCTGATCGACCGCTGCGCCGGCCTGCCGCCGCTGCGCACCGCCGTCGTCCACCCGGTGCAGCGAAGCGTTTTCGATGCGGTGGACGATGCCGTCGCCGCCGGGCTGATCCAGCCGGTGCTGATCGGCCCCGCCGCGCGCATCCGTGCCGCCCTGGCCGAGGCCGGCCATCCCCCCGACCGCTACGAGACCGTGGACACCGAGCACAGCCATGCCGCCGCCGCGGCCGCCGCGCAGATGGCCGCGGCCGGGCAGGTCGGCGCGATCATGAAGGGCTCGCTGCATTCGGACGAGCTGCTGGCCGCGGTGATCCATCCGCAATGCGGGCTGCGGACCGAACGCCGCATCAGCCATGCCTTCCTGATGCTCAGCAAGGACTATCCGCGCCCCTTCATCATCACAGACGCCGCGGTCAACATCGCCCCCGACCTTGCGATCAAGGCCGACATCCTGCGCAATGCCATCGGGCTGTGGCGGGTGCTTTGGGGACCTGCGCGGCCCAATGTCGCCATCCTGGCCGCGGTCGAGACGGTCAATCCGCAGATGCAGGCGACGCTGGACGCGGCGGCGCTGTGCAAGATGGCCGACCGCGGCCAGATCGCCGACGCGGTGCTGGACGGTCCCCTGGCCTTCGACAATGCGATCAGCCTGGCGGCGGCGCAGGAAAAGGGCATCGTCTCGCCGGTGGCCGGGCAGGTCGACATCCTGCTGGTGCCCGATATCGAATCCGGCAACATGCTGGCCAAGCAGCTGATCTTCCTGGGCGGCGCCGATGCGGCGGGCATCGTCCTGGGCGCGCGGGTGCCGGTCATGCTGACCAGCCGCGCCGATTCCCTGCGGGCGCGGCGGCTGTCCTGCGCCCTGGCGGTGCTGGTCGCCGATGCCCGCGCCCGGGGGGTGCTGAAATGATCCCGACCATCCTGACGCTGAACGCCGGCTCGTCCAGCCTGAAGTTCCGGGTCTTTGCCCGCGACGGGCTGGCGCTGCTGGCCCGCGGCGCCGTCAGCCGCATCGGCGGCGCGGCCGAACTGACGGCGACGCTGACCGGCGCGCCCCAGACGCGGAGGGCGCTGCCGCCGGGCGCGGACCATGCCGCCGCCCTCCAGGCGCTGCTGGATTTCATCGATGCCCATGACGACGGCTGGAGCATGCAGGCGGTGGCGCATCGCATCGTCCATGGCGGGACCGAATACGACCGCGCCACCCTGGTGACGCCGCAGGTGCTGGAGGATCTGCGGACGCTGATCCCGCTGGCGCCGCTGCACCAGCCGCATGGGCTGGCCGCCATCGCCGCCTCGCGCCGGCTGGTGGGGGACGTGCCGGACGTGGTCTGCTTCGACACCGCCTTCCATGTCGGGCGCGACCCGCTGTTCACGCATTTCGCACTGCCGCCCGAATATCACGACCGCGGCGTGCGCCGCTACGGCTTCCACGGGCTCTCCTATCAATGGCTGTCGCAGGTGCTGGCCGAGCAGCACCCCGACCTGCACCGGGGCCGCGTCGTCGCCGCGCATCTGGGCAACGGCGCCAGCCTTTGCGCCATGCGGGCCGGGCGCAGCGTCGACACCACAATGGGCATGACGGCGGTAGACGGGGTGCCGATGGGCACGCGCTCGGGCGCCGTCGATCCCGGGGCCATCCTGCTTCTGCAGCGCAGCTTCGGCATGGCCCCGGAAGAGATCGAGGACCTGATCTACAACCGCTCCGGCCTGATGGGCCTGTCGGGCCGGTCGAACGACGTGGCGGCGCTGCTTGCGGACGGCACCGAGGCATCGCGCTTCGCGCTGGACTTCTTCGCGATGAAATGCGCCCAGGCCGCGGCGGCGCTGGCGGTGTCGCTGGGCGGCATCGACGCCATGGTCTTCACCGGCGGCATCGGCGAGAACGCGACCCCCGTGCGCGCGGCGATCCTGCGCCGCATGGCGCCGCTGGGCCGGTTCCGCACCCTGGTCATCCCCGCCAACGAGGAATGCATGATGGCGCAACAGGCCATCGCCCTGATCGAGCCTGGCGGCCCGAAGCCCACCGCCGCTCAGTGCTGCGGCACATAGCAGCGGGGCAGGTCCGGAGTTCGGGTGCGCGCGACCCGTGGCTGGCGGTGTCACCCGACGAGGCGAGAGCTAGCGCGTCCGGGGCGGTCACCCGTCGCGCCATTCGGCGGACGCGAGCCAGGCTTCGGGCGGAAGGCACGGACCGCCGGTGGCTTTCGGCCCTGCCGGACCGGCTGCCGGCGCCAGAGCCCGTCGGTGCTGTGCCCGCCCCGGGTCTGCAGGCAGATCAGTTTCGCCCGATCAGGTAATAGCCCCTAAAACCGAGGCCCAAATCGCTGCCCGGTCGATTGTACCAGGACCAGCATCGGTAGTCGCAGGTTCTGCATCACCAGCCGGGAACAGAGAGTGTATCCTTTCGTTACCAATGAATGGTGTCAGATTATTCGGCTCGGCGAAATCAACCTGTGCCGCCAGAAGTGGGACGCGGGCCAGTCCGTCTCCCTGCCCGCGATGGCCGCGATGGCCAGCGGCATGCCGTTTAGGCGATAGCCGGGCATGGCTGCCGCGGCTGGGCGGGAGACGGGCGATTGTCTCGATCGTTGTCTTGGCGCCGTCGCGATGGCTATGTTCCATCCCGAGGTTGCGGTGATGCAGAAGACCGTGTGCCCAGGCGCAACCAAAGGAGGATCAACGCATTGCTAGGGGTGAAGCGGGATGAGCAGAGGTGTTGAACGGCATCATCTGGCGGTTGCGAACGGGGGCGCCCTGGGCTGACATTCCGTAAGCGTTTGGGCTGACCGCTACCCGTTCCAGCGCCAGGGCAGCAGGTCGTCGACCTTGGTGATCTTGTAGTCCGGGATGCGGGCTAGGGTGTCGGCGAGCCAGGCGTGGGGATTGACGGCGTTGAGTTTGGCGGTTTCGATCAGGGTGTAGGTGATGGCGGCGGCCTTGCCGCCTGCTTCGGAGCCGACGAAGAGGTAGTTCTTCCGGCCGAGGGCGATGGCACGCATGCCGCGTTCGGCGGTGTTGTTGTCCAGTTCCAGGATGCCGTGGTCGAGGTAGGGGCGCAGGCGCTCCATGCGGGTCAGGGCATAGCGGATGGCGACTGCCAGTGGGGATTTTCCAGAGATGGTCGTGAGTTGCATGGCCAGCCAGGCTTCGAGGCCGTCGAAGACCGGGGCGGCATGCGTGCGACGTAGATCGGCGCGACGATCAGGTGGCGATCCTCGGGCCTCCTTCTCGACGGCGTAGAGTTGGGCGATCCGGCCGATGGCCTCTTCTGCGATCGGGGAGCCTTGCGACCGATGGATGTCGACGAACTTGCGCCGGACATGGGCCATGCAGGCGACCTCGCGGATCGCGCCGGAGCGGTAGAGATCTTCGAACCCGGCATAGCCATCGGCGTGCATCCAGCCGCGGAAGCGTGCGAGATGGTCCTTCGGGTGCTGGCCCTTGCGGTCGCCGGAGAACCGATACCAGGCGGCGGGCGGGGCGGTGCCACCCCATGGTCGTTCGTCGCGGGCATAGGTCCAGAGCCGGGCGGTCTGTGTCTTGCCGGTGCCGGGAGCGAGCATGCTGACGGACGTGTCATCGGTGAAGATCGCCTCGGCCGACAGGACATGGCGGCCGATGGCATCGGCCAGCGGTTCCAGCAGGGCGGTGCTCTTGCCAACCCAGTCGGCCAGGGTCGAGCGGTCGAGGTCGAGCCCCTCACGGTCGAAGATCTGGCTCTGGCGATAGAGGGGCAGATGGTCGGCATATTTGCTGACCAGCACATGAGCGAGCAAACCCGGCCCCGGACGGCCGCGCTCGATGGGGCGCGAGGGCAGCGCGGCCTGGACGAGGCGTTCACAGCAGGCACAGGTCAGGCGAGGCCGCACGATCCGGTTCACGATGAACCGCCCCGGCACATATTCCAGCTCCTCCGTCATATCCTCGCCGATCCGGCGCAGACGCCCGCCGCACTCGGCACAGGCATCGGCGCCGGGTGTCAATTCCACTTCCATGCGCGGGATGTGATCCGGGATCGGGCGGCGCTTGGGTTTGTCCTTCTCCTCGATGTCGGGCAGCTTCATGCGCGCCGTCATCGCGGCGGCGGCGATCTCGCTGGTCTCGAGCGCCAATCGCAGCTGCTCGGCGGCCTCGGACGACGCCCCGAACCGGTGCGCCCGGTGCCCGGCCAACTGGTGCCGGAGCTTCTCGATCAGGATCGCCTGCGCCTTCACCTCGGCCAGCAGCCGCGCGGTGAAACTGCGCAGTTCTTCGCGGTCCTCCGGCAAGGTCAAGGTCTGACTGAGCATGCCGGGAGTTTATCTTATTGGATTTCTTGTGGGAATCCTATCCTCTCCGGAGCGGCGGATTATCCCGCCGCCAAGGGCCGCCAGGTCCGTTCCGGAGCGCGCCAGTCGATCCCTTCCAGGAGCATCGACAACTGCGCCGGCGTCAGCGCCACCTTGCCCTCCTTCGCCGAGGGCCAGACGAACCGACCACGCTCCAAGCGCTTCATGAACATGCAGGCCCCTTGCCCATCCCACCAGATCACCTTCACGAGATCTCCACGTCGGCCCCGGAACACGAACAGATGCCCGGCGAACTGGTCCTGCTTCAGCACCGTCTCGGCCTGCGCGGCCAAGGCTGCAAAGCCCTTGCTCATGTCGGCCACCCCGGCCGCCAGCCAGACCCGCGTGTTGGCGGGAACCGGGATCACGCCGTCAGGCTCCGGATCAGCCGCGCCAGCGCCTCGGGATCATAGCTGCCGCTGATCCGCATCCGGTGTCCGCCAGCCAGTTCGATCTCGATATGGTTCGCCGCGAAAGGCGTTGTCGCGGGCGCCTTCGCCTCAGCGACGATCTCCACAGGCAGAAAGCGCATCCCCTCGGGCTGGGACGGAACCGACGCTGGCTCCGGCGTATAGCGCGGATCGCGCAACCACTTGAACACCATGTTCGCGTTGACCGCGTAGCGCCGCGCAACCTGAGCTACCGAAACGCCCGGCGCAGCCGTCTGGAAACAGATCGACCGCTTCTCCTCGTCCGTCCAAAGCCGCTTCGTCCTGCGAACCAAAATCTGCCCCGGAGTGTTCACTATCAATAGCGGACACTATCCGTCACTCTCGTCCCGCGGCAGGGGACTCTGTTGCACCAAAGAGTTGATGGCCGGATTTCCCCCTTCCCCGGACAGATCTATCCCACGGCCTCTGTGACGGGGGTGCCAAGCGCGGTGTAACGGTTCAGAATAGCGATACGGACCTGAAGCTCGGCGACCTGTCGGTCAAAGTCCCGTGCCATGAGGCGCTGACCCAGCAGTTTCACACAGTGCATCTTCGTCTCGACGCGGCTTCGGGGGTGGTATCCACTCCATCGTCGCCAGAGGGCACGACCGAGGTATTTCGATGCCCGCAGAGCCTCGTTTCGTGCGCCCGCGCCGGCGGCGACTGTCTTCCAGGGTTTGGCGTTCTTGCGGGGCGGAATGACAGCGTCGGCGCCGCGGTCAGCGATGGCATCGTGGCATTTGCGGGTGTCGTAGGCGCCGTCTGCTGTGACGCGGCCGATCTGCTCGTGCGCCGGGATCTGTTTGAGCAGGTCGGGTAACACCGGCGCATCGCCGATGTGGCTCCCTGTGATCTCCACCGCCCGAACCTCCAGCGTTTCCTCATCAATCCCCAGATGGATCTTGCGCCAGACGCGCCGTTTCGGGCCGCCATGCTTGCGGGCGTGCCACTCGCCTTCGCCCTCGACCTTGATGCCAGTGCTGTCGATCAGCAGGTGCAGCGGCCCCGCGATACGGTATGTTCACAGCCAGGGTCTTCTGGCGACGGGACAGGGTGCTGAAGTCAGGCACCGTCCAGTCGAGACCAACCAACTGCAGCAGGCTCTCGACGAAACCAGTCGTCTGCCTGAGCGCCATGCCGAAGAGCACCTTCATCGAAAGACACGTCTGAATGGCGGCATCGCTGTAGGTCTGCTGGCGGCCACGCCTGCCTGTCGGCGCGGCATCCCAGCTCATCTCGGGGTCGAACCAGATCGTCAGCGAACCCCGGCGCTTGAGCGCTTCATTGTAGGCTGGCCAGTTCCGGGTTCTGTATGTCGGGGATGCGGGTCGGCTCATGCAGACCAGCTACCGTACGGGTTTCATCAGATGAATCCATGACAGGATTTGTGCAACAGAGCCCCTGTCCCCCGTCCTCAACCGGATATTCCCGCATTATTCAAAACAGATGTCCCCTAACACTGGGGAAACCCGTCCGTGGGTCGATCCTGAGAGCTCCTGGCGGAGCAAAGATTGCGGAAAGGCTCGCGGGAGCTTAGCCGCTCTTGCGCTGGCGGGACGCGGGCTTTTTCCGCGGCGCCGGTTTCGACTTGGCGGCCACGCCCGCGCTTTCGCGCAGCGCCGCCATCAGGTCCACGACATTCTCGCGCCGAGCCTGCTTCTTCGGTGCGATGCGGCGGCCCTCGAGCTTGGCCTTGACCAGTTCGGCCAGCGACGCGTCGTAGCGGTCGTCGAAACCGGCGATGTCGAATTCGCCCGCCTTGGTCGCGATGATGTGCTCGGCCAACTCCAGCATCTCGCCCTTGATCTTGGTAGCGGGGATGTCGCGAAAGGCCTCGGCGGCCGGGCGCACCTCATAGTCGAAGTTCAGCGTGGTGGCGATCATGCCGGACCCGTGGGCACGGATCAGCACCGTCCGCACGCGTCGGAACAGCACCGCCTGCGCCAGGGCCGCGACCTTGCTGCGCCGCATGCCCTCGCGGATCAGGGCGAAGGCCTCTTGGGCGGTCGGGTCGGCGGGGGTCAGATAGTAGGGGCGGTCGAAATAGACGTCGTCGATGTCCTTGCAGGCGACGAAACTGGCGACCGCCAGGGTCTTGTCGCTTTCTGGCACGGCGGCGGCGATCTCCTCGGGCTCCAGGATCAGGTAGTCGCCGTCGCCGACCTCGTAGCCCTTGACCTGATCCTCCTTCTCGACCGGCTTGCCGGTGGCGGCGTCCACGAATTGCCGGCGTACCCGGTGGCCGGTGGCGCGGTTCAGCGTATGGAAGGCGATCCGTTCCGAGGTCGAGGCCGCGGTGTGCAGCGCCACCGGGCAACTGACCTCGGCGATCTTCAGCAGGCCTTTCCAGATCGCCCGAGGGGCCATGGCGCGAGTCCTTCATCCCCGGAATGTGTCCCAACGCCCCGCGACGGCGCGGGTTCCGGGCCCGCCCGTCCGGTGCGGGCGCCTGGCCGCCGGTTCGGCACCGCGACGCCGAACCGCCAACCTCCGGAACAGATGTCGGCCGGGTGCCGGACCGACAATCCAGGGGTTCCGCGGCGGATCGTCCGCGCGCGGTTCCTGACGATGCGGGCGGCGGTGGCCCGCAGCAGCGTTACTGAACGGCGGGAGCGGGGCCGTCCTCGTCGAATTCGGGCAGCGCCTCGACCTGCTGCTTGGTCCAGGGCAGGTAGATGCGCAGATCGGTATCCTTGCGATAGACCACGAGATCGTCGACCGGCACCGCCACGCGGTGTTTGCCGATGCCCAGGAAGCCGCCCACGTCGATGATGGCGTGGCTGATCTCGGTCCCGGCCATGCCGCCGGCCGGCTGCGTGTCGGTCGCCGATTGCGCCGGCGGGGTGGTGGCGTCGGTGGGCGTCACCGTGGTCGCGTCCGAGCCGACATTGTCGATGCGGTCGTTCTCGCCGGTGTCGGTGCCGCTGGCGACATTGTCGGATTCGGAATCGGTGGCGGGGGCGCTGGCCTGCGGGCTGGCGGTGCTGCTGTCGACCGTGCCCATGGTATCCGGAGCCGTCGCGCTGGGGGTCGCGGTATCGCCCGCGGTCGACCCGGCGCTGGTGGCGGCGGCCGGCGCCGTCTCGGGCGCGGTGCCGCCGGGGGCCGGGGCGGCGTCCGCGTCCTGCATCGAGGTGGTGCCGTTGGCAAAGACCAGCCCATGCACCGTGCCGATATCGTCGCCGCTGGCGTCGTAGACGGTGGTGCCTTCCAGGTTCTCGGTGGTCAGCGTCACCTCGCCTTCGACATAGCCGTCGGGCGGGGCGATGGTCGGCACCGGCGCCTCCGCGGTCGCGGCGCTGTCCTGCGGGGCCGGCGTGGGGTCGGTCTGGGTCTGCTGGGCCTGGGCGGCGCCCACGCTCAGCGCGGCGGCAAGCGCGGTGGTGACGAACAGATGTTTCATCCTTTCCTCCTCTGGATGCGGTGACGGGGCTGGTGAACCGGCCGCGGCTGGAAATGTTCCCGCCCTCACGGCGGGTTCATGGAACAAATCGGCCCCATGCCTGTTGGAACCACCCCGATACCATCGAGAGGAGAGACCGGAATGGACCACACCACCCATACCCGCCTGCGCGAGGACGAGCTGACCGAGGCCGTCCTGACCGGGGCCACCGTCTTTGGCCCCGATGACGAAAGGATCGGCCATGTCGCCCATGTCCACGGCAGCGGAACCGAGGCGCAGGTCGTGATCGACGTCGGCGGCTTCCTGGGGATCGGCGCCAAGCCCGTCGCCGTCCCCGCGCGGGACCTGGATTTCATGCGCGACGCCAGCAACAGCGTGCATGCTGTCAGCAACTGGACCAAGGACGCGCTGAAAGAGATGCCCGAGCACCGGGATTAGGGCCCCGGCCGCCGGCCCGCACCCCGGACCGGCCCCACCATCAGGAGGATGTCACCATGGGCGAGAAATTCGACCCCAAGGCCGAGAACGAGAAGTTAAACGTCGAGCAGAAGGCGCAGGAGCACAAGATGGGCAATGCCGATCCGGTCCTGAACCCGCGGCAGATGCCGCGCTCGAACGAACCCAATGCCGGCCGCCAGAACCGCGAGGCGGGCGACCGCAAGGCCCGGCAGAACGACCGCGCAACCAACGGCGGCGAGTAAGCGTTCCGCCTGCAGGAGGATGACGACATGCCTGCCAAATCCAAGGCGCAGCAAAAGGCCGCCGGCGCGGCCCTGGCCGCCAAGCGCGGCGAGACCAGCAAGAGCGAGCTGCACGAGGCCTCGAAGCAGATGTACGAGTCGATGAGCGAGCGCGAGCTGGAGGAAATGGCCAGCACCAAGCGCAAGGGCAAGCCCGAGCACAAGGGCTGACGCCGCCAAAAAGGGTGGGGGCCGCGAAAGCCCCCGCCTTTTCGTTTCAGTAATTGGCCGGCGGGTCGCTGGCCGGGAAGGATTCGTCGCCCTGTTCGTCGACGATGTCCCATTGCCGCGGCGGGTCCTCCATCTGCCGGGGGCCGGCGGGGCGGATGTCCCGGCCGGGACTGCGGTCGGGGCCGTGGCCGGACCTGGCGGCCGGTCGGTTCAGCGCGTCGCAGAAGCCCTTCAGGGCAAAGCCGGCCGCGAGGCCGCAGAAAAATGCGAGGTGACGGGTCTTCATGTTTCCCTCCTTCAGATCATCGGCGCGCCGCCGGTGACGGCGATGGTGGCGCCCGAGACATAGCTCGACATCGGCTCGGCCAGCATGACATAGGCCGAGGCCAGCTCGACCGGCTGCGCCGGCCGCTTCATCGGATAGTTCTGGCCGAACTTCGCCACCTCGTCGGGCGACATGCTGGCCGGGATCAGCGGCGTCCAGACCGGCCCCGGCGCCACCGCGTTGACCCGGATGCCGCGTTCGGCCAGCATCTGCGCCAGTCCGGTGGTGAAGTTCTGGATCGCGCCCTTGGTGGTGGCATAGGCCAGCAGCTTGGGATTGGGCTTGTCGGCGTTGATCGAGGCCGTGTTGATGATCGCCGATCCTTCCGGCATATGCGGCACCGCCGCCTTGGTCAGGTGGAACATCGCGTCGATATTGACCGCGAAGGTGCGGCGCCATTCCTCGTCCGGGATCTGCTCGATGCTGTCGAACAGCGCCTGATGCGCGGCGTTGTTGACCAGGATGTCGATGCGGCCGAAGCGTTCGACCACCTCGGCGACCAGCTTGCGGCAATGGGCCGGGTCGGCGATGTCGCCGGGCAGGGACAGGCATTCGCGGCCGGCGTTTCGCACCAGTTCGGCGGTGCTGGCGGCATCGGCGGTCTCGTTCAGCCAGGACAGCGCCAAGTCGGCGCCCTCGCGGGCATAGGCGATGGCCACGGCGCGGCCGATGCCGCTGTCGCCGCCGGTGATCAGCGCGACCTTGCCTTGCAGCCGGCCGGCGCCCTTCCAGCTGTCCTCGCCGTGGTCGGGGCGCGGGTCCATCTTCTGAAAGCTGCCGGGCAGGGATTGTTCCTGTTTCGGAAAGGGCGGCTTCGGGTAATCGGTCATCGGTCGGGCCTTTCGTCGGTTTCGGGATCGCCGGGCTGCTTCATGCCGTTGCCCAGCCGGTTCGGGTCCTCGGTCACCACATCCGCCGGGTCGATGCGTTGCTGGCGCTGGTCCAGCACATGCGGCGCCGGGTGCCGCAGCTGCTCGACGGGCGAGGGCGGCGGCTCGAGCCGCGGCGCCGCCGTGCCGGTGTTCGGCGCGGTGCGAGGACGCGGTGCCGCATCGACCCGATCGCGGCCAAGGGCGGCGGCCGCCATCAGCCCCAGTGCCATGCCCACGCCCATCGCCGCCAGCCCGGCCGCCACACCCAGAGGCGGCAGCACCAGCTCCCAGCCCGGGCTCAGCCGTGCGGGCAGCAGGCCGTAATCGACCAGGCCGGCCATGGTGGCGGTGCCCAGCCCGGCGATCCAGGCCAAGCCGCTGCCGCCGCGGGGTGCGCGGCGGATCAGCAGCACCGCCACCGCCGACCAGAAGAAACAGGCGGCGACATGGATCGCCGCGCCCAGCCCGGTATGGCCGAGATCCAGCGCCGTCCGCGTCACCTCGGGACCATAAAGGGCATGGGTGGTGGCGTTCAGCGGCGCCCAGGCCGGAAGGCCGCGGGCGGCGGCCAGCGCGCCCAGCACCAGCCCCGACAGCACGGTCGCAAAGGCGCCGGCCAGCGGCCAGCCCAGGTCGAAGCGGGCCATGGCGATGGGACGGGTCATGTCGGGTCCTCCTTTTCGCTTGAAGGGCGAACCGCCGGCAGCGCGCTTTGTTCCCGGGAACATTTGCCGGCGCTTGCGGTTCACCGCTCCCGCAACCCGATCCCGGCCGCCGAAGGCCGGCTCATCCCGGAAGGAGACCCCCGATGCCCGACAAGGTCCTCGACGATCTTTTCCACGACACGCTGAAAGACATCTACTATGCCGAGCGGCAGATCCTGAAGGCGCTGCCCAAGATGGCCCGCGGCGCCCAGTCCGAACGCCTGCGCGAGGCCTTCGAGACCCATCGCGACCAGACCCAGGGCCAGATCGAAAGGCTGCAGCAGGTGTTCGAGATCCTGGGCAAGCCCGCGCGCGGCAAGACCTGCCACGCCATCGACGGCATCATCGAAGAGGGCGAAGAGGTGATGGAGGCTTTCAAGGGCGCCCCGGCGCTGGACGCCGGCCTGATCGCCGCCGCCCAGGCAGTCGAGCATTACGAGATCGCCCGCTACGGCACGCTGCGGCAATGGGCCAAGCAGTTGGGCCTGAAAGAGGCGGTGGCGCTGCTCGAACAGACGCTGGAGGAGGAATCCTCGACCGACGAACTGCTGACCGACATCGCCGAGAGCGAAGCGAACGCCGAGGCCGCCGGCTGACTGGAAAGGCCCCGCCCGGTCCGGGCGGGGCCTTTCTCCCGTTGTCGCTGCGGTTGCGACCGTCCCGAGTCAGAAGGCCGGTTCCAGCACCTTGCGCAGCATGTTGCGGGCGCGGTTCACCCGGCTCTTGATGGTGCCGATGTCGCAGTCGAGAATTCGCGCCGCGTCCTGATAGCTTTCCCCCAGCGCCCCGACCAGGATGATCGCCTCGCGGTAATGCGCGGGCATCTCGGCCAGGGCGGCCTTCAGTTCGTTGGCCTGCAGGTGCCACTCCTGATCCGCCTTGACCTGCGGCACCAGCGAGGCGCAGTCCGCCGACCCGGTGCGCTCGCGCGCGGCCTTGTGGCAGTTGGTGAAGAAACGGTTGCGCATGATGGTAAAAAGCCAGGCGCGCATATTGGTGCCTGGCTGATAGCGATGGGCGTTTTCGATGGCGCGCAGCAAGGTTTCCTGAACCAAGTCCTCGGCATCCGGATGGGATTTGCACAAGGCACGCGCATAGGCTCGGAGCGCTGGAATGTGTCCGAGTATGTCGTCCGACATGACAGTCCTGCTCCCCCATGGCCGCTGCGGACTCAATGCCGGGCAGGAAAGAAGGTTCCGCGAAAATAATTCCGGCGGCGGAAAACGGAGCCGGCTCAGCGGGTCGGGCCGCTCCGGCGCTGCCGGGCATCGTCTAGCGCCGATTCCAGACGCTTCGCCAACTCGCGCAGGCGCGGCGAGATGGGCTCTTTTTCCGTCTGCGCCAGCAGCTCGGACAGTGCCTTGTCGAGCTCTGGATCGACAACCGGGCCGCTTTCGCTGTTGGCCATCAGGGACTCCTTTTCGTGGACTTGATATATCTTAATCGAACCGCGCGGATTGGCGAGTCTTGCCAACCGGAATATTCGGTCAGTGTTGCAGTCAATCCCGCTCACATTCGGGCGATGCCGGGATTTCGCGGCATTTCCAGCGATTTGTCCGCTTCGGACCGACGCCGCGGCGGCAGGGCGACGGGGCCGCAAGCGGGGATCCGCGCCGATGCGCGATCTTCTTCGGGAACATTCCATGCCGGCGCCGGTTCATCGGCCCCACAGCATGGAGGCAAGCTCATGGCGCGTGACACCGAACCATCGAGAAACAAGGCCCAGGACCAGGATGAGCCGGCCGATGCGGGCCAGCCGGAGGACGAGACGGTCGTGACCGGCACCGCTGCCGCCGCAGGGACCGGGCAGGACAAGACCGGGACCGAAGGCGACGGCTTTGCGCAATTGCGCGAGCATCACAAGGCCCTGCGGGCGCTTCTGGGGGAATGCGCGAACATCGCCGACGGCGATGCGGCCGAGAACCTGCTGCCGCGGCTGGCCGAGGCCTGGAGCAGACATGCCGAGGCGCATGGCCTGGTCCATGACGCCTCGGTGCAGGCCGGGCTGCAGGAATTCCCGCTGCTGGCCGAGATCGCCATCGACACCGACCTGGTGTCCTTCCTGCTCGGGCGGGCGGATCGGCACCTGGACGGGCCGCTGGAACTGGCGGCGCTGCGCGTCGCGGCCCGGCTGATCGGAGACATCATCGAACGCGAGGAGAAGCCGCGCAACGGCCTTTTCGCCAAGGCCAAGGCGGCCGGGGTGGAACCCGCCGCCCTGGGCAGGCGCATCCGCGCCTGCATGACGGCGCCGTCCGACCGGGACGGCGATGCAAGGCCGCAACTGCGGCACCTCATGGCAAATCAGGAGGAAATCATGCCGAGGAACTCGAACATGCCTGAACGCGACGAACGCGGACGTTTCGTCAGCGATGACGACGACAGTGGCCGCGGCGGCCGGGGGTCGGGTCGCTACGACGACGACCGCGACCGCGACAGCCGGGGTCGCTTCACCAGCAGCCGCGACGACGACCGCGGCAGCCGCTCGCGCTATGACGACGACCGCGACCGCGACAGCCGCGGCCGCTTCACCAGCGACCGCGACGACGACCGCTATGCCTCGCGCGGGCGCTCCTCGCGCCGGGATGACGACGATGATCGCCGCTATGCCTCGTCGCGCCGCGACGACGACGACCGCCGCAGCTATTCCTCGCGCGGCCGGGACGACGACTATTCCCGCGACCGCAGTCAGGGCGGCTGGTTCGGCGATTCCGAAGGTCACGCCGAGGCGGCACGCCGCGGCTGGGACCATCGCCGCGACGATGACGACGACCGCTATTCCTCGCGCGGGCGTTCCTCGCGCCGGGATGACGACGATGATCGCCGCTATGCCTCGTCGCGCCGCGACGACGACGACCGCCGCAGCTATTCCTCGCGCGACCGGGACGACGACTATTCCCGCGACCGCGGCCAGGGCGGCTGGTTCGGCGATTCCCGCGGCCATGCCGAGGCGGCGCGCCGCGGCTGGGATCACCGCCGCGACGATGACGACGACGACCGCCGTTACTCCTCGCGCGGGCGCCGTTGACGCCAGGTGACGAAAGGGGGCCGCAAGGCCCTCTTTCCCAACGGAAGGACCCGAACATGCCCAGGCCCCGCAAGACCGCCGCGAACCCTCTGAGCCTGCGGGACGATATCGACGCCGGCCGCACCGGGGACAAGGTCTGTTTCCCGGACCCGGCGGCGGCGCCGCTTGGCACCGACGACGAGGCCGCGGGCACGCCGATCAGTCCCGAACAGCTGCATCTGGCGCGGCGGGCGGAACGGGCGCGCGGTAGAGCGTCGCCCGATGCCGAACGGCGGCCGGGCTGGGCCCGAGCCATCGTCCTGGTGCTGGTGCTTGCCGTCCTGCTGGCGGCGGCGCTGGCCTTTGCGCTGCGGCCGTAAGGCGGATCAGTTCGGGCGGGACAGTTTCTGCCGGCACCAGATGCGCTCGATCAGCAGCACCAGAAGCGCGCCGGTTTCACGCTCGCAATCCAGATGCGGCAGCAGGGCGATGGCCTGTTCCATGGCCTGGGCCACCAGATCGTCCGCCAGCGCCTTGTCCTGGACCAGGAAGCGGGCCATCGCCCGCAGCCGCGGCAGCATCTCGGTCACCGTCATGTCGGGCCTGCAGCACAGATCGGCGCGATACAGCGCGGTATGGACCAGCACGGCCGAGGCCAGCGCCTCGGGCCCATCGCTGCGGGGCACGCAGCTGCCATGCGGATAGAGCCCCAAGCCAAGATCGGTTTCGTCGGCGAACATGACGAAGGGAATCCCGGCCGCCTGAAGGCTTTGCGCCAGCGGAGTCGGCTGGCGCAGGTTCAGCACCGCCGCGTCGACCTCCAGCAGCCCCGAGGGGTTCAGGGCCGCAGCCATGACGTCGACGCCGCTGAAGCGGATGCCGGCGCGGTCGTCCTCGGGCCAGAATGCCGAGAAGGTGCAGCGCGCCATCATCGGCGGCAGCGCCGGAGATTGCACATGCGACGCCTGATTCATCAATACCTCGACCCAGGCGCCGGCGTCGCGCAGATAAGCCGCGACCGAGCCGCTTCCCGCGTCTTCCCACAACGCCAGCCGCAGGCCGTGCAGATCCGCATTGCGGTAGAAATGCCCGGTCCCCGCCGGAGAGATGCAGGAGGCGGCTTTCCTGTTCGCCATCGTCGTGGTCCTCGTCAAAGCGGCACTGGCGAACCTATTGCGTCTGGCCGGTGCCCGTCGCGGTGCCGGGGGCGGCGTCGGTTGCAGGTGCGTCGGGCGCGGGTGCGGGGGTCGCATCGGGCGGGGCGGCGATCTCGTCCGCGGGACCGGGGGTCTGGCCCGGGATCTCGGGGTCGTTGGTCTCGTCGCCGAACCACCACAGGAACCCGGCCAGCGCGATCAGCACGACGGCGATGATGCCGATGATCGGCACGAGATGGTGACGCTTCTGCTTTTCGATGTTGGTGCGGGGTGCTGACATGGGAAGCTCCTTGTTTTTGTCGGTGGTCCTCGCCTGCGGCAAGGAGGAAACCCGCCCGGGGCAGGGTTTGTTCCCCCTCTATGCCGCAATCCAGCTCTCCAAGACCTCGGCCAGCGGCGCGGCCTCGATCTGCTGCGAGAACCGCTGGCGATAGAGCGTCATCGCCGCGTCGTGGCCGCGGTCGGTCGAGGAACAGACCGCGTCGCTGACCAGTACCACCCGATAGCCCAGATCCACCGCGCCCAGCACGGTGGCCAGCACGCAGATGTCGGTCTCGCCCCCCGAGATCGCCAGCGCGCTGATCCCGGCGCTGCGCAGGAAGCGGTGCAGGCGGCCGTCGTGCCAGGGCGAATAGACCGGCTTGTCGATCACGCGCGCGGGCGGGACGTGCCGCGCCAGTTCCGGCAGCAGCTCCAGCCATTCCCGGTCCAGGCGCCCGCGCAGCATCTGGGGCCATTCGGCGTAATAGCGCGCCCAGGTGCCGGGCGCGGCGCCCTGGCCCTCCGGGGGGATGAAGCGGGTGAAGACCGTGCGCTCGGGCAGCGCGGCGACCAGGGCCGCGACGGCGGGACGGGTGTTTTCGATCCAGGGCACCGCCCAGGGCGAGCCGGGGGCGAACAGCCGCTGCATGTCGATGCACAGATGCAGCGCCTCTGGCCCCAGCGGGCCGAAATCTCAGGTGGTCTGCCATGATGCCCCTGCGGATGATGGGACGCTTCGATCAGCAACGGGGCGGGCGCGGAATTGTTCCCCCGGGGGCGTCGGCGGACCGATTGGCCCCACCTCCGCCTGCCGGGCGGCCGGCCGCGCTTTTCTTTTGTTTATTGGCGGCTTGCGCGAGAACCGAAAACCGTTTTCCACGTTGCCTTGTGCCGCGCGGTGGCGGATTATGCCGCGGCGGGCGGCAGCCGAGTGGCGAGGGAGAGACACGGGAATGGGTTCGGTTCATTTTCTGGATGGCGGCGGCGAGATGGCCGAAGCCATTCGTGCCCATGACTGGTCCAGCAGCGAAATCGGCCCGCCGGAGAATTGGCCCTCGGCCCTGAAGATCGCGCTTGGCATGGCGCTGAACTCGAAGTTTCCCAAAAGCATCGTCTGGGGGCCGGGGCTGGTCACCTTCTACAACGACGCCTTCCGGCCGATCCTGGGCGACAAGGGCGACGTGCTGGGCCGTTCCTGGGCCGACATCTGGAGCGACGTCTGGCCGCAGATCGGCCCGATCGCCGAACGCGCCTATGCCGGCGAGGCCACCTTCATCGAGGATTTTCCGCTGGTCCTCGACCGCTACGGCTATCCAGAGCCCTGCCATTTCACCTTCTGCTACAGTCCGATCCGGGACGAAAGCGGCGTGGTGCGCGGCATGATCGATACGGTGATCGAGACCACCGGCAAGGTCGAGATGGGCCGGCAGCTGCGGCTGGTGAACGGCGAGCTGGGCCACCGCATCAAGAACACGCTGACGGTGGTCTCGGCCATCGTGAACCAGACGCTGCAAAGCCATGAGGGCGACGAGGCGGGCGACATCCTGCGCCAGCGCATCGGCTCCCTGGCGCAGGCGCAATCGCTGCTGACCGATTCCGGCGTGCTGGACGCCGAGATCGGCCGGGTGGTCCAGCAGGCGCTGCTGCCGTTCCGCACGGGGCAGGGCCGGTTCCACATCGAGGGGCCGCCGATCCGGGTGTCGGCCAAGCAGGCGCTGACCCTGGCGCTGGCGATCAACGAACTGGCGACCAATGCGCTGAAATACGGCGCTCTGTCCGTGCCCGGGGGCGTGGTGGATATCAACTGGACCGGCGGCAAGCCGGGCAGCGAGGATCCGTTCCGCCTGATCTGGACGGAATCGGGGGGGCCGCCGCCCCAACCCGTCGACGGCAAGGGCTTCGGCTCGCTCATCATCGAGGACGTGCTGGCGCAGGACTTCATGGGCGAAAGCGACATGCTGCACGACCCCGCCGGCCTGCGCTGCGAATTGCGCAGCCGGATGGTGCATCTGGGTGCCGGCGAAGGCGAGGGCGGCTAGGCGCCTATTCGATCACCGCGCAGCCCAGCCGGTCGCCGGCGCCGCCGGTGGGCTGGGTCTGGTAGTCGTCGGGTCCCGCATGGATCATCAGGGCCCGGCCCTTGATCGCATTGTCGCCCTCGGCCAGCGTCACCAGCGGATTGAACACCTGCGCCCGCGCGGTGCCCTCGGCATCCACCCAGATATTCGGCATGTCGCCGGCGTGCGGACCGCCTTCGGACAGCACGCCATGCGGCGCGCCCGAGGGGTTGAAATGCCCGCCCGCGGATTCATGGCTGGTGGCGTGGTCGCAAGTGCCGGTTTCGTGGATGTGGAAGGCGACCCACCGGCCTGGCGGCAGACCGGTCACCTCGGTCCCGATCAGCACGCCGCCCGGCGTCGCGGTCAGCGTCGCGGTTCCGGCCTCCTCACCGTTCCTGTCCAGGAAGGTCGCCCGCGCGTCCTCGGCATGGGCGGCAATCGGCAGCAGGGCAAGGCCAAGGACCAGCAATTGGTTGCGCATCGTTGTTCCTCCGGTTTTATGCGTGTCGGGAGGGAACCCGGGGCGGGGCGCATTGTTCCGAGGCGAGGGAAAGCCGCCGTCCGGCACCGGCCGGCAGCCTGCCGAAGACGTCGGTCCTGAAGCCGGCTTCGGGAACACGATTCACCTTCGGCGCGACGGGGGTTGCAGATGCCCGGGCCGGTCGAGGCGAGCGGGTTTCAGCGCCGGGAACCTTGCGGCGCGCCTCCCCGCGGCATCCGCTGCAATTTCTGCGGGTGGTGAAAGAAGCGCCGGCCTGTCTCGATGCCGCGTTCGAGGCACGCTGCGCGGCTTCGTCCGTCCCCTGATTGCGGCGGAGCGGTTGATCCGGTGCAGGCTCGATCCAAAAGACGTCGCAAACGCCTCGAATAGGCCTCGGCGGGACCCAAGACCGTCGGCGGCCTGACGCAGACCGTCTATTGTGGCGTCGAACAGGTCGGCTTCCGCTTCACCGCAACCATGGTCGCCGGCAACGCCGCACGCCGCCCCAAGGCCAAGGGCGAATTGATGATCGAAACCATCATGCCAGGTGCATCAAAGGGTTTGATGCAGAATTCGCTGCAAGCGAGAGCCTTCTCGGCCTGGAGACATTCCAGAGGCCTTCTAGCAGGCTTCTGAAAAATCAGCGTGACGGCGCATTCCGCGCTGGAAACCAGAGAATTTGCCTGGAATCACCCGGAAATGCCCGGTTTCTTTCCGGTTTTCACCGGATCCAGGATAATTTCCGCAACGATGCCCTCTGAAGCGACCGTTTCAGCGGCCCGCTAGAGGCCGCGGCGGAATTCCTCGACCAGCCACATCACCACCTCGCGGAAGGCCTCTTCGGGGCCGGCGCCGCCGGTCAGGGCGGCGGCGTGGACCGCGCGCTGCCGTTCGGCGGCGCTGCCGCGTGCGATCATGTCGCGCAGGCCGGCGACGGCGGCCTGGCTGTCAAGCGCATCGGCGTCCTCGGAGATGGCGGCCAGCCAGTCCTCGGCGATCTCGTCGAAGGGCAGGATGCGATGGGCGCCGAAGTCGATCAGCCCTTCGGTCAGCCCATAGCGCGTCGCCCGCCAGCGGTTCTCGCCCAAAAGGAAATTGTCGTATTGCCGCCAGCGAAGGTTCTTGCGGGACAGCCGCCACAGCATGCGCATGGTCGCCTGCACCAGCGCGACCAGGGTGATGGCGTCGTCGAGCCGCGGGCAGGCGTCGCAGATGCGGGTTTCGAGCGTCGGGAAGCGGACCGAGGGGCGCAGGTCCCACCAGATCTTGCTGCCGTCCTCGATGATGCCGATCTCGGACAGGGCGGCGACCGCGCGCTCGAACTCGGTCCAGCTGCCAAAGCGCGGCGGCAGGCCGGTGCGCGGATAGCCGGCGAAGACCGTGGTGCGATACGAGGCCAGCAGCGTGTCCTCGCCCTGCCAGAACGGGCTGGAGGCCGACAGCGCCAGCAGATGCGGCAGGAACCAGGACAGCTGGTTCATCAGGTCGATGCGCAGGGCCGGGTCTGGCACGCCGACATGGACATGCATGCCGCAGATCAGCATGCGCCGGGACACCCCGCCCATTTCATGGGACAGCTGGTTGTAGCGGTCCTTGTCGGTATGGTCCTGGTCGCGCCAGTCCGCCAGCGGATGGCAGGCGGCCGAGATCGGCGCCAGGCCGAATTCCGCCGCATGGCGCGCGATGCTGCCGCGCAGCGCCGCCAGATGCGCGCGGGCCTGGGTCACGTCGGCGGCGGGGGGCGTGCCGACCTCGATCTGGCAGCGCAGGAATTCGGGGCTGACCTGGTCCTTCAGCTCGGCCTTGCAGGCGGCCATCAGCGCGTCGGGCGCTTCGCGCAGGGCGCCGGTCTCGGCATCGACCAGCAGGTATTCCTCTTCGATGCCCAGGGTGAAAAGCTTTTCCTCCGCCATATTTCCCCCCTCTGGCAACGACGCTGCCAGCACAACGGCAAAGGGCGGCCGATGTTCCCGCGCGCTCTGCCGTCACCTTTCGGGACCCGGCCAGGAACATTCCGGGGCGGCCCCGGTTCTCCGCCCCCAGCCGTCCGCGACGGCTGCGATCCCTGACACAGGAGGATGACATGGCAGATCGCTGGGCAGACCAAGACCGCAATGGCCGCGGCTATGGCGGCCGTGCCTACGGCGCCGACCGCTACGGGCAGGACGACCGCGACCACGACCGGGGCCGCGCCTATGGCGGCGAGCGCGGCTATGGCGATTATGGCCGCGGCGCCTATGGCACGCCCTACGGCGATTATTCCGGCAGGTCGCGCGGCTATGCCGAGGATGACCGCGACGACCGTCGAGGCTATGGCCGGGGGGACGAGGGCGGGGCCTATGGCACCCATCGCCGCCCGCACTGGGACGACCGCGACCCGCGCGATGCGCGGGATCGGGACTGGATGGACCGGGCCGGGGACGAGGTCGCCTCGTGGTTCGGCGACGACGGCGCCGAGCGCCGCCGCCGCCAGGACGCGCTGCGGGACGACGAGGAGGATCGCCGCCGCTATGGCCGCGCCGGGGATCGTCGGCCCGGCCGCTACCGCGACGATTGGTGATCGCGCCAGCGCCGCGCGGCGCCTGACCGGGCGACCCGGGGCAAGGCAGCAAGCCGGGGCCGGAAAATCGCGGCCCCGCTGCGGCGGGCTATTGGAGCCCGCCGCAGGCCGCGCTAGAAACGGGCGATGACACAGCCCTGCGCCCCTTGGACCGATACCGCCCGCCGCATGGAGGCGACGGCTGCGGCCGTCCCCATTCCCGTGGTGGTGGCCGAGCCGGAAGGGCCGCCGAAGGGCACCGTGCTTCTGGTCCATGGCCGCAACGGGGCGCCCGGCCAGCCCCAGATCGCCGAGATCGCCCGCGCCTATCTGGCCCGCGGCTGGCGGGTCGCGGCGCCGGAACTGCCGCATTCGGCGGCCCTGCCCGGGTCGGGCCCACCGGCGCTGATCTCTTTCGCCGGCCATACCGCCGCCGCCGCCGCGACCTGGGCCTGGATCGCCGCGCAATGGCCCGGGGCGCCGCGGGCGCTGGCCGGCCACAGCATCGGCGCCTTCGCCATCGCCCATCTGGCCGCCGCCAGCCCCGATGCGCATCACGTCCTGGCGGTGTCGCCGCCGATGTCGGGCCGGGTGCTGATGGCCGCGCGCGAGGCGATGGGACCGGCGGCGATCGAGGAGGTCCGCTCCGAGGCGCCGGGCTATTTCGAGGAAATGCGGACAGCCGATGCCGAGCCTGCCCTGAATCGCACCGTCGCACCCCTGGCGGTGGTGACCGGGGCGGCGGACGGGCTGGTGCCGCTGAAGGAGGCCCGCGCCTATTTCGCGGCGGCGCCGAATGCGCGCTTCTTCGCGGCGCTGCCGGACGCGCATCATTGCCCCGCCGGGGCGGCCTGCGCCGACATGCTGGCGGCCGCGCTGGCCGCGCTCGGCGCCTGAGCGTGGCGGCGCCCGATCCGGCTTGGATCGCGGCGCAGCGCCTGGCCTCGGCCCGCGCCCTGCGCAGCGCCTGCTCGGCCACGCATCTGACCCGCCGGCGCGAGGGCTTCGGCTGGACCGTGCGGCCGGCGGCGGGCTCGGTCCTGGCCTCGCCGCGGGCGGCGGACTGGAACCCCGAGCCGGACTATTTCCACCATTGGATCCGCGATTCCGCCATCGTGCTGCGCGCGGTGCCGCTGGCGATCCGGGCCGATCCGCCGGCGCGGGGGTTCTGGCGGCGCTTCGTCGGCGACTTCATCGACTTTTCCCTGGCGATTTCCGACCCGGCGCGCCGGGGGCCGGCGGAAAACCCGCTGCGCGCCACCTGCCGGCCCGGCCTCGCCCCATTCCTGCGCCCCGACGCGGAACTGGCGGCGATGGCGGGCGATGCCTGGCTGCAGGAGCCGCGCGTCGCGCCCGACGGCACGCCCGACCTGGAACAGTGGAG
Organism: Paracoccus aminovorans; assembly: GCF_900005615.1. NCBI lineage: Bacteria > Pseudomonadati > Pseudomonadota > Alphaproteobacteria > Rhodobacterales > Paracoccaceae > Paracoccus > Paracoccus aminovorans. The sequence goes on along the minus strand of NZ_LN832562.1, from coordinate 560,394 downwards.
CCGGCCGCAGGACGACGGCCCGGCGCTGCGGGCCTCGGCGCTGATGGCGGTTCTGGCGGAACTGCCCGAGGCGGCCGGCACGCTGGCCCATGCGCTGATCGCCCGCGACATCGCCCATGTGCTGCGCGTGGCCGGCCGGCCCTGCATCGGTCCCTGGGAGGAAGAGCCGCCGCGGCGCACCACCTTCACCCTGCTGGCGCAATGGGATGCGCTGGACCGCGCCGGCCATCAGGCCGCTGCCGACCGGCTGGCGGGCCTGATCGAAACCACTGCCGACCCGGCGACCGGCGGCTGGCGCGAAAGCATCGAGGCGCCCGAGGGCGGGCTCGACAGCGCCACCTGCCTGGCCATCCTGCACGCCGGCCGCGACCACGGTCCTTTCGCCCTGACGGCGCCGCGGACCCGGGCCACGGCGGCGGGGCTGGAACGGATCTTTGCCGGGCTCTACCCGATCAACCGCGACCGCGCGGTGCCTGCCATCGGCCGTTTCGCCGGCGATGTCTATTGCGGCGGCAACCCCTGGTATCCGGTGACGCTGGGCTTTGCCGAACTGCGTTACCGCATCGCCGCCCAGACCGGCGAGCGCGACGCCTTCGCCCGCGCCGAGGCCTGGATGGCCCTGATCCAGACGGTGGCACCGGACCCCGGCCCGCTGCCCGAGCAGTTCGACCGCGCCAGCGGCGCCCCGGCCTCTTGCCTCGACCTGGCCTGGTCGGCGGCGGCCTTTCTCGCAGCCGTCGAGGCGCGGGAGGCGGCGGTTCAGGCCATGGGCAGATAGGGCGCGCTGAAACCCAGCGCCCGCAACCCGCGCCGCACCTCGGGCCGGCCCGAGACCAGCCGCCAGATCAGCCCCGAGCGGTGGTTTTCCAACCCGATGACGATGGGCGCCTGGTCGATGGCGAGCCGGCTTTCCGCCACCCAGTCCTGTGCCGGGCAGAAGGCGTCGACGAAGCCGGCCTCGCCCCAGATGCGTTCGCCCAGGACGTCGTGCATGTGGCGCAGCACCGGCATCGCCGCATCGGGCGCGAAGGGAAAGGACGACAGCGCCGCGGTGGGGGTGATGGTGCCGGTGTCCTCGGTCGGGGAATGGGCGACATAGCCCGAGGGGTCGTCGCTGGCGGTCAGCCCCCAAAGCTCGGGGCCGTAGCCCTGCCAGCCATGCGGATTCGCCAGGCAATGGTGGCGGTTGACCAGCGCATGCGCCCGGGCCTGGGCGCCGTAATCGGCATAGGCGTCGCGCAATCCCCTCGGGTCGATGCCCAGGAACGGGTATTGCGACAGGAACAGCGGCCCGCCCCAATCGGGACCCAGCGGCAGCACCGTGCCGCCATAGGCGCGCCCGTTCAGGAAGGTCGGCGTCCGCGCCCAGCTGTCGTGATAGGACGCCGCCGGGATCGGATGGGTGCGCGAGCCGGCGCCGAGGACGAAGACCGGCAGCGCCTCGTTCCAGCCCCGGATCGGCAGGGCGTGGGGCGGCCAGGGCCGGTCCGGGTGGCGGTGCCACATCACCGCACCGTCCTGGCGGAGATGCACCGCCCAGTTCACCGCGTCGAACAGCGCCTGGACGCGGGCGCCGATCGACGGCTCCTTGGCGAAAAACGCCGCCGCGCCCAAGAGGCCCAGCATCAGGAAGGCGGTCTCGACCAGGTCGCCGCCGTCGTCGCCCGCCATGAAGGGCAGCACCCGCCCGGTCGAGCCTTGCAGGAAATGCGGAAAGACGCCGTCGAACCGGTCGGCTGTTTCCAGGAATCCCAGCATGCGGTCCAGCCGGTCCAGGATCTCGCGCCGGGGCCGCCAGCCGCGTTCTGCGGCGACGAGCTGCGCCAAAAGGCCGAAGCCGCTGCCGCCGGTGCAGACGGTTTCCTCGGCGTCATAGCCGAAGGCCCCGGCGCTGCGTTCGCGGGCCATGCCGCTGACCGGGTGGCTCCAGTCGAGGAAGTAAAGCGCCGTCGCCTGCGCCACCCGGTCGCGCAGCGCCGCATCGTCGAGACCACGGATCAGTCCAGCCATGTCAGCTCCACCATCTGGGTATCGCGGCTGTTCGGCCCGACATGCAGCCGCACCAGCCCGGGGTCGCGCACCCATTCGGCGGCGCCGAGCGAGGGGGCGAGCGGATAGCGGAACTGACCGGCGGCGATGCGGAAATGGACCTCGCGGCTTTCGCCGGAGGCCAGCGCCACCTGCGCGAAATCGATCAGCTTGCGCCCCGGGCGGGTGACGCGGGCCACCGGGTCGCTGGCGTAAAGCTGGACGGTCTCGGTGGTGGCGCGGGTGCCGGTGTTGCGGATGGCGATCCGCAACGCGACCGTCTCAGCCGCGCGGGCCGCGTCTTGCGACAGGCGGGGCGGGCCGTAAGCGACCGGCGCATAGCCCAGGCCGAAGCCGAAGGGAAAGCGCGGCGCATCGTCGGGCAGGTCCAGCCAGCCGGTCAGGAACTTGGCGAAACGGCCGGGGTAGGGGCGCCCGGTGGGATCGCCGGCATGGTGCAGCGGCACCTCGCCCGGATGCGCCGGCAGCGTGACCGCCAGCCGGCCCGAGGGTTCCGCCGCGCCGAAGATCAGGTCGGCCACGCCCTCGGGGCCGGCGACGCCGCCATGCCAGGCATAGAGCAGCGCATCCGCCCGGGTGGCGATCTCGCCGATGGCCAGGGGGCGGCCGGCGAAGACCACCACCGCCAGCGGCTTGCCGGTCCCGGCCAGTGCCGCGATCAGCCGGCGCTGGGGGGCGGGCAGGTCCGGCGCCAGCACCGACGAGGATTCGCCGGCGTGCTCCTTGGCCTCGCCCACGGCCGCGATCACCACATCCGCGGCCAGGGCCATCGCGACCGCCTCGGCCAGCAGTTCGGTTTCGTCGCGGGGATCACGGGTGACGGTGACGCCGTGACAGTTCAGGCGTGCTTCCAGCCAGGGCTCGTCGACGACATTCGCGCCCCAGGCGACGGTCGGCGCCTGCCCGGTCAGCGCGGCCATGGCCTCGTGCAGCGGCACCACGTCCTCGGCCCGGCCCGAGACCGCCCAGGTGCCCAGCATGTTGGCCCGGTCGGCGGCGAAGGGGCCGACCAGCGCCACCCGCGACCCGGGCGCCAGCGGCAGCAGCCCCTCGTTCTTCAGCAGCACCGCCGACCGCGCCGCCGCCGACCGCGCCAGCTTGCGGCCCGCCGCGCGCGCGGGCGGCCGCAGGTCCATGCCGCGAAACGGATCGTCCAGCAGCCCCAGCCGGGCCTTGAAGGTCAGCACCCGGCGGCAGGCGCGGTTGACCAGCGCCCGGATGCGGCGGGCGGACAGCGAAAGCCCGGCCTCGGGCGCGTCCAGCCCGCCCTGGGCCAGCGCCGGCAGTTCGCGCAGGTAATCCTCGCCCACCATGTCCATGTCGATGCCGGCATGCAGCGCCCGCGCCACCGCCACGGCGGCCGGCCCCAACCCGTGGGCGACGAGTTCGCGCACGCCGGTATAGTCCGAGACGACCAGCCCGTCGAAGCCGCGACCGCCGCGCAGCCAGCCCTCGACCAGCGGCGCGTTGGCGTGCATCGGCAGCTTGTTTACCGCGTTGAAGGCGGCCATGACGCTGGCCGCACCGGCCTCGATCCCGGCGGCGAAGGGCGGCAGGTAGGTTTCCAGAAGATCCTCCCAGGCCAGCGAGGCATTGTCGTAGTCCCGCCCGCTTTGCGGGGCGCCGTAGGCCACGAAATGCTTGAGGCAGGCGGCGACCCGGCCCGGCGCGGCGGGGTCCGTCCCCTGGAACCCGCGCGTGGCCGCGGCGGCGATGCGCGAGGCCAGCAGCGGGTCCTCGCCCGGGCCCTCGGCCACCCGGCCCCAGCGGGGATCGCGGCTGACGTCGATCATCGGCGCATAGACCTGGTGCAGCCCCTCGGCCGCGGCCTCGGCGGCGGCGAAGGCGGCGGTGTCCTCGATCAGGGCCATGTCCCAGCTGCAGGCCAGCGCGAGGTTCAGCGGGAACACCGTGCGGTGGCCGTGGATCACGTCCTCGGCAAAGAACAGCGGGATGCGCAGTCGCGACCCGGCGAGCGCGCGGTCCTGCATCGCCCGCGCCGTCGCCAGCGACTTGGTGCCGAAGATCGCGCCCACCTGGCCCGCGTCCAGCCGCTGCGACAGCGTGGTCGGCTGCGCCGTGCCGGTGACAAGCCCTTCGCCCGCCGGCAGCAGGTTCAGCTGCCCGATCTTCTCGGCCAGCGTCATGCGCGCCATCAGGCGTTCGACCGCGACCTTTTCCATATGCCCGCCCCTGCGTCCCTATTCCGCCGCATGGCGGATGAAATCCGTTTCGGGCAGCGGAAGCAACCGCCCGACGCCGTCGCGGATATCCAGAATGGCGGAATAGAAGGGCACGCCGTCCGGGTCGTGGGGCGTGACCTCGCCATGCAGGACCGCCAGCACAGCGGTCTGGGGCAGGCATGTGCGCAGGATCATGTGGAACTCGACCGCCGCATCGACGTCCAGCGCCGCCGTCGCCTCGTCCAGCAGCAGCACGTCGGGCCGGGCCAGCAGGATGCGGGCCAGGACCAGGCGCTGCTTCTGCCCGCCCGACAGCACGTTGCGCCAGTTCTTGCCCTGGTACAGATCGTCCTCCAGGCAATGGACGAAGCCGCCCAGCCCGACCCGCGACAGCGCCGAGGCCGCGGCGATGTCGGAGTGCTGCTCGGGGTGGTCGGGATAGGTCACCAGCGCCTTCAGCGACAGCCGGTCGGGCACGTCGGGCTCTTGCCCGGCCAGGAACAGCCGCGCGCCGTCGCGCAGCGTGACGCGGCCGGCGCCATAGGGCCAGATCCCCGCCACGGCCTTCAGCAGGCTGCTCTTGCCGCAGCCGTTCGGCCCGCGGACATGGACGCGGGTGCCGGGATACAGGTGCAGCCTCGGCACCGTCAGGAAGGCCGGCGTGTCGTGGCCGCGGTGGTGCAGCCGCAGATCGTCCAGCGCCAGCACCGGCCCCCTGCCGCTGCGCTGGCGCTGGAAGCGGCTGACGCCGGTCTCGGCATAGAAGTCCTGCCGCGCCCGCACCCGCTCGATGGCGGCGGCGAGTTCGGTCAGGCGCCCGGCATTGGCCTTGAGCGTGGCGATGGCCGGCATCACGTTGATGAACCACGAGACGTCGCCGATCAGTTCGGCCGTCAGCTCGCTGCTGGCGACGAAATCGCGGAAGTTCAGGTTGCCGGCCATATAGGCGGGCAGCGCCGGCAGATAGGCCAGAAGACGCGCGGACAGGAAATTGTAGAGCCCGTTGAACAGCATCATCCCCGAGGACAGCCAGTTCTGCTTGCCCCAGGTCTGGTCCAGCCGGTCGTAGAGGTGGCGGTTGATGCGGCTTTGCGCGCGCTCGCCCCGGGCGGCGGCCATCTGGGCCACCCGGTTCAGCATGCCGCCCCATTCGGCCCGCCAGGCGCCGTCGCGGCGCTGCCGCTGCAGGCTGAGCCGTTCGATGATGCGCCCCAGCTGCCAGGCGATCAGGGTGACCACGGGAACATAAACGGCGACCATCGCCAGGCTGAGCAGGGCCGAGCCATAGGCCCCGGGCGCCAGATCGATGCGTGCGGCCAGCCCCGGACCCAGCCAGGGCGCCAGCGCCGCATTGGCCTGCGCGCCCCAAAGGTCGAGGAAGGGCACGGGCTGGCTGCGTTCGACCAGCGCGGCGAAGACGAACCAGATCGAGGTGACCGCCCCCCACAGCCCCATCGCCAGGCCGATGATGCCGCCATAGAGCGCCCCCGAGCATTCGTCCACGCGCTGGTCGATGGCATCCGGCATCCGCGTCCGGTCGCCGCGTTCCGAGCGGTCGCTCATCAGGTCCAGCGCGATGCGCTCGTCGGCCAGGATCGCGTCGTTGAAGCGGCCGACCAGCCAGCCGCGCGCCCGGCGGTGCAGCGTGGCCGAAACGAAATGCCGCGCCGCCACCCCTGTCAGACGGCCAAGGAAGATCGCCAGATAGGCGCCGGCGGCCAGAAGCACCGTCCGGCCGGGATGCGGGCCAGCGTCGGCGCCGTGGAAATTGGCCAGCGAGGCCAGGAAATCGGCGCTGGCCAGCGCCACCCAGACGCTGGCCTTGCTGAGCAGCGTGGTCATCGCCAGCACGACGGCGGTCAGCAGCCATGCCTCGCGCCAGCGCTCGGAGCGCCAATAGGCGAAGATCAGACCCCAGAAACCACTCAGACGTTCCATCCGCGATGCCTCTTGGATGCCGAGACACGGCCATACTTCCCTGCGGCGGCGCACAGCCGCCCGCAGGCCGAGTTCGGCACATTTTCGTATTTGCTCGGCCGGGCTGCTCGATTCTTTCGCTTGCGGCCGATCCGTAAGAAAAGCGTAGCAAACCTATGCATCGGCGGTAAACCGCCGAGATGGGTCGGCGGGCTGTATTAATCGCTAGGTGCGGCGCTGCCGGCGATTCGATGCGGCGTCCGACGGCGGAAAGGACCGCGGGCCTGGTCGGGGCGGCTGCGGGGCATCGGCGCCGCAGACGGGCGGGGGCAAGCGGGCCATGCGCCGCCAACCTGGCGGAAGGATTGCAGAAATCGGTGGGGAGGGCGTCGCCGGCATGGCGCGGCGCTCATCGGGTCTGCCGCGCAGGATCGCCCCGGTGATGGGGATCGCGGTGGTGCGCTGCGCTGCCGCGGCTGTTGCGCCCGCGACGCAGTCGCGCCCGAAACCGTGCGGATCGCGGCATCTTAATCACCTTTCAACTTCTCGTGCCCGCGCCCGGCCGCCAGTGCCGCCGCGGGAATGCCGAGGCCGGGCGAAGGACGCGGCTTTCCCGCTGCCGCATCCGACCCGGATCGCGCCGGCGTTCCGTCGCGCCGACCTGGACAGGACGGACGGCAGCACCGCCTCAGGCGGCGAAGATCGCGTCGAGGATGCCGGCCTCGATCGCCGCCAGTTCGGCGCTGCTGCGCCCGGCGGGTCCCGCGCGGGGGATCGAGGTCTCTTGCAGGATGCCGCCTTGGCCCAGCACGATGATGCGGTCCGACAGCGCCACCGCTTCGGCCACGTCATGGGTGACCAGGATCGCGGTGAAGCCGGCGCGGTCGTGCATGTCGCGGATCAGCCGCTGCATGGTCAGCCGGGTCAGCGCGTCCAGCGCCCCCAGCGGCTCGTCCAGCAGCAGCAGCGCCGGATGGCTGACCAGTGCCCGGGCCAGCGCGGCGCGCTGGCGCTGGCCGCCCGACAGCTGCGCCGGCCAGGCGTCCGCCTTGTCCGCCAGCTGCACCGAGCCCAGGGCCTCGGCCACCGCCTTGGGATCCGGGCCGCTGCGCAGGCCCACGGCGACATTCCGGGCCACCGAGGCCCAGGGCAGCAGGCGCGGCTCCTGGAACATGATGCGCAGCCGGCCTCCCGCCGCATGGGCCGCGATGCCGTCCACGGTGACGCGGCCCGAACTGGGCCGGTCCAGCCCGGCGATCATTCGCAGCAGCGTGGACTTGCCGCAGCCGCTCTTGCCGACGATGGACAGGAACTCGCCCGGCCGCACGGCGAGGTCCAGATTGGCCAGCACCCGGTTGCCGGCGAAGCTGCGGCCCAGGGCGCGGGCCTCGACCGCGGCGCCGCCGGCGCCGGCGCGCCGCCGGGGCGGAACCGGGATGTCCCGGGGCAGAAGGTCAGCGACCGGCATAGGCGGGGCTCCATTTCAGGGCGCGGCGTTCCAGCGCGCGGGTCAGGGCGTCGGCCAGCTTGCCGAGCGCGGCGTAAAGCAGGATCGCCAGCACCACGACGTCCAACACCATGAATTCGCGCGCCTGCATCGCCATGTAGCCCAGCCCGGACGAGGCCGAGAGCGTTTCGGCGACGATCAGCGTCAGCCACATGATGCCCAGGCCATAGCGCAGCCCGACGAAGATCGAGGGCAGCGCGCCGGGCAGCACCACGCGGCGGAACAGGGTGCGGCCGTTCATGCCATAGGCGCGGCCCATCTCGATCAGTTGCGGATCGACGTTGCGGATGCCGTGCAGCGTGTTCAGGTAGATCGGAAAGAACACGCCGAGCGCGACCAGGAACAGCTTGGCGCCCTCGCCGATGCCGAACCACAGGATCACCAGCGGGATCAGCGCCAGATGCGGGATGTTGCGGATCATCTGCAGGCTCGAGTCGGTCAGCGTCTCGCTGAGGCGCGAGACGCCGTTGGCGACGCCCAGCAGGAAGCCGATGCCGCCGCCGATGGCCAGCCCGGCCAGCGCCCGCGCCGCCGAGACGCCCAGATGGGCGAAGAGCTCGCCCGAGGAGAGCATCCGCAGCGCCGTCGCCAGGATGGCCGAGGGCCGCGGCATCACCGTGTCCCGCATCAGCCCGCTGGCGCCGGCAACCTCCCACAGCAACAGCAGCGCGGCGGGCACGGCATAGGGCAGCAGGCCGCGGGGCGACGGCAGGGCCGGGCGCCAGCTGGTGCGGCGCTGGCCTTTCAGGGTTTCGACAAGGCTCATGCGTTTCTCCTTCAGCTGGCGGTTTGCGGGGTCCAGACCACCGATGCGATGTCGAGCCGGCGCGGGATGATGCCGAGCGCGAAGAACTGGTCTGCAACGTCCTGCTCATAGGCGACGTGCCTGGGCTCGACGAAGCCGACCAGACCCAGGTCGCTGCCCTTGCGGGTCAGGAAGCGCTCCATGACCGAGGCCGGCAGTCCGGTTGCCTTGGCCAGGATGCGGATGGTGGCGGGCAGGTCGGCCTGGCCCTTGCGTCCCGTCGCCTGCACCGTCTCGACCAGCCGGGCGACCAGTTCGGGGTTGTCCTTGGCGTAGTCGCCGTTCGCGGAATAGAAGCTGAATTCCGGTTCCAGCCGCTCGGTGGTGATCAGCACGCGGGTGTTCGGCCGTTCCTGGGCGGCGGCGAAATAGGGGTCCCAGATCGTCCAGGCCCCGACGGCGCCGGCATCGAAGGCGGCGATGGCGTCGGGTGGCGCCAGATCCTGCGGGGTGATGTCGTCCAGCGTCAGCCCGGCGGTGGCCAGCAGCTTGATCGTTGCGTAATGTGCCGAGCTGCCGCGCTTGAAGGCGATGGTCTGGCCCTTGAGGTCGGCCACGCTCTGCAGCGGCGAATCCTTCGGCACCAGGATGGCATGACCTTCGCGCGAGCCCTGGCTTGCGCCGACGAAGACCAGGTTGCCCCGGGCGGCATGGGCGAAGATCGGCGGCACGTTTCCGGTATAGCCAAAGTCGAGCGCATTGGCCGACAGCGCCTCGAGCAGCGGCGGGCCCGAGGTGAATTCGGACCAGCTGATGCTGATGCCCTGGTCGGCCAGGGCCTCCTCGAAGGCGCCTGCGCCCTTGACCAGGCCGAGGAGCCCGCCCTTTTGCCAGCCGACGCGCAGCGTCCGGGCCGGGGCGGCGCGCAGGATGGAGGGCGTGGCCAGCGCGGCCAGGCCCAGACCCAGGGCGGCGCGGCGCGAGAATGCGATGGTCATGGAGAACCTCTCAGAAGGCTTGCAGCAGCGACGGGCGCCTGGCGGCCGGCTGCGGGGTGGCATGGGGGGAAAGAAAGGGCGCGAACTGGCCCACCGCTCGTTCCAGCCGGGCATGGGTGGCGTCGTCCGCCAGCGTGCCGCCGACGAATTCGCGGTCGGCGACATAGACGCCGGTGGCCAGCGCCTGCGCCTCGAAGAAGGCGAAGAGCGGGCGCAGCTGATGCTCGATCACCAGCGCGTGGCGGTCGCCGCCGCCGGTCGCGGCCAGAAGCACCGGCTTGCCGGCCAGCATGTCGGGATCGAAGAGGTCGAAGACATGTTTGAAGAGGCCGGCGTAGCTGCCCTTGTGCACCGGGCTGGCGACCACCAGCGCATCGGCGCGAATGAGCGCGGTCAGATGCACCAGCGCATCGGGGTCGAGGTCGCCCAGGTGCCGGGCATGGCCCAGCGAGGGACCCAGATCGGCAAGGTCGAAGACATGGCCGATGGCGCCGAAACGGTCGGCGGCCAGATCGACCGCGGCCTCGACCAGGGCGCGGCTGCGCGAGGGTGCGGAAAAGCTGCCGGCAAAGCCGGTGATGGTCAGGCTGGTCATGGTCGATGTCCTTTGTGTTCCGTGAGGAGGTCAGGGCCGCGAATGGGCCTCCGGCCGCGTGACATGGAGCGGGCCTCCGGTCCTGCCGGGGTGCAGGATCGGCGCCGGCATGGCGCGGCGGGCGATCTCGCGCGCGATATCGCGGGTCTGCGCGGCACATTCCGGCGCCCCTGTCAGTTCGCCCAGGTGGCCGCGGGCCAGGGGACCGGCGATCAGGATGCGCTCGCTGACGCTGCCCCGCGCGTCCAGCGCCTTGCAGCCTTGGGTGGTGGCAAGGCCCAGACCCAGCGGGCAGGGCGCGATCAGCCCCAGCCCCGCCAGCGCGCCGAGCGCCGGGTTCGCCGCGATGCATCGATCCTGCGCCGGACCGGTGGTGACGATCACGCGGTCGAAGCGCGCCTGCACCGGTTCGGACCGGCCGCGCGGGCGCCAGCGGACGTCGAGGCCGCCGTCGCGCCTGTCGGCGGCCAACAGATGGCCGGCGAGGAACTGCAGCCGGCCCTGGTCGGCCAGCCGCGCCTGCACCGCCTCGGCCTGGGGCGCCAGGCGATAGCGGTGCACGTCCCACCACACCCGCAGGTGGCGCAGGAAGCGCCGCCGCGCCGGCTGGTCCAGCGCCGCCCAGATCTGCGGCGCCTGGGCGCGAAGCCGCCAGAAGGTCGCCTGCCAGCCCTGGCCGCGCGCCTGGTCGTCGACGACGGCATGGCGCACCCGCCGCAGCAGGTCGGAAACGCCGCGCAGGGGCGGGTCGATGAAATCGGCCTCGCTGTCCTGGCCGCCGTCGCCCTGGCCGCGCGCCCGCAATCCGCGCCGGGACAGGCAGGCGATCTGGCCCCGGTGCCCCTGGCGGTCCAGGGTGGCGATGACGTCCGCCGCGCCGAGGCCGGCGCCCAGGATCAGCACCCGCGCGTCCTGCGGCACCGAGGCCAGCGCCTGGGCATCGTCGGGACCGGCGACCAGGGTCGCCGAGCCGGCCAGCCCGGCCAGCGGCCGGGGCAGGGCGGGCGCGGGATGGCCGGTCGCCAGCACCAGCAAATCGGCATGGATGCGGCTTTCGTCCGACAGCATCAACAGCAGCCCGTCGTCGGCGCCGCGGGCGATGTCGCTGACCCGCGCCCGGATGTGGCGGATCGCGCCCGAGGCCAGATGCGGTGCCAGCCGGTCGGCGACATAGCGCCCGAACACTGCCCGTTGCACGTAAAGATCGCCGTTGGCCGCAGCCGCCTGCGGGTCCGCGGCGCCCGGGTTCGCCGCCAGCCAGTCGCCGAAATCGGCGCGGTTTTCCGGGTCGATCGACATCCGATGCGCCGGCACGTTCAGCCGGTGCGCCGGGTCGGTCGCGGAATAGGCCAGGCCCCGGCCCAGTTCGGCGCGCGGCTCGACCACGGTGATGCGGGCCGGAAGCCGCAGCCGCGCCAGCTGCCAGGCCAGCGCGGCGCCGGTGAAGCCGCCGCCCAGAATCACCACGCGCAGGGGATGGTGGATCGCGTTCATCGCCCTATCCTCCGGCAACGGCGAGACGCGGCCCGGACGCGGCGGGACGATGGTCGTTGCCCACCGTCTCGCCGAAGGGGCCCATGTTGACGGCCGCGACCTGCCGGGGCAGGGCGTGGTCCAGCGGCAGCAGCGGCAGCACCCGCTCGCCGAAGCTGTAGGCCTCTTCCAGATGCGGATAGCCCGACAGGATGAAGGTATCGACACCGATGCGGCGGTATTCGTCGATGCGATCGGCCACGGTATCCGGGTCGCCGACCAGCGCCGTGCCGGCGCCGCCGCGCACCAGGCCGACGCCGGCCCAGAGGTTCGGGCTGATCTCCAACCTGTCGCGGCGCCCGCCGTGCAGCACGGCCATGCGCGCCTGGCCGACCGAATCCATCCGGGCGAAGGTTTCCTGCGCCTTGGCGATGGTGGCGTCGTCCAGGTGGCTGATCAGCCGCTCGGCCGCCTGCCAGGCCTCGGCCTGGGTGTCGCGGACGATGACATGCAGGCGGATGCCGAAGCCGACCTCGCGGCCCTCGGCCCCGGCCAGCCGGCGGATGCCCTCGATCTTGTCGCGCACCTGCGCCGGAGGCTCGCCCCAGGTCAGGTATTTGTCGACATGCCGCGCGGCGACGCCGCCTGCGGCCGAGGACGAGCCGCCGAAATACAGCGGCGGGCCGTTCGGCTGCAGGGGCGGGAACAGCAGCTTGCCGTCCTCGATCTTCAGGTGCTTGCCGGCGTGGTTCACGGTCTGACCCGCCAGAAGCGCCTTGTAGACGCCCAGGAACTCCTCGGTCACCTCGTAGCGCGCGGCATGGTCCAGGTGGATGCCGTCGCCGGCGTTCTCGACCGGATCGCCGCCGGTGACGACGTTGACCATCAGCCGCCCGTTCGACAGCCGGTCCAGCGTCGCCGTCATCCGCGCCGCCAGCGTCGGCGATTGCAGCCCCGGCCGCACGGCGACCAGGAAGCGCAGCTTCTCGGTCTGCGAGGCCAGCGCGGCCGCGGTCACCCAGCTGTCCTCGCAACTGCGTCCGGTCGGCAGCAGCACCCCGTAATAGCCCAGCGAATCGGCGGCCTGCGCCACCTGTCGCAGATAGGCCAGATTCACCGCCCGGCCGCCTTCCGCGGTGCCGAGATAGCGGCTGTCGCCATGCGTGGGCAGAAACCACAGAACCCTGATCTTGTCGGGGGCCGAGATGCTCATGTGTCGATCCTTCCTTGCCTGGGCGGCGCGGCAGCCGGCCGCGCCCTTCATCCCCGATAAGAAAACACCAAAACACGATTGAGTATATAGTGATAAAGCCGAGAGAGGAAATTCAGGCGGGATTCTGCGCAATCCGGGGCGAAATCGGAAAATTTTTCTCTCGCAAGGCCGAAGGACCGTAAGCGGGTTCCGATCTCGTCTTGCCCGGCGGCGGTCCGCGGGAGTCCCTGCGGATGGCGCCCGGCGAACACGGGAACTTGATCGCAGAGCGGCCGGCTGGAATAGTGCGCGGGATCAACCGCCAGGGAACTGCCAGCATGAAACCCTTCCTGCCGCTCCGCCCGCTTGCGCTCGCCCTGGCGCTCGGCCCGGCCCCTGGCTGGGCGCAGGGGGTCGATCTGGTCGCGCTGATGGCCCAGATCGACAAGAGCAGCGGCCAGTACGAGCAGCTGATCGGCATCCTGCAGGGCAGCGATTCCAACCGGGCGCTGGCCGCCTTCGACGCCATGCTGCGCAGCGGGGACAAGACCCTGACCGAGGTCGCGCTGGAGGCGGGGCTGTCGGCCACCGACTCGCGGCTGCGCGCCCGCGCCCTGTGGGAGGCGCTGTCGCACAAGAGCGCGCTGAGCATCGTTTTCGACGAGGGCAGCCTGGACGAAACCCGCAAGCAGGCGCTGATCGAATGGAGCGGCCAGGTCGTCACCCTGCCGCTTTATGCCGCCTTCGCGGACCGGCAATGTCTTAACCTGTCGAACAGCAGGGAATGCGTGCCCGACAAATCCGTCTCGGTCGCCGGCCTGGGCGTCGACATCCGCTTCGACGGCTATCGCACCTATGGGCTGAACGCGCAGTTCAGCCTGGACGAATCCGGCACCCTGGTCGGGCTGGTCACCAATCCGAACAGCAATGCCACCTTTCCAGCAAGGATCGTATTCCGATGAAGACAGCCCTCGCCTGCCTGTTTCTTGCCATGACCCTTGTCCCGGCCGCCGCGCAGGTCGCCCTGGACGAGGCCGACAGCGTGATGGACGGCCGCCAGAAGGAACTGGCCGCGTTCCAGGAGCGGCTGAACGACCCCGACCCCGACCGCGCGCTGGCGGTGCTGAAGCTGCTGATCACCAAGGGCGATGCCGAGCAGCGCCGGATGGCGCTGCGGCATGGGCTGCAAAGCACCGATTCCGCGGTCCGGGCGACGACCCTGCGCGCGGTGCTGGATTCCTATCCGACGCTGGTGATGAAGATCGTGCCGGTCGAGAAAGAGGTGAACGTCTATTACACGCGCGAGATTCTGGGCAACGCCGGGGTGCTGGGCGCGGACAACAGCGCCGAGGTGCTGCGCAAGCTGACCGGTTATGACGAAAAGGAAGAATGCTGGACCATCTACGCGGGTGCCAATGCCCGCTGCTTCGCCCGCATCCGGGGCGAGGTGGTCAGCCTGTTCTTCGGCGACAGCTGGGGCAACTACACCCTGAACGGCGAGGGCGCGCTGGCGGGGCAGCAGACCGTGCAGCAGCATCTGACCAACGTCACGGTGGACCTGAACGAGTGAAGCCGACGGCGGGGCTGGGTCAGTCGATCACGATGCGGTCGATGCGCAGCGGCGAGCCGCCGCCCCAGGTCGACAGAATGCGGATGCGCAGCACCCGGGCGTAGCGTTCGCCCACCTGGTTGTCGTAGATGCCGTCCGGCGACATGTCGCGGGCCGGCATCCGGTTCGGGCGCCGGCCGACGCTGTCCGAAGTGTCGGTGATGATCTCGATCCGCTTCGGGACGGCCGTGTCGGGACCCGGCGCCGACAGGATGCGCACCCGCCGCAGCCGGTCGGCATCGGTCAGCCGCAGCTCCAGCGTCAGCACCTCGCCGGGGGCCAGCGGCGCGACATAGGCGCCGGCCCCGGCCGCCATGCCCTGCGGGTCCTGGCTGCCGGGCAGGGGATGGGCCGACCAGGACAGCACCTGGAAGGCCTTGCCCTGCGCTTCGGCGCCCGGCTGCGGCGGTGCCGCGGCCTCGGCCGCCGGCATCTCGCCCATGAAGCGCGACAGCAGCGTCACCACCTCGTCCATGCGGATCGCCCAGACCGCATCGCTGCTTTCGGCCTCCAGCACCATGGCGACCGGCTGTTTCTGGTCGAAGACGACCGCGCCGCTGGTGCCGCCGAACAGGTCCGGCGCCTCGCCGGGGGCCGGGACCAGCCGCAGCTGGCGAAAGTTCATCTCGTGCAGCAGGACCCGGCGGCCTTCGGTCGCCTGTTGCCGCGCCCGCTCGACGATCAGCATCTGGCCCACTTCCAGCCGGCCGGTCAGCCGCTGCGGCAGGCGCGACCAGTCGTCGCCGCAATCGCGGGCGATGCCGCCGCGCACCAGGGCCAGCGAGACGTCCGCGCCGCCGGGCGCGACATAGACCACGTCCGCGGTGCCGATCTCGCCCCCGCCCGGCGCCGCCACGCGGACGCCCTGGCGCAGCGGGCCGTGGACATGGCTGGGCAGCACCAGGAAGCAGTTGCCGCGGTGGTGAAACAGCAGGCCCGAGCCCGCGCCGTCCTCGACCCCCACGACGCGGGCGCCCGCCGCCGACGCCAAGACTAGGCAAGCCAGGGCCGCGCTGCTAAGCTTTTTCAGAACCTTCCGCAAAGCAGCCCCTTGTTCGTCATGCGTCTTCTTCCGTTCCTGGCCGCGGTCCTGATGCCCTGCGCAACTCTGGCACAGGGGGCGGAGACCGGAAAGGACATTGTCCTGGCCGGACGCGATTTCCAGGAGCGGCTGGGCGAGACCTCGAAGGTTTCGGGCGACATCATCATGGGGGTGATGCTGACCACCGACGCGCCCGGCGCAGCGGCGCCCGCGATCACCACCGGCCGGCCGCCGGACTGGACCACGGCGACCGACTGGAGCCCGGTCTGCGTGCGTCTGGTGTCCAAGGACGGCAATTACGAGGCCGAGAACACCTATATGGTGCGCCCCGGCTACGGCGCCACCGTCGCACCCTTTCCCTATCTGGGCAAGCATGCGGCGGATCTGGCCGCGCGCAAGGCCGTGGCCCTGGTGCGGGCGGGGCGCTGCGGCAGCCGCAACCAGCCGGTGCTGCCCAGCCTGTGGCGCGGCCCGGAACAGGCGGACCCGACGCTGCATGTCTATCTGAACACCGCGGGCAATCCGGCCATGGTGGCCGTCGGCCGGCGCGGCGAGCTTTATGCCGGCGCCTGCGAGAACGTGGCCGAACTGACCGGGCTGAAATACACCGCGCATTGCGCGATCCCGCTGGATCGCCTGCCCGCGGGCGCCGAGCCGCTGCCGCTGAGCTTCTTCGTCACCCGCGCCAATACCGAGGAGGTGTTCCAGACCGACCTGCTGCGCGTCCTGCCCGATGAATGAAGCCCGCATCGCGCGGGCGACGCGCCGTCGCGCCGCGGCCTTGGCCTCTTCGCGGAACCGGCGCAGCCGCCGGGTGGCGCTGGCGCTGTTGCTGTCGCTGCTGGGCGCGGTCATTGCCAGCCTGTGGTATGAACAGCGCATCGCCCGCGCGATCCTGGTCGAGGCCGAGACCGGCACCCTGCACGTCACCCTGACCAGCGAGCTGAGCGGCAAGCTGTTCCAGGATGCCAGGCTCTGCCGCAAGCTGCCGGCCGAGCAGGTGGATTTCGCCCGCCGCGGTGCGCCGATGGGATGCCCGGCCCGCAGCTACGAACTGGCGGAGGAACCTTTCGACGGCGCGTTGCCCATCGGCACGAGGCTGGAGATTTTCTCCGGCCCGCGCCGGCTGACCCTGCGCGTCGAAGAGGTGCCCGCGGATTACGCCGGCACCGAAACGGCGCGGCTGGAAGGCGGCGGCATCGTCCTGGACGGCGAGGCCTTGGACGGTTTCGGCAGCCTGTACCTCAGCGGTCTGGCGGTGATCGGCGCCAGCCCCAGCCAGACCGACCGCATTCCCCTGACCGCCGGCCGTTACCAGATCACCGGCCAGACGCTGATGAGCGTTCTGAGGACCGGCCGGCAGGTGCTGCGCGAAGGCACGCTGGCGGCGGGCGCGCATCTGTTCTTCTGCGAAAGGCCCAGCCTGCTGGCGCGCGGCAGCGGCGCCTGCGCCGTGCCGGGCGACGGCACGCTTGCGTCGCCGCTGGGCACGGCGGCGGCCGAGGCGCAGCTGCAGATCTCGGTCCCCGACCCGCAAAAGCCGGTGATGACGGTGACGGCGATCTCGCGCTTCCGCCCGGTGGACCTGGCGCTGCACTACTTCCGCACCGAGCCGGTGATGATCGGACCGCGCCTCGTCGATCCGCTGGCGCGCGACCCGGTGCTGCTGCTTCTGGCCACGCTGGGCGGCGGGCTGACCGTCTTGCAACTGGCCCTGTCGCGGCTGTGGCGGCGGCCCGAAGTCCGCTAGCTCGCGCCCCGGTTGCGCCCGGCGCCGGGCCGGTTGTGACATGAAATCGACAATGCCGGTGCATCGCTGCCCAGGGGGCAAGGCGGCGGTGGAAATACCCGTGCAATCCAGTAAGGAATTCCTGTCCGGAAAACATGCCGGCAGGGGTGCAGTGCTTGGGGGCAGGGTGGCGATCGGCGGAAATCCGAAATGCGCGCTTCATGGGCTTTATGCCGATCATCACGGCTGGCTGCATGGCTGGCTGCGCGGCAAGCTGGACGACAGCGGCGATGCGGCCGACCTGGCGCAGGACACCTTCCTGCGGCTGATGGCCTCGCGGCGCCGGCCGATGCTGGCGGGCGACCGGCCGCGGGCGCTGCTGACCCATATCGCCAAGGGCTTGCTGATCGACCACTGGCGCCGCAAGCGGGTCGAGCGCGCCTATCTGGACACGCTGGCGCATCTGCCCGCCGCGCAGGTCCCGCCGGCCGAGGAGCAGCTGATCGTCATCGAGACGCTGGCCCGGATCGACGCCATGCTGGCGCGGCTGCCGGCGCTGACGCGCGAGGTCTTCCTGCTGGCGCAGCTGGACGGGCTGACGCTGCAGCAGATCTCGGATCGGGCGCAGGTGCCGGTCATCACCGTGCGGCGGCATATCCGCAAGGCGCTCTTGGCCTGCATGGCGCTGGACTGATGCCGCAGCCGCCCGCCGATCTGCTCGAAGAGGCCGCCGACTGGGCGCTGGCGATCCGTTATGGCGCCGAGGCCGAGATCGACCGCGCCGCCTTCGAGCGCTGGCTGGCCCGGGGACCCCAGCATGTCGAGGCCTGGGAGCGCGCCCAGGCGGTGTTCCAGACCTTCGGGCGGCTGCCGCGCGGCCTGGGCCGGCAGGTGCTGCACGGCATGGACCGGCAAGCCGACCGCCGCCGCGCGCTCGGTCTGCTGGCCGGGCTGGCGCTGGCGCCCGCGGCGGGGGCGGCGGCCTGGCAGCAGCCCTGGCGGAAATGGCGCGCCGACGTGGCGACCGCGGTGGGCGAGCGCAGGACCCTGGCGCTGCCCGACCGCTCGGAACTGGTGCTGAACACCGACAGCGCCGCCGACATCGCCTTCACCCCGGACGAGCGGCGCATCCGGCTGCTCTCGGGCGAAATCATGGTCACCACCCGGCCGGACCCGGCCCCGGTGCCGCGCCCGCTGCTGGTCGCGACCGCCGTCGGCGAGGTCCGCGCCCTGGGCACCCGCTTCAGCGTGCGCCAACTGGACGATCAGATCCGGGTCTCGGTCTTTCGCCATGCGGTCGAGATCCGGCCGCTGAACGCGCCTCCGCAGCGGCTGGCGGCGGGCGAGCAGGCGGATTTCGGTGCCGAGGGCATCCGCCACGCGGCCCCGGTCGACGACAGCGCCGCGACCTGGGAACGGGGGATGCTGCTGGCCCAGGACATGCGGCTGGGCGATGTGGTGGCAGAACTGGCCCGCCATCGCCATGGCGTGCTGCGCTGCGACCCCGAGGCGGCGGGCATCCTGGTCTCGGGCGCGATCTCGCTGACGGACACCGACGCCGGGCTGGACCTGCTGGCCCGGACGCTGCCGGTGCGCGTGCAGCGGCGCACGCCCTGGTGGGTGGTGGTCGCGCCCCGCGGCTAATTTTTTCGCGCGGGGCATGATCACTTTTCCCGTCTCGTCCGGTGAACAGGAAAAGGGAGCCAGCCAGACCCGGTATCCAGCACGCTGCCCGCAACCCCAGACAGGATGAAGCAGCATGACCTACCTGACCAGCGCCCCCGCCGCGGCCGCGCGCGCGCTTGCCCTATCGACCGGCCTTGTCGCCACCCGGGCGCTGATGCTCGGCACTGCGCTTGGCGCCGTGATCGCCCTTCCCGTCCTGGCGCAGGCCCGCGACTATGCCATCGGCCCCGGCCGGCTCAGCGACGTCCTGGCGCGCTATGCCGCCGATTCCGGGGTGCAGCTGGTCTATCAGCCCTCGGCGCTGGCCGGGCTGCGCAGCGCCGGACTGCGGGGCAGCTATACGGTCGAGCAGGGCTTTTCCGTGCTGCTGGCGGGCAGCGGCTACCGGCTGCAGCAGGCGGCGCCGGGCAGCTATGTGCTGGTGCCGCCGGCAGTGCAGGGCGCCGCGGCGCAGCCCGGCGACGGCGCGGTGGTGCTGGACACCGTCACCCTGCGCGGCGGCGGCGCCACGACCGAGGGCAGCGGTTCCTATGCCGCGGAATCGGCCAGCATCGCCCGCGGCGCCGAGTCGCTGAAAGAGGTGCCGCAATCGGTCACCGTGATCACCGACCAGGCCATCAAGGACCAGAACCTGACGATGATGTCCGACGCCATGGCCAAGGCGCCGGGCATCGTCGCCACCACCGACGGCATGGGCAACCCCGAGTTCCGCTCGCGCGGGTTCGTCATCGACAATTACCAGATCGACAACATGGTGACTCGTATACCTCGACCTTCCGGCCGGATTTCGATCTGGCGATCTATGACCGGGTCGAGGTTCTGCGCGGCGCCGAGGGGCTGTTCTCGGCCGCCGGAGAGCCGGGCGGCACCATCAACCTGGCGCGCAAGCGGCCGACGGACCAGATGCGCTCGTCGCTGTCGCTGGCCTATGGCAGCTGGAACAACCGCCGCATCGAGGCCGACATCGGCGGTCCCATCGGCTTCGACGGCCGGCTGCGGGGCCGCGTGATCGGGGTCTGGCAGGACCGCGACCAATTCTATGCGCCGGCGGATGAGGAAAAGCAGGTTCTTTACGGTATCCTGGAATACGACCTGACGCCCGACACCACGATCAGCGGCGGGGTCAGTTATCAGCGCCAGCAGGGCATCAACTGGATGTCGGGCCTGCCGACCTATATCGGCGGCGGCCAACTTGGCTTGCCGCGCGACGTGGCGCTGAACGTCGACTGGGCCGATCGCAACACCACCATCCGCGAAACCTTCCTGACCGCCGAGCACCGATTCAACGACGACTGGTCGATGAAATTCAGCGCCATGCGGCAGAGGTATGACTTCGACTACATGCAGCTTCGCCTGGGCGGGCCGGTCGATCCGGCGACGGGGTCCTTTGGCGATCCGAACGTCTTTTCCGAAGAGGACGGCAACCATTCCGACGGCTTCGACCTCAGCGTCAACGGCCGGTTCAACGCCGGGGGCGTGGAATACAAGCTGACCGCCGGCACCGACTGGCGGCGCAGCTATGGCAAGCAGATCCGCCTGCGCTATGAAACCGCCTTCCCGCCGGACTCGATCGGGCTGGACGATTTCCCGGGTCTGGAACTGCCGGAGCCCACGCGGGGCACCCGCCGGCAAGGCTGGCCGGCCTGGGGCGGCAAGCAGCAGGGCATCTATGCCCGGCTGGACATGGCCGTGAGCGACAAGGCCCATGTCATCGTCGGCGGCCGCTACGGCAATTACAAGCATTCCGAAATCAGCGAGCAATATGACGAGGATGGCAACCTGATCGCGCGCGACACCAGTTGGCGCTGGCGCGAGGACGGCATCTTCACGCCCTATGCCGCCGTCACCTATGACCTGACGCCGGACTGGACCGCCTATGCCAGCGTGACCGAGATCTACAAGCCGCAGGGCAACATCTTCGCCGGCCCGCCCGACAGCCCCACCCAGCTTGACCCGATCACCGGGCGCAACTTCGAGCTGGGCGCCAAGGGCGCGGTGCTCAACGGGTCGCTGAACGTCGCGGCGGCACTCTACCGGATCGAGCGCAAGGGAGAGGCCGTCGCGGACCCGCGCTATGAAAATGAGGACACCACCTATTACCTGCCGCTGGGCGAGATCGTCAGCCAGGGCCTGGATCTGGAGATCTCGGGAGAGGTGGCTCCGGGCTGGCAGGTGTTTGCCGGCTATACTTACAATCACAACAAGAACGAAAAGGAAAACGTGGTCTACAGCGCGCTGACGCCCAAGCATATCTTCAAGCTGTGGACCGATTACAACCTGCCGGGCGCCTATTCCAAATGGACCCTGGGCGGCGGCGTGACGGTGAAGAGCAACCAGGCCAACAGCGGCACTTACTGGGTCTGGACCGATGCCGGCTGGACGCAGCCGTCCTTCGAGATCAGGCAGGGCGGCCATGCGGTCTGGGATGCGCATGTGAACTACCGGATCGACGACTGCTGGAACCTGGCGCTGAACGTGAACAACGTCTTTGACAAGACCTATTACGCCACGCTGGGCACCCCCGCCGCCGGCAACTGGTATGGCGCGCCCAGAAACGCCACCCTGACCCTGCGCGGCCAGTTCTGACCTCGGAGCGCCCGGGCCATGCCGGGCGGCTTCGGCCGCGCATGGCCCCGGTTGCGCTTGTCTTTTCGCGGCCCTAAACAATCGTCATGCCATGCAGAGGCCGTCCGGCCCCGAAGCGTCGGTCGCAGCCGCCCTTGGGGCAGGCCGGCGGCCTCGGACCCCTCGCAGAGCCAGATCGCGGCATCGCTCTTCGAGAAGGATTTCAGGCTTGCATCTCCACGTCCCTCGCGGCCTTGCCGCGCCGCCTGCGCACCGGGCCGCGCCATGAACGCCCATGCGCAGCCGGGCGCCGGACTGCCCCCGCCCTTGGCCCTGCCCGAGCCTCCGCCCCGCCGTCGCGGTCGCCGGCTGCTGCTGGCCGGGTTGCTCTTGGTCGCCGTCGCGGGCGGGGCCGGCTGGTGGGCACGGTCGGCGCCGCCGGCGGTCGTCTATGACACCGCACCGGTCGTACGCCGCGATCTGGAAAACGCGGTGACCGCCTCGGGCCGGATCGAGCCGGCGGCATCGGTCGATGTCGGTGCGCAGGTCTCGGGGCAGCTGCGCCGGCTGCATGTCGCCGCGGGCGACCGCGTCGAGGCCGGGCAGCTGTTGGCCGAGATCGACGCCGAGGTGCAGGCGGCGCAGGTCGAGGGGTTGCAGGCGGAGCTGGCGCGGTTGGCCGCCGAGCGCCGCGAATTGCAGACGCAGCTGGGCTTTGCCGAACGCCAGGCCGGCCGGCATTCCTCGCTGGCCGGGCGCAGCAGCAGCCGCGTCACGCTGGAAGAGGCCGAGCGCGACCGCGACGTGCTGCGAGCCCGGATCGAGGCGCTGGACGCCACCATCCGCCGCAGCCGTGCCGAGCTGCGGGCCGAGGAGGCGACGCTGGCGCGCTCGCGCATCACCTCGCCCATGGCCGGAACCGTGGTCGCGGTCGAGGCGCGCGAGGGCCAGACGCTGAACGCCAATTACGACACGCCGGTGATCCTGCGCATCGCCGACCTCGCCACCATGACCGTGCGCAGCGACGTCTCCGAGGCCGACGTGGTGCATCTGCGGACCGGCATGCCGGTCTGGTTCACCACGCTGGGCTTTCCCGACCGCAAGTATCGCGCCGCGTTGCGCCAGGTGCTGCCGGCGCCGCCGGTGAAGAAGGACGAGGCGGCCAATGCCGTCGTCACCTATGTCGCGCTGTTCGACGTCGCCAACGCGGGCGGCGAATTGCTGTCGGGCATGACGGCGCAGGTGTTCTTCGTCACCGAAAGCGCCGAGGGCGTGCTGGCCGTTCCCGCCGCCGCCCTGGACGAGGACGGCGCGGTGCGGGTGCTGGGCCCGGGCGGCGCGGTCGAGACCCGCCGGCCCCAGATCGGGCTGCGCACCCGCTCTCATGTCGCGATCCTCTCGGGACTGGCCGAGGGCGAGCCGGTGGTGACCGGCACGCGCGCACCCGAGGGCGAGCCGCTGCTGAGGATCGCGCCGTGACCGCCCCGACCGAGGATGCCCCGCTGATCCGCATTCGCGGGTTGCACCGGGTCTTCGGCGAAGGCGCGGCGCGGGCCCATGTGCTGCGCGGCATCGACCTCGACATCCGCGCGGGCGAGTTCGTGGCCATCGTCGGCACCTCGGGGTCGGGCAAATCGACGCTGATGAACATCCTCGGCCTGTTGGACCGGCCGACGGCGGGCAGCTATCACCTGGCCGGGCAGGACGTGGCGCGACTGTCGCGCGATGCCCAGGCCGGGCTGCGCAACCGGCTGTTCGGCTTCGTCTTCCAGCATTACAACCTGATCCCGACGCTGACGGCGCTGGAGAATGTCGCGCTGCCCGCCAGCCATGCCGGCGCCGCGCGGGCGGCGCGGCGGACGCGGGCGGCGGCGCTGCTCGACGGCCTCGGCCTCGGGCACCGCATGGAGGCGCATCCGGCGCAGATGTCGGGCGGCCAGCAGCAGCGGGTCTCCATCGCGCGGGCGCTGATGAACGGCGGCTCTGTGATCCTGGCGGACGAGCCGACCGGGGCGCTGGACGCCGAAAGCGGCCGGCAGGTGATGCGGCTGCTGTCGGACCTGGCGGCGCGGGGTCATACCGTGATCCTGATCACCCACGATGCCGACATCGCCGCCCGCGCCGGGCGGGTGATCCGCATCGCCGAGGGGCAGGTCGCCGCCGACAGCGGCTTCGCCCCGCCGGCCGAGCCGGCGCCGGCACTGCCGCCGGCGGGCCATCGCCGCCCGGCGCTGCTGCCCACCCTGCGCGAGGCGGTGCGCTCGGCCTTCGCGGCCATTGCGGCCAGCCCGGTGCGCACGGCGCTGACGCTGTCGGGCATCGTCATCGGCGTCGCCTCGGTCGTCGCCATGCTGGCCATCGGCCGCGGCGCGCAGGAGGAGTTCATGCGCCGCGCCTCGGCCATCGGCACCAACTGGGTCGTGGTCAGTTCGGACCAGGGCACGCGCATGACGCGCCGGCCGCTGACGCTCGCGGATGCCATGGCGCTGAAGGACCTGCCCAATGTCGCCGGTGCGATGCCCGGCCGATGGGAGCAGGCGGCGGTGCAGGCGGGCGGGCTGTCGGTCGAAACCGACGTCATCGGCACCGACCGCGACTTTCGCGCGGTGCATGGCTGGGACGTGGCGCGCGGCAGTTTCTTTTCCGACGCGGACGAACGCGGCGGCAGCCCGGTGCTGCTGCTGGGCGCGACGGTGGCGCGGACGCTGTTTCCCGATGGGCGCGATCCCACGGGCGAGTTCGTCATGGTCAACATGTCGCCCTTTCTGGTCGGCGGCGTGCTGGAGCCCAAAGGCCTGACCGAGAGCGGCAACGACCGCGACAAGGTGGTGGTGATGCCGCTGGCCAGCCTGGAAAGCCGGGTCTACGGCCCGGGCGAGCTTTCGGTGATCGTCGTCGCCCTGCGGGACATGGCGCGGCTCGACGACAGCAACGCGCTGCTGCGCGAGGTGATGATCCAGCGCCACGGCGCCGAGGATTTCTGGCTGACCGACGCCGCCGGCGCCTTTGCCGCCGCCGAGGCCGAACGCGCCTCGCAGAACCTGCTTCTGGGCGCCATCGCCGCGATCTCGATCTTCGTGGGCGGCATCGGGGTGATGAACATCATGTTCATCACCGTGCGCGAACGCACGCGCGAGATCGGCATCCGCGCCGCCACCGGCGCCTCGATGCGCGACATCCTGGTGCAGTTCCTGACCGAGGCGGTGGTGCTGTCGGCGCTCGGCGGCCTGGCCGGGCTGGGGCTGGCCGCGGGCGTCGGCGCGGTCGCGGCCTCGGGCTTCGGCATGCCGGTGGTGTTTTCGGTCACGGTGGCCCTGGGCGCGCTGGCCGGCGCCACCGCCATGGGCGCCGCATTCGGCCTGGTTCCCGCCATTCGCGCCGCCAGGCTGAGCCCCGTCGAGGCGCTCGCCAGTCCCTGAACGGCCCGAGTCCCGGTCCCGCGCGGCGGTATCGGTGTCGCGATCGTGAACAAGGACGCTTTTGTTCTTCAACATGTCGGTGGAGTGCTCTTTGCCGGACGGCGAATGACACATCTTCTGGCGGGAAGGCACTCGCCTGAGCTAAGCGCTGGATACAGCGATTAACCCAATGCCAAAATCAGGAAGAGACCGCACCATGACGACTTACGCCGACCACCGCCTCATCGACGGCCGGGCCGTTCAGGCCCGCATCCTGAACGAGGTGCGCGACGAATTCGACCGCGCCCGCGAGAGCTGGCCGGTGGGCCGGCTGGTGTCGGTTTCGATCGGTCCCTCGCCCGAGATCGAGGTCTATGTGCGCAACCAGGCGCGCGGCGCGGAACGCGCGGGGCTGCCCTTCGAGCAGCAGGTCTGGCCCGCCGACATCACGCAAGAGGAATGCAAGCGCCGCATCGCCGAGTTCAACGACGACAGCGACGTGCTGGGCATCATCCTGCAACGGCCGGTGCCGGCGCATATCCACGTCCGCTCGCTGCAATCGGCGATCCATCCGCTGAAGGACGTCGAGGGCATGAACCCGGCCTCGATCGGCAACATCGTCTACAACGACATCGCCCTGGCCCCCTGCACCGCCGCCGCCGCCGTCGAGCTGGTGCGCGAGACCGGGCTGAAGCTGGAGGGGCTGGAGGTGGTGATGATCGGCCACTCCGAGATCGTCGGCAAGCCCGCCGCCTTCATGCTGATGGCCGAGGGCGCCACGGTCACCGTCTGCCACCACATGACCCGCTCGGTCGCGATGCATTCGCGCCGCGCCGACGTGGTCGTCGTGGCGGTGGGCAAGCCGCATCTGATCGGGCCGGACATGATCAAGCCCGGCGCCGCGGTCATCGATATCGGCATCAACCAGGTCAGCGACGCCGACGGCAGGCTGCATATCCTGGGGGATGTCGACACGGACAAGGTGCGCGAGGTCGCGGGTTGGATCACGCCCGTGCCCGGAGGCGTGGGGCCGGTGACGGTCGCCATGCTGATGCGCAATGCCTTGACCGCCCACAAGCGCCAGGTGGCTTCCGGCTGGCTGCGGCAAGAAACGCTGCAGACCTGCTGACATCGGCGCAAATGAAGACGGCTTCCGACGCCAGACCGCCGGAAGCTTTTTTATTTCCGAAACGAGACCGGGGAGGATCTCAGATGCAGGAAACACCCGAAAGGGGAGTAAATGGTGGGGTCTTCTGGCCCGCCATTGCGATAGCGGGGGGCTTCGTGTTGTGGGGCATCCTCGACCCACCCAGCCTGTCCAGCGTCTCTGGCGCCGTCCTGAGCTGGATCATCCGCGTGTTCGGCTGGGCCTTCGTCATCTCGACGGCCGTCTTTCTGGTCTTCGCCATCTTTCTGGCCTTCAGCCGCTTCGGCCGCATCAAGCTGGGACATGACGACGAAAAGCCCGAATTCTCGACCCGCTCCTGGGTCTGCATGATGTTCAGCGTCGGCATGGGCATCGGGCTGATGTTCTGGGGCGTGGCCGAGCCGGTCAGCCATTTCGGCAGTCCGCCGCATGGCCTGGCGCAGCCGCAGACCAAGGAGGCGGCCCTGATCGCCATGCAATACGCCTATTTCCACTGGGCGCTGCACCCTTGGGCGATCTACGCCATGGCGGGCCTGGCGATGGCCTATTTCAGCTATCGCCGCGACTTGCCGACGCTGGTCTCCAGTGCCTTCCACCCGCTGCTGGGCGACCGCATCCACGGTCCCATCGGGCGCACCATCGACGTGCTGGCGATCATCGCCACGCTCTTCGGCACCGCGACCTCGCTGGGCCTGGGCGCGCAGCAGATCAACAGCGGCATGAACTACCTGTGGCATACCGGGGAAACCCCGGTCATCTCGCTGACCATCATCGCCGTGCTGTCGGTGGCCTTCATCCTGTCGGCGGTCTCGGGCGTCGGCAAGGGCATCCAGTTCCTCAGCAACCTCAACATGGTCATCGCCGTGGTGCTGCTGCTGTTCCTGGCGGCGCTGGGTCCGACGGTCTTCATCCTCGACACGCTGATCGAATCGCTGGGCTATTACTTCAGCGACCTGGTGGCGATGTCCTTCCGGACCTCGGCCTTCAGCGACAGCAAATGGCTGGCCAGCTGGACCATCTTCTACTGGGCCTGGTGGATTTCCTGGGCGCCCTTCGTCGGCGTGTTCATCGCGCGCATCTCGCGCGGGCGGACGATCCGCGAGTTCGTCGTGGGCGTGCTGCTGATCCCCAGCGCCGTGACCTTCATCTGGTTCACCATCATGGGCGGCAGCGCGCTGCATTCCGAACTGATGGGCCCGGGCGGCCTGGTCACCGCCATCGCGGAAAAGGGTGAATCGGTTTCGCTCTTCGCCCTGCTCGAGCAGTATCCGCTGGCCTCGCTGACCTCGGCGGTGGCGATGTTCCTGGTGGCGATCTTCTTCGTCTCGGGGGCCGATGCGGCCTCGGTGGTGATGGGGATGCTGTCCTCTTACGGCACCACCTTCCCGCGTCCGCGGCTGGTCGTGCTCTGGGGGGTGCTGGCTGCGGCCTCGGCTTCGGTCCTGCTGGTCATGGGCGGCCTGGACGGGTTGCAGACCGCCGCGATCATCGGCGCCGCGCCCTTCCTGCTGGTCATGATCGGGCTCTGCATCTCGCTGTGGAAAGGGCTTCTGGACGACATCGAGGTCCATGGCCATTTCGAGGAGCTTGACCCGCATACCGGCGGCGTGAAAGAGCGCCAGCATTAAACGCGGCACGGGCCGCGCCGGTTCTTGAAACCGGCGCGGCACACCACAACCTCTATCCTGACATGTCGGACATCCAGCACGCCACGCCACCGGATCAGCCAGCCCCCGACGACCGTCCCCAACGTTACGTCTTTCTGCTGCTTGACCGCTTCACCATGGTTTCCTTTGCCGCGGCCATCGAGCCTTTGCGGCTGGCGAACCGTATCGCCGGGCGCGAGCTTTACGTCTGGCGCCTGATCGGCGAGGACGCACAGGCCGCGACCTGCTCGAACGGCGCCCGCGTCATGCTGGACGGCGGCCTGGCCGACACCGCCCGCGGCGACACCATCCTGGTCTGCGGCGGCGTGGACGTGGCCCGGGCCACCAGCCGGCCGGTCCTGGCCTGGCTGCGGCGCGAGGCCCGGCGCGGCACCCGCATCGGCGCGCTTTGCACCGGCGCCTGGGTCCTGGCCGAGGCCGGGCTGCTGAACGGCCGGCGCTGCACCATCCATTGGGAAAACCAGGACGGATTCGCCGAGGAATTCCCCGACGTGATCCTGATCCGCACCGTCTTCGTCGAGGACGGCAACCGGCTGACCGCCGCCGGCGGCACCGCGGCCATCGACCTGATGCTGCGCCAGATCGCCCGCGACCACGGCAACGAACTGGCCGGGCGCGTGGCCGACCAGATGATCCATACCGCCATCCGCTCCGAGGACGACCACCAGCGCATCTCGATGCCCAGCCGCATCGGCGCCCGGCATCCGCGGCTGGCGCAGGTGGTGGCCCGGATGGAGGCCAATATCGAGGATCCGATCAGCCCGGCGGTGCTGGCCATCGAGGCCGGGCTGTCGCCACGCCAGCTGGAACGGCTGTTCGCGCGCTACCTCGGCCGCTCGCCCAAGCGCTATTACATGGAGATCCGGCTGGAGCGCGCCCACAACCTGCTGGCCCAGACCGAGATGAGCGTGATCGAGATCGCGCTGGCCTGCGGGTTCTCCAGCACGGCGCATTTCTCGAAATGCTACCGTGCCACCTATGGCAACACCCCCTATCGGCGCAGGGGCGGCGCAGGCGGCGGCTAGCCGGACCGTCCCGCGCCGGCGCCGGGGATTCGCGTTTCGACCGTGCGCAGATCGCCGGCTGCGCCGTTTGATCGCCGGCTCCGCAACGCCGGAATCCGCCTTCTTCCCCATCCTGTACCCACGCCGCCAGCTGAACCGGCGTTCCGCGCCACATCCGCTGCCGAAAGCGGGGCGGGGTTTCTCATGCTAGTTCAAGGCCCAAACCGGCTTCAGCCGGAGCCAAGTGTTTTTGTCGGGTCAGAACCTCCGACACAAACAGTCAACTATTTGAAATTGTTGTATTTTATATTGACCCTGCCGCGGGCGCGTCCTATATCCGCCCTCAGAGACAGCCAGCCAGCGCAATGCCAGCCAGCGATCCAAAAACAGCAAGCAAGGGAAGCCACCATGGCCCATTCTTCGTGCAGCGCCTGCGCGTTCTTCGAAAACCATGCAGCCAATTCCGATAGCCAGCTCGCCGATGCCGGCCTGTGCCGCGCCAAGCCGCCGGTGACCCAGAAGGACGCCGACAGCCGCGGCTTCTGGCCGGTCGTCAAGTCGAACGACTGGTGCGGCGAATTCGCGACCCAGTTCGCCGCCGAATAAGCGGCCTCAAGGCAGCGAAAGACAAGGCAGCCCCCCGGGGCTGCCTTTTTCGCTTCGCCGCGCCGCATCGCGGCCTGCCGTGCCACGATCAAGGTTGCAGCCGGAACGCGAAGCCGCAATCATGCCCCTGTCCGCATGACGAGAGGAGAGGCCATGCCGCTATCCGTGACCGATGCCGCCGAGGTGTTCCGACAGGCCCTGCGCGACGCCGTCCGCCGCCATGCGCTCTGGTATCTGGTGCAGGGGATCGTGGTGCTGGCCGCCGGGGTGCTGGCGGTGCTCTATCCGGCGATCTCGTCCCTTGCCACGGTTAGCCTGCTGGGCTGGCTTTTGATCATCAGCGGGCTGGCGCAGGGCATCGGCCTTCTGGGCGCGCGGCAGGTGCCGCATTTCTGGCTGCAGCTGATCTCGGTGGCGCTGGGGGTCCTGATCGGCCTGCTGTTTCTGCGCGACCCGACGCAGAGCCTGCTGACGCTGACCCTGCTGCTGATCGTGTTCTTCATGATCGAGGGCATCTCGAAGGTGATCTTCGCGCTGACCATCCGGCCGCTGCCGAACTGGTTCTGGATGCTGGTCAGCGGGCTGCTGGGCATCGTGCTGTCGGTCCTGCTGTGGTCGATGCTGCCGGTCACGGCGATCTGGCTTGTCGGTCTGCTGATGGGGCTGCACCTGATCGGCATCGGCGCCGCGACGGCCTATCTGGCCTGGCAACTGCGGCGGGGCGCGGTCTGAATGCGGCCTGCGGCCGGCAGCGGCGTGTGACACAAGCGCATCTGTCGGAAGATTTTGTTTTGGGACTGGGTGTTTGCCTGCGGCCCGGCGCTATCTTTCGCCCATGGTGAGCCTGGGTCCGGCGCGCGCCGCGGCCAAGGGTCGGGTGCCGTTCCGCCGGGTTTCGCGTCGTTGCTGTCCATGCCTTTTGAGGGAAGGATTTTCTTGAATGTTCCGCATCAACACGGAGGGCCTTGTCGTCGATGCCGAGGACGATCAGCCGGTCGCCCATGTCGCCTGCGGATTCCTGGCCACCGAGGCGACGATGCAGGGGCAGCGATACCTGATCCTGCGGCTGAACTGCCAGGACGACGCGCCCTCAGGGGCGTTGCTGTCTTCGGCGCAGCTTCATCAGTTCGCACTGCCGCTGGATCAGGCCGGCGACTTGGTGCGCGCCATCCTCGAGATCGCCAACCGCAGCGAGACCTGAGCGCCGCGGAGCGGCTTCTTGGACACGGCGCCGGCGCCATGGCGCCTCACGCGTGCGTTCCGGAACCGTCGCGGCATACCCGGCGCGTCGCGGCGTTTTTTCATTCACGGCACCGACGAGCCCCTTGAACCTCTAGTTGCTAGAGCCCCTACCTTCCGATTCGATGGGAAGACAGGAGGCCAGGATGCAACAGGGCAAAAGGCGCGAATGGACGGTCAGCGGCATGGATTGCGCCGCCTGCACCGTCAAGGTGACTCGGGCGGTGGAACGCCTGCCCGGGGTCAGCGACGTCAAGGTGGCGCTGATGGCCGAGAAGCTGTCGCTGGACCTGACGCCCGGCACCACCGCGGCCGACGAGATCGAAGGCGTGGTGCGCAAGCTGGGATACGGCATCGCGCCACGGCCGGGGGACGCGGGGCTTCCGCAAGCGGCGGCGGCCCCGGCAGAGGCCGCCGCGTCGAATCCCTGCTGCGGCGGCGGCACCTGCACGGGCGGCTCGGATCATGCGGCCGGTCCCGAGGATGCCAAGGGCCACGACCATCACCGCCATTCCCACGACGATCCCGCCGACCGCGGCAAGAGCTGGTATCGGACGGCGAAGGGCCGGCTGGTGCTGCTGACCGGGGCGCTGCTGGTCGTGGCCTGGGCCTTCGAGTTCCTGGCCCCGACCGGCTTCGGCGCCTGGGCCTTCGTGGCCGCCTGCCTGATCGGCGTCGCGCCGGTGGCGCAACGCGCCTGGGCGGCGCTGCGCATGGGCCAGCCCTTCACCATCGAAAGCCTGATGACCATCGCCGCGCTGGGGGCACTGACCATCGGCGCCGCGGAAGAGGCGGCGCTGGTCGTCTTTCTTTTCGCCGTGGGCGAGGTGCTGGAGGGCGTCGCCGCCGGCAAGGCCCGCGACGGCATCCGCGGCCTGGCGGCGCTGGTGCCCAAGACTGCGCTGCTGGAAGAGGGGGGCACCCTGCGCGAGGTTCCCGCCGACAGCCTGCGCATCGGCCAGACCGTGCTGGTCCGCCCCGGCGACCGCATCCCCGCCGACGGCGAGATCGTCGAGGGCATCAGCGGCGTCGACGAAAGCCCGGTCACCGGCGAAAGCGTGCCGGTCACCCGCGGCCCCGGCGATCCGGTCTTTGCCGGCGCCATCAACACCGAGGCCGCGCTGCGGCTGCGGGTCGGCAAGGCGCCCTCGGACAACACCATCGCCCGCATCATCCGCCTGGTCGAAGAGGCCGAGGAGGCGCGCGCCCCGACCGAGCGCTTCATCGACCGCTTCAGCCGCTGGTACATGCCGGCGGTGGTCGGGGTGGCGGCGCTGGTGATCCTGGTCCCGCCGCTGCTGTTCGGCCAGGACTGGGGGACCTGGGTCTATCGCGGGCTGGCGCTGCTGCTGATCGGCTGCCCCTGCGCGCTGGTGATCTCGGTCCCGGCCTCGATCGCCTCGGCGCTGTCCTCGGGCGCGCGGCGGGGCCTGCTGATGAAAGGGGGCGCGGTGATCGAGGCCGCGGCGGCCGTGGAACGCATCGCCTTCGACAAGACCGGCACGCTGACCCATGGCCGGCCGCGGGTCACCGACGTCCTGCCGGCGCCGGGCGTGGCCGAGGCCGAGATGCTGGCGGTGGCCGCGGCGGTCGAGACCGGGTCCAGCCATCCGCTGGCGCAGGCGATCCTGCGCCGCGCCGCCGACGCGGGGATCCCGGCGCTGCCGGCCTCGCAGGCGCGGGTGATGCCCGGCCGGGGCGGCGAGGCGCGGGTGGACGGCGAGCTGGCCTGGGTCGCCTCGCCCCGCCACGCCCAGGGCGCGGGCGGGATGGCGCCGGACCATGCCGGCGCGGCCGCGGCGCTGGAATCGGAGGGCAAGACCGTGGTCGCGGTCTATCGCGACGCCCGGCCGCTGGGGCTGATCGCGCTGCGCGACGAGCCGCGCGAGGATGCGGCCGAGGCGATGCGCCAGCTGCGCGGCCTGGGCATCGCGCCGGTGATCCTGACCGGCGACAACCCGCGCACCGCCCAGGCCATCGCCTCGGGCCTGGGCATCGACTTCCGCGCCGAGATGATGCCCGAGGACAAGCTGGCCGCCATCCGCGATCTGGGCACCGGCGGCGGGGTGATGATGATCGGCGACGGCATCAACGACGCGCCGGCGCTGAAGCAGGCAGGTGTGGGCGTCGCCATGGGCTCGGGCACCGACGTGGCGCTGGAAACCGCGGATGCGGCGATCCTGCGCGACCGGCTGGCGGATGTGCCGGCGCTGATCCGGCTGGCGCGGGCGACCATGGCCAACATCCGCCAGAACGTCGGCATCGCGCTGGGGCTGAAGGCGGTGTTCCTGGTCACCTCGGTGCTGGGGATCACCGGGCTGTGGCTGGCGATCCTGGCCGATACCGGCGCCACCGTGCTGGTGACGCTGAACGCGCTGCGGCTCTTGCGCTTCGACCCCGGCCGGATCGGATGAGGCGCGTCAGCGCGGCGTGGCCGTGCTTTCCGCGACCAGCCAGTCGCGCAAAGGCCGCGTCGCCTGCTCGTCCGGGTCGCGGCGGATCATGAAATAGCCGTTGCCGGCCGCCACCCGCTCTTCGCCGAAGCGTCGCAGCAGGCCGCGCGCCAGAAGCTGGTCCACCAGCCCGCCCCAGCCAAGGGCCACGCCCTGGCCCGCCACGGCGGCGTCGATGACCAGCGAATAGGTGTTGAAGCGCAGGTTGCCCTGGTCCTTGGCCAGGTCCGCCTGGCGTCCGGTCGCGGCCAGATAGCGGCGCCAGTCGAACCAGGGCGCGGGCTCGGGACTGTCGAGATGGATCAGCCGGGTCGAATCGAAAGTCCCAGCGGTCCGCCCTTCGGCGAAATGCGGGGCGCAGACCGGCACCACGCGCTCTTCGATCAGCAGCGTCGCCTCGGGGCCGAAGCGGTCGCGGTTGCCGAAGAGCACGGCGATGTCGCCGGCCTGCAAGCGGCCCGGATCGGTTTGCTGCGAGGCGATGATCTGCAGCTCGGTTCCCGGATGGGCGTCGCGAAAGCGGTGGATGCGCGGGATCAGCCACAGGCCCGAAAAGGCGTAATCGGTATGAAGCCGCAGCGGGGCCGGCGCGGAGCGGCGACGCAGCCGCGCGGCAAGGCCGTCCACCTGCTCGACCCCCGGCGACAGGATCGCGAACAGCGCCTGCCCGGCCTCGGTCGGCTGCACTCCGCGATGCTCGCGCCGCAGCAGGGCGGTGCCGAATTCCGCCTCCGCCCGGCGGATCTGATAGCTGACGGCGGGCTGGGTCAGGTTCAGCCGCCGCGCCGCCTCGGACAGGCTGCCGGCGCGGACGACCTCGACGAAAACCCGGATCCAGCCCAGATCGATCCTTCGCATAGAAATCCTTTATGCCGAACATGAAGAGAATCCCGCTACACGGCGGGCGGGCCGTCCCTGTTTATATAACAAACAACAATGGCTGACAGGGAGATGGACCATGAAACGGAAGGCGATGCTGCGCGCGATCCTGGCGAGTTTGGCGCTGGGGACCTCGGCCCTGGCGGGACAGGCGGCCGAGGATGCCGCCTGCAAGACCCCGCGCCTGTCGGACCCCAGCTGGACCGACATCACCGCCACCAACGGCGTCGCCGCGGTGGTGCTGGAGGCCCTGGGCTATGCCCCCGACATCCGGCTGCTGTCGGTGCCGATCGGCTATGAATCGATGAAGAACCGCGAGATCGACGTGTTCCTGGGCAACTGGATGCCGGCGCAGAGCCCGTTCATCGAGGACCTGAACGCGGCCGGGGCCATCGAGGTGCTGAACCGGAACCTCACCGGCGCCAAGTTCACACTGGCCGTGCCCTCGGCCGTCGCCGAAGGCGGCATCCGCGACTTTGCCGACCTGGCCGGCCATGCCGATGAATTCGGCCGCAAGATCTATGGCATCGAGCCGGGCGCCCCGGCCAACCAGTCCATCGCCCGGATGATCGAGGACGGGCAGTTCGGGCTGGGCGATTGGGAGCTGGTGGAATCGGGCGAGCAGGCCATGCTGGCCCAGGTCGCGCGCGAGGAAAAGGCCGGCAAGCCCATCGTCTTCCTGGCCTGGGCGCCGCATCCGATGAACGAGCAGTTCGCCATCACCTACCTGTCGGGCGGCGACGCCTATTTCGGCCCGGACTATGGCGGTGCCGAGGTCTTTACGCTTGCGCGCAAGGGCTGGCCCGAGACCTGCCCCAACGCCGCCCGGCTGCTGCGGCAGATGACCTTTGACATCGGCATGGAAAACACGCTGATGGGCGACATCCTGGACGGCACCGACGCCCGGGATGCGGCGACGGCCTGGCTTCGCGCCAATCCGGCGGCGCTGACCCCTTGGCTGGACGGCGTGACCACGCTGGACGGCCAGCCTGCCGAACCCGCCGTCAAGGCGGCCCTCGGCCTTTGAAACCGAAGCGAAGAGCGAAATGACACGTCCGAATATCCTCATCCTGATGGTGGACCAATACAATGGGACATTGTTCCCGGACGGTCCGGCGGAATTCCTGCACGCCCCGCACCTGAAGGCCTTGGCCGCGCGCTCGGTGCGCTTTGCCAACACCTATACCGCCAGCCCGCTTTGCGCACCGGCCCGGGCCAGCTTCATGTCGGGCCAGCTGCCGCGCCGCACCCGGGTCTATGACAATGCGGCCGAATTCGTTTCGGACATCCCGACCTATGCCCATCACCTGCGCCGCGCCGGCTATTACACGGCGCTGTCGGGCAAGATGCATTTCGTCGGTCCCGACCAGCTGCACGGTTTCGAGGAGCGGCTGACCACCGACATCTATCCGGCCGATTTCGGCTGGACGCCCGACTACACCAAGCCGGGCGAGCGCATCGACTGGTGGTATCACAACCTCGGCTCGGTCACCGGCGCCGGCGTGGCCGAGATCACCAACCAGATGGAATATGACGACGAGGTCGCCTTCAACGCCACGCAAAAGCTCTACGACCTGTCGCGGCGGCTGGACGACCGGCCCTGGTGCCTGACCGTCAGCTTCACCCATCCGCACGATCCCTATGTCGCGCGCCGCCGGTTCTGGGACCTCTACGACGATTGCCCGGCGCTGCAGCCCGAGGTGCCGGCGATCCCCTTCGAGGACCAGGACAGTCATTCGCGGCGGCTGATGGAGGCCTGCGACTTTCGTGCCTTCGACATCACGCCCCAGGACGTGCGCCGGGCGCGGCAGGGCTATTTCGCCAATATCTCCTTTGTGGACGAAAAGATCGGCGAGATCCTGGACGTGCTCAAGCGAGGCCGGATGGAGGACGACACCATCATCCTGTTCGTCTCGGACCACGGCGACATGCTGGGCGAGCGCGGGCTGTGGTTCAAGATGAGCTTCTTCGAGGGCTCGGCCCGGGTGCCCTTGATGATCGCGGCGCCGGGCTGGCAGCCGGGACGCATCGACCAGCCTGCCTCGACCCTGGACGTGGTGCCGACGGTGGCGGCGCTGGCCGGGCTCGACATCAGCACCCTGGCGCGCTGGACCGATGGCGAGGATCTGACCGGGCTCGCCACGGGGCAGGGCACGCGCGGCCCGGTGCCGATGGAATACGCGGCCGAGGGCACGGTGACGCCGATGGTGGCGCTGCGCGAGGGCGATTGGAAGCTGTCGCTGTGCAATGCCGATGCGCCGATGCTTTACAACCTGGCCGACGATCCGCAGGAGCTGACGAACCTAGCCCGCGACCCCGCCCATGCCGAGACCCTGGCGCGGCTGTCGGCGCAGATGCTGGCGCGCTGGGACCTGGATGCCTATGACGCCGAGGTGCGCGAAAGCCAGGCCCGGCGCTGGGTGGTCTATGAGGCGCTGCGCAACGGCGCCTATTTCCCCTGGGACTACCAGCCGCTGCAAAAGGCCTCGGAGCGTTACATGCGCAACCACATGGACCTGAACGTGCTTGAAGAAAACAAGCGCTACCCCCGGGGCGAGTGATCCCCGGCCCTCGGGGCTTTTCCGCCGCATCGCCCTCGCCACCGTTTCCAATCGCCCGGTTCCATGCCCTACGCCCGCAAGATCGCCCCGCGCCGCCTGATGCTGTCCTGGCTGCACCGGATCAACGACCTCCGCCGCCGGCTGCGCGACCAGGAGGCGATGCTGGTCGTCCTGGCGGCCGGGCTGGGCGCCGTCGTCGGGCTGGCGGTCTCGGGGCTGCACATGCTGCTTCTGGCGGCGCAGGGGCTGCTGTTCCGCCTGCCCAGGGACGGCGCGCTGAGCGCGCTGGACCAGATCCCGGCCTGGCCCTATGTGCTGGTCCCGGCCGTCGGCGGGCTGGTGCTGGGCGTCTGGGCGCTGGCCGCGCAGCGCATCCGCCCGGCCGAGATCGTCGACCCGATCGAGGCCAATGCGCTTTACGGCGGCAAGATGTCGGTCTGGGATTCGCTGCGGCTGGCCTGGCTCACGCTGCTGTCGAACCTCTCGGGCGCCTCGGTCGGGATGGAGGCGGGCTATAGCCAGCTGGGCGCCAGCCTGTTTTCCGCCGTGGCCCAGCCCTTTCGGCTGCGGCGCGAGGACAAGCGTTGCCTGACCTCGGCCGGGGCGGCGGCGGCCATCGCCGCGGCCTTCAACGCGCCGCTGGCCGGTGCCTTTTACGGTTTCGAGCTGGTGCACGGCTCATACGCGCCGCGCAACATCGCCATCATCGGCGCGGCGGTGATCTCGGGCACGCTGGCGCGCCGCGCCATCGAGCCGCATGGCTCGCTGTTCCACCTGCCGCAGGTCGAGGCGCTGCCGGACAACCTGCTGCCGCTTTTCGTCGTCCTCGGCCTGCTGGCGGCGCTGACCGGCACCGCGACGATGCGCCTGGTCTCGGTCTTCGAGCGCATGTTCCAGAAGACGCGGCTGCCCGGCTGGGCGCGGCCGGCGGCCGGCGGGCTGATCCTGGGCGCGATGGCGCTGGCCAGCCCGCAGATCCTGGGCAGCGGCCACGATGCCATCCAGGGCCATATCACCGGCGACTGGACCTTGGCCGCGGTGGCGCTGCTGCTGGTCGGCAAGCTGGTCGCCTCGGCGCTGTCGCTGGGCGCGGGCTTCCGCGGCGGGCTGTTCAGCTCGTCGCTGTTCATCGGCTGCCTGCTGGGGGCGCTGGTGGTGCAGCTGCTGGTCCTGGTGCTGCCCGGAATGGCCGAGGTCCGTATCCCCGCCATGCTGGCCGGCATGGCCGCCGTCGGCGCCGCCATCACCGGGGCGCCGCTGACCATGGTCTTCCTGGTGCTGGAGATCACCGGCAATTTCGCCTTCACCCTGGGGGTGCTGACCAGCGCCTTCATCGCCTCGACCGTGGTGCGGCTGACCTTCGGCTATTCCTTCTCGACCTGGCGCTTCCACCTGCGCGGCATTCCGCTTCTGGGCGCGCATGACGTCGGTTGGGTGCGCGAGCTGACGGCGGGGCGGATGATGCGCAGCGACATCCTGCGGGTGCCGCTGCACCAGCCGGTGGCGCGGCTGCGGCAAGAGGTGCCGCTGGGCAGCCGCAAATACGCCTTCGCCGTGGACGAGCAGGGCCGCTATGCCGGGATCATCGACATGGCCACCGTGCACGACCCCGACATCTCGGACCTGGCCGAGCTGCTGCTGGCGGCGGATTGCGTCATCGGCGCCGAGGCCCAGGTGTTCCGCCAGGACAATATCCAGACGGTGCTGGACCAGTTCTCGCGCACGCAGTTGGAGATCCTGCCGGTGCTGGACGGGCCGGCGGCCATGCGCGTCGTGGGCTCGCTGACCGAGGCCTATTGCCTCAAGCGCTACGCCCAGGAGTTGGACAGCCGCCGCAGCGACGAGATCGGCGCGCCCTGACCGGTCCTCGGCTTGTCCCGGCCGGGGTGGGTGCCTAGATCTATAGTCGATAGAGATTCAGGAGGCGCCGCGATGCTGAGCATCGGAAAGCTGAGCCGGGCGACGGGGGTGAAGGTCCCGACGATCCGCTATTACGAACAGATCGGCCTTTTGCCGCAAACCGGCCGCAGCGCCGGCAACCAGCGGCTTTACGACCGGCCCGCGGTCGAGCGGCTGGCCTTCATCCGCCATGCCCGCGAACTGGGCTTCGCGCTGGAGGACATCCGCGAATTGCTGGCGCTCGCCGACGATCCCGACGGGTCCTGCGCCGCCGCGGACCTGATCGCCGGGCGCCAGCTGGCCGCCGTCAACGCCAGGCTGCGCCGGCTCGAAGCGCTGCGCGACGAACTGGAACGGATGCTGGCGCATTGCACGACCGGCCGCATCGCCGATTGCCGGGTGATCGAGGTGCTGAGCAATCATGCGCTTTGCAGCCAGGACCACGCCGCGGGGGCCGGGCAGGACGCCTAGCGGGTCGCCGGAACAATTCCCAAGCCCCGTTGCTTCGGGATGCCCATCGGACAATCTTCCCGGAAACGGTCGAAAATCTCGGTTTCGGTGCAGGCCGGCGCGAAAGCCCCGCTTCAGCCATCCGCCAGGGCGCAGGGCAGGGTGCAGATCTGTTCCAGCCCCTGCGGCCGGCGGTTGCGGACCGTTATGGTGCCGCCGTGGCGCTCGACGATCTCGCGCGAGATCGCCATGCCAAGGCCGGCGCCGGGAAAGGCTTTCCGCCGCGCCAGATCGACGCGGAAGAAGGGCTCGAAGATCCGTTCCAGCAGTTCCGGCGGCACGCCCGGCCCGTCGTCCTCGATGCGGATCACGGCGCGGTCGCCCTCGCGCGCCAGCGCCACCCGGGCGCCGCCGCCATGGGTCGCGGCATTGACCACCAGGTTGCGCAGCGCGCGTTTCAGCGCGATCGGGCCGGCATCGACCGCGACCGCGGGCAGGGCGGCGGTCTCGACCGGATGGCCGAGGCTGCGCAGCTCGGCCGCGATGTCTTCCAGCAGCCGATCCAGCCGCAGGGGCAGGGCGCCGGCCGGCCCGACCTCTTCGCGCACCAGGCGGATGGCGCTGTCGGCGATGGTATCCAGCTCTTCCAGGTCGGACAGCCATTTCGCGCGCTCGGGATCGTCCTCGATGAATTCGGCGCGCAGCCGCATCCGCGTCATCGGCGTGCGCAGGTCGTGACCCGCCGCCGCGACCAGCCGCATCCGGCTTTCCATCGCCTGCCGCAGCTGCCCCGAAAGCCGGTTCAGCGCCTTGGCCGCGGCCTGCACCTCGCCCGAGCCGGTCTCGGGGATCGGCTCCAGCGTGCCGTCGGGGCCGACGCGGTCCACGGCATCCTCGAGCAGCTGCAGAGGCCGGGTCAGGCGGCGCGCGGCGTGGATCGAGATCGCGGCGCTGCCCAGCACGATCAGCGCCAGCCACAGCGCCAGCACCTTCCAGCGCCCGGGCGGCGGCGCCAGGTCGGGGATCTGCAGGATCAGCCAGCCGCCCTCGACCGGGACCGAGGCGGTCAGCGGCCGGCGTGGGCCGCTGCGCGTCACCAGCGCATCCAGCGGCGCGCCGGTGCGGCGCAGCGCGCCGCGCAGGAAACGGGTCATGCCGGGGTCGGGGGTGCCCGCGGCCGGCGCCGCCTGCAAGGGTCCCGGCAGGTCGCTGTCGCGGCCCTGTCCCATCAAGGCGATGGTCATGTGGATCTGCCGCGCCACCGGCGCCATCGTCGCCTGCGGCGCCGGCGGCTGCATGACCCAGGTCGCGGCGAAGCTCGCCAGCAGCACCACCGAGACGATGGCGGCGATCAGCAGCGCCGCGATCCGGGTCTGAAGCGAGTTCACGGCGCGGCCACCCCCCGGCTCGCCACCGGCACCACCATCTGGTAGCCGCCGTTGCGCACGGTGCGAAAGATCGGGGCGTCGTATTTCTCGGCCAGCTTGCGGCGCAGCCGACTCATCAGCACGTCGATGGACCGGTCCAGCGGGTCGCGGTCGCGGCCCTGGGTCAGGTCCAGAAGCTGGTCGCGCGACAGCAGCCGTCCCGGCCGTTCCAGGAACACCCGCAACAGATCGAATTCGGCCCCGGTCAGGTCGATTTCGGTCCCGTCGGCGGCCAGCACCCGGCGCTGGCCGGGATCGACCTGGAAGCCGGCGAAGCCATAGGTCCGCGCCTCGGGCGGCGCAGCGGTCTCCTCGGGGCCCGAGCGGCGCAGCACCGCCTTGATGCGGGCAACCAGTTCGCGCGGGTTGAAGGGCTTGCCCAGATAATCGTCGGCGCCCAGTTCCAGCCCGATGATGCGGTCCACGTCCTCTTTCAGCGCCGTCAGCAGGATCACCCGCAGCTCGGGCCGGCGTTCGTGCAGGCCGCGGCAGATGTCGAGGCCCGAGCCGTCGGGCAGCATCACGTCCAGAACGATCAGGTCGGGGTTGCCGTCCGCCACCCGCGCCTCGCATTCGCGGCGGTCGGCGGCGGTCGAGACGCGGAAGCCCTGGCCTTCCAGATAGCGGCGCAGCAGGCTGCGGATCTCGGGGTCGTCGTCGACGATCAGGATGTGCCGGGGCGCGGACATGGGCCTGTTCCTTTCTTCCGAACCGCGGGCGCGGCGGATGTGAGGGTCCTTGCCATCAGTCCCGCGCCAGCGCCGCCACCGGGTCCAGCCGCGCGGCGCTGACGGCGGGCAGATAGCCGAAGACCAGGCCGATGCCGCAAGAGCTGACCAGCGCCGCCACCATGGACAGCACCGAATAGACCAGGGTGAAATCGCTGCTGAACCGCTCGAAGACCAGGCCGAAGCCAAGCGCGGCCAGGATGCCGGCGACGCCGCCGATGATGCAGACCAGCACCGCCTCGATCAGGAATTGCGCGCGGATGTCGGCGCGCCGCGCCCCCACCGCCATGCGCAGCCCGATCTCGCCGATGCGCTCGGTGACCGAGACCAGCATGATGTTCATCACCCCGATGCCCCCCACCAGAAGCGAGATCACCGCGATGGCCGAGATCAGCAGCGTCAGCGTCTGGGTGGTCGCGGTGATGGTCTGGCGGATCTCGTCGTTGTTGATGGTGAAGAAATCCTTGGTGCCGTGGCGGCGGGTCAGCAGCTCGGTCACGGACTGCTCGGCCAGCGCCATGTCGGTCGCGTCCTGCACCCGCAGCGTCAAGCCGCTGACGCTGGTGGTGCCCAGGTAGCGCGCCTGCACCGTGGTATAGGGGGCATAGACCGTCAGGTTGCGGCTGCCGCCCGGCCCCTGCTGGCGCACCTTGGCGACGCCGATCACCCGCAGCGGAACCTTGCCGGCCATGAAGACCTGTCCCAGCGCCGGGGCACCCTCGCCGAACAGGCTGCTGCGGGTGTTCTCGTCGATGACGACGCCCTGGCTCATCGCCGCCACGTCGCCGGCGTCGAAGGCGCGGCCCTCGGTCAGGGTGATGCCGGCCACGTCGAAATATTGCTCGCCCACGCCGCTGATCTGGGCCGAAAGCTCGGTCGCGCCGTGGCGCAGGGTCTGGGACGAACTGACCGTGGGGCTGACCGAGGCGACATAGGATTGCCGCGCCAGCGCATGGGCATCGGCCATGACCAGCGTCGTCACCCGGCCCGAGCGCATGTCGCCGAAGTCGCGGCCGGGATAGATCTGCAGCGTGTTGGTGCCCAGCCCCGAGATGTTCGACAGCACCCGCTGGCGCGAGCCCTCGCCCAGGGCCACCACCGAGACCACCGAGGCGATGCCGATGATGATGCCCAGCATGGTCAGGAAACTGCGCAGCTTGTGGGCGCGCATCGCCAGCACCGCCATGCGCAGCGCCTCGGCCAGCCGGCCCAGCACCGGCGCCGCGGCGCGGGCGGGTGCAGTCGTCGCCAGCGGCGGCGGTGCGGCGGCCGCATCGCCGCGGCGGTCGGCGACGATGCGGCCGTCGGCGATCTCGATCACCCGGCGGGCGCGCGC
This sequence comes from Paracoccus aminovorans, assembly GCF_900005615.1. NCBI lineage: Bacteria > Pseudomonadati > Pseudomonadota > Alphaproteobacteria > Rhodobacterales > Paracoccaceae > Paracoccus > Paracoccus aminovorans. The sequence goes on along the minus strand of NZ_LN832562.1, from coordinate 518,310 downwards.
GGCGACCTTTGGGTCGTGGGTGACGATGACGACGGTGCGGCCCTCGGCGTTCAGCTCGTCGAGGATCGCCAGCACTTCCTCGCCGCTGCGGCTGTCGAGCGCACCTGTCGGCTCGTCGGCCAGGATGACGCGGGCGTCGTTGACCAGCGCCCGCGCGATCGAGACCCGCTGTTGCTGGCCGCCCGACAGCTGGCCGGGGCGGTGGTCCAGCCGCTCGCCCATGCCCAGCCGGTCCAGAATCCCGCGCGCCTTCCGGCGCCGCGCCTCGGCCGACAGGCCGCGATAGATCGCCGGCACCTCGACATTGCCCAGCGCCGTCATCTCGGACAGCAGGTGGTAGCGCTGGAAGATGAAGCCGAAGAATTCGCGCCGCAGCGCCGCCAGCTCGCCCGGATCCAGCCGCGCGACCTCGCGCCCGTCCAGCAGATAGCTGCCCGAGCTGGGCCGGTCCAGGCAGCCCAGGATGTTCATCAGCGTCGATTTCCCCGACCCCGAGGCGCCGATCACGGCGACATATTCGCCCTGCGCGATCTCCAGGTCGATGTCGCGCAGCACATGCAGCACCTCGTCGCCCGAGGGATAGTCGCGGCAGATGCCCTGCAGGCGGATCAGCGGCGCGGTCATGGCTCAGCCCCCCAGCGGCGGACCCATCATCCGCCTGCGCCCGGAATCGCCCGAGGCGGCGGCGCCGCCGGCCTGCTCGCCCAGGATCACCTGCTCGCCCTCGGCCAGGCCCTCGGCGACCTCGGCCACCACCTTGTCGTTCAGCCCGACGCGGATCTCGCGGGTCTCGGCGCTGCCGCCTGCGCCCAGCACCCGCACGGTATAGCCGCCGTCGCGGCCGGGCCGGCCCAGCGCGGTGGCGGGAATGGTCAGCACGTCGCGCGCCTCGCCCAGCAGGATGCTGACCTGCGCGGTCATATAGGTGCGCAGCGCGCCGTCCGGGTTCTCGACCGGGACGATGCCGATGTAATAGACGGCGCTGCTGTCGCTGTCGGCGGTGCTGTCGGGATTGACCGCGCTGTCGTTGACGATGCTCTGCGGCGCCGGGGCGATGGATTCCAGCACGCCCTCGTAGCTGCGGCCGCTGTCGTCGAGCAGGGTGAAGCGCACCTTCTGGCCGGGCCTGACCTTGCCGATGTCGGCCTCGGAGATCTCGGCATGGACGTTCATGCGGTCGAGCCCGCCCAGCACCGCGATGGTGGGCGAGGATTGCACCGCGTTCACCGTCTGCCCGGCCCGGTTGACGATGGCCAGCACCGTGCCGGCGCTGGGGGCGGTGATGCGGGTATAGCCGAGGTTCGCCTCGGCGGTCTCGATGGCGACCTCGGCCTCGGCGATCTGGGCTTCGAGCGCGGCCAACTGGGCGCGCGCTGCCGCCACCGCCTGTTCGGCACTGTCGAAATCGCTGCGCGAGGACGCGGCCGAACGCATCAGGTTCTGCTGCCGGTCCAGCGTCTTTTCCGCCAGCGCCAGCACCGATTGCTTCTCGGCCATCTGCGCCTTCAGATTGGCCAGTGCCGCCTTGGCGGTGCGCAGCTGGTTTTCCTGGGTGACCGAGTCGATCTCGGCGATCAGGTCGCCCTTTTCCACCCGGTCGCCCAGTTCGACGGCGAGCCGGGTGATCCGCCCCGAGGCCTGCGCCCCCACCGCGACCAGGTTCGAGGGTTTCAGCTTGCCCTCGGCCATGACCGCCACCTCGACGTCGCCGCGGGCGACCGGCGCGGTCAGATAGGTCTGCTGCTTGGCCTGGCCCTCGCGCATCCAGGCCGTGCCGGCCAGCGCCGCCAGCACGGCGGCCAGGATCAGGGCGGTAAGGACAGGCTTGCGCATCGCTGCTCCGTATCAGGGCCGAATCGGCGGCGGCGGGACCGGACGGAGGGCCGCGCCGGGACTTCATCTAGGCGCAGGTTGTATCGCGTGATGGTCCCGACTGTGAACAGGCGTTTCCGCGGCGGGGAATTTGTAAACGAACATTGCCGGCCCGTCTGCGGAAACACCTGCTTACAAATCTCTTCTGTGCGGCGATGCCTTGCAGAATGATCATTTCGGCGGGCCGGGACCGAATGTCCAGCCCGGCCGGTGCCGATGGGCGCGGCAGGGCCCGCGCGGGAGGAAGGCCAGGATGAACGCAGCGATGGCAGACGCCCCGCCGGGGCCGGACCGCCGCGCTCCTGCATGACGCTGGAGCGGCACAGGGAATGGCTTCTGCGTCTCGCTTGCGGGGTGGTCTGGTATCTCTTGTCGCTGGCTGTCTGCGCCGAGATCGGCGCATTGCTCGGCTGGGCCTGCGGCGCCCCGGGGCTGGGGGCGCGGGTGGCGGTGCTGCCCCACGGCGCTTTCTGGCTGTGGCTGTTGCGCGACGCCGCCCGGCCCGGCCGCGGCTGAAGGCCGGTCCGCACGACCCGGCCCAAACGACGCCGGGCGGATCGACCGATCCGCGCCCCTTACCAGCGCCGCGATGCGGTCAGCGCCACCCGCCGCGGCTGGCCCCAGAAACAGTCGGGATGGCAGGAGGCATATGCCTCGTCCAGCAGGTTGTCGATGTTCAGCATCCGCTTCCAGTCGTCCTGCTCGTAGCTGGCCATCGCATCGACCAGGGTATGGGCGGGCACGGTGAACTCTGCCCAGTTAGCCGGGACCTCGCCGACATGGCGCAGCCCGGCCGGAGCTTCAGCCCGTGCAGGCCCTGCCGGACGAAGCGATAGTCGACCCAGAGCCAGGCCATGAGGCAGAGAATGCCGCCGGTGCGCTTGCCATCCCGCCGCGGCGCCATCGGCCCGCCGTCCCGCGTGATCGCGTCGGTATAGGCATAGGCGGCGATCAGGCTGGCATCGTTGCCCAGCGCGGTGCGGGCCCGAACCCGAAGCCGCGCGAACGCATCTTGCCCCGCTAAATCGTCGTCCGCGCGGTCCGAGGTCAGCTTGTTTTCCCGCGTCGGCTGATAGACCGCCGCGAGATCAGCATGTCGCTGCCTGCTGGCTGGCAGCGCAGGCCGATCTCCTATTGCGTGCCTTGGCTGGGGACGAAACGCTCGCGCAGCCTGTTGCTTCCGGTCACCGGCTCGAAGGCCTGGCTGAACGAGGCATAGAGAGCGCCAGCCCGTTCGGCGCCAGTTAGACCAGGCCGGCGCGGCCGACGAGGGTGTCGCTTTTCTCGTCTCGGCCTGGGCCGGATGGCCGGAACCGGCGGCCAGCAGCATCAGCACAGCCGCGCGCCCCGGGCTGGACCGCGAAATGTTCTGCGGGCGGTCACAGGCCGCCAAGACCTGAGCACAACGGACGCGTGATTTTGATGAGCGCCGGTGGAAAATCTCGACCCGCCACCACCAGCAGGGCCAGGCCGGCGTCGACTACCCGCAGCGGCAGGCTGCGCACGAGACTGTCGAAGGCGCCGGGAATGTCGGTGGTGTCGCAGACCGCCGGCACCGGCGCCGCCGCGCGGATCGGCCATCACCCGGCCCGGACGATAGCGGCCCAGTTCGGCCGCCACCTCAGCCAGGGGCTTGTCGGCAAAGACCAGCCCGCGCCATGACGCGACGCCGCCCGCAGCCGAAACGGCAGGGGCGCCGGCGCCTTGCCGGGAAAATCACCTCTTCTGCCCGGGGACGAGGGCCAGCGGCGGCCGTCCGGGCAGCCGCTGGACGACCTGCGCCTCGGCTGCGGCTGGCGCCCCGGCCCGGTGCACCGCCCGTAGGGCAAAGGCCGCCCGGGCAGTTGGCAACACGCTGACCCGGCCGCCGAGCGCGCGGACGAGTAAAAGGGCGGCGCGCCCGGTGCGACCCAGAAGAAGAGATCAGCCTGCGGTTCGGCTAGATGTGCAGCGCCTGGCCCAGGGCGCGCAGGCAGGCTTCGTGCAAGGCCTCGCCCCGGGTCGGGTGGGCGTGGACGGTGCCGGCGATGTCCTCGACCCGCGCCCCCATCTCCAGCGCCAGGGCGAAGCCGCCGGCCAGTTCGGCCACGCCGGCGCCCACCGCCTGGATGCCCAGCAGCTCATGCGTGTCCTCGCGCGCGGTGACGCGGACGAAGCCCGCCTCGTCGCCCGCCGTCATCGCCCGGCCGCTGGCGGCAAAGGGGAACAGCCCGGTGACGATCCGGTGGTTCTGGGCCTGCGCCTCGTCCGGGGACAGGCCGACGCTGACGATCTCGGGGTCGGTGAAGCAGACAGCCGGGACGGCGCGTTTGTCCCAGGCGCGGCGCTGGCCCGCGACCAGTTCGGCCACCATCTCGCCCTGGGCCATGGCGCGATGGGCCAGCATCGGCTCGCCCGTCACGTCGCCGATCGCCAGCACGCCTGTCATCGAGGTGCGGCAGCGCTCGTCGATTTTCAGGAACGGGCCGGCCATCTCAAGCCGCAGCCCGTCGATGCCGGCGCCGGTGGCGCGGGGGCGGCGGCCGACGGTCACCAGCACCTTGTCGGCGGCGATGTCCTCGGCCCCGTCGGCGCCGGCGACGCGCAGGGCGCCGCTGTCCGAGAGGCCGCCGGCCCGGGCGCCGGTCAGCACGCGGACGCCAAGCGCCGCCAGCCGTTGCGCGACCGGGCGGGTCAGTTCGGCGTCGTATTGCGGCAGGATGCGCGGCGCAGCCTCGACCACCGTCACCTGCGAGCCCAGCTTGGCGAAGGCGATGCCCAGTTCCAGCCCGATATAGCCGCCGCCGACCACGGCGAGGCGGTGCGGCACCTCGGTCAGCGCCAGCGCCCCGGTCGAGGAGATCACCTTGCCGCCGAAGGGCAGCGCCGGGATCTCGATCGGTTCCGCTCCGGTGGCCAGCACCAGGACCTCGGTGCGGATCTGCACCGGACCCTCGGGGGTCTCGACCCGCAAAGTCTTGCCGTCGCGCAGCGTGGCCCGTCCCGTCACCAGCCGGACCTTGGCCTTGTGCAGCAGAGCGGCCACGCCGCCGGACAGCCGCGCGACGATGCCGTCCTTCCAAGCCATGGTCGCGGCCAGGTCCAGCGTCGCGCCCCTGGCGGCGATGCCCATCGAAGGATTCGATGAAAGCTGCACAATGCGATGATATTCCTCGGCTGCGTGGATCAGCGCCTTCGACGGGATGCAGCCGACATTCAGGCAGGTGCCGCCCGGCGGCTCGGCATCGACGACGACGGTGTCGACGCCCAGCTGGCCGGCGCGGATGGCGCAGACATAGCCGCCGGGGCCGGCGCCGAGGATCAGCAGCCTGCATTGGATCTCGCGCATCGCTCAGCCCTCCACGAAGATCAGCGCCGGGGTCTCCAGCAGTTCCTTCAGCCGCGCCACGAAGACGGCGGCGTCCCAGCCGTCGATCACCCGGTGGTCGAAGCTGCAGGACAGGTTCATAATCTTGCGCGGCTCGAAGGCGGCGCCGTTCCAGAACGGCCGCACCGCCAGCCGGTTGACGCCGACGATGGCGACCTCGGGCAGGTTCAGGATCGGCGTCGAGGCGATGGCGCCAAGGGGCCCCAGCGAGGTGATGGTGATGGTCGAGCCGGAAAGCGCGTCGCGCTTGGCGCTGCCGTCGCGGGCGGCGGCGGCCAGCCGCGCGATCTCGGCCGCGGTGGCGCGCAGGTCCAGCGCCTCGGCGTGGCGGACCACCGGCACCATCAGCCCCTGCGGGGTCTGCGTGGCGATGCCCAGGTGCACGGCGCCGAAGCGGCGGATCAGCCCGGCCTCGGCGTCGTAATGCGCGTTCAGCGCCGGCTGTTCGCGCAGGGCCCGCACCAGGGCGCGGGCGATGAAGGGCAGCGGGTTCAGCCGCCCCGCCTTGCCCTGCGCGTTCATCCGCGCCCGCAATTCCTCCAGCGCGGTGGCATCCACCTCTTCGACGATGGTGATCTGCGGGACCTGGCTCGCGGCCTGCATGCGCGCGGCGATCTTGCGGCGCAACCCGATGACGCGGATCTCCTCGACCGAGGCGTCCGGCTGCGGGCCGCAGGGCGCGGGCAGCCCGCCCGAGGCGATGAAGGCGTCGAGGTCCTGATGGCCGATGCGTCCGGCGGGACCCGAGCCGCGCACCAGCCGCAGGTCCACGCCGGCCTCGCGCGCCCGCGCCCGCACCGAAGGCGAGGCGATGGGCTTTTCGCCCTCGGGGCGCAGGGGGGCGGCGTGCGGCTGCGCGGCCGGGGCGTGGGGCTGCGGACCGGGTTCGGGCTCCGGCTTTTCGGCGTCGAGCGGGGCTGTCTCGGCCTGCCGCGACGAAACCGGGGGTTCGGGCGCAGCGCCGGCCCCGGCTTGCCGCGGCGGCTCCGGGGCGGCGGTCTCGGCCTCGGCGGCGACATTGCCGGGCCCGTCCACCTCCAGCCGAACCAGCTCGGCACCGACGGCGATCACGTCTCCGGGCACGCCGGCCTGCCAGACCACGGTGCCGGTGACGGGCGAGGGGATCTCGACCGTGGCCTTGTCGGTCATCACCGCGACCATCGGGTCGTCCTCGCGCAGGACGTCGCCGGGCTTGACCAGCCATTCGGCGATCTCGGCCTCGGCGATGCCTTCGCCGATGTCGGGCATGCGGATTGCGTGGATACCCATGTCAGGCCACCTCGACCAGTTGACGCAGCGCCTCGGCCACCCGTGCGGGACCGGGGAAATAGCTCCATTCATGCGTATGCGGATAGGGCGTGTCCCAGCCCGCCACCCGTCGGATCGGCGCTTCCAGATGCCAGAAGCATTCCGCCTGCACCAGCGCCGCCAGCTCGGCGCCAAAGCCCGAGGTCAGCGTCGCCTCGTGCAGCACCAGACAGCGGCCGGTCTTGTTGACCGAGGCCGTGATGGTCTCCATGTCCAGCGGCAGCAGGGTGCGCAGGTCGATCACCTCGGCGTCGACGCCCGACTCGGCCGCCGCCGCCAGCGCGACATGGACCATGGTGCCATAGGTCAGGATCGTCGCGGCCTGGCCCGGACGGCGCACCACGGCCTTGCCCAGCGGCACGGTGTAATGCCCCTCGGGCACTTCGCCCAGCTCATGCGTCTTCCAGGCCGTCACCGGCCGGTCGGGGTGGCCGTCGAAGGGGCCGTTGTAGAGCCGCTTCGGTTCCAGGAAGATCACCGGGTCGGGGTCCGCGATGGCCGACATGAGCAGCCCCTTGGCGTCCCGCGGGTTCGAGGGCACCACGACCTTCAGCCCGGTGACATGGGTGAACAGCGCCTCGGGCGACTGGCTGTGGGTCTGGCCGCCGAAGATGCCGCCGCCGGTCGGCATCCTGACCACCATCGGGCAGGTGAATTGCCCGGCCGAGCGATAGCGCAGCCGCGCCGCCTCGGACACGATCTGGTCATAGGCCGGATAGACGTAGTCGGCGAACTGGATCTCGACCACGGGCTTCAGCCCATAGGCGGCCATGCCGATGCCGGCGCCGACGATGCCGGATTCGTTGATCGGCGTGTCGAAGCAGCGGGTCTTGCCGTATTTCGCCTGCAGCCCGGCGGTGCAGCGGAAGACGCCGCCGAAATAGCCCACGTCCTCGCCGAAGACGACCACGGTCGGGTCGGCGCCCATCGCCACGTCCAGCGCGTCGCGGATGGCCTCGATCATCGTCATGCGCGCCATGTCAGAACCCCGCCTCGTGACGTTGCTTCAGCAGATGCGGCGGCATTTCGGCATAGACGTCCTCGAACATGTCCACCGGGCTGGGGTGCTGGCCGTGGTGCAGGGTGCCGATGGCCTCGGCGCGTTTCTGCAATTCGGTGATCTCGGCCAGGATCTGGGCCTCGGCCTGGGTGTGGCGGTAGTCGCTCCAGGCGCCCAGCCGGATCAGGTGGTTCTTCAGCCGCAGGATCGGGTCGCCCAGCGGCCAGGCCGCGCTTTCCTCGGCCGGGCGATAGGCCGAGGGGTCGTCCGAGGTCGAATGCCCGCCGGCGCGATAGGTGACATATTCGATCATCGTCGGGCCAAGGTTGCGCCGGGCGCGCTCGGCCGCCCATTGCGCCACCGCCATCACCGCCAGGTAGTCGTTGCCGTCCACCCGCAGCGAGGGGATGCCGAAGCCCAGGCCGCGCGCCGCGAAGGTGCCCGAGCCGCCGCGCGCGATGCCCTGGAAGGTCGAGATCGCCCACTGGTTGTTGACCACGTTCAGCACCACCGGCGCCTTGTAGGTCGAGGCGAAGACCAGCGCGGCGTGGAAGTCGCTTTCCGCCGTCGAGCCGTCGCCGATCCAGGCCGCCGCGATCCTGCGGTCGCCCGAGATGGCCGAGGCCATGGCCCAGCCCACCGCCTGGATGTATTGCGTGGCCAGATTGCCCGAGATGGTGAAAAAGCCGTGCTCGCGCGAGGAATAGCAGATCGGCAGCTGCCGGCCGCGCATCGGGTCCTCGGCGTTGGACAGCACCTGGTTCATCATCGAGGCCAGCGGATAGCCCGCCGCGATCAACAGCCCGGCCTGGCGATAGGTCGGAAAGTTCATGTCGCCCGGCGCGAGCGCGCGCTGGAAGCCGCAGGAGATCGCCTCTTCGCCCAGGTGCTGCATGTAGAAGCTGGTCTTCTGCTGGCGCTGCGCGTTCAGCATCCGCGCGTCATAGATGCGCAGGGTCATCATGTGGCGCAGGCCGGCGAGCAGGTCCTCGGGCGTCAGGTCCAGCGCCTCGGCCCAGGGGCCCACGGCCTCGCCCTCGCGGTTCAGCACACGGATGATGGTGAAGGCGAGGTCGCGGATTTCCTCGGGGCCGGTATCGACCGCGGGCCGGCGGACGGTGCCGGCGCGCGGGATCGCCACATGCGAAAAATCGGGCTGGCCGCCGGGGCGCACCTCGGGCTCGGGCACGGTCAGGCTGAGCGGCGGCAGGGCGTCTTCTGGTTGCCGATCCATCGCCTAGCTCCCGCCGTCCGCTGCGGGCGCGCGGCCCCGGCCGTGATGCGCTGCTGTCGGATGCATTTGCCCCTCCCTGGCCAATACAGGATAAGGATAGACCGGAGGTTGAAAAATTTCCTTTCCTATTTTTGACCCGAAGGCGATAGGTCAAAAGGAAATTCCGCATGGATGCGATATGTCGGACGAATCTTCTGTGCGCGGCCTCGACGCCATCGACCGCCGAATCCTGCGCGAGCTCAGCGGCGACGGCCGACTGTCGAACACCCAGCTGGCCGAGCGTGTCGGGCTGTCGCCCAGCCCCTGCTGGCAGCGCACCCGCCGGCTGGAGGCCGAGGGCTATATCCGCGGCTATGCCGCGCTGCTGGACCGGGAATTGCTGGGGGTGCCGGAAACCGTGCTGGTCGAGGTCATGCTGGACCGCCACGACGAGGAGGTGCTGGAAAACTTCGGCCGCCAGATCGTGGAACTGCCCGAGGTGATCGAGGTCTGGCTGGTCTCGGGCGAATACGACTATATGCTGAAGGTCGCGGTCAGCGGCACCCGCGGCTATGAGGATTTCCTGCGCAAGCGGCTGTTTCGCATCCCCGGCATTCGCAATTCCCGCTCGTGCTTCGCGCTGCGCTGCCTCAAGCAGGGTGGCGTGCCGCTGCCCGAGTGACGCGGGCGGGGACAAGGTTCCGGGCGGTTCGGCAGGCTGCCGAAAGGGGTTTTCACAGGGTCCCTGGACGGAAAACCTTTTGGAATTCGGTGAAGATGGCCTGAAAAGGACATGGCTTCCTCCGAACCGGAACGGGTTTTGCGTGACCCGCAGCGGCGGCTTTTGTCGCACGGGCTTTTGCAGCGGCCTGCCGGGCCACAAGCGCTCTGGCAATTTCCGGCGAAGCCGCGCATGAGGGGCCACCGAAACCGTCAACCCCGAGGCCCGAGATGGGTTATTTCCCCCACTGGCGCCCCGCGGCCGGCGCCACCGTCCTGCCGGACGAGAAGCTGCCGCTGGCCGCCGCCCTGCCGATGAGCCTGCAACACCTGCTGGCCATGTCCGGCTCGACCATCCTGGCGCCGCTGATCATGGGCTTCGACCCGAATGTGGCGGTGTTCTTTTCCGGCATCGGCACGCTGCTGTTCTTCGTCGTCACCGGCGGCCGGGTGCCCAGCTATCTGGGCAGTTCCTTCGCCTTCATCGCCGTGATCATGGCCGCGACCGGCTTCGCCGGCGGCGGACCGAACCCGAACATCGCCCTGGCGCTTGGCGGCATCATCGCCGCCGGCGCGCTTTACGCGCTGATCGGGCTGGTGGTCATGGCCGTCGGCGCCGGCTGGGTCGAAAAGCTGATGCCGCCCGCGGTCACCGGCGCCATCGGCATGGCGATCGGGCTGAACCTGGCCCCGGTCGCGGTCAAGCAGCTTGCCGGCAGCTTTTCGCACCTGGGCATCGCGCTGGCGACGGTGCTGTGCATGGCGCTGGTCTCGGTCTATGGCGCGCGGGCGACGCGGCGCATCGCGGTGCTGATCGCGCTGGTCTTCGGCTATGCGCTGGTGCTGGTGCTGGGCAACGGGCTGGCGCTGGTGCCGGGGATCGACTTCGCCGCCGTGGGCGCCGCGCCCTGGTTCGGGGTGCCGCGCTTTGTCGCGCCGCAGTTCGACTGGGGCGCCGTCGGGCTGATCGCCCCGGTCGCCATCGTGCTGGTGGCCGAGAACCTGGGCCATATCAAGGCGCTCGGCGCGATCACCGGGCAGAGCATGGACCGCTATATCGGCCGCGGCTTCCTGGCCGACGGGCTGGCGACCATGCTGGCGGGCAGCGGCGGCGGCACCGGCGTCACCACCTATGCCGAGAACATCGGCGTCATGGCGATGACCAAGGTCTATTCGACGCTGATCTTCCCGCTGTCGGCAGCCATCGCCATCCTGCTGGGCCTGTCGCCCAAGTTCGGCGCCATCCTGCAGACCATTCCGGCGCCGGTGCTGGCGGGGCTGGCGGTGTCGGTCTTCGGGTTGATCGCCTCGGCCATGGCGCGGATCTGGGTGGACAACAAGGTCGATTTCTCGGACCCGAGGAACCTGTTCACCGTCGGCGTGGCGCTGATCTTCGGCGGCGGCGACTTCACCGTGACCTTCGGCGGCTTCGCGCTTGGCGGCATCGGCACCTCGACCTTCGCGGCGCTGCTGCTCTACCAGGTGCTGGGGATGGGACGCAGGCGGGCGGCGTGATCCGTCCCGCCTGAGCCGGCGGTTTCAGGTCCCGGCGGTCATCGCGACGCCCGAGACCTGGGCCCGCGCCACCAGCGCCGCTACGAAGGCGCGGCTGGCGCGCACCCAGGCCGCTTTTTCCTGCGCCTCGCGCAGATGCGGCAGCACGGTCTCGAACGGCAGCACCGCGCCCCGCGCCCGGGCGTCCAGCCGGATCAGGTGGATGCCGTAACGCGTCTCGACCGGCTCGCTGATCGCGCCTTCGTCGAGCGCGGCCAGCGCCGCCTCGAATTCCGGTACGGTGTCGCCCGAGACCAGCTGGCCCAGAAGCCCGCCCTGCTCGCGCGAGGCGCAAGCGCTGTGTTCCGCCGCCAGCCGGGCAAAGCGGTCCGGACTGCGGCGCAATTCCTCTCGCAGCCGGCCGGCCTGCGCCCGTGCGGCGTCGCGCGCCGCCGGATCGTCGGGCGCGGCCGGGAACAGGATATGCGCCGCCTCATAAAGCGAGGGCGCGCGGAAGCGTTCGGGCTGGGCGTCGTAGACCCGGCGCAGCGCCGCCTCGTCGGGCCGCTCGGGGGTGATGGCGCCGTCCATCAGCTGGCGGATCAGCGCCTCGTCCTCGGTCTCGTGCCGGCCCGGCGCGATCTCGGCCGGGTCGGGCGACAGGCCGCGGGCGCGGGCCTCTTGCAGCAGGATCTCGCGCAGGGCGAGCGCCCGGGCGGCGGCTTTCCACGCCAGGCCCGGCTTGCCCTTGGGCGCGGGATGGTTCTGCGCCTCGGCGGCGATGCGCTCGGGGCTGATGGTGACGCCGTTGACGGTGACGGGGGGCAGCAGGGGCTTCATTTCCATCGCCGTCACTCCGCCGCATGGCGCAGCGGTTCCTGCTGCGCCTCCATGTCGCGGGCGGCGACCTTGCGGGCCAGCGCCTCCCGCCCCGCCACGGTGGCCGGGATCGGGTTCAGCCCGACGCCCGGACGGGCGCCGCGTTTCGAGCGCACGATCTGATAGCCCGGCCGCCACAGGTAGCGCACCGGCGCGGATAGCATGTGCACCAGCCGGGTGAAGGGAAACAGCAGGAAGATCGTCAGCCCCAGCAGGATATGCAGCTTGAAGATCAGCGCGACGCCTTGCAGATGCGCGGCCGGATCGGCGCCGAAATAGGCGATGCCCTGCGCCCATTGCATCAGCTTGACCATCTCGTGCCCGTCCAGATGCCGGGCCGAAACGAAGATGGTGCAGAGGCCCAGCGTCAATTGCAGCATCAGAAGGATCAGGATGCCGGTATCGGCCAGGGTGGAATTGGCGCGGATGCGCGGGTCCATCAGCCGGCGGTGCAGCAGGATCAGACCGCCGACCATGGCGAGGATGCCGGCAAACCCGCCCATCGCCATGGCGAAGACCTGCTTGGCGCCGTGGCTGATCCCCAGCGCGTCCCAGACCGCGATCGGCGTCAGCAGGCCGACGAAATGCCCGCCGAGGATCATCAGCACGCCGACATGGAACAGCACCGAGCCCAGCACGAACTGCTTGCGGCGCAGAAGCTGGCTCGACGAGGATTTCCAGGTGAAGGGCTCGGTCTCGTAGCGGACGACGGCGCCCAGGATCATCACCGTGATGGCGATATAGGGAAAAACTCCGAACAGGAAATGGTTCATCTGTCGCTCCTCAGCTTGCGGCCCGCGCCGCGGGGGCGGCGGGGTCCATGCGGGCAAGAAGATCGCGGCTGACAGGGCAGCCGGCATTGGGATCGGGGCCGAAGGTCACCTGCGCCTCGGACCAGACCGCGTCCAGCGCGGCCAAGTCCTCGGGGTCGTCGTCCTTGATGGCCAGCAGGGTCTGGACCTCTTCGGCGGCCGGGTCGGCCTCGGCGATGGCGACCAGTACCTCCAGAACGGCGGCATAGGCGGCGTCGCGCCGCACCAGGCGTTCCCCCAGCGCGACCAGGATATGGCCGGCGCCCTGCAGGATCTCGCGCGCCTCGGCCAGCGGCCTGGTCGAGAGGTATTCCAGCAGCACCGGCAGGTGGTCGGGCAGTTCCGTGCCGCCCAGGTCGAAGCCGCCGGCACGATACATTTCCAGCAGGTCGACCATGGCGCCGCCGCGGTCGCGGCTTTCGCCGTGGATATGCTCGAACAGGTTCAGCGACAGCGTGCGCGAGCGGTCGAACAGCAGCACATAGCGTTCCTGGAGGTCGTAGAGATCGCCCCGCGCCAGGTCGCGCAGCAAGGGCGCCAGCGTCTGCATGCGCTTGGGGCCCAGCAGCCCGTCGGCATGCAGCAGCGCGTCGATTTCGGGGATCGCCTGCTGCAATTCGGCCGAGGGATAGCTCAGCAGCAATGAGAGGGCCTTGAAGGTTTTCATGCGATGAACTCCTGCGGGCTGCGGAACTTCTTGCCCGAGAACAGCTTGGCGCCGCTGTGGCCCGACGAGCAGCCGTTGCCGTCGGTGAAGCTGCAGCCGCCCTTCAGATCATAGGCGTCCTCGACCAGTTCGCGATGCGTGGTCGGGATGACGAAGCGGTCCTCGTAATTGGCGATGGCCAGAAGGTTGTACATCTCGTCGATCTGCAAGGGCGTCAGGCCGACGCGCTTGGCGACGCCCAGGTTCACCACGCCGTCCACGGTCTTCGAGCGCATGTAGCTGCGCATCGCCAGCATCCGCTCCAGGGCCGAGGCGACCGGGGTCTCGTCGCCGGCGGTCAGCATGTTCGCCAGGTAACGCAGCGGGATGCGCAAGGACCGCACGTCCGGCATGTCGTCCTGCGCGGCGATCTTGCCGGCCTCGGCGGCGTTCTGGATCGGCGACAGCGGCGGCACATACCAGACCATCGGCAGCGTCCGATATTCGGGATGCAGCGGGAATGCGATCTTCCACTCCATCGCCATCTTCCAGATCGGCGAGTTCTGCGCGCCCTTGATCCAGTCCTCGGGGATGCCCTCGGCGCGCGCCGCGGCGATCACCTCGGGGTCGTTCGGGTCCAGGAACACGCCGAGCTGCGCGTCGTAGAGATCCATTTCCGACTCGGTCGCGGCCGCCTCGGCGATCTTGTCGGCGTCATACAGCATCACGCCCAGATAGCGGATGCGCCCGACGCAGGTTTCCGAGCAGACCGTGGGCTGGCCGCTTTCCAGGCGCGGATAGCACAGGATGCATTTTTCCGATTTGCCCGAGGACCAGTTGTAATAGATCTTCTTGTAGGGGCAGCCCGAGACGCACATGCGCCAGCCCCGGCATTTCTCCTGGTCGATCAGCACCACGCCGTCGTCCTCGCGCTTGTAGATCGCGCCCGAGGGACAGGAGGCGACGCAGGCCGGGTTGAGGCAGTGTTCGCACAGCCTCGGCAGATACATCATGAAGGTATTCTCATACTCGCCGTAGATGTCCTTCTGCACGCCCTCGAAGTTGTAGTCCTGGCTGCGTTTCTCGAATTCGCCGCCCAGGATCTCCTCCCAGTTCGGGCCCCATTCGATCTTTTCCATCCGCTCGCCGGTGATCCTGGAACGCGGCCGGGCGGTCGGGAAGGCCTGCATCTCGGGCGCCGACTTCAGGTGGTCGTAGTCGAAATCGAAGGGCTCGTAGAAATCGTCGATCTCGGGCAGGTCGGGGTTGGCGAAGATATTGGCCAGGATGCGCCACTTGCCGCCCTGTTTCGGTTGCAGGTGGCCGGCGCGGGTCCGGGTCCAGCCGCCGTTCCAGCGCTTCTGGTTCTCCCAATCCTTGGGATAGCCGATGCCGGGCTTGGTCTCGACGTTGTTGAACCAAGCGTATTCGACGCCCTCGCGCGAGGTCCAGACGTTCTTGCAGGTGACCGAGCAGGTATGGCAGCCGATACACTTGTCCAGGTTCAGCACCATGCCGATTTGCGCACGCACTTTCATTCCGCTGCCTCCACGTTTTGGGTTGCGGGGTCGGCCGGCTGGTCCAGCCAATCGACGCTTTCCAGTTTGCGGACGATGACGAACTCGTCCCGGTTGGCCCCCACGGTGCCGTAGTAGTTGAAGCCGTAAGCCAGCTGCGCATAGCCGCCGATCATATGCGTCGGCTTCGGCACGATGCGGGTGACCGAGTTGTGGATGCCGCCGCGCTTGCCGGTGACCTTCGAGCCGGGCGTGTTCACGATCTTTTCCTGGGCGTGATACATGAACATGCTGCCTTCCTTGATGCGCTGGCTGACCACCGCGCGGGCGGTGATGGCGCCGTTCGCATTGAAGACCTCGACCCAGTCGTTATCGACCACGCCGGCCTTTTTCGCATCCAGTTCGGAAATCCACACCACCGGGCCGCCGCGGTTCAGCGTCAGCATCAGCAGGTTGTCGGTATAGGTCGAGTGGATGCCCCATTTCTGGTGCGGCGTCAGGAAGTTCAGCACGACATGCTTTTCCGCCGAGCCCAGCGAGCGGGTCGCGGCATGGCCCACGGTCTTCAGGTCGACCGGCGGGCGCCAGGTCACGAAACCCTCGCCAAAGGCGCGCATCCATTCGTGGTCCTGATACAGCTGCTGGCGGCCGGTGACGGTGCGCCACGGGATCAGCTCATGCACGTTGGTCCAGCCGGCGTTGTAGCAGACCTCCTCGCTTTCGATGCCCGACCAGGTCGGCGACGAGATGATCTTCCTCGGTTGCGCCGCGATGTCGCGGAAACGGATCTTCTCGTCCTCCTTGACCTCGGCCAGGTGCTTGTGGCTGCGTCCCGTGGCCTTGGACAGCGCCTCCCAGGCCTTGACGGCGACCTCGCCGTTGGTTTCCGGGGCCAGCATCAGCACCACCTCGGCCGCGTCGATGGCGGTGTCGATGCGGGCCATGCCCTGGGTCGCGCCCTCTTCCGTCACGGTGCCGTTCAGCGCCTTCAGGTGATGCACCTCGGTCTTGGTGTCCCAGGCGATGCCCTTGCCGCCATTGCCGAGCTCGTCCATCAGCGGCCCAAGCGCGGTGAAGCGCTTGTAAAGGTTCGGGTAATCGCGCGTGACCTCGATATAGGCCGGCGCGGTCTTGCCGGGGATCAGTTCGCATTGCCCCTGTTTCCAGTCGGCGACGAAGGGCTGGGCCAGTTCGCCCACGCTGTCATGCTGCAAGGGCAGCTGCACCACGTCGGTTTCCACACCCAGCACGCCCGGCGCCAGGTCCGAGAATTTCTTCGCGATCGCCTTGAAGATTTCCCAGTCGGATTTCGATTCATACGCCGGGTCCACTGCCGCCTGCAGCGGGTGGATGAACGGATGCATGTCCGAGGTGTTCATGTCGTCCTTTTCGTACCAGCTCGCGGTCGGCAGGACGATATCGGCATAGACGGCGGTGGTGGACATGCGGAAGTCGATGGTCACCAGCAGGTCCAGCTTGCCCTGCGGCGCATCGTCGTGCCAGACGGCCTCGACCGGCTTCACGCCGCCTTCCTCGCCCAGGTCCTTGCCCTGCACGCCGTGGTCGGTGCCCAGAAGGTGCTTGAGGAAATATTCATGCCCCTTGCCCGAGGAGCCCAGCAGGTTCGAGCGCCAGACGAACAGGTTCCGCGGCCAGTTCTGCGGCGCATCGGGATCCTCGCAGGACATCTCCAGCGCACCGGATTTCAGACCGCGGGCGACATAATCCTTGACCTCGACGCCTTCGGCCTTGGCGGCGCGGCCGACCTCCAGCGGGTTCTGGCGCAGCTGCGGGGCGGACGGCAGCCAGCCCATGCGCTCGGCGCGGATGTTATAGTCGATCAGGCTGAGCCGGTCCCAGTCGCCCTTGGGCGCGGTCGGCGACAGCAGTTCGCGCGCCGTCACCGTCTCATAGCGCCACTGGTCGGTATGGGCGTAAAAGGCGCTGGTCGCGTTCATGTGCCGCGGCGGGCGCGCCCAGTCCAGCGCAAAGGCCAGCGCCGTCCAGCCGGTCTGCGGGCGCAGCTTTTCCTGGCCGACGTAATGCGCCCAGCCGCCGCCGGACTGGCCGACGCAGCCGCACATCACCAGCATGTTGATGACGGCGCGATAGTTCATGTCCATGTGGAACCAGTGGTTCATCGCCGCGCCGATGATGACCATGGACTTGCCATTGGTCTTTTCGGCATTGCCGGCGAATTCACGCGCCACCTGGATGATCTTGTCGCGGCGCACGCCGGTGACGCGTTCCGCCCAGGCCGGGGTGAAGACCACGTCCTCGTCATAGCTGGTCGCGACGTTCTCGCCGCCCAGGCCGCGGTCGAGGCTGTAGTTGGCGCAGAACAGATCGAACACCGTGGCGACGAGCGCCTCGCTGCCGTCGGCCAGCACCATGCGTTTGACCGGCACGTTGCGGGTCAGCACCTCGCCGCGGTCGTCGACGGCAAAGCCGTTGGTCGCGGCGCCGCCGAACCAGGGGAAGTCGACCGCGGCCACGCCGTCGCGGTCCTCGTCCAGGATCAGGCTCATCTTCAGCCGGACCTCGGCGTCGCCGGCCTTCTGCTGCAGGTTCCAGCGGCCCTGCTCGCCCCAGCGGAAGCCGATCGAGCCGTTCGGGACCACCAGGTAGCCGGTGTTCTCGTCGATGGCGACGGTCTTCCATTCCGGGTTGTTCTGCTGGCCCAACCCGCCATCCAGGTCCGAGGCGCGCAGCTGCCGGCCCGGCACCAGCCGGCCGTCCTGTTCGTCCAGGCGCACCAGCATCGGCATGTCGGAATAGCGCCGGCAGTAATCCTCGAAATACTCGGCCTGCCGGTCCAGGTGGAATTCGCGCAGGATGACATGGCCGAAGGCCATGCCGATGGCCGCGTCGGTGCCCTGCTTGGCGTTCAGCCAGATGTCGCCGAACTTGGCCGCCTCGGAATAGTCGGGGCAGATCACCGCCGACTTGGTGCCGCGATAGCGTGCCTCGGTATAGAAATGCGCGTCGGGCGTTCGGGTCTGCGGCACGTTCGAGCCCCAGAGGATCAGGTAGCCCGCATTATACCAGTCGGCCGATTCCGGCACGTCGGTCTGCTCGCCCCAGGTCTGGGGCGAGGCCGGCGGCAGGTCGCAATACCAGTCGTAGAAGGACATGCAGGTGCCGCCCAGAAGCGACAGGTAGCGCGTGCCGGCGGCATAGGAGATCATCGACATGGCCGGGATCGGCGAGAAGCCGAAGACCCGGTCGGGGCCGTAGGTCTTGGCGGTATAGAGGTTCGCGGCGGCGGCGATCTCCAGCGCCTCGTCCCAGGTGGCGCGCACGAAGCCGCCCTTGCCGCGGATGCGGGTATAGCTTTCGCGCGCGGCCGGGTCGTTCTGGATCGCGGTCCAGGCCTCGATGGGCGACAGGGTCTGGCGCTTTTCGCGCCAGAGCCGCATCAGCCTGCCCCGGATCAGCGGCGTCTTCACCCGGTTCGCGGAATACAGATACCAGCTGTAGGAGGCCCCCCGCGCGCAGCCGCGCGGTTCGTGGTTGGGCAGGCCGGGCCGGGTCCGGGGATAGTCGGTCTGCTGGGTTTCCCAAGTCACGATTCCCGACTTGACGTAGATCTTCCACGAGCAGGAGCCCGTGCAGTTCACCCCATGGGTCGAGCGCACGATCTTGTCGTGGCGCCAGCGGGCGCGATAGCTGTCCTCCCAGTCGCGGCTTTCGATGGTGGTCTGACCGTGCCCGTCCGCGAACGTGTCCTTGCGCAGCGGCGCCAGGAAGTTCAGGCGATCCAGAAGATGGCTCATGGCTCTCTCCGTTTCTTTTCAGGTTATTGGGCGGGGGCGGCGACGGCCGTGCGCCCGTGTTCGATGTCGTGCAGGAGCCCGCCGCGCCGGGTGTAGACGCCCCAGGTGACGGCGATGCAAAGCACGTAGAAGACCAGGAAGCCCCAGAGCGCCGGCCCGGCACCGCCGGTCAACTGGATGGAACTGCCGAAAGCCTTGGGGATGAAGAAGCCGCCATAGCCGCCGATGGCCGCGGTAAAGGCGACGATGGCCGCGGATTCACGCTCGGTCTGGCGGCGGCGCTCTTCGGCGGTGGCGTTCGGGTAGAGCCGCGCGATCTCCTTGCGCATGATGACGGGGATCATCTGGAAGGTCGAGGAATTGCCCACGCCCGAGAAGAAGAACAGCGCCATGAAGCCCGCGAAGAACAGCGCGAAGCTGCCGCCGTTCAGCCCCTGGATGATGACCACGACCGAGGCGATCATGCCCAGGAACACGCCGAAGGTGACGCGCCCGCCGCCGACCCGATCCGCCATCCAGCCGCTGCCCGCCCGGCTGAGCGCGCCGATCAGCGGGCCCAGGAAGGCGTATTGCAGCGCGTTGACGCCCGGGAAGGCCAGTTTCGTCAGCATCGGGAAGGCGGCGGAATAGCCGATGAAGCTGCCGAAGGTGCCGACGTAGAGCAGGCACATGATCCAGTTGTGCCGGCGCGAGAAGATCACCGCCTGCTCGCGGAAGCTCGACTTCGCATCGGCGATGTCGTTCATCCCCAGCCAGGCCGCGATGGTCGAGGCCAGGATGAAGGGCACCCAGACGAAGCCCGCGTTCTGCATCCAGACCTGGCCGCCGTCGGTCAGCTGCTGCGGCTGGCCGCCGAGCGCGCCGAAGACGCCCATGGTGATGACGACCGGCACCAGGAACTGCATGATCGACACGCCCAGATTGCCCAGGCCCGCGTTCAGCGCCATGGCATTGCCCTTTTCCGCGCGCGGGAAGAAGAAGCCGATATTGGCCATCGAGGACGAGAAGTTGCCGCCCCCCAGCCCGCAGAGCAGCGCCAGCACCACGAAGATCAGATAGGGCGTCTGCGGGTTCTGCACCGCATAGCCGATGCCCATGGCCGGGATCAGCAGCGAGGCGGTCGACAGCGTCGTCCACAGCCGCCCGCCAAAGATCGGCACCATGAAGCTGTAGAAGATGCGCAGCGTCGCCCCCGACAGCGCCGGCAGCGCCGCCAGCCAGAACAGCTGGTCCTGGCTGAAGCTGAAGCCGATGGCGGGCAGGCGCGCGATCACGACCGACCAGACCATCCAGACCGCGAAGGCCAGCGTCAGCGCCGGGATCGACAGCCACAGGTTGCGGCGCGCGATGCGGCGGCCCTTGTCGGCCCAGAACTGCGCGTCCTCGGGGCGCCAGTCCTGGATCGTCTTGGGCATCTCGGTCTTGCCGGGGACGTGGATCTCGGCCAGTTCGGCAAAGGCCGGAAGCTGGTCCAGCGCCTTGCCCTGGGCCTGCCGCTCCATGGCGCGGATCGAGAAATGCATCCAGGCCATCGATACGACGACCACGACCAGCAGCAGGACGAAGCACGAGGTATAGACGCCGGTCAGGTCCAAGAGCGCGCCGAAGACGATGGGCAGGATGAAGCCGCCCAGACCGCCGATCATGCCCACCAGGCCGCCGACGGCGCCGACGTGGTTCGGGTAATAGACCGGGATGTGCTTGAAGACCGCGGCCTTGCCGAGGCTCATGAAGAACCCCAGCGCGAAGAGCGTGGCGACGAAGGGCCACAGGTCCATGCGGGTCGAGAAGGCGATCAGCCCGTTCTTGCCGTGGATGACGTAATCGGTCGGCGGATAGGACAGCATGAACAGGAAGACGGCGGCGAAGCCGAAGGTCCAGTACATCACCGTGCGCGCGCCGAAGCGGTCCGACAGCGCGCCGCCATAGGCGCGGAAGACGCTCGCCGACAGGCTGAAGGCCGCGGCCGCCATGCCGGCCGTGCGCACCTCGACGCCATAGACGTCGGTCAGGTAATGCGGCAGCCATAGCGCCAGCGCGACGAAGCCGCCGAAGACGAAGAAGTAATACAGCGAGAAGCGCCAGACCTGCAGGTTCTTCAGCGGCGCGAATTGCTCGGCCAGGGTCGGTGCCTTGACGCCGCGTGCCTTGCGCGCGGCGAAATCCGGGTCGTCCTTTGCCAGCAGCCAGAAGGCGACGCCCATCAGCGCGATGGCGGCGGCCCAGATTTCGGCCACGCCCTGCCAGCCCGCGGCGACCAGCACGAAGGGCGCCAGGAACTTGGTCACGGCCGCGCCGACGTTGCCCATGCCGAAGGTGCCGAGCGCCAGCCCCTGCTTCTCGGCCGGGAACCATTTCGACACATAGGCCACGCCGATGATGAAGGACCCGCCCGCCAGGCCCACGCCGAGCGCGGCCAGCAGAAAGGTGGCATAGCTGTCCGCCCAGGTCAGCAGATAGGTCGCGAACCCGGTCAGGATCATTTGCAGCGCGAACACCAGGCGGCCGCCGAAACGCTCGGTCCAGACGCCGAGGATCAGCCGGGTCAGCGAGCCGGTCAGCACCGGCGTGGCGATCAGCAGGCCGTATTGGAATTCGGACAGACCCAGCTCGGCCTTGATGGTGATCCCGATGATCGAAAAGATCGTCCAGACCGCGAAGCACAGGGTGAATGCCGATGTGCTGAGCCACAAGGCGCGCTGCTGGTCGCTGCGAGAGGGAAGATGTTCAACCATGAACTTGCTCCTGATGCCCGCTCTCGCGTCGGAGGGCGGGTTCCGGCGACAGGACCGTCACATCCCCGCCGCCGGCGGATTGATATGGATCAATCTTCATTCGCAGCCGCAGAAAATCGCACCTGATTTGCGATTTCCCCGGAGATCGCTTGCGTCCTGTCAATCGCACCCTTGACATGCGACATGCTGTCGGTTGCGTATCAGCCCTGCATTGCCTATCAAAAGTCAATCGCAAGCTCTCGAAAGGCCGATTCGTGCGAGACGAGGACAAGCCCGCCATCCGCGACCTGCCGCTGTTCCGGGCGGTCACGACCCAGACCTTCGACGGGCTGATGGCTTCGACCTATGCCCAAAGCTTTCCGCCGCAGCTGGAGCTGTTCCGCCAGGGCGACCGCGCCGATTTCCTGCATATCCTGGTCGAGGGCGCGGTCGAGCTTCACGCCGAATGGAACGGCCGCGACGCGGTGATGGCGGTGGTGCGGCCGGTGTCCAGCTTCATCCTGGCCGCCTGCCTCCGCGACCAGCCGGCGCTGATGTCGGCGCGCACGCTGGAACGGTCGCGCATCCTGATGCTGCCTGCCGTGGACCTGCGGGCGGCGATCCGGCGCGATCCCGAACTGGCGGCGGCGGTGATGGGGGAACTGGCGCGCGGCTATCGCGGCATGGTGCGGCAGGTCAAGAACCTGAAGCTGCGCGGCACGCGCGAACGGCTGGCCGCCTGGCTGCTGACCCAGTCCCGGCGCGAGGGCGGCGCCGCCAGCTTCGTGCTGCCGGTGGAAAAGCGGCACTTGGCCTCGTATCTGGGCATGACGGCGGAAAGCCTGTCGCGGACCTTCGCCGCGCTGAAGAAAGAGGGCATCGCGCTGGACGGCGCCCGCGTCATCATCACCGACCGCGCGGCGCTGGCGCAGGCGGCGGGGCAGGACCCGCTGATCGACGAAATGGATGCCTCCGAGGACCCGGGCGAGGTGATGTTGCCCTCTCTGGGCCGGCCGCGGGGCGGGTAGACGGGGCAGGGGCCTAACCGCGGGCGTCCTCCAGCATCATCCGCGCGGCCTTTTCGGCGATCATCATCACCGGCGCATTGGTGTTGCCGCTGGTGATGACCGGCATGATCGAGGCATCGGCGATGCGCAGTCGCCCCAGCGCCCGCATCCGCAGCCGCGGATCGACCACCGATTCCGGGTCGGCGCCCATCCGGCAGGTGCCGACCGGGTGGAAGATGGTGGTGCCGATGGCGCCGGCGGCCTTGACCAGATCGTCCTCGGTCTGGAAGGCGATGCCGGGCAGATATTCCTGGGGATCGAAGCGGTTGAAGGCCGGCTGCGCGGCGATCTTGCGGGTCAGGCGGATGGCGCGGACGGCGACCTCGCGGTCGGCGGCGGCCGACAGATAGTTCGGCCGGATCGCCGGATGGGCGCGGACATCCGGGCCGGTGACATGGACCGAGCCGCGGCTTTCCGGCCGCAGGTTGCAGACGCTGGCGGTCATGGCCGGGAAGGGGTGCACCGGGTCGCCGAACTTATCCAGACTGACCGGCTGGACGTGGTATTCCAGATCCGCCGTCGCCTTGTCCGGCCCCGAGCGGGTGAAGATGCCCAACTGGCTGGGCGCCATCGACATCGGCCCCGAGCGTTTCAGCAGATATTCCAGCCCGATCGCCGCCTTGCCCATCAGGTGCGAGGCCTTTTCGTTCAGCGTCGGCACGCCCGAGACCTTGTAGACCATGCGTAGCTGCAGGTGGTCCTGCAGGTTCTCGCCCAGGGCATCGACCTCGGCCAGGGGCGCGATGCCGGCGGCTTGCAGCACCGCGCCGCGCCCCACGCCGGAATGTTCCAGGATCTGGACCGAGCCGATGGCGCCGGCCGCCAGCACGGTCTCGCGCTGCGCGGAGGCCTGGATGCGTCGGCCCTGGTGGTGGAAGGCGACACCGCGGACCTCGCCCGCCTCGATCAGCAGCCGCTCGACCAGCGCCCCGGTCAGGATGCGCAGGTTCGGACGGTTTCGCGCCGGGCGCAGGAAGGCGCGCGCCGTGCTCCAGCGCCAGCCACCTTTCTGGGTCACGTCGAAATAGCCGCCGCCCTCGTTGTCGCCGCGGTTGAAGTCCGGCGTGCGCGGGATGCCGGCCTGCTCGGCCGCGTCCATGAAGGCGTCGAGCACGGCCCAGCGGACGCGGGCGGTTTCCACCCGCAGCTCGCCCCCGGCGCCATGCATGTCGTCGGCGCCGTGATAATGGTCCTCTTGCGCGCGGAACAGCGGCAGCACGTCGTCCCAGCACCAGCCGGTGCAGCCCAGCTGGCGCCAATGATCGTAGTCCGCCGCCTGGCCGCGCATGTAGATCATGCCGTTGATCGAGGAACAGCCGCCCAGCACCCGGCCGCGCGGATAGATCAGCGAGCGGCCGTTCAGCCCCGGCTCCTCGGCGGTGCGAAAGCCCCAGTCGGTGCGCGGGTTGCCGATGCAGTAGAGATAGCCGACCGGGATGTGGATCCAGTGATAATTGTCGCGGCCCCCGGCCTCCAGCAGCAGCACCCGGTTGCGCGGGTCGGCGCTGAGACGGTTGGCCAGCACGCATCCGGCGCTGCCGGCGCCGACGACGATATAGTCATAGCTTTCCATCGGGTCCTCCATCTGCCGCAGCAGAGGCGCCGCGGGGTCAGGTTTCCGCCCTGAACCCCATTTTTCTGCCGATTCTGGATGCGAAGAATTCGCCCACCAGCCCGCGCCGGAACAGCAGCACGCAGACCATGAAGACAAGGCCGGTGATGATGGTGACGGGGAAGTCGGAGGTGGCCAGGTAGTTCTGCAGGCTGACCACCAGGCCGGCGCCGACGATGGGGCCGAAGAGCGTGCCGATGCCGCCCAGGAGCGTCATCAGGATGACCTCGCCCGACATCTGCCAGGCCACGTCGGTCAGGGTGGCGAACTGAAAGACCAGCGCCTTGAGGCCGCCGGCAAGCCCGGCCAGCGCCGCCGACATCACGAAGGCCCCCAGCTTGTAGCGCGCCACCGAATAGCCCAGCGAGATCGCGCGCTGCTCGTTTTCCCGGATCGACTTCAGGATCATGCCGAAGGGCGAGTTCACGAAGCGCCAGATGATCAAGAGCCCGATCACGAAGACCGCCAGCACGAAGTAATACATGTTCATGGTCTGGCTCAGGTCGATCACCCCGAACAGATGCCCGCGCGGCACGGACTGGATGCCGTCCTCGCCATGGGTGAAGCGGGCCTGTAGGCAGAAGAAGAAGAACATCTGCGCGAGCGCCAGCGTGATCATGGCGAAATAGATGCCCTGGCGGCGGATGGCGATGGCGCCCATCACCAGCCCCAGAAGCGCGGCGCCGGCGACGCCCAGAGCCAGCCCCGCCTCGGGCGGCCAGCCCCAGACCTTCACCGCATGGGCGGTGAAATAGGCCGCGCCCCCGAAGAAGGCGGCATGGCCGAAGGACAAAAGGCCGGTATAGCCCAGAAGCAGGTTGAAGGCCGAGGCGAAGAGCGCAAAGCACAGGAGCTTCATCAGGAAGATCGGATAAAGCACGTGCGGCACGATCAGCAGCGCGACCAGCGCAAGGGCAACCAGCGCCAGCTGGATGCGGCCGGCCTGCGGATGGACCGCGACGGTTTCGGTCGGGACGGGGTTGCCGGCCATCTCAGGCCTCCTTTCCGAAAAGGCCCGCGGGCCGCAGGATCAGGACGATGGCCATGATGACGAAGATCACGATGTTCGAGGCTTCGGGGTAGAAGACCTTGGTCAGCCCCTCGACCACGCCCAGCAGGTAGCCGGTGACGATGGCGCCCAGGATCGAGCCCATGCCGCCTACCACCACCACCGCGAAGACGATGATGATCAGGTTCGAGCCCATCAGGGGCGAGACCTGATAGACCGGCGCCGCCAGCACCCCGGCGAAACCGGCGAGCCCCGCGCCGAGCGCATAGGTCAGGGTCAAGAGCAAGGGCACGTTGACGCCGAAGGCCTGCACCAGTGTGGGGTTCTCGGTCGCGGCGCGCAGATAGGCGCCGAGCTTGGTCTTCTCGATCAGGAGCCAGACCCCGATGCAGACCGCGAGCGAGGCGACGACGACCCAGCCACGATAGATCGGCAGGAACATGAAGCCCAGGTTCACCGCCCCGGTCAGCTGCCCGGGCGCGGCATAGGGCTTGCCCGAGGCGCCGAAGAAATAGCGGAAGGTGCCCTCGATCGCCAGCGCCAGGCCGAAGGTGAACAAGAGACCGTAGAGATGGTCGAGCTTGTAGAGCCGCGACAGCATGGTCTTTTCGACCACCGCCGCGAGCAGCCCGACGATCAGCGGCGCCAGGATCAGCGCCAGCCAGTAGTTGATGCCGCCCCAGTTCAGAAGCAGCAGCGCCGCGAAGGCGCCCAGCATGTATTGCGCGCCATGGGCGAAGTTGATGACGCGCAGCAGGCCGAAGATGATGGCGAGGCCCAGGGACAGGAGCGCGTAGAAGCTGCCGTTGATGAGCCCGACCAGCAGCTGCCCCATCAGGGCTTGCAGGGGCACGCCGAAGATCATGGTCATGTCACACCCCCAGTTCGCGATGCAGCAGGTCCATCTGACCGGCCAGGTCGGCCACGGGGAATTCCGCCGTCATGCGGCCGTGGTCCATCAGGTAGAAGCGGTCGGCGACCTTGGCGGCGAAGCGAAAGTTCTGCTCGACCAGCACCACGGTCATGCCGCGGGCCTTGAGCTTGACCAGCACCTCGCCGATGGCCTGGATGATGACCGGGGCCAGGCCCTCGGTCGGCTCGTCCAGCAAAAGGCAGCGCGCCCCGGTGCGCAGGATGCGGGCCAGCGCCAGCATCTGCTGCTCGCCGCCCGACAGTTTGGTGCCGGGGCTCAGGCGCCGCTCGTGCAGGTTCGGGAACAGCGCATAGATCTCTTCGACCGACATGCCGCCCTCGGCGACCTTCGGCGGCAGCATGAGGTTTTCCTCGACCGAGAGGCTGGCGAAGATGCCGCGCTCCTCGGGGATGAAGCCCAGGCCGGCGCGGGCGGTCTTGTGCAGGGGCAGCGCCATCATGTCTCGGCCGGCGAAGGTAATGCGTCCGGTGCGCTTCCTTAGGATGCCCATGATGCTGCGCAGGGTGGTGGTCTTGCCCATGCCGTTGCGGCCCAGGATGCAGATCATCTCGCCCTGGTTCACATGCATGGTGACGCCGTGCAGGACGTGGCTTTCGCCATACCAGGCCTGCAGGTTCTCGACTTGCAGAAGCGCGCTCATGCCTCGGACCCCATGTAGGCGGTGCGCACGCGGGGATCGGCCGAGACGGTGGCGTAGTCGCCCCGCGCGATGATCTCGCCCCGTTGCAGCACGGTGACGTGGTCGCAGATGTCGGCGACGACGTTGAGGTTGTGTTCCACCATCAGCACGGCGCGGGTGCGGGCGACCTCGCGGATGATCTCGGCCACCATGCGCACGTCCTCCTGGCCCATGCCGGCCATCGGCTCATCCAGAAGCAGCACCTCGGGGTCCAAGGCCAGCGTGGTCGCGATCTCCAGGACGCGCTTCCTGCCATAGGACAGGTCGGCGGCGCGGTGGTCGCGGTATTGCGCCAGGCCCAGCTGCTCGATCAGCGCGTCCGCCCGGGCGTTCAGCCGGTCGAGCGACGACAGCGGCAGCCAGAACTGCACCGCCAGCCCGGCGGGGCGCTGCAGGGCGACCTTGACGTTCTCGCGCACCGACAGGTTCGGGAAGACGGCCGAGATCTGGAAGCTGCGCACCAACCCCATCCGCGCCACCTTGTCGGGCTTGGTCTGGGTGATGTCCTGCCCCAGCAGCGTGATCTGGCCCCGCGTCGGTTGCAGGAACTTGGTCAGCAGGTTGAAGACCGTGGTCTTGCCGGCGCCGTTCGGTCCGATCAGGGCGTGGATGCGCGCATGCTCCACGTCCAGATCGACATCGTTCACCGCCGTGAAACCCGCGAAATCCTTGCCGAGGCCGCGGGCGGAAAGCACCACCCGCGGCTCGGTCCGTTCTGCGGCGACCGCCTCCATCACTTGACCAGCGGGCAGCCGCTCTTGGCCGGGTCCAGGAAGGCCTGATCGCCGGGGATGGTGGCCAGGACGTTGTAGTAATCCCAAGGCTCCTTGATGTCGCCGGGGGCCTTGACCTCCATCAGGTAGACATCCTTGATCAGCCGACCGTTCGGGCCGACCTTGCCGCCCTGGGCAAAGACGTCGTCCACCGGCATCTCGTGCAGCTTGGCGGCGACGGCCTCGGTCTCGTCGGTGCCGGCGGCCTGGATGGCCTTGAGATATTGCGTCACCGCCGAATAGGTTCCGGCGTGGTTCATGTTCGGCATCGAGCCGGTGCGCTCCAGGAAGCGCTTGCCGAATTCGGCCGATTCCGGGTTGCGGTTCCAGTAGAAGCTTTCGGTCAGGTTCAGCCCCTGCGCGGCCTCGGCGCCCAGCCCGTTCACCTCGGCGATGGTGAAGAGCAGCGCCGCCAGCTTCTGCCCCCCGGCGGTGATGCCGAATTCCGCCGCCTGCTTGATGGCGTTCTGCGTGTCGAGGCCCGCGTTCGCCAGCCCGATCACCTTGGCGCCCGAGCTTTGCGCCTGCAAGAGGAAGGACGAGAAATCGGTGGTGGACAGCGGATGGCGGACCGAGCCGACCACGGTGCCGCCGTTCTCCTTGACGAAATTCGCGGTGTTTTCTTCCAGCGAATAGCCGAAGGCATAGTCGGCGGTCAGGAAGAACCAGCTGTCGCCGCCCTCTTTCACCAGCGCGCCGCCGGTGCCGACGGCCAGCATATGCGTGTCATAGGCCCAGTGGAACCCGTAGGGCGTGCATTGCGCGCCGGTCAGTTCGGTGGTCGCGGCGCCGGTGTTGATGGTGATCTTCTTCTTGTCGAGGCTGAGCGCCTGCACCGCCAGGCCCACCGACGAGGTGGTCAGCTCCATGATGCTGTCGACCTGCTCGGTGTCGTACCATTGCCGGGCGATGTTCGAGGCGATGTCGGGCTTGTTCTGGTGATCGGCGCTGACGATCTCGATCGGCGCGTCCAGAACCTTGCCGCCGAAATCCTCGACCGCCATCCTGGCCGCCTCGACCGAGTTCTTGCCGCCGAAATCGGCATAGACTCCGGACTGGTCGTTCAGGATGCCGATCTTGACCTTGCCGTCCGAAATCTCGGCCAGCACGGGCGTGGCGGCCAGACCGAGTGCTGCGGTCGTCAGCAGAATCTTGCGCATGTTTCCTCCCCTGGATAGTCCCTTGCGCCGGTGGCGATGCCTGCCAGTTCGGGACGTTTGTGCCGGGGCGGCGCTTGGCTGTGCCACCCCGCTGAAGGAACGATGCCGGCAAATCGGCTTTGACACAAGCGTTCAGACGAGTTTTATTTCTTACAGAACCTGTCCGTTTATGAACAGATGGCACATCTCAGCTGGGACGACCTGCAATTCTTTCTGGCCGTGGTCCGCGAGCGGCAGCTGTCGCGGGCGGGGCGGGTGCTGGGCACCTCGCATGTCACCGTCGCGCGTCGCATCGACCGGCTGGAGCAGGCGCTGAACACCCGCCTGTTCGAGCGCAACCCCCGCGGCTATGAGCCGACGCCGGCCAGCCTGCGCCTGATCGAGACCGCCGAGCGCATGGAGGAGGCCGCGCGGCAGCTGCCGCAGGACCGCGGCGCCAGCCCGGGCCAGCTGCGCTCGCTGCGCCTCGCCATGCCCGAGGGCTTCGCCAGCCTGTTCTCGACCCATCTGCTGCCCGCCTTCATGGCCCGTTTCCCGCTGCTGATGCCCGAGCTGATCACCATGCCGCAGGTGCTGTCGCTGTCCCGGCGCGAGGCCGACATCTGGATCACGCTGGACCCGGTGACGAACGGACCCTATCGCTCGCAGCGGCTGGCGGATTATTCGCTGCATCTCTACGCCATGCCGGCGTATCTGCGCGACGCCCCGCCGATCCGCATGCCCGAGGATCTGCGCCTTCACCGGATCATCGGCTATATCGAGGAGATGATCTTCGCCCCCGGCCTGGACTACCTGCGCGAGGTGCATCCGCCGCTGCGGGCGACGGTGAAAAGCTCCAGCATCTTCAACCAGCTGGCGGCGGTCAGGAACGGGCTGGGGGTCGGGGTGCTGCCCTATTACATCGCGGCGAAATACCCCGGGTTGCAGATCGTGCTGCCCGACCAGGTGCGGCTGACGCGGACTTATTGGCTGACCTGTCACCGCGACTTGCGGGCGCTGGGATGGACCGAGTCGGTGATCGCCTTCCTGGCCGCCGCCCTGCATGAGCGCGGCAAGGAACTGGAGCTGGACCCGGATATAGCGCGGCCGCCCGACGACGGCGGGTCGTCCGCATAGGGCCCGGCACGGGTGGCGTTGGGCACCGCGGCGCGGCGGAGCGGGGCAGGGCGGGCGGCTTGCCGAAGAGGCCCTGATAGGCGCAAGGGCGGCGGTTCAGAGGGTGTGTGGAAAACATCCCTCAAGAACCGCTTTCCTGCGATGGCTTCTCATGCGGCGATAACGTGAGCCTTTCGCACCATATCGCCCGTAGAAGAACATCGGCCCGATGTGCGTAGCCCACCGCGTTTTCACACAGCCTCGGTTCAGCGGGCCTTTTCCAGGTCGCTGCCGATCTCTTGCAGCAGCTGCTCGCGATCCACGGCGACCGAGAACATGACCCGGCGCGATTTCTCGCGGTCCTCGGCGCCCTCGGGGTTCAGGATCAGCCGGTTCGAGGAATAGCCGACCGCGACGAGGTGGTCGCGCGCCCAGGCCTGCGCCACGCCGTCGGCAAGGCTGTTCAGGCACATGGTCAGTGCGTTCTGCGCCCGGCGCTGCGACAGGCCGAGATTGTAGAGATAGGCCGCGTCGCGGCCGCTGCCCGAGGGGCCTTCGCTCGAAGCGTGGCCCTCGATCTTCAACTCCGAGATATCGACCCCGGATTCGCGCATGGTGCGCAGCCAGACCGGGCAGAACTGGCGCAGGAAGGCCGGGTTGCGGATGCGGTCGTCGTCGCGGTCGAACAGCACCGATTGCGGCAGGCTGATGGTGCCGTCCGGCCCGATCGAGCCGCCCGCCCGGCGGATCTGCGCGCCAAGCGCCGATTCCAGCGCCTGCTGCAGGGCACCCTCGGCCTCGGCCGCGGCGGCGATGCGGCCGGCGATGACCTCGGCCGGGTCCTCGGGCGCGGCCCGTTCCTTGCGGATGCGGTTCAGGGCCTGGACGATGGCGGCCTTGTCGCCGATCTCGACCAGGTCCGACAGCGACAGCAGCGCATCGGGCGGCAGTTCGGCCGCGCCCTTGAGCAGCCGGCGCAGCTCGGCATCCGACATGAAGCGCGAAAGGTCGCGGGCATCGGCATAGGCCTCGGGACCCAGCGGCGGCATGCCGGCATCCTTCATCGCCTGCAGCACCCGGAAGCTGCCGTCCGACAGCGAATCGACCAGCGCGCGCTTCTGCGGCTCGGTCATGCCGTCGAAGACCTCGGTGGCGGCCAGGGTCTCGCGCTCGGTCTCGGCCTGCCACCAGCTGAACAGCAAGAGCAGGCAGAAGGCCAGCAGGATGAAGGCCTCGGCCACGGTCAGGCCCATGATGGCGCCGCGCTTGTAGCTACGGTCGGTGCCGTCTCCCAGTCGCGCCACGTCAGTCGCCCCGCCCGTTCGGCTCGTCCAGCTCGGCGCGCAGCTTGCGCTCGCGCTCGGCCGCGGTCTGGCGGGCGGGCGGCGCGGTCAGGGTCGCGTCCAGCGCCGCGGTGGCAAAGGCCAAGCGGCGGGCGGCGTCCTCGTATTGCGCGACGGCGCGGTCCAGCGACCGCGCCAGGCGGTCGGATTGCTCGGCCATCTGGTCTGTGGCCCCGGCCAGCGCGGCAGAGAGCCGGCCGATCTCGTCGGCGACGGTCAGGCGAAAGCCGGTCACCACGCCCTTTTCCGCATCCAGCGCGGTAAAGGCGGTCCGGGCCGAATCCAGCATCGCCAGCGCGGCATCTTGGATCGCCGCCCGCAGCTCCAGCATGCCGACCGCGCCCTGTTCGCGGATCGCGGCCATGGCCAGCGCGGTCTGATCGCGCACCGCCGCCTGCACCGTCTCGCCCACCAGCGCGGCCGTGTGCTGCATCTGCGCCTGCACCCCGGCCAGCACGGCATCGGACTGGCGCCGCATCGCCTCGTCGCGCTCGCCGGCCAGTTGCAGCGATTCGAGGCTGAAGGACTTCACCTGCCGCAGGCTGCGCGCCATTTCCTCGCGCAGTTCGCGGGCGGCCATGTCCAGTTCCAGCCGGGTATGCTGTTCGCGGGTCACGAGGTCCACGCGGAACTGCATCATCAGCACGCGCAGGAACACCCCCATGATGGTCGAACTCAACGCCACGCCGAAACCCGAGATCACCTCGGGGATCAGTTCGGCCCGGCTTTCCGCGCCCGAGCGGACGACGAAATACAGGGTCACCGACAGGCTGGTCAGGGTAAACAGGAAGCCCAGGTAATAGCAGTTGTCGCCGATGGCCTCGGGCTCCAGCCGCAGGGGCGTGGTGTAATAGGTGGCGGCGGCATAGGCGATCAGCACCAGCGCCGCGAATCCCGCCGACAGCAGCGGGTCCACGCCCAGAAGCTTCAGCGCGACGCCGCCGCCGGCGCCAAGGGCGAAGGCGGCCAGCAGCAGCAGCCGGTCCGGCATCTGGCGCGGGGACACGGCATGGGTCTTGCGGCTCGGACGGCGATCCATCACAGGTCCCCCAGCCGGGTGACGCGCGGGGCCGAGGCGCCCTGGTGGTCGAAATAGCGCACCCAGAAATCCTCCAGCACCGCGGGATCGCCCTTCCAGTCGGCGGGTCGCGGGATCAGGAACAGCTCGACCTCGACCCCGCCCAGGCTTTCCGAAAGCCGCTGCGCGGCGCGCGAGGCGCTGAAGCTTTTCCAGTTCTCGCCCCGGTAGAAGCTCATCGCCCCGCTGTGCTGCAAGAGGTCCGAGACCACGATCAGCCGGCGCGGACCCTGAAAGGTCAGGAAGCCCGGGGTTTCGCTGACCAGCGCCTGCACGCCCTCCATGATCGGCGACTGCTTCGCCTGCGAGGCGGCGATCATCCGGTCGAACATGCTGTTGAAGGGCTTTATGAAATCATCGTCGTAACGCGCTGAAACAATGCGCAGGTTCTGGTTGATCGCCGATACGTCGTGCCCCGAGTGCGGCTTGCACAAGGCGACCTGGCTGCCCAGCCGGCCCATGTCGTCCGAGACCATGCCCAGCGAGAACTCGGTGCCGACCTCGGCGGCGTCGATGCGCTGGCGGACCAAGGCGCGCAGCTTGGCGGCCTGCACCGGGGCCAGTTCGTCGGTCACGTCGATCAGGATCGCGGTCATCGCCTTGGGCCCCGCTACGGGACACAGAGTCTGAGGATCGATCGCCATCGCCGCGGCGGTGCGCTGCTGGTACAGGAACAGGCCCGCGATCAGCGCCACCGCCGCCACCGCGCCAAGCGCCAGCGGCAGGGAAAGCCCGCGGCGCGGCGCGCGGCGGGCGACGCTGCGCCGCGCCGGCCGGACCGCCTGGCGACGCCGGGCCATCTAGGCCGCCCCTTGCGCCGGGGCGGGGGCCGGCTTGGCGCCGCCGATCTCGACATCGTCGGTGACGCTGAACACCTGCCGCGCGCGCTCGAACTCCTCGAAGATGGCGCGGATCGCGGCGTCGACGGTGGTCCTGACCTTCTCGGCCTCGGCCTCGGCCAGCTGGCGGCGGGACTGGTCCACCGGCTCGGCGCGGAACTCGGGAAAGCGAAAGGCGGTCTTGAAGCCAGCAGGCGCCGGCGCGTTGCGCGCGGCCATGTTGGCATCGCGATAGATCGCCAGCAGATGCGCCGCCTTCATGTCGCATTGCTCGGTAAAGGCCTGCAGATGCGCGCCCAGGCTGCTTTGCCCGAAAAGCGCATCGACCGCCTCGGTGATGGCGTCGCGAACCTGGTCGTTGGCGTCCTGCAGCGCGTCGATGGCCTCGTCGCGGCGGGCCTGAAGATCGCGCAGCGCCTCGTCCAGCTCGGATTCATAGCGCAGCCGGGCCTGTTCCAGGTCGCGCTCGACCGGGCCGTAGCCGGGATAGGGGTCGTCGGTGTGCCAGCCCTTGCGGAAGGCCAGGATCGAGATCAGCAGCCCCAGCCCGGCCAGCAGCCAGGATTCGATGGTCGCCAGCCGCAACGGCGCCGCCAGCAGACCGGGCACCGCCGCCTCGGCCGCCGCCTGCCATTCCAGTCCGGCCTCGAGCCCGTCGCGGAAATGCGCGACCATCAGGTTGATCGCCGCGGCAAAGCCCATCCAAAGCGGCAGCGCCAGGAAGCCCAGCAGCTTCAGCAGCAGGTTGCGCAGCCGCATGTAGCGCGCCAGATAGCCCAGCAGGACCGAGAACCCCACGTTCACCAGCGACACGATCACCGCGACAAGAAGTCCGCCCAACAGCCCGAATTCATTGCCTTTCGAGAAGAGATAGCTGTTCATCCCCGCTTCCAGGACGATCAGGATCAGCGCCGTGGCGACGACATTGCCCCAGCCGGCGAAGTCCTGCGCCGGCCGCTCCAGCCGATGGATTTCGCGGAAGCGGTTGCGCCAGCGATAGCTTTCGTTCAGCCGCTCGCGCGACGCCACGATCCGCGAGCGCCAGAGCTGCACGAGCGCCCCGAAATCGTTCCGGGCCGAGCCCGCGGCGATGTCCACGTCCTTCGAGGCCTGGCCCGAGCGTGCCAGCCGCTCATTGTAGACTCGGCGGTTGTTTTCGTAGTTTTCCAACCCCTTGCGCCGCAATTCCTCGACGCGGGCGATGATGCCGGTCTCGATATGGTCCGGCCCGGCCTGGTCCGGCGGCGGCTGGTCCTGCGCCCCGCGGTCGCGTCCCTTGGCGGCCAGGTTCAGGTCGCGCGCAATGGCATCGGCGTCGATGTCGGGAAAGACCGCCAGCGTGGGCACGAAGGAATCAGAGCGGAACAGGGACTTCAGACGTGAGATCAATGCCGGCCTCGAAAATGCTGTCCGGACGTTTCTCCGGGATGGGATCGCGAGCCTTTTTGACCACGGGGCCCAGGCCTTTGGAACATGTCATAATCGATAAGGCCGCCCGAGGCCAATCACGCTCGCCCGAGCGGCGGGGGGCTGGCCCATTGCTTCAGTGTCAAAATGATTATGGATCGATTCTTTATTGGTTTCTCTGGCGCGCGGCGCTCGCCAGAGGCGGTGAGCCGGCGCACTCTTCATCGAAAGGGCGTCTAGGTTTTGATGGTTTGATCCGTTCTGCGGACTGGAAGGCGGCTTTGCAGGGACCAGTTCGTCACGCCAGCGCTACGACCATGCAAGCCGTCAGGACAGCGGAACAGCGATCCGAACTTCACAACCAGGCAGACCCATCATCGATTCGATCCACCGGATGCCCGGACTCAACGGCAAGGCACAGGGTTCTTTCATGGCGCGCGGCTGACTGCTTCAAGCGAGCCATTGGTCTTTTCTGGCTGACCGACGAGCGGATGCAGCCGCTGCCGCCGTTCTTTCCCAGGAACCATGGCAAGCTACGGATGGATAGCCGGCGCTGTGAGATGCGCCTGACGAACTTCCAAAGACCGACGGCCAAAGAACACCGCAGGCGCGGCGGCGCTTCGCCTGGAAATCGGGCTGCGTCGGGGCGCATTGGCAGCACCGAGCGAAGGCGTCGAAGATCGTGCAATCTGGTCGAATCCGGTTCTGGTGACCGGCTGGTGACCGCGCGCGCCATCTTGCGGGCTTGGTAATCTTGCAGTCTTGGCATCACCGTTCCGGTCATGCACACTCCCCGCAGATTTTCTTGATCCATTCCCCCCGGAGGCCTTTTTCATGAACGCCCCCCTGCGCCAGTCCGAGCGTCTCGGGCGCCTCACCACGGCCCTCGGCCCGGACACGCTGGCGCTGCTGCGTTTCGACGGCAGCGATCACCTGAACGAGCTGTTCGAATACCGCGTCGAGGCGCTCGCCACCCGCCCAGACCTCGACTTCGACCAGCTCATCGGCACCCACGCCACCGTCGAGATCGAGACCCGCGACGGCCCCCAGCCCTTCGACGGCATCGTCACCCAGGCGCGATGGGCCGGCGTGGGCGAGAACGGCCACCGCTACGACCTGACCCTGCGGCCCTGGTTCTGGCTCGCCTCCCGCCGCCGCAACCAGCGGATATTCCACGACAAAACCGTCATCCAGATCCTGACCGAACTGCTTGCCGACTATGCCCAGCTCGGCGACCCGGCGGTCGAGTTCCAGCTGTCGCAGGACTACCCGAGCCTCGAATACACCGTGCAATACCGCGAATCCGACCTCGATTTCGCCCGCCGGCAGATGGAGCGGGCGGGCATCAGCTTCCATTTCCGCCACGCCATGGGCTCGCACACCTTGGTCCTGACCGACGACGTGCTGGCGCATGAGACCATCGGCGCCCGGCCCTACAAGTCCTACGACGGCCACCACCAGGCGGAGGGCGAGCATTTCTGGGACTGGTCGCCCGAGCGCAACCTGACCACCGGCGCCATCCGGCTGACCGACTACAATTTCAAGACCCCCGACGCGGCGATGGAGGCCGACCGCCTGGGCGACGCCGCCCATGCGCAAGGCGCCATCGAGAGCTTTGATTATCCTGGAGATTACCTCGCGCAGGATGTGGGCAAGATCGTGGCCGGGCTGCGGACGTCGCAGGAGCGCGGGGCGGATCGCAGGAACCGCGCGGTGGGCGACTGCGCCAGCTTGCGGGCGGGGCGTCGGGTGACGCTGTCGGGCGATCCGGTGCCGGGGACGG
The DNA here is from genome assembly GCF_900005615.1 of Paracoccus aminovorans. NCBI lineage: Bacteria > Pseudomonadati > Pseudomonadota > Alphaproteobacteria > Rhodobacterales > Paracoccaceae > Paracoccus > Paracoccus aminovorans. Next base: position 482,213 of record NZ_LN832562.1, on the reverse strand, counting down.
GCGAGACCTATCTGTGCCTCTCGGCCAGCCATCATTTCGTCAGCGAGGCTTATGGCTCGGGCGGCCAGGGCAGCGACGGCTATGCCTTCACCGGGTCCTACGCGTTGATGCCGGACACGGCGCCGATGGTGCCGCCGCGGCGGACAGCGGTGCCGGTGGTGCACGGCCCGCAGACGGCGATGGTGGTGGGCGAGGGCGAGATCGACTGCGACGCGTTCGGCCGCATCCTGGTGCGGTTCCACTGGGACCTGTCGGGGGCGCATTCGATGCGCTGCCGGGTATCGCAGAACTGGGCCGGCGCCGGCTGGGGCGGCATGGTCATCCCCAGGATCGGCATGGAGGTCGTCGTCGAGTTCCTCGAAGGCGATCCGGACAAGCCGCTGGTCACGGGGAACGTCTTCAATGGCAGGAATGGCGTGCCGTATGAGCTGCCCAAGCACAAGACCCGCTCGACCTTCCGGACCAAAACGCATGACGGCAAGGGCACCGGGCGCGGCTTCAACGAGCTGCGATTCGAGGATGAGCAGGGCGAGGAGGAGATCATGCTGCACGCCCAGAGAGATTTTCACAGCGTCGTCAAGCGGGACTGCCTGTCCTCGGTCGCGCGCAGCGCCTTCAGTGACATCCGCGCCGAGAGATTCACCCGCGTCGGCGGCAACTCGGTTCTCGAGGCGGGCGGAACCATCGAGATCGCCTCGGCCAAGGGCTCGGTCATCAGCGCCGGAAGCGCGGGGCACAGCGGCTTCGGCTTTCGCGCCATCCCCGACAACGAGGAACCGCATTTCGATTCGCTCAAGACCAGCCTCAAGGCGATGAATTCGGCCCTGGAATCCGGCGGCCTGACCCTGCGGGCCGAGACCTTCCTGGTCGAGGAAGTGGGCATGTCCCGCATGAGCATGATCGGCGTGTCGTCGCAGGAGGTCGTCGGACAGGCCAAGACGCTGCATGCGGGCAAGGTGCTTCAGATGAACTCGGGCGGCTCGATGCTGTTCGCCACCGCCGACAACATGGCCCATGAGGCCGGCGACAGGATCGACATCGTCTGCGGAGACAGCGCCATCCGGCTGAAGGCGGACGGCACCATCGAAATGACCGCCAGGACGATCCGCCTGAAGGCGGACCGGATCGAGCAGAACTGAGGTCGCCATGGCACTGAGCGTTGGTCTTGACGTGATCGCCGGCTCGCAAGCCAGCATACCGCGCCCCCCGAAGCCCGCCGACAACGGCGACACCCCGGTCAGCGACTATGTGCCCAAGGGCATGTCGGCCGACGACCGCAAGGCGCTGCGCGAGGCGGGCAAGGAATGGGTGGGGACGCTGGGCGGCTTCTTCGGCCGCAACCACCCGACCAAGGGCCAGGCCGGGCAGAACATGAGCCATTTCCTGGACGGGGGCGGCAAGGACCGGTCCTTCTCGGCCCCCGAGGTCGACGAGATGATGGGGTCGCTGAACGCGCCCGGAAAATCCGTCGCCACCACCCTGCCGGAGAAATTCGTGGAACTGGTCCATCAGGACATGCAGGGCGGCACCGCCACCATCAAGCGCTACCTGGCGCGCAATACCGGCTCCAGCGTCAATGCCGGCACCAACTGGTTCGGCGTCACCGCCGAGACCGGATCGAAATGGTTCTATGCCGTCGGATCCTTCCTGATGGCCTGCGGCGGCTATGCGGTGCGCCAGGGCAAGGTCATCACCATTTTCTATCGCATCTTCATCTACGACCGCTACAACTGGGATGTGGAAAGCAACGGGGTCACGAAACAGGGCAAGGAAACCGCGGTGCCGGAAAGCCCGCTGTCGATCCTTCTGGACGACGACAAGATGGATGCGATCCAGGGCCTGACCCTGCCGAACGGCACCCAGCCCTATTTCCGGCGCGGCAAGGGGTATGACGGCAAGACGGATTCCTACATCGTGAACGATGCGTTAATGGGCGCGCTGGTCGAATCCGGCGATGCGAAGAATTTCGACATGGTGGGGGCCGGCTCTGTGCATTGGGTGCGGATAGGCTCGAACCTGCCCGACCCGGTACCGCAACCCGGCGTCCGATCCGAGGGAACGGTGCGATGAGGTGGCTTCTGCCCTGCGCGGCCGTTCTGGTGGCGGCAGCGCTTTTTCCCGTTCTCTCGACAGCAGAAAGGGGGTCGACCATGACCCGGACCGAATGTGCCGCCGCGAACCTGGCGGTGATCGAGACCGCGCTGGCGGCCGTGCTGGGGCAGGCTCCCCGGATCGTCGGCCCGGCGTTTTGCGACAAGTCGGCCTATTCCAGCGACCTTGTGGCGCTGGTCGAGATCGACCCGGCCGCCGCCCCCGGGGATTGGCGGTTCTCTCCGGCAAGCGAGGAAGCCGAGGCGCCGTTGCATCTTCTGGCGGAACTCGATCCCGAAGTCTTTGCCGGTCTCGATCCGGCGGAGCTGGGGTTTGCCGGCGGGTTCAGCCGCGAGCTGCGCAAGAACGTCTATCTCTTGCGCCTGTCTTCGGGCCGGCTGTTCGCGCTGGTGACGGATTTTTTCTGACGCACCGGCCGAAAGGGTGCGGCGGGCCGGGCGACAGGGTTACGGCCGGATCAAGGATGGACGGAACGCCTTATGGGATCGCCGGGCTTTGCTGGCTTCGGCCGGTTCCGCTGCGGTATTGCTGCTATTGGCCGGAAGAATGGCCATGGCACAGGACAATTCGGGCACGAGCGCGTTGACGCGCAGCAAACCCGCGTTCTCGGATCGGGCGCTGGCGCTGCCGGACTTTCCCGGCCTGGAATTCCGCACAGCCCTGCCCGAGGGGCTGGAATGGTTCGCAAGCCCGCAGCCGGTCAAGGATTTCGACGCAGCGAGCATGTTCACGCGGTTCGAGCGCCTCTGGCTGGGCTATGTCCCCCAGGATCGCGACCGGCTTGCAATCGGTGTCTATTGCGCCCGGATCGTTCCCGGACGCGTGGCCATTGTCGCGGATTACGGCCGCCTGCTGGCGCGGTCATGGGGGCCCGGGAACTACGGCGTCGATGGCGACTCCCTCGATTTCGGCGAGGTGATGACCGGCGAGGACGACAGCGGCTTCGGCCGCAGGAGGCGGATCAGCGTCTGGATCGACCTGCCCTTGAGGAACGGCCGCATGGCAGACCGTGAACGTAGATCATCGTAGCGGTCGACATCGACTTGGGTTCGTAGCGAGGAAACTGTCGATGGCGAGTCCGTCCATGGTTTTGCCGTCGATCAGGCAGAGCAGAAGATGCAAGACGGGGATCTTGATCGTCAAAAGCCAATTCGGCTGCGGTCGGCACCGCCGTTGGTCGTGATGCAGACGATGGTCCTGCGACATGTCGCAAACGGCATCCGGCTCGTCTATCCGGTCAAGATTTTCGACACCCATGCCTGGGCGGCCGACATCGATTTCCCGGCAGCCTTCTCGCGCATCTCTGCGGCAGGCGTGACCTATCCAGGGTAGGGGCTTGCTTGACATCGCCGCTTGGCGAGAGCAGCGCTGACTCTCGTGTCGCGCGGGGCGGAACGCGCCCAACCATTCGTTGTGTTCAAATAAATACAACGGGTTAGTGTTGCCAAGCCTTTGTCGATGGGCAATGCTCTCTCGACACGAAGCGGCAGGGCATCCGGAGCAGGGAGGCCTTTGCGGCAGGCCAGTTGCGCGGGAAGCGCACCAAGCTACGGAGGAAACCCATGTCCGATCAGACCGATTCCACCTCGATCCAGCGTGATGCCGAAGCCCCGAGCGGATCGCGGCGCAACTTTCTGAAAACGACCGGCCTGTCCGCGCTTGGCGCGATGCTGGGCATGGCCGTGCCTTTCGAGCGCAACCTGTCCGCCGGCTTCGTACCCGTCGCGCTGGCGCAGGACACCGGCCTCGACCTGATGTCGGGCAAGAAGGGGTTGATGGTGCTGGGCGACCGTCCGCTGAACGTGGAAACCCCGGTTCACCTGCTGGATGACGACGTGACGCCCTATGAACGGCTGTTCGTCCGCATGAACGGACTCGTCCCTCAGACCGCGCTTGACCAGAACGCCGAAGGCTGGGTGCTGACCATCGACGGCGAGGTCGAAACGCCGCTGGAACTGTCCATCGACGACCTGAAATCGCGCTTCGAAAACGTCACCCGCAGGCTGGTGATCGAATGCGGCGGCAATGGGCGCGCCTTCTTCCAGCCCGGAACCTCGGGCAACCAATGGACTTTCGGCGCGGTCGGCTGTCCGGAATGGACCGGGGTGCGGCTGGCCGATGTGCTAAAAGAGGCGGGCGTCAAGGACACCGCCGTCTATACCGGCCATTACGGCAACGACGTGCATCTGAGCGGCGACGAAGAGAAGGAGGTCATCTCGCGCGGGGTGCCGATCGAGAAGGCGATGGAGGGGGATGCGATCATCGTCTGGGCGATGAACGGCGAACCCTTGTCGGCGCTGCATGGCTTCCCGCTGCGGCTGATCGTGCCGGGCTATCCGGCCTCGGCCTCGCAGAAATACCTCAACCGGATCTGGATCCGCGACAAGGAGCATGACGGCGCCAAGATGACCGGCGATTCCTATCGCATCCCCGCCTATCCGGTCGCGCCCGGCACCGAAGTCCCCGAAGAGGATATGGTGGTGCTGAAGGAAATGCCGGTGAAATCCATCGTCACCTTCCCCGAGACCGGGGCCGAGGTGAAGGCGGGCGAAGAGGTCGAGGTCCGGGGTCATGCCTGGTGCGGCAAGGGCGACGTGGCATCGGTCCAGTATTCGCTGGACTTCGGCCAGACCTGGCAGGAGGCCGAGCTGGAACCGGCGGCGAACCGCTTTGCCTGGCAGCGCTGGCGGGCCAAGGTGACCCCGCCCCAGCACGGCTATTACGAGGTCTGGGCGCGGGCGGTCGATCAGGACGGCATCGGCCAGCCGCCGCTGTCGCCGGTCTGGAACCCGCGCGGCTATGCCAACAACATCCAGCACCGCATCGCGCTGGTCGCGGTCGGGTAAGGGGGCTGCGATGCACATGATCCCCAAGACTGTGGCCACAGCCGTGGTCGCGCTGGCCCTTGGCAGCGGCCTGGCGGTTGCCGAAACGCGGCTGGACCCGATGGCCGCCCTGGCGGGGCGGCCCGCCGGTTCGGACCCGCTTGACCCGATGACCGCGCTGCGAGCGCGGGCCGACACCGCCGAGACGGCGGAAGGCAATGCGGAACTCGGCGGACTGCCCGACGGCGAGGGCGCCGAGGACACCTATTACCAATGCGTCGCCTGCCATTCGACCGAGATCATCAAGCAACAGCGCGTCACCGATCATCGCTGGGACGAATTGTGGACTTGGATGGTCGAGGCCCAGGGCATGGTCGAGCCGGAGCCGGACACCAAGGCGCTGATCCTGACCTATCTCAAGAGGAATTTCTCGTCCGAGAGATAGGGGCCGAGGCGGGCTTTCCCGGCCTCCTCCGTCCCGGGGGGAGCTTTTGCCCCTGCGCCATTCGCCCGGGTGCGCTGACTAAAGCATCGGAAGGCTTGGGGCATTGGCTCAGACGGCCTGCTGGGCGGGCTCTGGCAGGGGCGTGCCGACGAGTCGGAATGCAGGAAGGCCAATCAGCGCCTCGACGGCGGATGTCGAGGTGCGCTGAAGCTGGTCAGGCGCCGCTCCATCTGGTCGAGGCGCCGGAGCGGCGCCCCGCTTACGTTGATTTAGAACCGCCCGGACATGTTCGGCGTGAGCATCTTCGTGAGGAAGAGGGGTGCCGTATTTCACAGCTATTCCACCTATTACCGCTGCATGAACGCTGGATCGGTCCCTATGCCGCCTATGCGGTGAACATGCTGGGCGCGTTGAAGCAAGCGGCGGAAGGCGGCCAGCCCGCAAGGCTTGACGAAACCCTGCCGGAATAGCTGCCCGAGGCACCTGATCCCTTTCCAGCCGCGACGGGATGAAGAGCGCTACCCCTCGACACGATGCATCTCGCCATAGGTTCCGGGCGTAATGCCGAAGCGCCTCTGGAACAGGCGCGAGAACCTTGCGGTCGGGAACAGCCCCACCTGCGCGGAAACCTGCTTCAGGGACAAACCGCGCGACAGCAACATGCGCGCCGCATCCAGCCGCAGGGTCTCGACGAAATGCGCCGGGGTCTGGCCGGTGGCGGCGGTGAACTTGCGGTGGAAGCTGCGCTCGGTCAGCCCGGCGCGGGCGGCCAGGGCCGGGACATCCAAGGGGGCGTGCAGGTTGGCCTGGATCCAGCCGATCAGATCCGCGAAGGGGCTGTCGCCCCTGGCCTGCGCCGACAGCAGCGGGCTGAACTGCGACTGATGGCCCGGCCTGCGCGCATAAAGCACCAGCCGCTGCGCCACCTCGGCGGCGACACCTGCATTCAGGTCGCAGGCGACCATGGCCAGCGCCATGTCGATGCCGGTGGTCACCCCGGCCGAGGTCCAGAGCCGGCCGTCCCGGACATAAAGCGCCTCGGGATCGACGCTGACGCCGGGGAAATGCGCCTGGAAGGGGGCGCAGGCATCCCAATGCGTCGCGACCCGGCAGCCATCCAGCAGCCCCAGGCCGGCCAGAACCATCCCGCCCGAGCAGACCGAACCGAACCGCTCGGCCTGCGCCGTCAATCCGGGCAGCGCCCCGCGCAAGTCCGGGTCGGCCATCGCCGCCTGCAGCGGTCCGCTTTCGGCGCCGACGATCAGCAGCGTGCCGAGCCGTTGCCCGCGCAATTCATCCAGGCGCGCGGTCTGCACGGATATTCCGCTGCTGCTGGCGGTATCGCCACCCGTCGGCGAGGCCAGCAGGATCTGGTAGAGCGGCGCCCTGCCAACCTGCCCCAGAGCGCGGTTCGCGCCGTTGAAGACGGATGCGGGACCGGCCATGTCCAGCAGTTCGAACCCTGGATAGAGGATGAAGACGACCCGGTGCATTGGCGGAGATTGCGCGCTTTTTGTCATGTCTGCCAGCCCATCCGCAGACTAACCTGGACCGACAGCGTTTCCTGGCCAGTTCAACGAGGTGAGACATGGACGCGAATGGCAAAACGACCCGCGAGATCGTCGAACGCTTTCACGATGCGTTCGAGAACCACCGCCCCGACGCCCTCGACGCGCTGATCGGCGAAGGCTGCATCCTGGAAAACACCGGCCCCGCCCCCGACGGTGCGCGCTACCAGGGCCGCGAGGCCTGCCTGGAGTTCTGGAAAGGCATCGCCGCATCGGCCAACCTGGCCTTCACCGCCGAGGAAATCTGGGCCGGCGCGGACCGCGGCATCATCCGCTGGCGGCTGTCCTGGGGCAAGGGCGAGGCCGATCACATACGCGGGGTCAACATCATGCGCGTCCAGAACGGCAGGATCACCGAGGCGTTCGGATATGTGAAAGGATAGCGGTCGTCCCGGTGCGCTGGCAGAGACTGCATGTCTTTTGTCATGTCTGCCAGAGGCTCGTTTTGCTATCCTTGGCCATCGCCGAAGGATGACGGTCACTCCGCAAAAGGGAAGGAACCGGCATGAAGGATCTGCACCCCGACGGCTGGGCCGCACCCGCAGATGGCGGAGACCCTGGTATGCACAGCGCCTGCAGGGTCTCGAGGATGCGATCCGCAAGCGGTTGGGCGGCCTTTCCGCGCGGCTGGGCGATGGCGACTGGCTCGACGGCGCCTTCAGCGCCGGCGATCTGCTGATGGTGACGGTGCTGCGCAGGCTGCACGGGTCGGGATTGCTGGAGGAACACCCGAACCTGTCCCGCTACGTCGCTCGCGGCGAAGCCCGTCCCGCTTTCAGGCGCGCCTTCGACGCACAGCGGGCGGTGTTCGCGGCGTCGAAGGGCTAGGCGGTCCGCCGCATTTGCCGGCGGCAACGGATCGTGCCAGTCTGGGCCGTCCGATAGGGAGACCGCGCATCATGGCGAAATTCGTCTTCGGAATGAACCTGTCGCTGGACGGCTATGTCGATCACGACGCCTTCGCCCCCGATCCCGTGCTGTTTGGACACTGGACCGAACGGGTGCGCGGCCTGACCGGCAGCCTCTACGGCCGCCGCATCTATGAAATCATGCGCTATTGGGACGAGGACCGTCCCGAATGGTCCCCGGCGGAGCGCGATTTCGCCGAAGCCTGGCGGCGCCAGCCGAAATGGGTGGTCTCGCGCTCGCTGGCATCGGTCGGTCCCAACGCCACGCTTGTTTCCGACGACATCGCGGCGGCGATCCGCGACCTGAAGGCGCGGCAGGGCGGAGAGATCGACGTCGCCGGGCCCGATCTGGCGCGAAGCCTGACCGAATGGGGCCTGATCGACGAATACCGGCTGTATTTCCACCCGGTGGTGCTGGGCGGTGGCAAGCCGTTCTTCGCCGCGCCCCGCCCGCCGCTTCGCCTGACCGCAAGCGACCGAATCGGCAAGGACGCGATCAGGCTGACATACGTGCCTGCGTGAGCGAGGCGGGAGATCGGGCCTTTCCAGGACCCGACCGGGTGGACCGGACAGCATCGTTCACGTCTGTGCGAGCATTGCACAACCGGCGCCGTCCGAGATGCGCCCCTCAAGATCGATAGGGCTGAACAGAGATCCGGCGCCTTCTTCGATCCGCGGATCGCCGCCTCCGCCAGTTCCGCCGCAGCGATGAATCGCTTGACGAAGAGTCGTGACTTTCGGCGCCGGCAGGCGTTCTGTCCCCGCATCCGGCCGATCGGATAGGGAATGGGCCGACCTGACGCCGTTGCCCGGATCGGGGGCTGCCACGGCGGCGGTCCACGCGGCCGGGCTGCCGCGGCCGGGCGGCGGCTCTACGCTCGACCGGGCCGGGATTATCGGCAGCCGCCGGTCGGTGATTGCGCGAGATGCTGGACCTGATGGCCCGGTTCATGCCAATGACGCCGCGATACAACGGCATGAACGGGCAGGACAGTGCAGCATTCGGGCAAGACAGCAATCGTGACCGGGGGATTGACCGGGATGGGTCGGGCCATCGCCGTGCATCTGGCGCGCGAGGGGGCGCAGGTCCATATCGGGGCGCGCCGCGGGGCGCCGGCCGAACTGACCTCGGCGCTTGTCGAGGAATTCGGCGACCGCATCCGCTTTGCCCGGTTGGACGTGCGCCAGACCGAAAGCTGCCGCCGTTTCGTGGCCGAGGTGCTGGACGGCCGGGGCCGGGTCGATATTCTGGTGAATGCCGCCGGCGTCTATGAAGAGGCCGGGATCGCCGGGCATTCGGACCAGGTCTGGGACGACGCCATCGACACCAACCTGACCGGCACCTTCAAGATGATCCGCGAGGTGATGCCGGCCATGGTGCGGCAGAAATGGGGGCGGATCGTCAATATCGCTTCGGTCGCCGCCCATCAGGGCATGGCGCTGAACGGCGCCTATTGCGCCTCCAAGGCCGGGCTTCTGGGTCTGGGGCGCTGCGTCGCGCTGGAAGGGGCCGCGCATGGCGTGACCTGCAACAGCGTCAGCCCGACCTGGGTCGAGACCGAGATGCTGAAGAAATTCATCGACGCCGAGGTGGCCGAAGGCGCGCCCCTGGCCGAGGTGCGCGCGCGATACGAGGCCTCGAATCCGCAGGGCAAGCTGGTCCAGCCCGAGGAGGTGGCGGCATTGGTCGGCTATCTGGTCAGCGACTCGGCCCGTGCCCTGACCATGGCGGATTATCAGGTCAACGCCGGCTCGCTCTGGTAGGCCGGCCGCCGAGGCCGTGTCAAAACTCCGGCGCGGCAGATCCGCAGGGCATCCTTTCTGCGTCGCTTCATGCAGCGCGGAGGGCTGCGCTTTCCCGCTGCGCCGACTATGGAAGGGTGCTTTCCTTCGCTGCGTGCTGTCCGGCGTTTTGACCCAGCCGCCGCCGCGCCAGCAGCGCCGCACCATCCGAGATCCGGGCGAAATCGGCGCCGTCGGCCTGCGACCAGGCCGATCTGGCGGCGTCGTTCCGGAAACGCGCATCGGCGCGCAGGATCTGCGGATCGGCGGCGATCAGCCGCCGGACCGGCTCGGGCAGCGGCGCCGTTTCCAGCCAGGTCTCGGGCGGCAGCGGTGACAGCTCCTCGCCGGGCGCGATGGGCTGGTCGGCGATCAGGTTGTAGAACGCGACGCCCTGCGGGGCCGGCAGCCCGACCAGGAATTTCGCCGCGGCGCGCACATCCGTCATCGGAAAGGCCAGTCCCCGGGGCATCGCGCCCATGGCGCGACAGGCCTGCAGGATGATCTCGCAGATGTCCTTGGGATTGGGGGCGTCCAGATCGTAAAGCGACGGCAGCCGGACCACCGCCGCCGGGATGCCCGAACCGGCGATCTGGGCCTCGGCGGCGATCTTGGCCGCGCCATAGCCCGAACAGCCCTCGTAGAGCCGGGCCAGCGCCTCGGGGTAGGGGCCGCCGGTTTCGGGAAACACCGCCGAGGAGGACGAGAAGCGCAGATCCGCCCCGGCATCGCGGCAGAAATCCAGCACGGTCCGGATGCCGGCGCGGGACCAGGCCTCCATATGGTCGCGATCCACCGCCAGGTTCACGGTGGCGGCGCAATGCACCACGCTGCGGCTGCTGCGGCACAGCGCGGCATAAGCGGCATCGTCCAGGCCGAATTGCGGCGCGTCGATGCTGCCGCCAACCGCCACCAGGCGCTGCCGGTCCAGATCCAGCGCCCGCGCGATGCGGTCCAGCCGGGCCTGCGGATCGAGGTTGCGCGGCCGGATCAGGCAATAGACCACCTGCTCTGGCGGCAGTTGCGCCAAGGCTGCGGCCAGAACGTGCCCGCCCAGGAAGCCGGTGACGCCGGTCAGCAGGATCCCCGGCCGGTCGAAGCCGCCGGCCACGGCCGCGGCCACGCCTTGCGTCTGGGTCAGCAGGGCGTGTAGCCGCGCCAGCGGCAGGTTCAGCGCCCAGTCGAAATCGACGCGGCGGCCATAGCTGGCCTCCAGCGCCAGCACCAGGTCGACGCCCATCAGCGAATCGCCCCCCAGCTCGTGGAACGTCCGCGCCGGGTCGATCTGATCCGGCCCGCAGTGCAGCGCCCGCGCCACATGGGCGATCACCGGCAATACCGCCCGATCATCGGCTGTCCGCTCCGGTCCCGCCGGCACGGCGATCGCGGGCAGCGCCTTGTAATCGCATTTGCCTGAGACCTCGTGGATCGGGATGGTCTCCAGCTGCACCAGATACGAGGGCAGGCAATAGCTGGGCAGCACGGCGCGCAAGGCCTGGGCCAGCGCCTCGGGCAGGCGCTGCTGGCCGGGGCCGATCTGCCAGCGCGCGGCGTTGCCGGCCTGCTGTGCGGCGTCGGCGGTGTAGTAGAACACCAGCATCTGCCCCTGATCGCCGACCTGGACGACCCAGGGAATCGCCTTGCCGAAGCCCAGCACCCCTGCCAGGGTCTGGGTCAGCTCGGCGGTCTGGATGCTGTGGCCGCGCAGCTTCAGCATATGCGCGACCCGGCCCAGCACGGTGATTTCGCCGTCCTCGTCCACGAAACCCTGGTCGCCGGTGTCGTAAAGCCGCACCGCGCGGCCCTCCAGCACCAGTTCGCGAAAGCGGCGGGCGGTTTCCTCGGGGCGGTCGACATAGCCCGGACCCAGCATGCGCGGCCCCTCGAAATGCAAGAGCCCGGGGACGCCGGACGGGCAGGGGCGGTCGTGGTCGTCCAGCACCACGGCGCGCAGATGCGGCATGGCCTTGCCCACGGTCACGCCGGCCTTGCCGGCGGCGGGGCCGCGCAATTCGGACATGCAGATGTCATGCGTCTCGCAGATGCTGTAGAGGTTCCAAAGCTGCGCCTGCGGCAGCTTTTCCCGCAGCTGGGCGATCAGCGCGTCGCTGACCACCTCTCCGTTCAGGATCACCCGGCGAAGCGGCAGGGCGGCGGCGACGCCGGCCTCTACCGGGCCCAGGATCCTTTCCAGGAAGGACGGGGTGAACAGCATCTCGTCGATGCGATGGTCCGACAGAAAGGCGGTGAAGCCCTGCGGCGAGAGCAGCTCCTGCAGGGCCGGAAAGCACAGTTCGGCGCCGTGGCGCAGCGGGCGGAACATCTCCCAGATGGCGAAGATGTAGATGCCGACCCGCATCCCGGGCGCATAGGGCGCGTATTCCTCGCGCCAGTGATAGGACAGCAGGGCGGCGTCATGGGTGACGGGGATGCATTTCGGACGGCCGGTGGTGCCCGAGGTGGCGACCAGATAGATCGCATCCGAGGGCCGCACCGGCGCCGCGCGGACCGGGGCCGCCGCGGGCCGGCCCAGCAGCCCGGCCGCATCCACCACGCGGCATTCGGGCGGCAGCTGGTCGGGCTTGGGCGGTTCGGCGGTCAGGATCAAGCCGATGCCCAGCTCGCTGACGATATTGCCCAGCACCGCCTTGGGCATCGCCGGGTCCAGATGCACGAAGGGGCGCCCGTCGATGACGCAGGCGGTCGCCGCCGCCCCGAACAGCGCCCCCGGCACGCCATAGACGGCGACGGCCTGCTGCCCGGCCAGCACGGGCTGGGCGGCGGCGACGAAATCGGCAAGCTGGGCATAGCTCAGGCTCAGCCCGCGGTCCCGCAGCGCGATGCGCTTGGAAAAACGGGGCAGGGCCGCGGCCAGTTCGTCGGCAATCGAAGAAAACGTCTGGGACATGATGCGCCGGGATGTGATTGACGGATCCTGCCGTGGTCTGCGCAATTTCCGCGAAAGGTCAAGCGCTCAGCGCCGACGCGCGGTTTGGTCGGGCTCCAGCACCTTGCCGTCCCAGACCAGAGCGCGCCCTGTTCCAGGGCGGCCACGGCGCCCGTGGTCGCCCAGATCAAGGACATCGCCACCTCGTCAGAATTCAGCAGCCGAACCGGCTCGCGGCCGTTGCTCCACACATTCAGACCGGGCCGGATCGTCTCAACCTTCGCCACCGCCGCTTGGGGCGGGCCGGCCTCTCCAGCGGCGCGGCGACCTCCTCGTGCCGGACCCGTCGGTGATCGGCGCACATTTCATCGTCGTCGGGGGATCATTGCGCACCGCGGACGAGTAGGGAATTCTGTGCCTGTCGAAAAGTCGGCGATGATGGTCGACGAACAAGAGGCGCGTTTTTCCCGGTCGAAGGGTATAGGGCGTCGCCCAGGCGATGGCCGCGATACCGCAATCGTGCAGTCCGCCCTCGACGCAATCTTCCGTTGCCGGTGTGTCGTCGGCGTTCGCCGGTAAGGCGATGTCGGAGATCTTCGCCGGCAGCCCCGGTCGCGGGCCCGCAGAAGGTCCGCCTGCGTCAGCTCCACGACCTCCCAGATCACATTGGCGGATTCGACCTGGTCACGCAACGGGTGCTATCCGCCGGCGTGATGTCGACCTTGATCCGCGATCCGGTCAGCTCCTCGTAGCGCCGAGCATCTCGCACGCATGCAAGGCCCGAAGGCGAGCGGAAAGCCGGTGCGGACGACCCGGCCCGACTTTACCGCGCAAGACCTGCGCCGGCCAACATGATCGCGGTTTACGCACCGCAGCCGGGCAGGGGCTTCCCGCTTTCCACCGCCGCGGCAAGGATGGCGATCATGTCGCCCATGAAGGGTATGTCCGAGTCGGCGCAATGGATGGCGATCTCCATGTCCTCGACGGTGGGCAGAAGGCCGATCTCGCGCAGGCCCGGCAGGGACGCGCGCCGGGGCAGAAGGCCGATCCCCAGGCCCGCCGCGATCGCGCTTTGAAGCCCCGCGAGGCTGGAACTGGTATAGACAAGCTGCCAGTCGCGTCCCGCCCGGTCCAAGGCGTCGATCATCTCGGCGCGATACAGCCCGTCCGGCGGAAAGGCCACCAACGGCAGCGGGTCCGCGGCGGTCATGGCGCCATCCGCGCTTTCGAGCCAGACCAGAGGTTCGGGCCAATGCATCCGGCCTCTGTCGCCGTTGCGATTCTGCTTGACCAGCACAAGGTCGAACTCGCCCTGCCGGTAGCGGCGATAGAGATCCCGGCTGAGGCCGCTTGTCACCTCGAGCTTCAGCTGCGGCCGGGTGCGCATGAAGGCCGCAAGCGCCGGCGTGACCTGCCCCGAGGCGAAATCCTCGGGCAGGCCCAGCCGCAGGGTGACGCGGCGCGCGGCGCCCGACAGGGCCGCCGCCGCTTCGTCGTTCAGCATCAGGATGCGGCGGGCGTATCCCAGCAATCGCTCGCCGGCTTCGGTCGGCCGAATGCCCCGCGGGCCGCGATCCAGCAGCCTGACCCTGGCCAGGTCCTCAAGCCGCAGGATCTTCTGGCTGACCGTGGATTGCGTCGAGTTGAGATGGCTGGCCGCCGCCGTGAAGCTGCTTGCGTCGACCACCGCCACGAAGGCCCGCAGAAGGTCGGTGCCGAAGCTGACATTCGATTTTTCACTGATGGACATCCGTATATTTAATTTCAAAATACCGGTCCCGTCCAGTATCAGCATCCCGACCATCGCGGAGAATTTCATGCGAAAACGCGGAACATCCCTGCTTGCCCTGGCGCTGACCACGGGCCTTGCGACCATGGCCGATCCCGTCGCCTCGCGGGCCGAGCCCGTGCCGGCGCTGGTCGCCACCGCGGAAAGCGGCGATGCCGCCGCCGTGAAGCGGGCCATCGGCGCCGGTGCGCCGCTCGAGGCGCGGGACGGGCGCGGACGCACGGCGCTGCTGGCCGCGACCCATGCGAACCGGGTCGAGACCGCCCGGCTGCTGATCGAGGCGGGGGCGGATGTCAACGCCCGGGATCATATCCAGGACAGCCCCTATCTTTATGCCGGCGCGCGCGGACATCTGCAGATTCTTCGGATGACGCTGGCGCATGGGGCCGACCTTGCCAGCACCAACCGCTTCGGCGGCACCGCGCTGATTCCGGCGGCCGAGCGCGGCCATGTCGAAACCGTCCGCACCCTGATCGAGGCCGGGGTCGACGTGGATCACGTCAACGATCTGGGCTGGACGGCCCTGCTGGAGGCGATCATCTTGGGCGACGGCGGGGCCCGTCATGTCGCCATCGTCGATTTGCTGGTCAAGGCCGGCGCGGATGCCGGTCTTGCGGACCGCGATGGGGTCACGCCGCTGCAACATGCGCGGCAGCGCGGATATGCAAGGATCGCGGCCATTCTGGAACAGGCAGGTGCACGATGAACGACCGGAAATTTCTGGACGAGGCGGTGGCGCTTGCGCGCGGAAACGCGGCGGCCGGCGGCCGGCCCTTCGGGGCGGTTCTGGTGAAGGACGGCACTATCGTCGCGCGTGCGGTGAACCGCATGGTCGAGGACAGCGACCCGACCGCCCATGCCGAACTGCTGGCCCTGCGGAAGGCGGGGCAGGCCCTGGGCGGCCCCCGGCTGGACGGATGCGCCGTCTATGCCAGCGGACAGCCTTGCCCCATGTGCCTGGCGGCGATGCGGATGGCCGGGATCACCAGCATCGCCTATGCCTATTCCAACGAGGAGGCCGCGCCCTTCGGCCTGTCCACGGCCAAGGTCGCAGCCGAATTGTCGCGGCCGGCCCAGGATCAGGATTGGGCGACGATCCGGCATCTTCCCCAGACCGACAGCGCCCGCCCCGAACCCTATCTGATCTGGGCGGAACGCCCGGCCGGGCAGCTATAGGCAGAGCCATCCATGTCCGATCCTGTCGAGGCGACCGGCCCCCGGCGCGGCGCGCTGATCTTTCTGATCGTGGTGATCGCGCTCAACCTGCGGCCCTTTCTGGCCGCGCCGGGACCGATCCTGCCCCGCATCGCCCAGGACACCGGGCTGGGCTATGGCACGCTGTCGCTGCTGACCCTGCTGCCGATGTTGTTGATGGGCGTCGGCGCCTTCGTATCGCCCTTTCTGCAGGCGGTCATCGGAACCCGGCGCGGGCTGCTGTCGGCGCTCGGCCTGCTTCTGTTCGGCTCGGCGCTCAGGCTGTTCGCCGCGGACGGCGCCGTTCTCATCCTAACGGCGGTGCTGTGCGGCGCCGGCGTGGCCTTCGTCCAGTCGGCCCTGCCGGGGCTCATCAAGGAGAAGTTCGCCCAAGGCACGGCGGCGATGACCGGGCTCTATTCCGCCATGATCATGACCGGGGGCGCGGTCGGCGCGCAGCTCGTGCCGGCCTTCGTCGATCTTGGCCATTCCTGGCCGGCGGCGCTGGCGCTGCTGTCTCTGCCGGTCCTGGTCGCGCTGGCGGTCACCTGGCGGATCCTGTCCGAGACGCGGGTGACGCGTCCCGACCCGGGCCTCATCCTGCATCTTTTCCGCCGGCCCAGGACCTGGATGCTGATGGCGCTGTTCGGTCTGATCAACGGCGGGTATTCGTCGATGATCGCCTGGCTAGCGCCCTACTACCAGGAGCAGGGCTGGAGCAATGCCCAGAGCGGGGCGCTGATCTCGGTCATGGCCATCAGCCAGGGCTGCGGCGCGGTCGCCCTGCCGCTGCTGGCGCGGCGTCGCCCCGACCGACGTCGGTGGCTTTGGGCGACGATCGCGATGCAGGCGACCGGCTTTGCCGGGCTGGCTTTCGCCCCTGCGGTCGTGCCGCTGTTCTGGCCGGCGATCTGCGGCATCGGACTGGCGGGCAGTTTCGCGCTGTGCCTGATCGTGGCGCTGGACCATCTGCCGCGTCCGGAGCAGGCCGGCCCGCTGGCGGCGCTGATGCAGGGCGGCGGGTTCCTCCTCGCCTCGATGCCGCCTTTCATCCTGGCGCGTCTGCACGAGGGCACGGGCGGTTTTGCGGCCGGCTGGATCATGCATCTGGGGTGGATCGCGGTTGCCGCCGCGCTGGTCCTGAGGCTCGATCCGGCAGGCTACGGCAGCGCCATGGATCTGCCCCCGGCAGCAGCACGGTAGAGGCGCGGGCATAGCGGGCCGGCCCGGCGTTTCCGGCACCGCTCTTCCCGAAGCGTTCCTGCCAGCCGGCGACGGCCGCCTCGATGCAAAGCGCGTATGGAAGCACGCGATCGACAACCGGGACGATGCGCCCGCATTCGCCGCTGCTCTGCCGGCCTCACAGCAGGCGTCGCTACGGCTTCTCGACGACCCTTGGTCTTGACCCGGCTTCGCCCGGCACCCTTGGGATGGCTTCCGCACGATTTCGAGGCATCAGGGCCTTTTCAACCCTGGGTGCGGGCGGTTTTCGTCGTCATCCTGGATCCATGCCCGGATCCGTCCAAAGACTGCCGGGGCATCCGCTGATGGCGTCGGTTAGACTTAGTCGCACATTAAGCCTTCCCTAAAGGCTCCGGCATGCCGTTGCTCTGCGGGCCGAGGGTGTGTCAAAACTGGCTGGCATGCTATGCTTTTTCGGTAGCGGGGGATCAGCATGGCCGGTTTCATCGAGGGGGTTCAGCGCAGCCAGACGGTGCTTTTTCCCGAACGGCTGGAGGACTGGATCGGTGAGGATGATCTTGTTCGGGTCGTTGATCTGTTCGTCGACGAGCTTGATCTGTCTGGCCTCGGTTTCGTGCGGTCGATCTCCGCGCGCACCGGGCGGCCGGGGTATCATCCTGCGGTCCTGCTGAAGCTGTTCATCTATGGCTATCTGAACCGGATCCCATCGAGCCGCCGGCTCGAACGGGAGGCGGGTCGCAATGTCGAGGTGATGTGGCTGATCAGCAGGCCAGTGCCGGATCACAAGACCATCGCCGAATCCGCCGCACGAATGGCCGCGCGATCCGCAAGACCTGCGCGCAGTTCGTGGAGCTATGCCGTAGGATCGGCGTGATGAAGGGCGATTGCGTCGCCATCGACGGGAGCAAGTTCAAGGCCGTCAACAACCGTGATCGCAACTTCACCAGGAACAAGATCGCCAGTCGTCTCGTGCATCTGGAAGCCGATTTGGAACGCTACATCAACGAGATGGTGCGCATTGACCGGCAGGAAGAGGGCGAGGCCCGCGCCGGAAAAGTGTTTCACCTCGCCCGCCGCTACGGCCGTATCCGGCAGGAGATCGCTCGTCTGAAGGCAATGGACAAAGCCTTGATCGATGCCCCGGACGGGCAGATTTCCCTGACCGATCCGGACGCCCGCGCCATGGCAACCAGTGCCCGGCACAGCGGTATGGTGGGCTACAACGTCCAGACCGCTGTCGATACCGAGAGCCACATCATCGTTGCGCACGAGGTCACCAATCAGGGCTTCGACCGCGACCAGCTCAGCCCGATGGCGATCGCAGCCAGGGATGCGCTTCAGCGTGAAGATCTGCACGCCATTGCCGACAAGGGATACTTCAGCGGCCCCGAGATCCTCGCCTGCCATGAGGCGGGGATCACCACGACCGTGCCGCGCCCGGCCACCTCGGGCAATGCGGCCAAGGGGATGTATGTGAAGGCCGATTTTGCCTATGACGCTGCACGCGACGTCTATGTCTGCCCGGCGGGCGAGGAACTCATCTACCGCTACACCACCGAGGAGCGCGGTGTTCAGGTCCGGCGATACTGGATCAACGAATGCCAGACCTGCCCTCTGCAAAGCCGATGCACCACCGGCACGGAGCGCCGGATCACCCGCTGGGAGCATGAGCATCTGATCGACGCGATGCGCGAAAGGCTAAGCCGGGACACCGATCCGATGACTCTGCGCCGCTGCACCGTCGAGCACCCCTTCGGCACGATCAAGGCCTGGATGGGGCACACCCATTTCCTGATGCGGGGGCTGAAAAACGTGCGCACCGAAATGGCGCTGAATGTTCTGGCCTACAACATCAAGCGGGTGGTCTCCCTGATCGGTATCCGACGCCTTATGCAGACCATTCCGGCTTGATCAGACCGTTCTGCCCAATCTTGTTCGTGATAGTTCGCTTCACAAGGCCCATCGAACTGCCTTGGCCACCATGCACGCGGCTGGACGATTTCGCGCTGAAGTCTCCTCAGCCTCGGAAATCTGCGATCAGACGGCCCTCGACAGCCAGTTTTGACCCACCATCGGCCGAAGGCGGCCGCCGACCCGAGCAATCGGAACGGGCCCCCCGGCCCATGTGGCCGGACCCGAGACCGTCCAAGTCGGCATCAGCGCGTGAAACAACGGGCGTCCTATCGGAGACCCGGTCGGAACCGGGCAAAGCCTGGTCGAGGGAGCGACCTCGGCGTGCGGGAGCCTGGCACCCTCACGCGGGGGGATCGAACGCCCCGGCGCCCGGTTCCGGCGCGCGGGGTTTCCTTTCCCCGGCGCGTATCGCGAAGGCCATGACGTTCTGCGGCGGCGGCAGCGGGCAGACGGCAAGGTCGGTAAAGGCGCAGGGCGGGTTGAAGGCTTTGTTGAAGTCCAGCACCACCCTGTCGCCCACCACCTCGCCGATCAGGAAGCGCGAGGCGCCGTAGGTCTCGCGCCCCGAGGTCCGGTCGCGGATGACGAACATCGGCTTGCCGGATTTCCAATGCGTCGGCAGCAGCGTGACCCGCGCCTCCTCATGCGTGAAATGCGCCTGATGCGTCAGCTGCACCGAGGTCGCGGCCCCGGTCACCAGGTCGATGCCGAGCGGCTGCGCCTGATCGAGCGCCTGCCAGTCGGCCTCGATCCGCCAGGCGGGATCGACGGGAAAGCTGTCGATGCCGGAAAACGCCGTCCGCGCGGGGGAAGCGGTGTCGCGGACGCGCAAGGCATGCTGCCCCCCGACCTCCATCACCTCCAAGAGCAGGTCGCCCACCTTCAGCCGGGGCGGATTGTCGGGCACGGGGGCGAAATCGCGCGCGCCCGCGCCCGCATCGAAACGGGCCCGCCCGTCCGGTTGCAGCGTCAACACCCCCAGATGGCCCGGCCCGGCCGAGATCGCCACGTCGTTGTCGGCCGCCTTGCCCACCGTCATCCGACCCGGCGCGATGTCGATGCGGTCGGTCAGGTCCAGCCAGCCGTCCTCGGCGGTCAGGGCGGCCAGGCGGTCGGCCCGCCATTGCGCGATCTCGGTCTCATAGGGGGTCATGCGGGGCGTCCTTGTTGCGGCAGGGTCGGCAGGCTGGCCAGCAGGGTGCGGGTATAGGGATGGTGCGGCGCGCGCAGGATCTGCCGGGTCTCGCCCGCCTCGACGATGCGGCCGCCTTGCAGAACCACCATCTGCGGGCACAGCGCCGCGACGATGGCGATATCGTGCGAGACCAGCACCAGCGTCAGCTCGCGCGCCAGATCGGCCAGCAGGTCGATGATGCGGACGCGGGTGGACAGGTCCAGCGCGCTGACGGGCTCGTCCGCGATCAGCACCCGGGGGCGGGCGATCAGCGCCCGGGCGATGGCGATGCGCTGGCGCTGGCCGCCCGAGAAGGCGCGGGGATAGCGGCCGGCGCTGTCCGCGGGCAGGCCGACGGCGGCCAGGACGCGGGCGACCTCGGCCTTCGCGTCGCCGGACAGGCCGAGCGCGGCATGCGGCTCGGCGATGATCCGGCCCACCTTCATGCGCGGGTCGAGCGCGGTATAGGGGTCCTGGAACACCGGCTGCACGAAGCGCCGATGCGCCACCATCCGCGCGCGCGCGCGCAGGTCCAGCGCGCTGCCGTCCGCCTCGATCCGGCCCGAATCCGGCGCGGCCAGCCCCAGCAGCAGCCGCAGCAGCGTGGACTTGCCCGAGCCGCTTTCGCCAAGGATGCCAAGGCTTTGCCCTTGATCGAGCCGCAGCGAGATCCCGTGCAGCACCGGGACCGCGCGGTCGTAGCCATAGGAAACCTCGTCCAGCGCAAAAAGGCTCATGGCAGGGCATCCCCGGTCAGCGCGGCCTGCAATCGCCGCGCGGCGCCGACCAGCATCTTGGTATAGTCGTGCTGCGGCTGAGAAAAGACGCGCGCCGCCGGGCCTTCCTCGACCATCTCGCCCTGGCGCATGACGATCACCCGGTCGGCGATGCGGGCGACGACGGGCAGGTCGTGGCTGATGAACAGCAGCGCCAACCCCTCGGCCCGGACCAGATCGTCCAGCAGGTCCAGGACCTCGGCCTGGGTGGTCACGTCCAGCGCGGTGGTCGGTTCGTCCGCGATCAGCAGCCGGGGACCGCAGGCCAGCGCCATGGCGATGGCGATGCGCTGGCGCTGGCCGCCGGAAACCTCGTGCGGATAGGCGTTCAGGATGCGCCGGGAATCGGCGATGGCGACGCGGTCCAGCCAGCGGGCTTGTTCGTCCCTGAGCGCGCGCGCGGTCAGGCTGCGGCCTTCGCGCGCGGCGCGGCGGCGGATCGGTTCGGCCAGTTGCCGGCCCAGGCGCATCAGCGGGTCCAGCGCCGCACGCGGATCCTGGAACACCACCGAGGCAACCGCGCCGCGCAGCGGCACGATGCGGCGGTCCGGCTGACCGACCACCTGCCGCCCGTCCAGCAGGATCGAGCCGTCGGTCCGCAGCCCGGTCGCCAGCAGCCCCACCACCGCCATGGCCGTCAGCGACTTGCCCGAGCCGCTTTCGCCGACCAGCCCCAGCCGCTCGCCCGGTGCCAGGGCGAAACTGACGCCATGCACCAGTTCGCGCGAGGGGGCCGAGACGCGCAGGTTTTCGACGGCGAGCAGGGTCATGTCTCGGCCCTTTCCGGGTCCAAGAGGTCGCGCAGCCCGTCGGCGAGGAAATTGATGCCCAGGACCAGCGCCACCAGCGCGACGCCCGGCGCGATCACTCCGATGGGCGCGGCGAAGACCGTCGATTGCGCCTGTTGCAGAAGCTGCCCCCAGGAGGCGTTGGGCGGCGGCGCGCCCAGGCCCAGGTAGGAGAGCGAGGCCTCGGCGATCACGGCAAGGCCGAATTGCAGGGCGATGGCGACCAGCACGGTCGGCGCGATGTTCGGCAGCACATGGGTCAGCACGATCCGCCCCCAGCCCACGCCCGAACAGCGCGCGGCGGTGATGAAATCCTGCGCCAGCACGCGCTTGGTCAGGATGCGGACCAGCCGCGCGATGATCGCCGACATGGCCAGGCCGATGGCCAGGATGGCGGTGCCCAGGCTGGCGCCGTCGCTGGCCGCGACGACCAGCATCGCCAGCAAGAGCGTCGGAAAGGCGATCAGGATGTCCAGCGTCGCGGCCAGCGCATCGTCCGCGCCACGCCGGGCAAAGGCCGCAAGCACCCCCAGCGTGGTGCCGACCACCCCGCCCAGCGCCGCCGCGCCGATGCCCACGCTCAGCGCGATGCGGGCGCCGATCATCACTTGGGTGAAATAGTCGCGCCCCAGCCGGTCGGTGCCGGCCCAGTGTTCCCAGGAGGGCGGCTTCAGACGCCCGCCCGCCATCGCGGTCGGGTCGTAGGGCAGCCAGACCAGCGTCAGCAGCGCCACGCCCAGGTTGATCCCGACCAGGGCGATGCCGATCCACAGCGTCAGCCGCCTCATGTCCGGCCCCCCCTGGCATCGCGCAGGCGCGGGTCGATCAGCCGCTGGATCACGTCGGCGGCAAAGCCGATCAGCAGCACCAGCAGCGTCGTGACCAGCAGCACCCCCTGCACGCTGGGATAGTCCCGCTGCTGGATGCCCAAGAGCAGCATCGAGCCGAGGCCCGGCAGCGCAAAGACCCGCTCGACCACCACCGCGCCCAGCAGCGTCGAGGCCAGCTCGATGCCGAGGATCGAGATCACCGGCACGCTGGCGTTCCGCAGGCCGTGCCGGACCAGCGCCTGCGGAAAGCTGGAGCCAAGCGCGCGGGCATTGCGCAGATAGTCGGCGCCCAGAACGTCCAGCACCGAGGCCCGCACATAGCGCAGCAGCGACGCCGACATGACCAGCGCCACGGTGACCACCGGCAGGATCAGCGCGCGCGCGGCCTCGGCCGCCGTGGCCCAGCCGCCGATGGGAAAGCCGGATGCCGGCAGCAGCCGCCATTTCACCGCGACGATCCAGACCAGCATGATGCCGATCCAGAACACCGGCACCGCGATCCCGAATTGCGAAATGGCCGAGATCAGGGTGCCATACCAGCGATCCGACTTCACCGCCGCAAGAATGCCCAGCGGCACCGCGATCAGGATTGCCAGCAGGAAGGCGGCGAAGGTCAGCGGCAGGGTGACGGTCAGCCGGGCCGCGATCTCGGGCAGGACCGGGGCGTTCGAGACGAAAGAGGTGCCAAGGTCGAAGCGCGCCAGGTCCGAAAGGAACAGCGCCAGCTGCACCGGCAAGGGCCGGTCGCTGCCGACCTGCGCCCGGGCAGCGGCGATCTGGGCCTCGTCCGCGCCGACCGACAACAGCGCCGCCGCCGGATCGCCGGGCAGCAGCCGCAGCAGCACGAAGAGGATCAGCCCTGCCGCGACCAGCGACAGGGCCAGAACGAAGGTCCGGCGCAGCAGATAGCGGCCCATTCAGCCTCTCAGGTCATTCCGACTTGGTGACGCCGCGCAGGAAGAACTGCGCGTTCAGCCCGTTGACCGGATAGTTCGCGACCTTGGCCTGCGACACCACCAGCTGCGGATAGAGATAGAGCCAGTTCGAGGCCGCGTCCTCGGCGATGATCCGATTGGCTTCGCGCAGCTTCTCGGCCTGCTCTTCCTCGGTATCCGACGCCTCGGCCGAGGCGATCAGTTCCGTGACCTTGGGGTTGTCGTAGCCCCAGTAGAAATCCGGGTTGCCGTAGAAGACGATGTCGCGATGGTTCACATGCTCTTGCAGCGTGGCCTGGAAATCATGCGCCTGATAGACCTTGGTATACCATTCGTTGGCGGTGATCACATGGATGTTCACCGTGACGCCCACTTTGGCCAGTTCGGCCTTGAGAAACTCGGCGACGATGGGATGGGGGTCGTAGTTCGGCGTCTCCAGCGTGAAGGCGAAGCCGTCGCCATGCCCGGCCTCGGCCAGCAGCGCCTTGGCGCTTTCGGGATCGTAGGGATCGACGCCGGTCAGGTCCTCGTACCAGGGATCGGTCGGCGGCACGAAAGAGCCCAGCACCATGCCGCGGTCGCCCCAGATCGCCTCCAGCAGCTGCTTCTTGTCCACCGCCCGCGCCAGCGCCTTGCGCACGCGCGTATCGTCGAAAGGCGCGACGCGGTCGTTATAGGCCATGATCTCCTTGGTGGTGGAACTGCCTTCCGAGATGGTGAAGCGCGCCGGGTCCTCGAACAGCGCCAGCGCATCGGGGCTTTGCACCGAGGTGATCAGGTCGACCGCATCGGTCAGCAAAGCGTTGTTCTGGGCCGAGGCGTCGGTGAAATAGCTGAAGATCGCGCCGCCGTTCGCGGGCTTGTCGCCCCAGTAGCCGTCGAAACCCGCCAGCGACAGCGCCGAGCCGCGCTTCCATTCGGCCAGCCGGTAGGGGCCGGTACCGTCCTCCTTGCCGGTGATGTCGCCCGCCGCGTCGTTCACGATCCAGACATAGCTGAGATTGTAGGGCAGCGAGATCGACTTGGATTTCAGCCTGACCACCACGGTCTTGTCGTCCGGGGTCTCGATCCCGGCGATGGCGGCAAGGCTGCTCTTGCGCGAGGATTTCGAGGCCTCGGCCGTCACCCGCTCGATGGAATATTTCACGTCCGCCGCGGTCAGCGGGTCGCCGGAATGGAAGCTGACGCCCGGCTGCAGGGTAAAGGTATGGGTCAGCCCGTCGTCCGAGACCTTGTGATCGGCCGCCAGCACCGGCGCGACAGAGCCGTCGTCGTTCAGCCGGAACAGCGATTCATAGACGTTGTCGTTGAACGCCTCGCTGATGCCCTGACCGGCCCCGGCGGTATTGTCGAGGTTCTGCGGCTCGTAGAGCGAGCCGATGCGGATGATCGCGGCCGGATCCTCGGCGGCCATCCCGGTCCCGGCCCCCGCCGCCAGCGCGGAAAGGGCCAGACCCAGCGCATGCGGGGACATGAAAAAGCTGCTCATCCTGATACCATCCATAAGGCTGCCTGGTCCGAACTTAGCCCGAAATCGCCGGAATGACGAGTGGACTGCGACGACAGCCTTATGGATGGCATCCCCCCTGGCCGCCGGGGGTCCGGCGCCTTGGGATGGGTGCGGCGGCCGCAGCCGCCGCACCGTCCTTTGCGCCTACATCTCGCTGTAATGCCGGGGCTCTTCGGCGATGCTGGCGATCTGCGGCCGCGACCCCCAGCGCAGCCTGGCCGCATAGGCCACCATCAGCACCAGCAGGCTGACCACGCCCAGGGCCAGCGGCGTGCGCTGCTCGGGGATGAAGGCCATGGCGACGACGATGCTGATCATCCCGAAGATCGCCACATAGGTCAGATAGGGATAGCACCACATCCGCACCAGCAGCCGCTCGGGCGCCTCGCGCTCCAGGCGCGCGCGCAGCCGCAACTGCGAAATCGCGATCAGGACATAGACGAAGATCGCCACGGTCCCGTAGGAGTTCACCAGGAAGGCGAAGACCTTGTCCGGCGAGATATAGGACATCACGACCGAGGCATAGCCGAACAGCGTCCCGAACAGGATGGCGCGCACCGGCACGCCGTTCTTGCTGAGCTTGGCCAGCGCCTTGGGCGCGTCGCCGCGCTTGGTCAGCGCGAACAGCATCCGCGACGAGGCGTAGAGCCCCGAGTTCAGCGCCGACAGCACCGCCGTCAGCACGACCGCGTTCATGATCTGCGCCACGCCGGGCACGCCCATCGCCTCCAGCGCGCTGACATAGGGGGTGGCGACCCCGGCCGAGTTCCACGGCACGATGGCCACGACCAGCAGCACCGAGCCGACATAGAACACCAGCACCCGGGTGATGACCGAGTTGGTGGCCCGGGCCACGGCCTTTTCCGGCTCGGCGCATTCGGCGGCGGCGATGGTGACGATCTCGGCCCCGAAGTAGAAGCCCGTCGCCGCCACGGCTCCGGTCAGGATCGGCGCGATGCCGTTCGGGGCGAAGCCGCCATGCGCGGTCAGGTTGCTCAGCCCCGGCGTGACCGCCGGCCACAGGCCCATGACGTAAAGGACGCCCAGGAACAGGAACACGACGATCGCCGCCACCTTGATCGAGGCGAACCAGAACTCGAATTCGCCGAAGGACTTCACCGAGAACAGGTTCGTGGCGGTCAGAAGGACGATCAGCACCAGGCTGATGACCCACGAGGGCAGGTCGGGAAGCCAGAACTGGATCAGTTGCGCCCCGGCGACCGCCTCCAGCGCCACGACGATCACCCAGAAATACCAATACATCCAGCCCGTCAGGAAGCCGGCCATCTCTCCCACGGCACTGTTGTTGCCCCAAGCGAGGCGGGCGTATTCGTAGAATGATCCCACCGCGGGCATGGCGACGGCCATTTCCCCCAGCATGCGCATCACCAGGACGACGAGCACCCCCGTGATCAGAAACGAGATCACCGCCGCGGGACCCGCGGACTGGATCAGCACCCCGCTGCCGACAAAGAGCCCCGCCCCGATGACCCCGCCAAGCGCGATCATCGTCATGTGCCTTTGCTTCAGGCTGTGCTGCAGGCCGCTCGGGCCCGTCGCGCCTTGATTGTCTTGTTCCGATGGCATCGGCAAAATCTCCTCCCTCGGATTGCGGCCCCGGGAGGTTCTCCCGTGCCGCCATGCGGTTGCGAAAAACGGCCCCCCCTCCCGGGCGGCCCCGACTACATTTTTTCTGATTTGGCCTGGATTGCGGTTATTGCTGCGGCGTCGACGATGTCCTGGACGGAGCATCCTCGTGAGAGGTCGTTGGCGGGTTTGGCGAGGCCCTGCAGGATCGGGCCGATGGCCTTCCAGCCGCCCAGGCGCTGCGCGATCTTGTAGCCGATGTTGCCCGCGGCCAGGTCGGGGAAGACATAGACGTTCGCCCGGCCCGTCAGCGGGCTCGCCGGCGCCTTCTTCGCCCGGATCTCCAGGTCCAGCGCCGCGTCGAACTGCATCTCGCCGTCCACCTCGAGATCCGGCGCCGCCGCCCGGATCAGCGACACCGCCTCGCGGATCCGCCCGAGGCTCGGATGGTCGGCGGAACCGGCGGTCGAGAAGCTGAGCAGCGCCACCCGCGGCACCTCGCCCAGGATCCGCCGGCAGCTCTCGGCCGCCGAAAGCGCGATGGCGGAGAGCTCGGCCGCGTCGGGCTGGATCACCAGCCCGCAGTCGGAAAAGATCAGCCCGTCCCGCACCGGCGCATCCTCGCGCCCCGGCAGCATCAGAAAGAAGCTCGACACGATGCCGGCCTTCGGTGCCTTGCCGATCACCTGCAGCGCCGCGCGCACGGTGTCGGCGGTGGTCGCGACCGCGCCGCCGACGGTGCCGTCGGCCTGCCCCAGCCGCACCCGCATCGCCGCCTGGCGGATCGGGTCACGCATCTCCTCCAGCGCGCGGCCGGCCGTCATGCCCTTGGCGGCGCGGATCTGGTGCCATTTTTCGGCGAGTTGGGGCAGGTCCGGGGCCTCGGCCGGGGCCAGGGCGGTCACGCCGGGCAGGTCGGGCCCGTCCATCAGCGTGATCCGCGCCAGACCCTCGGCCGCCAGCCTGGCGGCGGCCTCGGCGACGCGGGGGTCGCGGCCCTCGGGCAGGACGATGTGGCGGTCCAGGCGCTTCGCGGCCTGGTAGATGCGGTGCAGCGGATCCATGCGTTTCATCCCAGGAAATGGAGGCCGGCGACGACGAAGACGCCCAGAAAGACGGTCTCGGCGACGATGAGGCCGATGGCGCCGGTGCCGACCTCGAGCATCTTGCCGAGCGAGGTCTTGATGCCCACCGCCGCGATCGAGATCAGCAGCGCCCAGCGGCTGAGCTGCCCGGCCAGGTCCGAGGCCCAGGCCGGCACCAGCCCGAAGCTGTTGAGCGCCGCCAGCGCCAGAAAGCCCAGCACGAAGCTCGGCAGCAGGGGCGGCGCCTTGCCGCCCTCGGTGTCGGCCAGCCCGCGCGAGCGGATGACCAGCGAGAAGCACAAGACCACCGGCGCCAGCATCGACACCCGGATCAGCTTGACCAGCGTCGCCGTCTCGCCCGCCTCGGGGCCGATGGAAAAGCCCGCGCCCACCACCTGCGCCACGTCGTGGATGGTGCCGCCCAGGAACACGCCGCTGTCGCGCGCCGTGAAGCCGAAGGCGTTCGACAGCATCGGATAGACCACCATGGCCACGGTCGACAGCACCGTCACCGACAGCACCGTGAACACCAGGTCGCGCTCGGACTTCTCGTGCTTGGGCAGCACCGCCGCGATCGCCATCGCCGCCGAGGCGCCGCAGATCGCCACCGATCCCCCGGTCAGCAGCGCGAAGCGCCAGCTGCGGCCGACGAAGCGGGTGGCGAAGAGCGCGAAGAGGATGGTCAGCACCACCCCCGCCACCACCAGAACGATCGAGCGCGCCCCCAGCGCCGCCAGCATGTCGACCGAGATGCGCGCGCCCAGAAGCGCCACCCCCAGCCGCAGCACCGTGCGCGCGGTGAAGGCGATGCCGGGCGCGGTGCGGGTGCCGTCCTCGGCCAGGAAGTTCAGCGCCAGGCCCAGCAGCAGCGCCAGAAGCATCGCCGGCGCGCCGTAATGGTCCGACAGGAATTGCGCCGTCGCCGCCACCAGCACCGAGACCGCGAAGCCCGGGAAGGCCTCGCCCAGCGTGGCGCGCGAAGGGATCAGGGTGGAAATCATCGTCCTCACCGGATGCAGGGATCGGGCCGGCGCGGCAGGGCGCAGCGCCGGGCGGTCGTTTCGGGGCCGGCCGCTTCGGGACCGGCCGGCGGGGTCTGCGCCAGGACCCGGGATCGGGACCCGGGATCAGGGCCAGGCGCCAGGGCCCGGCGGTGGGATCCGGCGGCCAGACCCGGCGGCGGTATCCGCCATCGGGGACCGGCGTCGTGGCCGGGCGTCGCGGCCCGCCGTCGCGGCCCGGCGTCCGGGGCGGGGCGCCAAGACACTCGGGCGCCGGTGTCCGCGGCCCGCCATCGGGGGCCGCTTCGGGACCGGCGTCGAGACCGGGCGCGCTGCCTCAGGTCCGGATCCGGGCCGAGCCTGCGGCCAACGCCCGGGCCCGGGCCTGGAGCCGGACACGGACCGGCCGTGGACCGGACATGGACCGGGCGCGAAGCCAGGCCCGAGGCGGCGGGGACCGTCGTCGCGGGTCCGGGCCGGCTGCGGTGCCGGCGTCCGGGCCAGGCCCGAGTTCCGGCGTCGCCGGCCAGAACCCGGCTTCCGGCGTCAGCCATCCGCGGCCGGGCGTCGCCGCCGGGCGGCCGGGGCCAGGTCCGGGATCGCGACCCGGGATCGGGACCCGCCGTCCGGGCCAGGCGTCGCCGCCGGGCCAGATCCGGGGCCGGACCGGGGCCGGACCGGGGCCGGACCGGGGCGGCGGCATCCGGGGCACGCCTTGCCCCGCCGCCGCCCGCGGCGCTCAGGCGCCCTGCTGCGGGCGCATGTCGGCCTTGTCGACGCCCGCCACCGGCACCGGCTTCTTCATCGCGTCGCGCCGGAAGGGCTCGCCCAGCTCCTGGTTCAGCAGCACCTCGATGAAGGTGGTCCTGCCCTCCTTCATCTGCCGCTCGACCGCATCGTGCAGCGCCGCCGTCAGCTCCTCGGCGCTCGACACCTGCACGCCCTCGACGCCGCAGGCCTTGGCGATGCCGGCATAGGTCGTGCCGCGGTCCAGCTCGGTGCCGACGAAGTTGTTGGCGTACCACAGCGTCGTGTTGCGCTTTTCCGCGCCCCACTGGTAGTTGCGGAAGATCACCATCGTCACCGCCGGCCAGTCCTTGCGCCCCACCGACACCATCTCGTTCATCGAGATGCCGAAGGCGCCGTCGCCGGCAAAGCCGATCACCGGCACGTCCGGATTGCCGATCTTGGCGCCCAGGATCGCCGGGAAGCCGTAGCCGCAGGGACCGAACAGGCCCGGCGCCAGGTATTTCCGACCCGCCTCGAAGCTGGGATAGGCGTTGCCGATGGCGCAGTTGTTGCCGATGTCCGAGCTGACGATCGCATCCGCCGGCACCGCCTGCATGATCGCCCGCCAGGCCTGGCGCGGGCTCATCAGACCGGCGTCGCGCTGGCGCGCCTCCTCGTTCCAGACCGTGCCCGGATCGTCGTCCTCGTGGTCCAGGCTCGACAGTTCCTGCGCCCAGCGGGACTTGGTGGTCGCGATCAGGTCGCGGCGCTCCTGCCGGCCGGCGTCGCCCGCGCCGGGGGCCAGCTGCGCCAGGATCGCGCGCGCCACCTTGCCGGCGTCGCCCTGGATGCCCACCGTCACCTTCTTGGTCAGCCCGATCCGGTCGGCGTTGATGTCGACCTGGATGATCTTCGCCTCCTTCGGCCAATAGTCGATGCCGTAGCCCGGCAGGGTCGAGAACGGGTTGAGCCGCGTCCCCAGCGCCAGCACCACGTCGGCCTTGGCGATCAGCTCCATCGCCGCCTTGCTGCCATTGTAGCCCAAGGGCCCCACCGCCAGCGGGTGGCTGCCCGGGAAGCTGTCGTTGTGCTGGTAGTTCGAGGCCACCGGCGCATCCAGCCGCTCGGCCAGCTTCGCCAGGTCCGGGATCGCGCCCCCCAGCACCACGCCGGCGCCCGACAGGATCACCGGGAACTGCGCCTCGCTGAGCAACTTCGCCGCCTCGGCCACCGCCTGCTCGCCGCCGGCCGGGCGCTCGAAGCGCACCACCTGCGGCAGGTCGACGTCGATCACCTGGGTCCACATGTCGCGCGGGATGTTCATCTGCGCCGGCGCCGAGTTGCGCCAGGCCTGCATGATCACCCGGTTCAGGACCTCGGGAATGCGCGAAGGATCGCGCACTTCCTCTTGATAACACACGCAATCGGCGAACATGCGCATCTGCTCCATCTCCTGGAACCCGCCCTGGCCGATGGTCTTGTTCGCCGCCTGCGGCGTCACCAGAAGCAAGGGCGTGTGGTTCCAGTAGGCGGTCTTCACCGGCGTCACGAAGCCGGTCACCCCGGGGCCGTTCTGCGCGATCGCCATCGACATCTTGCCCGTCGAACGCGTGAACCCGTCCGCCATCAGACCGGCGTTCGTCTCATGCGCCGTGTCCCAGAACGTGATCCCCGCCTTCGGGAAAAGATCCGATACCGGCATCATCGCAGAGCCGATGATCCCGAAAGCATGCTCGATCCCATGCAGCTGCAGAACCTTGATAAAGGCTTCCTCGGTCGTCATTCTCATGGCGATGGCTCCCTATTTGCGCTCGTCGCGATAGTGGTAAAGTTTGTAGAGGCCCCATTGGCCCAGCCGCCGGAACGGCGTCTTCCAGCCTTCATGCGGCAGTTCGGTGTTGAAGATCGGCAGCGCGGGCAGCGTGCCGCCCGCGACCAGTTGCGCCATGCGCCGGCCCGCCTGGGCCGAATACATGACGCCGTTGCCGCCGTAACCCAGCGCATAGAAGGCGCCGGGCAGGCCGGGCATGGCGGTGATGCGCGGCATCATGTCGTGGCTGACATCCACCCAGCCCCACCAGCTGTAGTCCAGCTCGATCCCGCGCAGCGCCGGGAACTTGCGATACATTCCCTCCTGAAGCGCCTGAAGATGCGCGGGATTCGCCGCGTCGCGCCCGGTGATCGCGGCGCGCGAACCGATCTGCAGCCGGTTGTCCGGCAGCAGGCGATAGTAATGGCGCAGCACCCGGGTGTCGGTCAGCGGCGAGCCGGTGCGGATGCCCACCGCCTCCAGCTCGTCCGGCGTCAGCACCCGCGTCACGATGCTGTTCGACATGATCGGCATCAGCCGGTCCCGCAGTTGCGGGTGCAGCCCGCGCGGCGCATAGGCCGCCGTCGCCACCGCCACGCGCCGGGCGCGCACCGTGCCGCCCGGCGTGCGCAGGTGGTGCACGCCGCCCCGGTAGTCCCAGCCCTGCACCGGGCTGTCGACATGCACCCGGGCGCCCAGCTCGCGCGCCGCGCGCAGATAGCCGAAGGCCAGCTTCGCGGCATGGATGCCGACGCCGTCCACCTCCCACATGGCGCCATGCGCCTCCTGGTCGCGGGCGACGGTCCGGTGCAGCTCGTCGCGCGAGATCATGCGGGCATCGTAGCCGAAGCTGTCGCGCAAGAGCGCCGCCTCTTTCTGCAGGCCCGCCATCACCGAGGCCTTGTGGGCGATGTAGTAATGCCCGCCGTCCTGCGGATCGCAGTCGATGGCGTGGTCGCGGATCAGGGCGCGGAACAGGTCGAACCCCTCGCAGACCTCGGCATGCAGCCGCTTGGCCACGTCGAGGCCCCAGCGCTCGATCCACTGGCTGCGCTTGAGCCGGCCGGCGCTGACCTGGGCCTGGCCGCCGTTGCGGGTCGAGCAGCCGTAGGCGACGCCGTTGGCTTCCAGCATCACGGGTTTGATGCCGTGCTCCTTGGCCAGGTGCAGCGCGCAGGACAGGCCGGTATAGCCCGAGCCGATCACCACCACGTCGGCATCCAGATCGCCCGTGACCGGGCCGTCGTCCTGCGGCGCCGGACCGGCGGTGCCGATCCAGTAGGTCGGCGCGTAATCGCTGCGCGGCCCCAGGCCCCGCGCCGTCATCGGGTCGTAGAGCGGATCGAAGGGGACCGCGCCCCGGCGCTTCTCGATTGCCAGCATGGCCGCCCTCACTTCGCCGGGATCGCGGGGCGCTGCTTGCGGATCGCCTGTTTCTCGACCAGCTTGCCGTCCCGGATGCGGAACAGGTCCGCGCCCTGGACCTCGATGCGGCTGCCGTCGGGGTTGGTGGCGCGGAAGGTCCACTGGCTGACGCCCCGGGTGCCGTCCTCGGACAGGAAATGGCTGTGATCGGCCCATTCCGCGTCCGGCATCGTGGTCCAGACCGCCTCGAAGGCCTTGGCGATCGCCGCCTTGCCCTCGATCCGGTTGCCGTATTCGTGGTCCCCGGCGACGGTGTAGAACACGCAGTCGTCCGCAAAATGCGTCATCACGCCAGAAATGTCGTGCCGGTTGAAAGACTCAAACGTCGATTCAAGGTCGGAAACAGTCAGAGGAGAGGTCATCAAGCAAGACTCCTTGACCCGGGCGGCAAGATCCGCAGTTCGGGGGTGGTGGTGGATGGAATGGCGAAGAGGGAAGAGGCGGCCCTGCCCGCCCCGGCATCGGCGCGTCTCGATCCATCGGATCGGAAGGCCGGGCCATCGGGCTTGGCAGCGGTTTCACCCGGGAAGGTTCAGGGGGCTCGCGACCGGCTCATGGTGTTCATCGTGTTTTCCTGTCTTTCGCGCGGCAACCGCAGGGGAGGACGAGGCTGCCGGCCCCGTCCCCGAAACCGGCATGCGCATCTGCCCATCGCTGGACAGGGCGGAATGTTGCAGAGCGACGGCGGTGATGATATATCCAGTGAACGCAAAACTTAGGTCCAGATGCGCGGCCATATCCCCATCGAGATGTTTTTCCAGCGCGACGGCGCCAAGGGCACGCTTCAGGTGCAACTGGCGGCGGCCATCGTGCGCGCGATCCTGGAAACGCGGACCCAGCCCGGCATGAGGCTGCCCTCGACGCGCGGATTGGCCAGTTCCCTTGGCATCTCGCGCATGACCGTCACCCTGGTTTATCAAGAGCTTATCAGCCAGGGCTATCTGGAAGCCCGGCCCCGGTCGGGGGTGGTGGTGGCCCCCACCGTGCCGCATCGGCGGCTGAAGATGCCGGAGGCGCTATCCGGCCAGACCGCGCTGGACTGGGACAGCTGGCTGCCGATCCGGCCGCCGCGCCAAAGGGTGATCCGCAAGCCCGCGAACTGGCGCGATTTCCGCTATCCCTTCATCTATGGCCAGAGCGACGCGTCGCTTTTCGACCACAACGCCTGGCGCAACTGCGCGCGCCGCGCCTGGGGCACCCGCGATTTCGGCGAACTGGCCGCGGATTTCTACGGCGCCGACGATCCGATGCTGATCGACTACATCTGTTCGCATACGCTGCCCCGGCGGGGCATCCAGGCCCGCCCGGACGAGGTGCTGGTGACCCTGGGGGCGCAGAACGCGCTTTACATGACCATCGAGCTTTTGGCGCGCGGAGACCGTCTGGCGGTGACCGAGGACCCGGGCTATCCGGATTTCGCCGAGACGCTGCGGCTGGCGCACAGCCCCACGGCCTTTCTGCAGGTGGACGAGGGCGGCCTGAACCCCGCGCTGCTGCCGCCGGAAACCCGGCTGGTCATCGTCACGCCCAGCCACAACATCCCGACCGGCGCCACCATGCCGCTGGCCCGCCGGCGCGAACTGCTGGAGCGCGCCGCGACGCATGACTTCCTGATCGTCGAGGACGACTACGATTTCGAGATGTCCTTCCTGGCACCGCCGGCGCCGGCGCTGAAGTCGCTCGACCGCGAGGGGCGGGTCATCTATACCGGCAGCTTCTCGAAATCCTTGTTCCCGGGGCTGCGCATCGGCTACATGGTCGCGGCCGCGCCGCTGATCGCGCGCGCCCGGGCCCTGCGTTCGATCATGCTGCGGCATCCGCCGAACCACCTGCAGCGCATCACCGCCTATTTCCTGGCGCTCGGCCATTACGACGCCCATATCGTGCGCCTGCGCGAATCGCTCAAGCGCCGCCGCGCGCTGATGGAGCAGGCGCTGGCGCAAACCCCGCTGCGCATCGCGGGCGCGGCCTCGGCCGGCGGGGCCAGCCTGTGGATCGAGGGTCCCGAGGGTTGCGACAGCAGCGCGCTGGCCGAGGCTCTGCGGCAAGACAGCGTGCTGATCGAGCCGGGCGAGGTGTTTTTCGAGACGCCGCCCGACCCTTGCCCCTATTTCCGGCTGGGCTATTCCACCATCGGCGAGGCCGATATCCCGCGCGGCATCGAGCTGATCGCGCGGCGCGCGACCGGCTGAACGCTGCCGGCCGGGTCTTGGGCGGGCCGATCTATCCGCCGCATGGCCGGACAAGGCGCAGCGGTCCCGAGTCAGCGTTCCAGCCGGTCGCGTGCCGTGAAGCCTCTGCCGGCCGAGGCTGTGTGGAAACTTAGTCGAACATGGTCGGACGCGGAAGGATGTTCGCCCGCAGGCACTGCGGAGAGACTTTGTTCCCAGCGGGCCGCAAGGAAACTTTTCTTCGTAAATTTTCGGAACTGGAGTTTTCACACAGGCTCGGTCCGCCGCGGCGACGATCTCTGCACCGACCTGCATCCGGCCTCCGCAGCAGACCATGGGGAACACGCTCTGTCCCGGCGGGCCGGCGGCCAGCCCGACGCAATACAGGCCTGATCCAGAAAGCGCCATCTGCGACTGGATCGCACCGCGGCCGGGGGAAGAGGGCGCGTCGGTTTCGCGCGTCGGCGGATTGCGTCACTTGCCAAACATCGACAAGATCCTGTCAAAGCCGGGTTCGAAGCCCACCCGGCGATCACCCGCCCTTCCGCGTCATGAATCGAGCAGCCCGCGCGCTTCCAGATAGCGGAACATGTCCCCCAGAATCGCGGTCCCCAGATCCGCGCGGAAGCGATAGGCATGGGTCAGATGCGGCTGATTGCGCGCCGCCGCCAGCAGCGCAGCCTGATCGGGACGGTCCTGCGGCGCGGCGATCTGCGGACGGCGCTGCAGATAGGCATCCAGGTCTTCGGGCCGGGGCGAGGACCAGAAAATCGTCAGGTAGTCCTGGATCGTCCGGTCGCCGATCTCCAGCGCCAGCCGAGAAACCGCGTCGTCCTTGCCCGCGGCCCCTGGGGTTCCGGCCGACCACGACCCGAGCATGAGACGTTGCAGCGGTTGGGACAGGTCGACATGCGCCTCTCCGCTTTCCTCCATCACGGCCGGAGCGGAGGCATGGAAGGTCAGGCGCATCATATCGCTGGGCAAAGAGCAGATCTCGGCCACCAGGCTGCCGGCGCGCGGATTGACGATCAGCAGGTTTCGCCATTTGAGGTCGACGAAATCATCCTCGCAGCCGGCCAGCACCAGGGCGCCGTGCTCTCGCCGGGTCGGAAGGATCCGCAGTTGCGCCGCGCCATCGCTACCGCGGCGAAGCGACAGATCCGCAACATGGACCTCGACCGTTCCGTCATAACGGCCCCCCAGCGGCAAGAACTCGGTCGGGTACTCTGCGGCTGCGGACGGATCGAGGCGCAACTTGAAGGTTTCGGGCCGGACCTTCGACGCGCCAAGCGGCTCGCCGAGCTTTCCCTGCCACGAGGCCGTCACCCGCCCAAGCCGGAACCGTTCGGAGCCCCCGGTCTTGACCGCGGTCACCACGGCATGCACCGGGACATCGACGCCCATCTCCATCACGCAGGCGCCGCTGCGAGCGCAGGTCAGGCTCGCATCCGCGACGTCGCCCGTGCCGTCCTCTGCCGCTTCCCCGTGGCCGGTGCCGGGCGCGGGCGCCGGAACCGCAATGCGGGGATAGGGCATGTCCATCCGGTCGAGCGCCTCGGCGCCGTCGATGGCGCCCGATGCCAGCGTGCGGGCGGTGCGCTCGACCGTGGAACGATCCGGCGCGATCATGCGATATGCGTCGCGCCAGGACGGCACGGCGGGGCGTGGCGCGAAAACCTGGCGTTCGGAAATCCAGCCTTCCCGCAGGTTGGGACGCACGACGGTGCCCGCGAACAGAAGAACCACCAGCAGCACCACCAGGTTAAGGCCGAAGACCGCGGCCGAGCGCCGGCGCAGCCATTGTCCGACCGCGCCGACCCCCACGAGGCGCGGCACCGGAAGCCTGAGCTCTTTCCACGCATCCGGCAGGACGCCCCAGACAAAAGCGACGAGGATCAGGGTGCCAAGGAACAGACGCATCCATTCCGTCCGGGCCGCCTGACCGAATGCCAGCAAGAGAACAAGAATTGCCGCAAAGGCGAAAAAAGCCGGCCGCAGGATCAGGTTCAGCAGGTCCAGCAGCCGGGCCCACCAGGGATTGGCCGGCGGCAACGCCGCTATCGGGGGGTCGAGCCCGACCCCGCGCCGCATCTCAATATAGTGCATGAGAACGTCGAGATGCGCGGGAAACAGGTTCTGGAACCGCAGGCCGTCGGTTTTCCAGCCGTAGCGATCCTCGATCAGTTCCAGCCATTCGCGGTTGCGGAACGGGGCGGCATGGATCGCGTGGGTGATCCGCGAAATTCGCGCCTCCAGCATTTCGACGAGGATCCGCTCGAAGCGACGGCTGGCCTCGGGCTGGTCCAGGACCTCCTGCCCGAACAAGGCGCGCCATTCCGCCATATTGACCCGCCCGTCCGACAGCATAGCGCGCATGCGCTTCACGGCCCGGTCGAAGTCTAGCGCAGGCTCCTCGGCCCTCGCTGCCGACCCGGGCTGGGGTGAGGGCGGCGGAACGGCGGCGCCTTCGTTCCCGGCCGCTGGCGGCGGTGGCCGAGGCGCTTGCGGCACTCGCTCCGTTTCCGCTTCCCGTTCCGGCTGGGCCGGCGGATGCGCCTGCCGCCCGAAAGGCAGCGCCCCGGCCGGCGGCGGCCCGGCCGGGGCCGGGTCCTGCTGCCGCGCGATCTGCCGGGCGCATTCGTAGGCGGCGCGCAATGCGCCGAAGTCGTCGGGCTGGCGCTCGATGTCCAGGGCCTTCAGCCGAACGGCATAGGCGCGGCGCAGTTCGGCCTGGCTGGCGTCAGGGGCGACGCCCAGAACGTCCCAGGGCCAGGAGGCGGCCTCATCGGACATAGGATCGCTCCAACTCGTCCGCCGTCCGGGCCAGTTCCTTGCGCAGATCGGCGATCCGGCGCGGATCCTGCTCGTTCAGGGCCGTCTCGAACCGCGCGATCAGCTCGGCCACATAGGCCCGGTCTGCGCCGAGGAACATCGCGTACAAGCCCTTAAGACGCTCCGAGAGCGCCAGATTGTCGCCGTCCTCGCGCGGATGGAGCATATAGGCCGCGAGCTCCTGCAGCCTGCGCCTGCGCTCGGCCGGGCTCAGGGCCGCGGCGCTGCCTTCGATCACCAGATCGGTCTGGGCGCCCGTGGACAGAACGGTGATGCGCACATGCAAAAGCCCGCTGGAGTCGTAGGAAAACCGCACCTCGATCTGCTGCGTGCCGGCCTTGCCCCTCGGCATGGCGACATGGGTCTTGCCGATCAGCACGTTCTCGACCGCGATCGGCGCTTCGCCCTGATAGACGGCGATTTCGATCATGTCCTGGTTGTCCTGAATCGTCGTGAACTGCTGCATGCGCGAGGCGGGCAGGGTGGTGTTTCGCTCGATGATCGGGGCGAACCCTCCTTCGATGATGCCGCTTTCGGTCGCGATCCGGCTTGCGATCCCCAGCGAGAAGGGCGCGACATCCGTCATCACCATGTCGGCCAGGGCGGTATTGCGCGCCGCAAGCCCGGCCTGAACCGCCGCCCCCAGCGCCACCACCTCGTCCGGGTCGAGCCCGCTTTCCGGCAGCCGGCGCAGCATGCGCGAGACGAGGCCGCGGATCATCGTCATGCGGGTGGCGCCGCCGACCAGCATCACGCGGTCGATTTCGCCCACCTCCAACCGGGCATCGTAGAGACAGCGCTCGATCGGGCGGCGCATGCGCATCAGAAGCCCGGCGCACAATTCCTCGAAACGCCGGCGGTCGATGCGATAGTCCTGCGGCCCGTCGTCCAGCGCGATGGTGGCCTCGGCCTGCTCGGCCCGCGACAGATGCCGTTTCAGCGCCTCGGCCGCGGCCTCGATCCGCGCCTGTTCGGCGGCCGAAAGCGGGCGCCCGTCCAGTTGAAGCCGTTCGACGATGTCGCGCCGCAGGCAGGCGGTGAAATCCCCGCCTCCCAGCATCGCATCGCCGGAACTCGCGCGCACCTCCATCACGCCCTCGAACATCTCGATGATCGAGACGTCGAAGGTGCCGCCGCCCAGATCCAGGACGATGAAGGTCTGCTCGCCCTCGCGTTCGTTCAGCCCATAGGCCAGTGCCGCCGCGGTCGGCTCGTTCACCAGCCGGGGCCGCGGCAGGCCTGCCAGTTCGGCCGCCAGCATCGTCGCCTCGCGCTGCGCCGATGAGAAATAGGCCGGAACCGAAATGACCAGCGCGTCGATCTCCGC
Source organism: Paracoccus aminovorans (assembly GCF_900005615.1). NCBI lineage: Bacteria > Pseudomonadati > Pseudomonadota > Alphaproteobacteria > Rhodobacterales > Paracoccaceae > Paracoccus > Paracoccus aminovorans. Next base: position 443,606 of record NZ_LN832562.1, on the reverse strand, counting down.
GCCGGGATAGGCGGCCTCCAGATCGGTATGCAGCTTGCGCAGCACCAGCGCCGAAAGCTGGGGCGCCGAAAGGCGCTGGCGGCCAAGCGCGAATTCCTTGCCGGTGCCCATGTGGCGCTTGAACGCCGCGTGGGTCTGTGCGGGCTTTCGCAACCGCTGCGCATGGGCCGGCCCGCCCACCAGCAGGGTGCCGTCGTCGCTGAGCCCGACGACCGAAGGCGTCAGCGCCGCGCCGTCGCCGTTCCGCACCAGCGTCGCGCCATTCTCGGCATCAAAGACCGCGATCAGCGAATGGGTCGTTCCCAAATCGATCCCGACAGAAATAGACGACATCAAACCTCTCCGAAGAATGACGCCTATTCGGGCTTTTCCGGCCGGAAGGTCAAGCCGCTACCCGGCGCACCGCTACCCGGGGTCGCGGCTGCAACACCTTGCCGATGGCGCCATCCGCCGTGTCAGCGGCCAGGAAACGGCGGCGGCCATGCCCATGGGCGCCTCGCCGCCGCGGATCGGCTCGCTTGGGCATCGGGAGCCGCGACGGGTTCCATGTCGGCGGGGTCAGATCTTCTGCCGCATCACCCGCGTGGTGGCGATGGCCAGCATCGCGAACAGCCCGACCGCGGCGAAGATATAGAAGCCCCAAGGGTGACCCACTCCCAGCGAGACCAGCGTGCCTCCGATGAGCGGGCCCGAGATCGCCCCCAGCCGCCCGATGCCCGCCGCCATGCCCAGGGCGGTGGCGCGCACGGCGGGCGGGTGGTTCGCCGCCGTATAGGCATAGACCAGAACCTGCGCCGAGAAGACGAAGCAGCCGGTGACGAAGACCATCGGGTAAAGCGCCAGCACCGGCACCTTGACCGACAGCGCCGCAAGCAGCACCGCGCTGCCCAGGAACCACAGGATGGCCGCGCTCTTCAGCCCGATCCGGTCGCCGACCGCGCCCGCGACCAGCAGGCCCAGCACCGCACCGACATTCATCAGAAGCAGGAACCACAGCCCGCGGCTAAGGCCGTAGCCCGCCTCGACCATCAGGGTCGGCAGCCAGGTGTTCAGCCCATAGACCAGCAGCAGCCCCATGAATGAGGTCACCCAGATGCCCAGCGAATTGCGCAGGAAGGGCGCGCGGAACAGCGCGCCGCTGGTGGTCCGGTCCTGAAGGATCGCGGCTTCGGCGGCGGCTTCCAGCTGCAGGCCGTTGTCCCGTGCGATCCTCTCGGCCTCGGCGCGGCGGCCCTGCGCCAGCAGGAAGGCCGGCGACTCGGGCAGGTGGCGGACCATCAGCGGCAGCAGCGCCAGCCCCGGCAAGGCGCCCGCCACGAACATCGAGCGCCAGCCCAGCACCGGCAGCAGCAGCAGCCCCAGCAGCGCCGTGGCGACGGCGCCGACATGATAGCCGGTCATCAGCCGGGTCGAGGCCTTGCCGGTGCGGCCGCGCGAAAACTCGGTCACCATGGCGATGGCCGTGGGCAGGCAGCCCCCCAGGCCGAAGCCGGCCAGGAAGCGAAAGATCGAAAGCTGCCACCAGTTCTGCGTGAAGGCGCAGGCCAGCGTCGTCAGCGAAAAGGCGGCGACCGCCCAGATCATTGCGCGCCGGCGGCCGGCGCGGTCGGTCAGGGCGCCGATCATCAGCGCCCCCAGGGTCATGCCGACCAGGCTGATGGTCGAGACGAAGGTCGCCTCGGGCTTGGTCATGAACGGGGTCTCGTCCCCGGTCAGGGTGGGGATCAGCGCGCCCAGCACCACCAGGTCGAACCCGTCCAGGACCACGGCGATCCAGCACAGGACGGCGACCCAGCCGAAGCGGGACGCCTTGGTTTCCGGCGTTTGCATGGTCATGTCGGTCCTCTTCATGGGTTCGGTGCGCCGGAACGGGCTTTTCCGCCGCGCGCCGGCCTTGCGATGGGAAGCGCGGGGACAGGCCCCTGCGGCGGCAGGCTGCCGCCGGCAGCCAGAGTGCGGATCAATAGCTGATGGCCGCGCTTTCGCGCAGTTCGGCGACGCTGGGCTTGGGAAAGCCGAAATACTCCAGATAGGCCGGGATCTGCTCGAACAGCATGTCGGTGCCGATCTGGTAGCGGCAACCGCGCGCGCGGGCGGCGGCCAGAAGCGGGGTGATCTCGGATTTCAGCACCACCTCGCCGACGAAGGTCGCCGGGTCGATGCGTTCGGGGTCCATCGGCAGCGGATCGTCCGGGTTCATGCCCAGGGGCGAGGCGTTCACCACCAGGTCGAAGCCCTCCGGGTCGTTCGAGCCGGTCTGAAGCGCGATCCCCGGATAGGCGGCGGCGATGCGGGCGGCCAGCGCCTGGGCATTGCCGTCGTTCGGATCGTAAAGCGCCAGCCGCGCCACCCCCGCCCGGGCCAGCGAGGCGGCGATGGCCGAGCCGACGCCGCCGGCGCCGACGACCAGCGCCGCACGGTCCTGCAGCGCCTGGCCCTTGCCCAGGACGCCGCGGACGAAGCCCTCGCCGTCGAACATGTCGGCTTCCAGCGCGCCGTCCTCGGCCAGCCGCAGCGCATTGGCGGCGCCGGCGATCCGGGCCGTCACCGACACCCGGTCGGCCACGGCCAGGGTCGTGGTCTTGTGCGGCATGGTGATCAGCGCGCCCTGGATGTTCGACAGGCGGAAGACCAGCCGGATGAACTGGGGATAGTCCTCGGCCTTGCAGCCCATCGGCACGACCACGGCGTCGATGCCGCGCCGCTGGAACCACGGGTTGTAGATCATCGGGGATTTGAAGGTGTGGGTCGGATAGCCCACATGGGCGATCAGTCGAGTGGTGCCGCGGATCATCGTGCCTTGCCTTTCCTGGTCAGGGACAAGGGGCCCCGAAGATCCGGGGCCCGTGTTCTGGGTCAGCGTGCGGCCAGCGCCTGGGCGCGCAGGCGGGCGTATTCCGCCGGGGGCACCGGTTCGGCGGCGGGATCGCCCAGATCCTCGATGCGGATCCGGTAGGTCTCGCGGGCGGACCAGGCGGCCGCGGCGGCGATGCAGCAGATGGCGAAGGCGATCGAGCCCACGATCATCGGCACATTGTTCGACCCGGGCGGTGCGACGGTGGCGAACAGGGCCGGCAGCAGCGCGGTGATGGTGGTGCCGATGTTCTGCGAGATCGCCATCGAGGACACGCGGGTCCGGGTGCGGAACAGTTCGGGATAGAAGCTGGGGAAAACCGCGTTGTAGCCCTGATAGACCACGCCCCACATCAGCAGCGACATCAGGATCGCCAGCGGCACCGAATGGATCGAGATCGCATAGAGATAGCCGAAGGCCAGCAGGCCCGACCCCAGCGCCCCGACGATGATCGGCGGGCGGCGGCCGATGCGGTCCGACAGGTTGCCGACCATGGGGATGATGACGCATGCCAGGATGTTGCCCATCACCGGGATCCACAGATAGACGTCCTTGTGGAAGCCGATGCCATAGGCCGCCTGCACCGCATAGGCGGCACCGAAGACGGTGGCGACGACCGGGATCGTGTTCATCAGCGCCATGCAGATCACGCGGATCATGTCGGGCCAGCTGGTCTGGATCGCCTCGACCACCGGGGATTGCGGCTTGGTGTGGCTTGCCTCTTCCTTCTTGAAGGCCGGGGTCTCGTCGACCTCGCGGCGGATGATCCAGCCGGCGATGATGACCAGGAAGCTCAGAAGGAACGGAATCCGCCAGCCCCAGCTGTTGAAGGCGTCGTCGGGCATGAAATGCGCCAGCGGCAGGAAGACGGCGGCGGCCAGGATCTGGCCGGCCTGCACGCCCTGCAGCGTGAAGCTGGCGAAGAAGCCGCGGCGGCCGAAGGGGGCGTGCTCCAGCACCATCGAGCTTGCGCCCGAGATCTCGCCGGCGACGGCAAAGCCCTGCACCAGGCGCAGGATCACCAGCAGGATCGGAGCCAGGATGCCGACCTGCTGATAGGTCGGCAGAAGGCCGACGAGCAGGGTCGAGATGCCCATCAGGAACATGCACAGGATCAGCACGTTCTTGCGGCCGTGGGTGTCGCCCCAATGGCCCAGCACGAAGGCGCCGATGGGGCGGGCGACATAGCCGACGCCATAGGTCGCGAGCGAGGCGACGATGGCCACGCGCGGGTTTTCCGACGGAAAGAAGATCTGCGGGAAAACCAGCGAAGCGGCGGTCGCATAGATGAAGAAGTCGTAATATTCTAGCGCCGAGCCGATCCAGCCGCTGGCCGCGGCCTTGCTGGACTGGCTCCTGCCCGCCGCGGCGGGGGATGATGAGGTCATTGTTTCCTCCCTGGAACGTGCCGCGCCAGCTCCTCCGCGCGGCCTATGACAAAATGTCGCAAAAGCAGGAAATAACGTCAAAGACCGATTATCCTGATCTATTAACATCATGTTAATCAGCGGTGAACCGATGCTGCGCGGGCAAGGGCACGACCACCGGCAACACCTTGATTCCAGTAGCTCTCCGGCAGCCCTCTGGACAGGCAGGGGATGGCATCCATTTTTTCCCGTCAAGGGCATTCCGGCGGTGGCCAGGCGATTTCCGCGCGGCGCGATGCGTCTAGCGCTTCAGAAGCTCCCTCATGCGCCGCAAGCCATGGGCGGCGGTATGGGCGCAACCTTTTTCCCGGGCCAGCGCGGTCATCGGGATTTCCAGGGCGACCGGCACGTCAGCGGGCGCCTGCGCCAGGATCGCGGCGATGTCGATCTGGCCGTCGCCGGGCGCCAGCCGTTCCTCGCGCCCGGCGAAGAGCAGCTCTTCGGTCGTATAGGGCGGATGCACCGGCGCGTCGCAGAGATGCAGGAAAGGCAGGCGATGCGCGGGCAGGCCCGCCATCAGCGCCGGATCGCTGCCCGAGCGGTTCAGGTGCAGCGCATCGACCAGGATCCCCAGCCGGTCGTCGCCCGCCGCCTCGGTCACCGCGATGGCGGCGGCCAGATCGGGCACGTTGGTCCAGGGGAAGAATTCCAGCACCGGGCGGATGCCGTAAGGCGCGGACAGTGCGGCGAAAGCGGCCAGATTGGCGGCCAGCCGGTCCAGGTCGGGATCGTAGGGCGCGCAGATCGCGTAGCGCGCGCCCAGACGCTGCCCGGCCTCCAGGAAGGGGCGCAGGGCGGGCAGGTCGATCCCGGGGGTGAAGCGCAGGAATTCGATGTCCTGTACCCGCAGGCCGGTCTCCGCCAGGGCGGCCAGGGTTTCGGCCATCATGGCGGGATCGTCCATCAGCGGATAGCCGGGGCTGGTGTCGGTCACCCGCAGCAGGCGCAGGCCGACGGCGTCGTAGCCCAGTTCGGCGGCAAGGTGGATCATCCGCGGCGGCGGCAGGTCGATGGTGCTGAGATGGGCCAGCGAGATCGGGCGGGTCATGGCAGTTCCTTGTCGAGCGCGTCCGCGGCATGCAGCGCGGCGATATGGCCGAAGGTCAGGGCGGGGCCAAGGTTGATGCCCCCCGCCGGATAGTGCCCGCCCATGACGCTGGCCATGTCGGTCCCCGCCGCATAGAGCCCGGCGATCGGCCGGCCGGCCCGGTCCAGCACCCGCGCGGCGGCATCGGTGCGCAGCCCGGCGAAGGTGCCGAAGCTGCCGGGGCCGACCTGGACCGCGTAGAAGGGCGCGCGCAGGATGGGGGCGACGCAGGGGTTCGGCCGCTGTTCGGGGTCGCCCTGCAGGCGCATGTAGGCGGTGGTGCCGCGGCCGAAATCGGGGTCCCGTCCCTCGGCCGCATCGCGGTTCCAGCGCCGCAAGGTCTCGGCCAGCCCGTGCGGGTCTATGCCGCAGGCCGCGGCCAGCGCCTCGGGCGTGTCGCCGCGCCTGAGATAGCCCGAGGTAAGCCAGGGCCGGATCGGCACCGGCGCCGGCCGGACGATGCCCAGCCCGAAGCGGCGCAGGAAGCGGTGATCGCAGATCAGCCAGGCCTCGGGCGCCCGTCCCGGCGGGGTCGCGGCCAGCAGGGCGGAGACGAAATCGTGGTAGCCCAGCCCTTCGTTGCAGAAGCGCCGCCCGTCCGCCAGCACCGCGATCAGCCCCGGCTTCCCTCGGTCGATGATATGGGGAAAGGTGCCGTCGGTCCCGTCCGGCCATGTGACGCGCGAGACCGGGCACCAGGCGCCCGGGCTGGCGAGGTCCAGCGCCTGGACGCCGCCGGCTTCCTCGCCCATGCGCAGCCCGTCGCCGCGGGCCGAGGGCACGGCCAGCGTGCGATGATGCCCGGCCGCCGGGAAAAGCCGCCGGACCCGGTCGCGGTCATGGGAAAAGCCGCCCGTGGCCAGCACGACTCCGCGCCGGGCGTGGACCGCCATTTCGCCCCCGGGCGTCGCCAGCACCGCGCCGGCGACGCCGCCTTCGGCTTGCAGCAGGCGCAGCGCCGGGGTCTCGGCCATGATCCGCACCCCCGCCGCCTGGGCCGAGACCAGCAGCCGGGCGACCAGCGCCTGGCCGTTGCGCAGTTGCATGCCGCGTCGATGGCGCGCCAGGTCCCAGACGTGCCGGCCAAGCCGCCGCGTCACATGCAGCAGCGACCGGGCCGAGCGCGTCGCCGTCAGGAAGGCGCGCAGGTCCGGGCCGGCCTGGATGGTCATGCCCAGGAAGCTCGTCTCGCGCAGCGGCGGCCGCAGCAGGCCGATCAGCGGCCCCATCCGCCGCCCGTCGTAGGGCGCGGCGATCAGCGAGCGGCCGCCCGTGCCCGCGCCCGGCTGGTGGCCATAGGTGTCGGGAATGTGCAGGCCGGGCTGGAACTGCAACGCGGTCCGGCGGTCGAAGAAGGCGGCCATGCGGGGGGCATAGGTCAGAAAGGCCTCGACCAGTGCCGGGTCGAAGTTCGGTCCCAGCACCGCGCGCAGATAGCGGCGCGGCGCGTCCGGGTCCTCGTCGATGCCGGCGGCGCGGGCCAGATGCGTGCGCGGGGCAAAGATCCAGCCGCCGGACCAGGCGGTGGTGCCGCCCAGGACCGGCTCCTTCTCGGCCAGCACCACATCCAGGCCGTGATGCGCCGCCGTGACCGCCGCCGAAAGCCCGGCCGCGCCCGAGCCGATCACCAGCAGGTCGCAATCCATCCTCATGCCTGGCCCCTGAGCCAAGCCGAGCCCGCCGCCAGTTCGGCCAGCCGCCCGGCCGCTGCGGCAAGGGCAGGGGCCAGCGCCCGCATCCGCGCCGGCGTCAGCCGCGCCGAGGGGCCGGCGATGGACAGCGCCCCCGCCGCGCCGCTTTCCGTCACCACCGGCACCGCCACCGCGGCCATTCCGGCCAGGAAGCTGTCGCAGGCCGTCGCATGGCCCTGGGCGCGGCTGTCGCGCAGGATCCGGGCCAGATCCTCGATCCGCAGGGCGCTGCCCGGGGTCGCGCCGTCCGGCGGCGCCAATCCCTGGGCGGCGGCGCGGGCCAGGGCCACCTCTTCGGGCAGGGCCGAGAGCCAGGCCCGCCCGCTGGCGCTGTGGGCGAGGTTGACGGTCTCGCCCTGTTCGCTGGCGGGATCGTAGCGCAGGCCGTTCACCGCCCCCTGCGCGACCGCGATCCAGGTCAGCCTGTCCCCTTCGGCGACCGAAAGCCGCACCAGCTCCCCCGATTGCGCTGCAAGCGAGTCCAGCACCGGCTGCGCGATGTCGCAAAGGCCCGCGCGGCCCATCCACGCCGCCCCCATCGCCGCCAGCCGCAGCGTCAGCGCGTAATCGCCTTGCGCCCGACTTTGGCGGACATAGCCCAGCGACTGCAATTCGCCCAGCATCCGATGCGCGGCGCTGGCCGGCATGTCCAGCGCCGCCGCCACGCCACCGACCGGCAAGCCGCCGGGCGCGCGGCTGAGCAGTTCGAGGATGCGGAGCGTCCGCTCCATCACGCTGGCCATGCATCACCTTTCTGAAATATGATTCCAATTTTGAATCTTGTTCCAGATAATTCCCCCCTAGGCAAGGGGCCCCTCTCTGCTAGCATCGCGCGCATGAAGGAACTGACGCTGAGACAGGTCGAGGTGGTGCGCGCGGTGATGATCGCGGGCACGATCCAGGGCGCGGCGAATTTGCTGAACGTCTCGGCCCCGGGCATCAGCCGCCTGGTCAAGCATACCGAGGATGCCCTGGGGGTGCGCCTGTTCGAGCGCAAGGCCGGCGTCTTCGTTCCGGCCGTCGAGGCGAGCGCCATCTTCGAGATGCTGAACCAGCTGCACCGCCAGATGGCGAACCTGCACGATGCGGTGTCGTCCCTGCAGAAAGGCGAGGATTTCACGCTGGCCTTCGCCTCGGCCCCCTCGATCGCGCAATTCATCGCCGCGCGGGTGATCCGCAGCCTGCGCACCCGCTTTCCCGACATCCGCATCGATCTGAACATCCTCAAGATCGAGGAAACCCTGGACTACCTGCTACTCGAGCGCGGCGAGGTGGTGATCATGAGTTCGCCCATCGACAATCCCGCGGTCGAGAACGTGCCGCTGGTCGAGGGCCGGATCGTCGCCATCCTGCCCGAGGGGCATGAGCTGGCGGCGCAGGACAGCGTTTCCGTCCATGACCTGATGCGGTTCCCCTTCATCGGCGTCGATCCGGGCGACCCCTACGGCGCCCTGTTGGCGCAGCCCTTCGTCGAGGCGGGACTGGAGCCGCGCCACGCCATGCGCGGGCGCTTTGCGCAGACCATGGTCAGCCTGGTGCGGCACGGGCTAGGGGTGGCGATCATCGACGAATTCTCGGTGGCCGAGGTCTATATGCCCGGCCTGATCCGCCGCCCCCTGCGCGAAAAGGCCGGGCTGACCGCCTATTCCGTGCAGAAGCGCGGCCGGCAGCTGTCCAGCTTCGCCGAATTCACCGTATCGCGCTTTCGGCTGGAAATGGGCCGGGCGCGGGCCCGCGAACGATGGGATGAAGCGACAAATTAACTTCAGGTTAATAATGCGGCTGAAATTGTATTTGCTGTTACACCGCTTTTGCCCGACGATCCCTGTCAGGACCCCGAAAGGCCGGGCCGGGCGAACACGCCGCGGCCGATGCCGCGGGGCGGGGTTGGATCCACGGGCGTCGTCAAGAGTGCCCCTGGACGGGCGGCGCCGGGCGCCGATCTTGCAGCAGGGCGGGACATGACATGAAGACTTCCATCGCTACCGTTTCGCTTTCGGGCAGCCTGCCGGTCAAGCTGGCCGCCATCGCCGGTGCGGGCTTCGACGGGATCGAGATCTTCGAGCAGGATTTCCTCGCCTCGGACTTCACCCCGGCCGAGGTCGGCCGCATGGTGCGCGACCACGGTCTGACGATCACGCTTTTCCAGCCCTTCCGCGATTTCGAGGGCCTGCCCGAGCCGCATCGCAGCCGCGCCTTCGCCCGCGCCGCGCGCAAGTTCGAGCTGATGGACCAGCTCGGCACCGATCTGATGCTGGTCTGCTCGTCCCTGCATCCGGCGGCGGTCGGCGGCATCGACCGCATGGCCCAGGATTTCCGCGACCTCGGCGATCTGGCGCGCCAATACGGCGTCCGCGTCGGCTACGAGGCGCTGTGCTGGGGCCGCTACGTCAACGACCACCGCGACGCCTGGGAGGTGGTGCGCCGCGCCGATCATCCCAACGTCGGGCTGATCCTCGACAGTTTCCACACGCTGGGGCGGGGCATCGATCCGGATTCGATCCGCTCGATCCCCGGCGACCGCATCTTCTTCGTCCAGCTGGCCGATGCGCCTGCCATCGACATGGACCTGCTCTATTGGTCGCGCCATTTCCGCAACATGCCGGGCGAGGGCGACCTGGACGTGACCGGCTTCATGCGGGCGGTGGCGGCGACCGGCTACGACGGGCCGCTGTCGCTGGAGATCTTCAACGACCAGTTCCGTTCCGGCCTGCCGCGCCTGGTGGCGCAGGACGGGCATCGCAGCCTGATCGGGCTGATGGACCGTGTGCGCCGGACCGAGCCGGCGCTGCCGGTCGATCTGGCGGCCTTTCCGCCCCCGCAGCAGGTCGAGCGGGTCGAGTTCGTGGAATTTGCCACCAGCCCCACCGAGGCCCCGGCGCTGGAATCGCTTCTGGCCGCGACCGGGTTCCGGCCCGTGGGGCGGCACGTCTCCAAGCCCGTGACGCTGTGGCGGCAGGGGGCGACGAACCTGCTGGTCAATACCGACAGCCAGGGCTTCGCCAGCACCGCCTATTCCGCCCATGGCACCACCGTGTCCGAGATCGCGGTGATGGTGCCCGATGCCCGCGCGGCCTTCCAGCGCGCGGTGGCGCTGCTGGCGCAGCCGCACGAACAGGAAACCGGCGTGGGCGAACTGGCGATTCCCGCGATCCGGGGGGTGGGCGGCAGCGTGCTGCGCTTTCTCGATTCCGCCTCCGACCTGGGCAATATCTGGAGCGTGGACTTCCGCAGCGATCCCGCCCCCGCCGGGGCGGGGATCACCGGCATCGACCACATCGGCCAGACCATGGCCTATGACGAGATGCTGAGCTGGTCGCTGTTCTACACCTCGATCCTTCAGGCCGAGAAGTCGCCGGTCGTCGATGTCATCGACCCCGACGGGCTGGTGCGCAGCCAGGCGGTGCAGTCGGGCGGGTTGCGCGTGACCCTGAACGGCGCCGAGGCGCGGCAGACGATGGCCGGGCGCTTCATCGAGGACAGCTTCGGCTCGTCGGTCCAGCATATCGCCTTCGCCAGCGACGACCTTTTCGCCACGGCCGCGCATCTGCGGGCAGGGGGCTTTCCGACACTGCGGATCGGGCAGAACTATTACGACGACGTGGCCGCCCGCTTCGGGTTGGAGCCGGCGCTGGTGGACCGCATGCGCGAGGCCAACATCATGTATGACGAGGACGCCGGCGGCCAGTTCTTCCAGCTTTTCGGCCTGCCGCGCGAAGAGGGCTTCTTCTTCGAGATCGTGCAGCGGCAGGGCAATTACCGCGGCTATGGCGCCCCGAACGCCCCCTTCCGGATCGCGGCGCAGAAACGGGCCGCGCGGCCGGCCGGGATGCCGAGGCGCTAGGCCATATGGGCGGCTTCCTCTTGCGCAAGCCGCCGGATCAGGTCGAGGCCGGTTTTCTCCGGTCCCGCCTGGCCCCCGGATTGCCGCCATGTCAGCCCGACCGCGCCCGACAGGAAGGCGGCTCCGGTCGGCCATTCGATCAGCGTGCCCCGCTGCAGCTCGTCCGCCACCACGCCGCGCGAAATGAACCACAGCGCGTCCGAACCGGCCAGGATGCCGCGCCCCACCGCCAGGGCGACGGTCTCGAAGGCCGGCTGCGGGGTGGCGCGGTTCAGCACCAGCAGGTATTCGTCCACCGCCCGGCGGATGATCGCATCGCCCGGCGGCAGGATCAGCGGGCAGGCGGCCAGCGCCTGCGCGACGGGCTGCCCCGCCAGCGGATGGCCGGCCCGCGACACCAGCGCGATGGGGTCTTCGTAGAGATGCTCGAACCGCAGCCCGGCCATGTCCCGCGCCGCCGGCATCCGCCCGATCATCAGGTCGATGGCGCCGTCGCGCAGCAGGCGCACCAGATGGGAATGCGGCCCGGTCTCGACCGCCAGCGTGACCTGCGGCGCGATCTGGCGAAAGCGCAGCGCGATGACCGGGAACAGCCGCGTCGCCGCCGTCGGCAGGATGCCGACGCGGATGCGCCCGCCCGGCCCTTCGGGGTGCAGGACGGCGGCGGCGGTTTCCAGCGCCTGCACCGCGGCGGCGGCATGGTGGCGGAACAGCGCCCCCTGTTCGGTCAGGATCAGGCGGCGCTTCTCGCGTCGGAACAGCGGGGCGGCCAGCAGGTCCTCGAGCTCGGCCAGCGAGCGACTGAGCGCGGGCTGCGTCACCCCCTGCGCGCGGGCGACGGCCGAAAGGTTGCCTTCGGCCGCGATGGCCAGGAAGACGCGGATATGCCGCAGCTTGATCGCCGGATGCATAATCATGCAGGCATCAACTTTCGTGTGTTTTGCATTATCTGCCCGGTTTCGCTTTTGCTAGATTATGAGCAGGAGGAAATTCCATGCAAGTCCTGACCCGTCCCTATGGTGCGCTGCACTACCGGATCGACGGCCCCGAAGGCGCGCCGATCGTGCTTTTCGCCAATTCGCTCGGCACCGACCTGCGGCTTTGGGACGCGCTGATCCCGCTGTTGCCGTCCGGGCTGCGCTACCTGCGTTACGACAAGCAGGGCCACGGGCTGTCCGATCTGGGCGCGGGCGACCGGATCGAGGATCATGCCGCCGACGCCATCGCGCTGATCGAGACGGTGGCGGGCGGCCCGGTGATCTTCGTCGGCCTTTCCATCGGCGGGCTGATCGCGCAAGCGGTCGCCAGCCGGCGGCCCGACCTTCTGCGCGCGCTGGTCCTGTCGAACACCGCGGCCAGGCTGGGCACGGCGGAAAGCTGGCAGCAGCGCATCGACGCGATCCGGGCCGGCGGGCTGGCCTCCATCGCCGCCGGCATTATGGATCGCTGGTTCGGCCCGGCCTTCCGCGCCACGCCGGAACTGGCGCTGTGGCGCAACATGCTGGCCCGCAGTCCGGCCGAGGGCTATGTCGCGGCCTGCACCGCCCTGTCGCAAGCCGACCAGACGCAGGCGACCGCCGCGCTGCGCCTGCCCGCGCTGGTGATCGCGGGCGACAGCGACGGCGCCTCGCCCGCCGACGTGGTGCGCGCGACCGCCGCGCTGATCCCCGGCGCCGACTTCCGCATCATTCCCGGCGCCGGCCATCTGCCCTGCATCGAGCAGCCCGCCGCCTATGCGGCGATCCTGACGCCCTTCCTGGAAAGGCACAGCCAATGACCGAACTTTCCGACAAGGGCATGGCGATCCGCACCCGCGTCCTGGGCGCGGCCCATGTCACCCGCGCCGAGGCGCAGAAGACACCCTTCGACCAGCCCTTCCAGGCGCTGATCACCGATGCGGCCTGGGGCCATGTCTGGGCGCGCGACACCATCAGCCTGCGCGAACGCTCGATGATGACCATCGCGCTGCTGGCGGGCCTGGGCAACGATGCCGAGCTGATGCTGCATCTGCGCTCGATCCCCAACACCGGCGCCAGCCGCGACGACGTGATGGAGGCGCTTCTGCATGTCGCCATCTACGCGGGCGTGCCCCGCGCCAATCACGCCATCAAGATCGCGAAGGACATCTTCGCCGAACAGGACCAGAAGGAGGAGCAAGCATGAGGCAAGCGGAGTTCTATCAACGCGACCGCGAATGGCAGCCGCCGGCGCTGACGCCCGACTACAAGACCTCGGTGGCGCGTTCGCCGCGGCTGGCGATGCTGTCGCTGCAAGGCTCGATGTCGGAAATCACCGGCCCGACCTTCGGTCATCGCGACATCGACGACATCGACAACGACCTGATCCGCAACTATGCCAAGGACGGCGACCCGGTGGGGGAACGCATCATCGTCCACGGCCGCGTGCTGGACGAGAACGCGCGGCCGGTGCCGAACACGCTGGTCGAGATCTGGCAGGCCAACGCGGGCGGGCGCTACCGCCACAAGAAGGACAGCTACCTTGCCCCCATCGACCCGAATTTCGGCGGTTGCGGCCGCACGCTGACGGATGCGAACGGCTATTACCATTTCCGCACCATCAAGCCGGGCGCCTATCCCTGGCGCAACTGGGTCAACAACTGGCGGCCGGCGCATATCCACGTCTCGGTCTTCGGCACCGCCTTCACGCAGCGCCTGATCACCCAGCTGTATTTCGAGGGCGACCCGCTGATCCCGCTTTGTCCCATCGTCAAGGCCATTCCCGATCCGCGCGCCGTCCAGCAGCTGATCGCGCCCCTGGACATGAACGCCGCCGTGCCGCTGGATTGCCTGGCCTATAAGTTCGACATCGTGCTGCGCGGCCGCCGCTCAACCCTGTTCGAAAACCGCCTGGAGGGGAACTGACATGCCGCAGGAATTGCATTACCTCAAGGAAACGCCCTCGCAGACGGCAGGACCCTATGTCCATATCGGGCTGGCCCCGGGCGCCGCGGGCTTCGACATCTACCGCCAGGAGCTGGGCCACGACATCGTCGGCCCCGAGACGCCCGGCCAGCGCATCCGCGTCGAGGGCATGGTGACCGACGGCACCGGCGCGCCGGTCAAGGACGTGCTGATCGAGGTCTGGCAGGCGGACGGGCAGGGCATCTATCCCCATCCCGAGGATCCGCGTCATGCCGAGGTCGCCAGGGACTTTCGCGGCTGGGCCCGCGTGGTGCCTGATTTCGAGGCCGGCGTCTTCAGCTTCGAGACGATCAAGCCCGGCCCCGTGCAGGGCCGCAACACCCGGATGATGGCGCCGCATCTCAGCCTGTGGCTGGTGGCGCGGGGCATCAACATCGGCCTGCAGACCCGGATGTATTTCGAGGACGAGGACAATGCCGCCGATCCGGTGCTGAACCTGATCGAGCAAGCCCCCCGTCGCCAGACGCTGATCGCCCGCCACCTGGGCGAGGGCCGCTATCGTTTCGACATCCGCCTGCAAGGCGAAGGTGAAACCGTTTTTCTGGATGTATGAGCCATGACCAAACCCTGCATCATCTGCGTCGCCATCACCGGCTCGCTTCCGACCAAGGACAACAACCCGGCGGTGCCGATCACCGTGGCCGAACAGATCGAGTCGACGCATGAGGCCTTCGAGGCCGGCGCGACCATCGCCCATTGCCACGTCCGCGACGACGCGGGCAAGCCGACCTCGGACCCCGAGCGTTTCGCCGCGCTGAAACAGGGGCTTGAAAAGCACTGCCCGGGCATGATCGTCCAGCTTTCGACCGGCGGCCGTTCCGGTGCGGGCCGCGAACGCGGCGGCATGCTGCGGCTGTCGCCCGACATGGCCTCGCTGGCGGTGGGGTCGAACAACTTCCCGACGCGCGTCTATGAGAACGCCCCCGACCTGGTCGATTTCCTGGCCGCCGAGATGATCGCCCATGACGTCAAGCCGGAAATCGAGGCCTTCGACCTGTCGCACATCCTGCAAGCCGCCGCGATGCACAAGGACGGGCGCATCAAGGACACGCCCTATGTCCAGTTCGTCATGGGGGTCAAGAACGCGATGCCCGTGGATCGCGACGTCTTCGACTATTACATCCACACGGTGAAGCGGCTCTTCGGCGAGGATGCGCCCTGGTGCGCGGCCGGGATCGGCTCGAACCAGATCGTGTTGAACGAATGGGCGATTTCCTCGGGCGGGCATGCGCGCACGGGGCTCGAGGACAATGTGCGTCTGGACCGCGAGCGGCTGGCGCCCTCGAACGCGGCGCTGGTGCGGCGGGCGGTCGAACTTTGCGAGAAATACGAGCGTCCCGTCGCGTCCTGGCAGCAGGCCCGGAACATCCTGGGACTGAGGGAGGTCGCGGCATGAGTAAGGTCTACGCGAGCGCCGGGTCTGCGCTTGAGGGTGTTTTGCGGGACGGGATGCTGATCGCGGCCGGGGGTTTCGGGCTTTGCGGCATCCCGGAACTGCTGATCGAGGCGATCCTGAAGGCGGGGACCAGGGATCTGACCGTGGCCTCGAACAATTGCGGCGTCGACGGGTTCGGGCTGGGCAAGCTGCTGGATTCGCGCCAGATCCGCAAGATGATCTCCTCCTACGTCGGCGAGAACGCCGAGTTCATGCGCCAGTATCTCTCGGGCGAGCTGGAGCTGGAGTTCAACCCGCAGGGCACCCTGGCCGAGCGGATGCGCGCCGGCGGCGCCGGCATCCCGGGCTTCTACACGAAAACCGGCGTCGGCACGGTCATCGCCGAGGGCAAGGACCACAAGGACTTCGACGGCGAGACCTATATTCTGGAGCGCGGCATCGTCGCGGACCTCGCCATCGTCAAGGGCTGGAAGGCGGACGAGAGCGGCAACGTGATCTTCCGCAAGACCGCGCGCAACTTCAACGTGCCGGCGGCGAAATGCGGCCGCATCTGCGTCTGCGAGGTCGAGGAGATCGTGCCGACCGGCTCGCTCGACCCCGATGCGATCCACCTGCCGGGGATCTATGTCCATCGCCTGATCCAGGGCGCGCATGAAAAGCGCATCGAGCAGCGCACGACGCGTTCGCGCGTCTCCGACACGACCCGCAAGAAGGAGACCGTCTGATGGCCGCCGAAACCAAGGGCTGGGACCGCAACCGGATGGCGGCGCGGGCCGCGCAGGAGCTGCAGGACGGCTGGTACGTGAACCTCGGGATCGGCATCCCGACGCTGGTCGCGAACTACATCCCCGAGGGGGTGCATGTGACGCTGCAATCGGAAAACGGCATGCTGGGCATCGGGCCGTTTCCGTTCGAGGGCGAAGAGGACCCGGACCTGATCAACGCCGGCAAGCAGACGGTGACCGAGCTGCCGCAGACCGCCTATTTCGACAGTTCGGAAAGCTTCGCCATGATCCGCGGCGGCAAGATCGCGATGGCGATCCTGGGCGCGATGGAGGTGGCCGAGAACGGCGACCTGGCGAACTGGATGATCCCGGGCAAGCTGGTCAAGGGCATGGGCGGCGCGATGGACCTGGTGGCCGGGGTCGGTCGCGTGGTGGTGGTGATGGACCACAGCTCGAAGCACGGCGAGTCGAAGGTGCTGAAGGCCTGCACGCTGCCGCTGACCGGGCAGAAGGTGGTGAACCGCATCATAACCAACCTGGGCGTGCTGGACGTGGTCCCGGGAGGGCTGCGGATCGTCGAGCTGGCCGAGGGCGTCAGCGAGGATGCGATGCGCGCCGCGACCGAAGCGACCATCGTCGGGTGACGCCTGCGAAGGGAGGGGGCTTTCCGCCCCCTCTTGCGGCTGCGCCGCAATTCACCCCCGAGGATATTTGGGACACAAAAGAATGGGCCTGAAGGACAAAGGCCAGATAGAGGAGAGCCGATCATGCCCGCAGCCCCCGCCGACAGCGTGCTGTTCTCTGGCCTTCTGGGCGATGCCGAAACCGCGCGGTTCTTTACGGACGAGGCGTCGCTTGCCGCGATGATCCGCGTCGAGGCCGCCCTGGCGCAGGTGCAGGGGCGGCTTGGCACCATCCCCGCCGCCTCGGCCGAGGCCATTGCGGCGGCCTGCGCGGAGATGCGGCTTTCGCCCGCCGATCTTGCTGCGGCGACGGCGGAAAACGGCGTTCCCGTGCCGGGGCTGGTCTCCGCCATGCGCAAGGCGATGGGCCAACCGAACCATGCGCAATACCTGCATTGGGGCGCGACCAGCCAGGACGTGATGGATACTGCGCTGGCCCTGCGCCTGCGCGAGGTCCTGGATCTGTGGGAAACCCGCCTGCGCGGGCTGATCGCCTGCCTCGGCGTCATGGCCCAGGCGGAGGCCGCGCAGCCGATGGCGGCACGGACCTATGGCCAGCTGGCGACTCCGACCAGTTTCGGCGCGGTCGTCGCCGGTTGGGGCTGGCCGCTGCTGGATCACCTTCGCGATCTGGGGAGGCTGCGCCGGGCGGTGCTCTGCGTCTCGCTTTCCGGTGCGGCGGGGACGCTTTCGGCGATGGGGCCGCAGGGCGCGCAGATCCGTGCCGGGCTGGCCGAGGCGCTGGCCCTGCATGATCGCGGGCACAGCTGGCACAGCGACCGCGCCGGCACCGGGGCGCTGGCGGGCTGGATCGCGGGCCTGGCCGCGTCGCTGGGCAAGATGGGCGAGGATCTGCTGCTGCTGACCCAGTCCGGGCTGGCCCTGGTGGTGATTTCGGGGGGCGGGGCATCCTCGACCATGCCGCAGAAGCAGAACCCGGTCGCGCCCTCGGCGCTGGTGGCGCTGGCCCGTCATGCCATCGGGCTGTCGGCCGTCCTGACCGGTGCGGGGCTGCATCGCCAGCAGCGCGACGGCGCCGCCTGGTTCACCGAATGGCTGACCCTGCCGCAGATCTGCATCGACGCCGGGCGGATTCTGCAACTGGCCGCGGATGCGACGGCGCGGCTGACACCGCTGCCCGAGGCCATGCGCGCCGATCTGGAGGCCGACGGCGGCGTCATCCATGCCGAGGCGCTGACCTTCGCCCTGACCGAGGCGGCGGGCCTGCCCCGTCCCGAGGCGGCCGCACAGGTCAAGGACCTTTGCGCCCGCGCCAAGGCCGCCCGCAGGCCGCTGCTGGCCGAAGTCGCCGAGGCCTTTCCCGGCCACGACTGGACCGCGCTGGTCGCTGCGCGCACCCTGGGCGAGGCTCCGGCCGAGGCGCGCGCCTTCGCCCGCGCGGCAGGCGTCCTGAAGGAAGGTTGACCGCTGGCCTCCGGGATCGCCGCCGGGTTGGAAATCCGCGGCGGCCAAGCTGCTCGATGATGGCTTGGTGCTGACGGATGCGGCGGCGCCGTTCCAGGTCAGCTGGGCAGCGATCTCGAACATCTGGCGGTGCTGGCGGGCGCCGCGCCAATCCGGCAGGAATGAAGCGGCCGCATCATCCTGGTGCCAGCACATGCCAGACGGCTGCGCTACACGTCGGTCTGGATGCGGGACTTCGGCCCCGTTCGCGCCGGTTGACCGCGACGATTTCGAGCGCTTCCCTCGCGACGCCCCGGCGCATCTGCGGAATCGCGACGTCGCTGCGAGAGTGGGCGTGGCCTGGGTGTCCGGGCCGGGGCAGGGCTCCGCCGCTGCCGCATGCGCGACGGGCCGAACAGTTTCGGGACAGGGTGCGCGGTATCGGCTCCGAAGGCCCGCCGGCCCCGAGATGAGGCCTGCGCCAGGATGGGCGGAGCGACGGCGAACCGTCATCACCGGCTTTTCACAAGCCATGCAGAAGCGATCCCGGCATGATATTCCGAACCTTGACGGGCGCGACCGGCGCAGCATTGCTTCTGGCTCTTGCCGCCTGCGAGTCGCCGCAATCGAAATCCGGCCGCAAGGGCAGGTTCCGGTGCCCTTTGCGCTGTCCTATGATCCGCAGCGGATCGAGGACAGGCACAGCTATGCCCTGCAGGCGCGGATCTCGTCCCATGACGGGCTGCTTTTCATCACCACGACCATGAACCCCATATCGACGGGCGGGGCGGACAATGCCGATCTGGTGCTGGAACGCGTCGGCGGCCGAAGCGGCGGGCGCCGGCCCCCGGCCGAAGGCAGGACAACAGCGCACCCCGAACGAGACGGACGCGCAGCCGCTTGAAGCCATCGGGCCCGGTCCAGGGGGCGATCCCTGGCCTCTCGCATGCTGCTGCCATGACGGGCCGATCCCTCGGCAAGCGGACAGCTACGGTTTTCCTCTCGGCTGCGACGTAGCGGCACTTGGCATCGCCCGGCAACCGGGCCCATGGTCCATGTGCTTGTCCGCAACTATATTTCCGTCTTGGCTTGGCGCTGCCCAGGTGGCGTCGCCATATCCATGACAAGAAAGGATCGGCCGACATGAAACCGAACTTCATCGCCATCGCCGCACTGTCTCTGGCCGCGATCACCCTTGCCGCCTGCAAAGAAAGCACGCAAGCGGCCGATGCGAATGCCGCGCCGGGCGTCTGTCGCGCCGAGGCCGCCGAGGCCCTGACCGGCAAGGCTCGCTTGACCGACGAACAGGCGATGCAGGCCACCGGCGCCAGCATCGTGCGCCAGATCAGCCCCGGCCAGGGCGTGACGATGGACTATCGCCAAGAGCGGGTGACGGTGGAAACCGACCCGGCCTCGGGCAAGATCCTGCGCGCCTTCTGCGGCTAGCAGAGGCCGACACGGGCAGGGTGCGGTTCGCCGGCCGGCCCACGGACGCACGCCAGCCGGGGGACGCGCGACCGCACCTCCGCGATCGACATGTCTCGGCACCGGACAAGCCCCAAACCTCCCCGCAGGGGCCTTGTCCGAACTCCGCTCGGCTTCCGCTGCCGCCATGCGGCGTGTCCGCGATGCCCTGCAAGCACCATAGAGACGGCCCGCAGCAAGCGCCGCGCCCTGGCGGGAAGGCATTGCGCTGTCAATTCCATGCGTTTAAGTCAGGAATAGATAAGCCCGCCTGCCGGGCAAAGGTCGGGCAGAGAAAGGCGGCCGCGCATGATGGGGAACGGGGATGCACGGCAGGGCGCTTATCTGACCCATCGCGCCGCGCTGATCGATTATGCCACGCCGATCCTCGGCTCGCGCGAGGCGGCCGAGGATGTCGTGCAGGATGCCTTCATGCGGTTTGCGCCCGCCCGGTTTCGCGGCGCCGGACCCGAGCAGATGCGGGCCTATCTCTACAGCATCGTGCGCCATCTATCCTTCGATGTCTTGAAGCGGCGCAAGGTCGAACAGCGCCACGGCGGCCAGGCGGCCCCGTTCTGGACGCTGCCGGCGCCGTCGCCCACGCCCGAGGAAAACCTGCTGATCTGCGACCAGATCCGCATCGTGAACCAGGTGCTGGCCGAGTTCCCGCAGGAGGTCCGCATCGCGGTCGAGATGCATCGCTTCGGCGGCTTCACCCTGGAAGAGGTCGCCGCCCATCTGGATATCTCGCTGGCGACGGCGCATCGGCATGTGCGCAAGGTGATGGTCGCGCTGGCCCTGCGCCTCGACCGCCGCGATTGAAGCCATGCCCGAAATCACCCGCGGACGGTGAAAAAATTTCTTCCGCCGATCGTCTGATATAGTGAAGAGCCAGCGTAGCCAGCAAAACGTGCAGCGAGACGATATGACAGGATCCCCCATGGCCCCGCGAACGGAAGCGCGTCTCGAAGAGGCCGTGGACTGGTTCCTGCGCCTGAACGATCCCTCCGCCGACGACGCGCTGCAAGAGGCGTTCCGGGAATGGCTGGAGCAGGACCCTGAAAACCCGCGGGCATGGGAAAACGCCCGCCGGGCATGGCGCACGCTCGGCCAGGCCGCTCCGGTGCTCGAGGCGGCCTGGCCCGTTGCGGCCGCTGCGCCCGCGGCCGGGTCGGCACCCCCGCCGCCCGTCCCGAGGCGCCGGCGGGCGATGCCGGCCTTGCTGGCCGCCTTCGCCGTCGCGGCCCTCGTCTTTCTGACCGGGCCGCATGTCATGCTGTGGCTGCGGGCCGACTACCTGACGCGGACGGCCGAGACCCGCACGATTGAGCTGGAGGACGGTTCGGTCGTCAGCCTGGCTGCGCAAACCGCCGTCGACATCGACATGAGCGGGCAGAAACGCCGCGTGCGCCTGCTGGCGGGCGAGGCCTTCTTCGAGGTCGCGCCCGACCCGAGCCGCCCCTTCGTCGTCACCGCGGGCGATGTCCGGGCCAAGGTGCTGGGCACCGCCTTCAACGTCCGCATGTCGTCCGAGGCGACGCGGATCGATCTTGTCCACGGCTCGCTGCGGGTGGCGGCGGGGCGGAAGACCACGCTGTCGCCGGGGGACAGCGTGACGGTGTCGCACGACACCGGCCGCATGCGGCGCGGCCATCTGCCGCCCGACGAGATCGCAAGCTGGCGCGACGGCCGGATCTTCGTCGAGGACGCGCCCATCGCCGCGGTGGTCGAGCAGATCCAGCGCTATCACCGCGGCTGGATCCGGCTGAGCGGCGACACGCTGGGCCGGCAAAGGGTCACCGGCCTTTACGACCTGCGCGACCCCGACAGCGCGCTTCGGGCCTTGGTCCAGCCCTATGGCGGACAGGTGCGGCAGGTCTCGCCCTGGCTGGTGATCCTGTCCGGCGGGCCCGCCAGCTAGCCGCGCGGTGGACCGGCGCCGCGAAAAATTTCGTAGCGCGGTGAAAAATTGCCTCGGGCTGATCGTCCCTATGTCAGCAACCGCGTGCCGAACGCACGCCGCATACCAGGGACAGAGCCATGAAACCTTGCAGGGAAAACGACTTACCGCAAAGAGGCCGGCGCGGGACGCTGGCCGCGCGCCTGTTGCTGACCGGCGCGCTTGGCGCCGCGGCGGCCGGCATGCCGGCGATGATCCCGCCCGCGGCGGCGCAGGTCGGGTCCGCGCGGAGTTTCGACATTCCCGCGCAGCCCCTGGCCTCGGCGCTGAACGCCTTTGGCCGGCAGTCGGGATTGCAGGTGTCGATGGCGGCGACGGTGGCGCGCGGCATGTCCTCGCGGCCCGTGCAGGGGACGCTGACCGCCGACCAGGCCCTGGGCAGGATGCTGGCGGGGACCGGCATCCCCTTCCGGATCACCGCCGAGGGCACGGCGCTGGTCGGAACCGCAGCCTCGGCCGCTGCGGGCGGCGCGGCGGCCGATGGCGCGGTGGTGCTCGATACCGTCACGCTGACCGCCGCAGGCGCGGGCGGCCTGCCCGCGGCCTATGCCGGCGGGCAGGTGGCCACCGGCAGCCAACTGGGCATGCTGGGCGACAAGGACGTCATGGACACGCCCTTCAGCACCGTCGCCTATACCGAGAAATACGTCGCGGACCGGCAGGCGCAGAGCATTTCCCAGGTCATTGCCGCCACCGATCCCGCGGTCTTCACCAGCGGTTCGACCGGGATGCTGACCGACAGCTATGCCATCCGCGGCTTCGGCGTGGCGATCGCCGATGCCTCGGTCGGCGGGCTTTACGGCGTCACCCCCTATTGGCGCGCCTCGCCGGAAATGTTCGAGCGGGTCGAGGTGCTGAAGGGCCCCTCGGCATTGCTGAACGGGATGCCCCCCGGCGGTTCGGTCGGCGGCAGCGTCAACTTCGTTCCCAAGCGCGCGCCGGACGCGCCGCTGAACCGGGTGACCTTGACCTATATGAACGATGCCCAGTTCGGCACCCATGTCGACATGGCGCGCCGCTTTGGCGACGACAAGGAATTCGGCCTGCGCTTCAACGGCGTCTATCGCGGCGGCGAGGGCGCGGTGAACGATCAGGACAAGGGCACCCGCTTGCTGGCCCTGGGCGCCGACTGGCAGGGCGAGCGCGTCCGCCTGAGCGCCGACCTGTATTACAGCAAGGACCTGGTGGACGGGGCGAACCGCGGGATCAGCCTTGCCCCCGGCATCGACGTGCCCGGCCCGCCCAGCCCCGAGACGCTGCTCAGCCCGACCTGGACCTTCAGCAGGACGAAGGATTCAGCCGCCATCGTCCGGGGCGAGCTGGACGTCACCGACGACGTGACCGCTTATGCCGCCTACGGGATCAGCAGGACGGATTTCGACGCGCTGGCGGCCTCGACCTACCAGGTCTTCAACGAGGCGGGCGATTTCAGAAACAACGTCTCGCATCAGCGGTTCATCGACCACAAGCAATCCGCCGATGTCGGGGTCAGGGGACGGTTCGACACCGGCGAAATCCGCCACGAATGGGCCGTCAACGCGACCCATTACCGGATGGAGGAAAAATTCGGCTTTCTGCGCAACATGATGCCCGAGGACTGGATCACCAACATCTATCACCCGGTCTGGGGGCCGGCCGTGGATCGCGGCTTCAGCGACGCGCCCTTGAATAAGACCAGCGCCGTGAGGATGACCGGCATCGGCATCGCCGACACGCTGTCCTTCGCCGAGGACCGGGCGCAGCTGACCGTCGGACTGCGGCGCCAGTCGGTGGTCAGCGACACGTTCGACCCGGTCACCGGCGCCCGGACCGCCCGCTATGACGCCAGCGCCACCACCCCGGCCGTGGCGCTGAACTATCGCCTGAGCGACCGCATCTCGGTCTATGGCAATTATATCGAGGGCCTCAGCCAGGGCGCGACCGCGCCCGCCACCGCCGAGAATGCCGGCGAGGTGTTCCCGCCCTACAAGACCCGGCAAAAGGAGATCGGGCTGAAATGGGACATGGGCAACCTGACCCAGACCATCAGCCTCTACGACATCCGCAAGCCGGGCAGCTATACCGATCCGGTCAGCAATGTCTTTTCCTTCGGCGGCGAGCAGCGCAACCGGGGTGCGGAATGGAGCTTCTTCGGCGAACTGCGTCCCACGCTGCGGCTGATGGGCGGCGTCGGCTATGTCGAGCCCAAGCTGACCAAGACGGCGGGCGGCGTCAACGAGGGCAAGCTGGCCACCGGCGTGCCGAAGCTGCAGGCCAAGATCGGCGCGGAATGGGACGTCGCCGCGGTCGAAGGCCTGACGCTGCTGGGGAACGCGACCTATATCTCGAAGCAATACATCGATGCCGAGAACACCCAGTCGGTCCCCGGACGCACCGTCTTCGACCTGGGCGCGCGCTATGTCACCGAAGTGGCGGACCATCCGCTGACGGTGAAGGCCAGCCTGACCAACGTGACCAACAAGGCCTATTGGGCGACGACGCTCTACAGCGGGCTGGGGGCGCCCCGGACCTTCCTGCTGTCGGCCTCGATGGAGTTCTGAGATGGCGGACCTGTCCGTCCGGGCCGTCCTGGCCCGTGGCCCGCTGGCGTCGCGCATCGTCGCGGCGCTGTTCGGGGGCTATGCCCTGGCCGCGCTGGTTTCGGTCGCGGCGCTGGCATTGCCGATGCCGGGCCCGGACGCGGTCTTTACCGGGATGCTGCTGAGCTTTCTCATCTACGCCGGGGCGGTGGTCTGGGTCTTTGCCGTGCGCTCGGCCCGGCGCGCATGGGCGGGGCTGGCGGTCGCCGCCCTGCCGCTGCTGGCGGCCGGCGCCTGGGTCCGGTGGGGGGCGGGGGCATGAGCGCGAAGCCGCGCGGCATCCGCCAGACCATGTCGGACCTGCATATCTGGACCGGGCTTCTGGTCGGCTGGATCCTCTATGCCATGTTCCTGACCGGCACCGTCAGCTATTTCCGCGAAGAGATCTCAGCCTGGATGCGGCCCGAACTGCCCGCCGTCTCGGCCCGCACCGCCGCGCCCGAGGTCGCGCAGCGGATGGCCGAGGCGCTGGAGACCGACTACGCCCCGACGGCCACGCTGTGGAGCATGCACCTGCCGACGGCGCGCAACCCGGCGGTTTCCGCCTTCTGGCGCGACGGCGACGGCTTCGGAAACGGCATCTTCGACCCCGCGACCGGCGGCACGCTGACGGCCCGCGCGACCGAGGGCGGGGATTTCTTCTATGCCTTCCATTTCAACCTGCATTACATGCCGGCGATCTGGGGGCGCTGGATCGCGGGTCTCTGCGCCATGTTCATGCTGGTGGCCATCGTCAGCGGCGTCATCACCCACAAGAAGATCTTCAGCGATTTCTTCACCTTCCGCTGGGGCAAGGGTCAGCGGTCCTGGCTGGACGGCCATGCGGCGCTGTCGGTGCTGGGCCTGCCGTTCCATTTCATGGTGACCTACAGCGGGCTGATCACGCTGATGGTGCTCTACATGCCCTGGGGGTTGCAGAGCCTGTCTTCGCAGGCCGAGCGTGCGGCGGTCACCAACGAGATGCGCTTCTTCCTGCCCGCGCCGCCCCCCAGCGGCACGGCCGCGCCCCTGACCGCCATCGCGCCGCTGGTCCGACAGGCCGAGGCGCGCTGGGGCGAGGGCAGGGTGGGCACCGTCCAGATCAACAATCCCGGCGATGCGACGGCACAGGTCGCCATCGCCCAGGCGCAGGAGCGGCGTATCTCGACCACGCCGCGCTACCTGGTCTTCGACGGCGTCAGCGGGGCACTGGTCACCGCCAAGGAGCGCTCCGGCCCCGCAGCCGAGACCCAGGGCGTGTTCTACGGCCTGCACATGGGCCGCTTCGCCGATCTGGCGACGCGCTGGCTCTATTTCCTGGTCAGCCTGGCGGGGACGGCGATGGTCGGTTCGGGTCTGGCGCTGTGGGTGGTCAAGCGGCGGGCCAAGCTGCCCGATCCCCGGCGGCCCTATTTCGGCTTCCGGCTGGTCGAGCGCCTGAACATCGCCACCATCGCCGGGCTGCCGCTGGCCATGGCGGGGATGCTCTGGGCCAATCGCCTGCTGCCCCTGCACCTGCCCGGACGCGCGGCATGGGAGGTCCACCTGGTCTTCATCCTCTGGGGCCTGATGCTGGTCCATGCGGTGCTGCGCCCGCCGAAACGGGCCTGGATCGAGCAGTTCGCGGCCACCGCCGCCGCGCTGGCGCTGCTGCCGCTGCTGAACATGCTGACCACGGCGCGGGGCCTGCCGGCCAGCCTGGCCTCGGGCGATCACCTGTTCGCGGGCTTCGACCTGACGCTGCTGGTCTTTGCCCTGACCAGCGCCGAGATCGCCCGCCGCATCGCCCGCCACCAGCCGCGACAGCCGAAGAAGCGGCGCGCCGCCCCAGCCATCCGCGAGGCCGCATGACCCATGGTCTTGTCCTGACGATTCTGCTGGCCGGCTTCGCCTGCCTCGCCCTGTCGATGGACCGCCATCAGCGGGACGAATTCGGTCGGCCACTGCCCGCAGGGCCGACCCGCGCGCTGCGCTGGTTCGGCTGGCTGCTGATCCCGCTGGCGCTGCCTGTGGCGATCCATGGCCTGGGGACGGGCTTCGGCCTGGTCGCCTGGACCGGCCATCTGAGCCTGGCGTCGGCGCTGGTCTTCGCCGCGCTGCTCTGCCGCAACCGCCGGCGCGCGGCGCGGCGCTGACCGCCTCCTTCCCTTCACCGCATCCAAAGGATAGATCCATGCGTCACTCTTCTCTCCGGCTGGGCACCGCGATCCTCGCCGCCCTTCTGACCACCTCGGCAATCCATGCCGAACAGGCCGCCCCCGGCGCCGCCCCCGCCGCCGCGGTCCAGGCGGACAAGCGCATCCTGCGTGCCGAACTGGCCCCGGCGCTTTACGAACTGGTCTATTCGCCCAGCCAGAACGCGGTTTTCGTCGCCTCGGCCGGCGGGTTCGGCCCGGACGCCCCGGCGTCGAAGATCCTGCGGCTGGACCCCGAGACGCTGGCCGTGCAGGCGGAAATCCCGCTGGAGGGCAAGGGGTTCGGCCTTGGGCTGGATGACGAGGCCGGCCGGCTTTACGCGGGCGACACCACCGACGCCGCCGTGCATGTCATCGACATCGCGGCCAATCGCGTGATCGGCAAGGTCCGGCTGGCCGAGAAGGTCAAGGACGAGGAAGGCAACGAGCGCCCGCCGCACAACATCCGCGAACTGGTGCTGGACCCCGCCCATCACCGCCTCTATGCCCCTGGCCTCGCCTTCAAGGACAGCGCGCTCTATGTGGTCGACACCCAGGCGCTGAAGCCCGAGAAGGTGGTGCCGGGCCTTGGCTTCGTCGCCACCGGCGTCGCCCATGACGCGGCCGCGGAACGGCTTTACGTCACCAACCAGCAGGGCGAGCTTTACACGCTCGACACCGGGACGCTGGAGGTCCTGGGCAAGGCCGAGACCTCGGGCGACCAGCTTCTGAACCTGGCGCTGGACGCCGCCGGGGACCGCATCTTCGCGACCGATCAGGGCCTGACGAAGATGGACGAGATCCGCCGCGAAAGCCTTCCCGACTATGCCCCGCGCGGCAAGGGCGGCCAGGTGCTGGTCCTGAACCCCGCCGACGGCACCACCCTCCGCGCGCTGCCCACCGGCGAAGGTCCGATCGCGCCGCTTTTCGATGCCGCGCGCAAGTGTCTCTACGTGACCGGCCGCGGCGACGGCAGCGTCAGCGTCTTCGACACCGACAGCTACGCATTGGTGGAAAAGATCGACCTGCCGGCGCATCCGAACAGCCTGGCGCTGGATGCCAAGAGCGGCGCCCTGTTCGTCACCATCAAGAACGGCGAGGATGCGGCGCAAGGCAGCGCGGAAAGCGTCGTCCGCATCGGGCTTTGACGGCCCCGGCTTGCCGCCTGGCCTTCCCCTTCGCGCGAAGGGGAAGGCCGATGCCCCTTGCTGCCTGGGCGGGCGCGGACCCCGGGCAGGGCGGCGGGCGGCTCCGCCTGCCGGATATTTCCGACAGAAACGCTATTGCGTCAGCCGGCGCGCGCCGATAGCTGCTTGGAGAACCGCATCATCCAGGGGCTCCGTGTCATGATTCCGCTGCTTCGTCCTTCCATCGCTGCCGCCGTGGCCCTTTTCGCCGCAGGCGCCGCCGTCGCCGAGCCGACGCAATATCCGCTGGTGCTGGAAAACTGCGGCAGCGAGGTCACCTTTGCCAAGGCGCCGACCCGTGCGGTCGCGCTGGGGCAGAACAGCGCCGAGATCCTGCTACTCCTGGGCCTTGAGGATCGCGTCGCCGCCTCGGCCTTCTGGCCGACCAAGGTGCTGCCGGAGCTCGCGGCGGCCAATGAAAAGGTCAAGCTGCTGACCGTCGAGCAGCCGACGCTGGAGGCGATCCTGGCAGAAGAGCCCGATTTCGTCGCCGCGCAGCTGCCGCTGCTGATGGGGCCGGACAGCAAGGTCTCGAAGCGCGAGGATTTCGCCGCGCTGGACATCCCGGCCTATCTGTCGCCGGGCGTCTGCGCGACGAAGCAGGACACCAAGGACATCTACGGCAGCCGGGCCGCGCTGTGGAACATGGACCTGCTCTATCAGGAGATCGACGAGCTTTCGCGCATCTTCGACGTGCAGGATCGCGGCCAGGCGCTGATCGCCGATTTCAAGAAGCGCGAGGCCGATCTGCGCGCCAGGTTCAAGCCGAACCCGGAGCTGAGCTTCCTGTTCTGGTTCTCCAGCCCCTCGGCGGCGGACGACGCCTATCTGGGCGGCAAGAACAGCGCCTCGGGCTTCATCGCCGATGTCCTGGGCGGGCACAACGCCATCGACGCCGAGGCGGAATGGCCGACCGTCGGCTGGGAGGGGATCATCGGCGCCGACCCGACCGTGATCGTCGCCGCCGCGCTGGACCGCAACCGCTGGGATCTGGACAAGGCCGAAACCAAGATCGCATTCCTGAAATCCGATCCCGCCGCCAGCCAGATGGAGGCCGTGCAAAACGGCCGCATCGTGGTCATGGACGGCGCGGCGATGAACCCGACGATCCGCACCATCTATGGCGCCGAGGAAGTCGCCCGCCAGCTTGAAGGCCTCGGGCTGGACAAGTGACGCGCGAGCGCGGGTTTTCGGGACTGGACGCCAGGTTCCTGCTGCTGGTGCCGGTCTGCCTGGTGGTGCTGGCCCTGGCCATCGCGGCGGCGGTCGGGATCGGCGAGATGCCGATTCCCATCGGCACCGTCGCGCGTTCGGTCACGAACCACATGGGCTGGACCACGGCCGAGATCAGCCGCATCCAGGACAGCGTGATCTGGGACCTGCGGCTCAGCCGGGCGCTGGTCGCGGCGCTCTGCGGGGCGGGGCTCGCGATCTGCGGCGCGATCCTGCAATCGCTGCTGCGCAATACCCTGGCCGAGCCCTATGTGCTGGGCGTCTCGGCCGGGGCCTCGACCGGGGCAGTGGCGATCATCATCCTGGGTGTCGGCGCCGGTGCCGTCTCGCTGTCGGCGGGGGCCTTTGCCGGGGCGCTGGCGGCCTTCGCCTTCGTCGCGGTCCTGTCCGGCGGCGGGCGCGGCGGGGCGGACCGGACCATCCTGTCGGGGGTGGCGGCGGCGCAGCTTTTCAACGCGCTGACCGCCTATATCGTCACCACCTCGGGCAATGCCCAGCAGGCTCGGGACGTGATGTTCTGGCTGCTGGGCAGTTTCGGCGGCGTGCGCTGGCCCGAATTCCAGCTGCTGGTCGTGGTCATCCTGATCGGCCTGGCGGTCTGCATCTGGTATGCGCGGGCGCTGGATGCCTTTACCTTCGGCGACGATGCCGCGGCGTCGCTGGGTATCGCGGTCGAGCGCGTGCGCCTGGTCCTGTTCGCCGTGACCGCCCTGATCACCGCCACCATCGTCAGCATGGTCGGCTCGATCGGTTTCGTCGGCCTGGTGGTGCCGCATGCGGTGCGCTTTCTGGTCGGGCCGGGCCATATGCGGCTGCTGCCCAGCTGCGCGCTGGTCGGCGCCGTGTTCATGGTGCTGGCCGATATCGTCTCGCGCAGCGTGATGGTGCAGCAGACCCTGCCCATCGGCATCGTCACCGCGCTGGTCGGCGTGCCCTGCTTTTCGCTGATCCTTTACCGGCAGAGGCGGGCGCTATGAGCATTCTGGCCGAAAACCTGGTCTGGCGCATCGGCCAGAAGACGGTGGTGGACGACGTCTCGCTGGCGGTCGAGCCGGGCATGGTCCTGGGCCTGCTCGGCCCGAACGGATCGGGAAAATCCTCGCTGCTGCGGCTGCTGGCGGGGCTGCGCCGCCCGGTCTCGGGGCGGGTCATGCTGGACGGGCGCGACATCGCACGGACCCCGCGCCGCGACCTGGCCCGCCGCGTGGCGCTGGTCCAGCAACATGCCTCGACCGAGATCAACGTCTCGGTCGAAGAGGTGGTCCGCCTGGGGCGCACGCCGCATCGCTCGGCGCTGTCGGGCTGGACCAGGGCCGACCAGCAGGCGGTCGATATGGCGCTGGATCAGGTGGGCATGACCGGGTTCCGGCGCGAAAGCTGGCACGGCCTCTCGGGCGGCGAGCGTCAGCGCGTCCATATCGCCCGCGCCCTGGCGCAAGAGCCGCGCGAACTGTTCCTGGATGAACCGACCAACCACCTGGACATCCAGCACCAGCTGGAGTTGCTGCGGCTGATCCCCAAGCTGGGCCTGACCAGCATCGTGGCGCTGCATGATCTCAATCACGCCGCGATGTTCTGCGACAGGCTTCTGGTGCTGGACCGGGGCAGGGTGATCCGCCACGGCACCCCGGCCGAAGTCCTGACCCCCGACCTGCTGCGCGACGTGTTCCGGGTCGAATGCGATTTCCTGCAGCAGGAGCAGGGGTTCCATATCCTTTTCCGCCGCTGACTTGGGTGCCGAGATAGGCGGATATGCGCGCGCGCATGTCGCTTCGCGCTGTTCGCGCAGCGAAACGGCGACTTAGGGCTGGGGAGACGCCATCCGCCAAGGCCTTGGCCGACAACTTCCTTTGCGGCGTTCCCGGGACAGAGGCTGAGCCGTCTTTTCCGCGACACACCAGCCTCACACGTGGCCCTGATCTGCGGCTTGTGCCGGCGACTCCTCGGCTGGGCCGGTTCCGGCGATTTCCAGGCTTTCGATCAGCGCCGGCAGGTCTGCGACGGTATCGATGATGGCATCCGCACCGGCCGCCTTCGGACTTGCCGAAGTGCGCCCGCGCAGGGACCGGTTCGAGGCAATGTCCTGGTTTCCTGGCTGGTTGTAGTCCGGTGACCGAACGGGTTCTTTCTAGAGAAAAGCCGACGACGCTGCGGGCACTTGTTTTTGCGTCGACCCGCCATTGGGAAGCGGGGACATTTGGCGGTTTGCTTCCCCGATTCCTCGCACTCGTGGGAACGGCATCCGCACTGCTGCGAGCGGTGGTTGTTGCTTCGGGCAAACCGGTTCCGAGCGAAGCGAACCAATGCCTTCGGCATCTTTCCAGGGCTTCGCTCCCGGGCAAACGGCAAGGGTCCACGCCGTCATGCCAACGCCCGGACAAGGACGGCAGATCGTCCAGCCAACTGGGAGGCAGGCATCGCCCGGGTGGAAGCGGGGCGTGTCGCAGCATGCCGACAGATGCGGAGCTCAAGTGATCAGCGGCCACAGGCTGCCGGCGAACATGGCCGCCGCATTCATCAGCCAATGCGCGACGGCCAGCGGCAGCAGCCTGCGCAACCGGAGCCAGACCAGGATCATGAACAGCGCATTCGGCAGCGACCCCAGCAACCGATGCAGCATATGGGGCGGGTCCCAGATCAACGGCATGACGACGTGCTGGAACGCCCACCAATAGGCGACCACGGCCACGGCCAGGGCGGTGCTGCCGGAAAGCGCCCGGATGCGCGGCAGCGCATAGCCGTTATAGGTCATCTGCTCGGTAAAACCCCAGATCAGCGGCCAGACCAGCACGGCATAAAGCGCGGGCACCAGCGGCAAGGGCGCGCCGAGTTGCGGCAGCCCGATCTTACCATAGACCAGCAGGCTGCTCAGGGCGACGCCGCCCAGCACGCAGGCCAGCGACAGAGGCACCAGGCCCAGCCCCAGGATCACGTCGCGCGCCAGGCGGCTGCGGTCGAGGTTCAGCAGGTCGACAAGCCGGATACCCTCGCGCCGCGTGAACCGCCACAGCAGGAGCAGGCAGCCCGCGTCGATCAGGGTGCCGTAGACCGGCAGCCACAGCCCGGCATCGCGCCAGGGCGAGGCCGATCCCCGCGCCGCAAAAACCAGCACGACGATGCCCTGCGCGGCCACCGCAAGGACCGAGCGCGCGACCAGCATAACCGCCGGACCACGGGTCGGCGGGGCGGCCCCGCACCGTTGTTGTCCGGCGGCGGCCGGGCCGTTGCGGGATCCTGCGTCGAAACGGTTTTGGGCCATGATGTCTCCCCGTCGTTACGGGCTCCGGCGGGCCTGAACCCGGTTCATGCGCCGCTGTCCTTGCGGCGCTGCGTGCCGCTTCGATGGGTAAGCGCCATCAGGACGGCAGGCTCCAGGAGCCGCAGCCGATGCCAAAGCTCGGAGGGCACGACCTGGCCGGTCCGCGGCGTCAGCTCGACCGTGCGGATACCGCCGGCATCCTCGATATCCAGTTCCAGCCGGCCCGAGCAGGCGATCAGCAGCTCATCGCCGCCCGGGTGCATCTCCCAATATTCCGGGTGAAGGTCCTCGGGGCGTTCTGCCGAGAATACCGCCAGAGTCCTGCCCTCGGCCGGGCGGTCCCCGGCCTTGGAGGCCACGGAAACCGGGCGGATGCGCGGCCCGTCATCGAGGTGCAGGTGAAAGCGGTTCAGGTCGAGCGCGGAATCCGTGTCGGTCATCGGATTTCTCCTTCTTTTCCGGCCGCGGGCGCGGGTTTCCCCTGCCTGACGCGGCCCTGCTTGCGTTGATGCCCTTAATATGTGACGAATCCATCATGTTTTGTATTCGCTTTCCCTGCGCCTGATCCGAAGCTGGTCCAGATGGATGTGAATCCACGCAAAATCCCGCGCCAAAGCCGGGCGCAAGCCACGGTTCGGGCAATCGTCGAGGCGACCGCTCAGGTTTTGACGCAGGGCGGGTTCGAGGCAATGACCACCGCCCGGGTGGCGGAACGGGCGGGCGTCAGCGTCGGTTCGCTTTACCAGTATTATCCGAACAAGCAGGCGCTGGCGGCGGCGGTGGTCGACCATTACGGCGAGGTCTTTGCCGCGCGCTTCGCCGAGGCGGTCGCGGCAGGACCGGACGAAACGCTGGCCGAAGCGGTCGATGCCCTGGTCGCGACCGCCTTTGAAAATCACCCGCACGATCCTCGGCTCCACAGGGTCCTGATCGAGATTGCGCCCCGCGTCGGTCGCGCCGATCACAGGAAGACGCTCAGCGCCAGGATCGCGATGCTGATCGAGCAGAAATTGCGGCGCCATGCCGGCGACCTGGCCGCCGATCTCGATCCCGCAGAGGCGGCCGCGATGCTGGAAGCCGTGCTGGAGACCGCCGCGCATCGGGCGCTGGAACAGCATCCCGCGGGCTTGGCGGCCGAGCGGCTTGCCGCTCAGTGCCGGCGGCTGATCATGGCCTATCTGACATGCGCGGCGGACCGGCCTTGAGGCTGTCGGATGCCCGCCGCAGGGCGCGCAGGCCATGGAAGGCCCAGGAACGCGCTTCCCGTCAGGCGCCAGCCCCATCGGCTGCGGCGGCTGATCGGGCGGCGCAGCACCTGCTGGTGATGGTGCGGCATGGCCAGCGCCAGGCTGGCAAAGCCCAGCAGCGCCAGGCCCAGCGACATCCAGCCCGTCATCCCTCCGCCCCGGTCTTGGCGAGGCGTATGGCGCCGGATCCCGCCTTTCGGCACGGGTCCGAACGCAACTGCAGGGCGGCAATGGCGCAGAGCAAGCCGCAAAACAGGGCGGTCAGCTCGACCGAAGCCAGCACCCAATCGCCTTGCCAGATCGCTTGCGGCAGCGATACCGGCCCGGTTGCCGCACCCAGCAGCGGCAGGCCCAGCAGCAGGGCGGCGGTCAGGCCAAGCTGCGCGCCCCAGCTTTCCTGCGGGGGCCGCAGGAACCCCCAAAGCGTCGCCAGCAGCCAGATGGAAAAGAAGGCCGCGATCTCGGCCTGCGGGCGGTCGGGCAGCTGGGCCGGGATCAGCCGGTTCGCCCAGAGATAGCCGGCCGTCGCCAGCGCCAATCCGGCGATGCCGCCGACGTTCAACCGCTGCACCAGCCGCAGGCCGAAGGGGTAGCGGTCGGCGCGGGCATGTTTCGCGGCACGTTTCGACACCCACAGCAGCAGCCCGCTGCCGGTCATCACCGTCCCCGCCAGCCCGGCGACGAAGAACAGCCAGCGCAGCCCGGTATCGGCGAAGCGCGCCCGATGCAGGGACCCCAGCGCATTGCCGAAGCGGGTGACCGCCGAGGCCGCGGGGCGGCCGGTCGCCTCGATCAGCCGGCCGTCGCGGCCGTCGAAACGCATGCGCTCGACCCCGTTCGAGCCCGAGCCGCCATGCACCGTCACCACGCTGTTGCGCTGCGGGACCAGCACGATCTCGGGCGTGCCGAGGTCGCGCTTCTCGATCAGGATGCGGCCGACGAGCATGGACCAGGCGGCCTCGGGCCGGGCGATCAGCGGCGCGATCGAGGCCAGCGGCGGCGGCGCGGGCGGGAAGGCGACCGACGCCTCGGCCGCCGGGCGGGGCGCGCGTGGGCCAAGCCCCTGCGCGACCAGCGGCATCAGCGTGGCCGCGAACAGCACCAGCCCGGAGAAGGTGATCATGACGTGATAGGGCAGCGCCAGCACCCCGGTCATGTTGTGCATGTCCAGCCAGGACCGCTGGCCCTTGCGCGGGCGGAAGGTGAAGAACTCCTTGAAGATCTTCTTATGCGTGATCACGCCCGAGATGATGGCCACGAACATCGCCATGGTCGCGATGCCGACGATCCAGCGCGCGACCGTGCGGTGCAGGCCGTAAAGCTCGAAGTGGAAGCGATAGAGGAAATTGCCGCCGGCGGTCTCGCGCGGGTGCAGCAGCGCGCCGGTGGCGGCATCGATATGCGCGACGTTGGCCACGGCCCGGCCGCCGGCCTGGCCGGCGCCGGGATCGGTCCATGACAATGCCAGCACCGGGCTGCGTTCGTCGGGCAGGGTGACGGCCCAGCTTGCGGCTTGCGGCGCGATTTCCGCCAGCTGCGCCAGCGCCTGCCCGGCGGGGTCGGGACCCGCGCCCGAGCCGTGCAGCTCGGGCCGCATCCAATAGGTCAGTTCGCTGCGGAAATAGGCGACGGTGCCGGTCAGGAAAATCGCGAACAGCAGCCAGCCCAGCAGGAGCCCGGTCCAGGTGTGCAGCCAAGCCATGGATTGGCGGAAACCCTTTTTCATGCGCCGCCCCTCGGCAGGACGACCAGCCCGCAGAGCAGCGCGACGCCTAGGATGCCCGCCCAGGCCTGCCAGGCGCTGCGGCAGGCAAAGGCCCAGATCGCGGCCAGCGCGAACAGCACGAAGCCCAGCATCATCCCGGCCTCCAGCGCGTCGCGCGGCGCCAGGGGCGCCAGCCGGGCAAAGGCCAGGACGAACAGATTGGCGGCCAGATAGCCGCCGCCGATGGCGGCAAGGCTGCGCGAGGCGGTGGCAAGACGGGGATTGCGGGCAAGGGCTGGCATGGCTTCGGTCCGGGAACGGGTGAACGGTTCGGGCGGGACCGGCGGTCCCGCCCGGTCGGGCTCAGCCCTTGGGGGCGATGCGGCGCAGCATGTTGCCCTTGGCGTCATCCTTGCCGCGGGCCTTGTTCACCGCGAAAGCCGTGCCGTCGGGCGCCAGGCTCAGGTGGTTCGGGAACGAGCCGCCATCCAGATTGGCCAGCACCTCGCCGCTGGCCGCATCGAGCACCGTGATCGTGTCCGAGACCCGGTTCGAGACGTAAAGCCGCCCGCTGGTCGCATCGAAGCGGACGTTCAGCGTGCCGGCGCCGACCGGCGTGTCGAACAGGACCTTGCCCTCGGCATCCAGCCCGATCACATCGTCGCTGCCCTGCGAGGCGACGAAGACATGCCCGGTCGCCGGATCGACATCGACCCCCGACGCCGTCACCGCGCCCGGCACCGCAAGCACCGTCGCCTGCCGCGAGGCAAGGTCGATCCGCGCCAATTCAGGCGTGCTCAGCGAGACGGTGTATAGCTGGCCGGCCTTTTCATCCAGCGCCAGCTCATGGCCATGAACCGGCCGCCGCGAACATCCGATGCCAGGGCGAAGCCCTCCAGCTTTTCCAGCGTCCTGGCGTCGAATTCCTCGATCCGGGCGCGGTGGGTGCTGACATAGACCCGGCCGCGCGCGGCGTCGATCACCAGGTCGCGGGGCTTTTCGACGCTGCCCGCGTCGAACTGCTTGACCCGCGACAGGTCGTCCTGGGCATAGACGGCGACGCTGTTGCCGCGCGTGTTGCTGACCCAGACATGGCCGTTCGCATCATCGACGGCCACGCCGAAGGCGCCGAAATCGGCGGCGGGCGAGACCTCGGCCAGGACCTTCAGCGTCGCGGCGTCGAGCTTGGTGATGCTCGACGTACCCTCGGGCGGCCGGCCCGAGGCGGCGGCGACGAAAAGCGTGCCGTTCTTGGCGCTATGCGCGACCTGATAGACGCCCTCTGGCAGCTTCGCCTCGGTCACGTCGAAGCCCTCGGCGCCCGACAGCGGCAGCACGGGCGAGACCTTCAGCTCGGCCACGGTGGCGGAATCCGGCTTGTCCGTCTGAACAACCACCGGATGCAGCCCGACGGCGGCATCCTGGGGCAGGGTCAGTTCCAGCGCGAATGCGCCCTTGTCGTCGGCTTTCAGCCCTTCGGAAAGCAGCGCATCGCCGCGCCGCAGGACCACGGCTTGGCCGGGCTGGAAGCCCTCGCCGGTGATCTCGACCGGGCCGCCGGCCAGGATGGCGCCGCGTTGCGGGCCCGAGAAACTGACCTTGCCGGCAAAGGCCGCCGGCGTGTCGAAGGCGTTTTCCGCCATGGCCGCCGCGGCGGTCGAGGCAAACAGCATCGCCGCCAGCGCGAGGCGGGGCGAAACACGGGTAAGAACGGCCATTCAAGGCTCCTGTCGTTCGAGAAAAACGGCCGGCCGCCATGGTGGCGACCGGCGCAAGGGGGAGGATCAGAAGGTGCTGGTCAGACCCATGTAGAAGCGGCGGCCGTCGTTGTAGCCGGTGTTGCCGAAGGTCTGGTCGTCGATGTTGTAGACGGCAAGGCTGCCCATCACGTTCGGGGTGAAGTCATAGTCCAGCCCCAGGTCGACGATGGCGTGTTCGCGGATGAAGTTGTTGCCGCTGTCGGTGGTGCTCCTGCGGTATTGCACGTTCGTCCACAGCGACAGGGTGTCGGTCGCCTGCCAGTCCAGCGCCAGGTTCGCGACGTGAAGCGGGCTGTTGTTGAAGGCCGCGCCCTTGTCCTCGCCTTTGGTGATCTTGCTGTCGGCATAGGTGTAGTTGAAGGACACGTCCACGTCGCGCCAGGCGAAGTCCACGGTGGCCTCGATGCCGTTCAGCTCGGCCGCGTCGCGGTTCACATATTGGTTGATCCACTTGATCGGATCGCCGGGGCCGTTCATGCCGCAGTCCGTGGGCAAGCCCGGCTCGGGCGTGTCATGGGCGCAGATCGTCTCGGTGGTGATCTTGTTCTTGAAGCGGGTGTGATAGGCGGTCAGCCCCAGTTGCACGCCGCTCTGCGTCTCCCAGATCGCGCCGATCTCGTAGTTGGTGCTTTCCTCGGGCTTCAGGTTCGTGTTGCCCTGGTCGCGCGCGCGGCCGTCGCCGCCCGAGGGCTCGAAGATATTGCTGTCGGCCTGTTTCAGCGTCGGCGTCTTGTAGCCGCCGCTGACCCCGCCCTTGAGCGTCAGCGCCGGATTGGCGTGCCACACCGCATAGGCGCGCGGGGTGATCTGCGAGCCGTAGCGTTCGTTGTCGTCATAGCGCAGGCCGAAGGTCAGGGTCAGGTCGTCGGTCAGGTGGAAGCTGTCCTCGCCGAACAGCGCCCAGTTCCAGCGCGACATCTTGGGGTTCACGCTGACGCGCTCGGGGCTGTGGCGCGTGGTCTCGTCGCGATAGTCGATGCCCACGGTCAGGTCGTGCCGGCCCAGGCTGAGGCTGGTCTTGCTGTTGAGGTTCAGCAGCTTGTAGCCCGATACGTTCGAGCCGTTCTCGAAATCCACGTCCTCATGGGTCAGGAAGCTGTCGGTGCGGTAGTCGTTGCCCCAGGTGATGTCGTGCGACAGGCCGTAGTTCATCCGCTTGACGCGGATGCCGCCCGGTTCGCCCCCGACGGGGGTGCTGGTGGTCTGCTGGCTGCTGTAGGCGGTGTCGAACTTCAGGGTCTGGATCTCGTCGATGGCCCAGGTCAGGCGCGCCCCCAGGGCCTTGCGTTCGATGTCCTGGGACTGCACCGTGTCGCCGCCGCGGCCCGAGACGATCATCTCGTCCTTCTGGCGGTCGTGGCGCGCGCCGAACAGCGACAGGCCCAGCCGGTCCTGCAGGATCGGGCCGCTGATGTAGAACCGCCCCTCGTTCGCGTCGCCCGCGTCGCTGTGTTTGTATTTGCTGTAGCCCAGCGTCATCGAGCCGGTCCAGGCATCCGCGACCGGCTTGGTGATGATGTTGATCACCCCGCCCGAGGCCGCGGTGCCGTAAAGCGAGGACATCGGCCCGCGGATGACCTCGATCCGCTCGATGGCCGAGGGCGGCGGCAGATAGGACATCGCCAGCCCCGAACCATAGCCGTTATAGGTCGCCTCTTGCGAGTTGCCGATCGGCCGGCCGTCCACCAGCGTCAGCACATAGCTTTCGCCCAGACCCCGGATCGAGATGGTTTCCGAACCCGAGCGCCCCAACGGCGCGCTGACGATGACGCCGGGCACGCCCCGCAGCACATCCGCGACCGTCGCGCTGCGCGGCACGCCCCGCCCGGACTTCAGCGAGGTGCGTAACCGCAGCGCCAGCCTGACGCATCGCCTGCGTTGGCCGAGACGGTCTCGTTCCTGCTGCGCGAGCGCACCGATTTCCGCATCGGCAACGACAGTGGGCACGAGGCGCTGACCTTTGGCACCCGCACCGCACTGCCCTTGGGCGCGCATGCTCTGACCTTCGGCTTCGAGCATCGCCGCGAGGACACGCGCCACGACCCCGACCGGCTGCCCGATTCCGCCAGCACCCGGCCCAGCCGTTGGCACCAGGCGCTTTACGCCGAGGGGCAGTTCGCGCTTTCGCCCGAGTTGACCCTGACGCTGGGGCTGCGCCGCGACCGCGACCAGCGCTATGGCGCGACGCTGACGCCCCGGCTCTATGCCGTCTGGCATGCGACCCCGGCCCTGACGCTGCGCGGCGGCGTCGGGGCCGGCTATCGCGTGCCGGCGCTGAAACAGGCCGACGACGATGTGTGGGAGCCTTCGGGCGGCGACGGCATGTCGCGCGACCGCGGCAACAGTGCGCTGCGCCCCGAACGCAGCACGAACTACGAGCTGGGCCTGGCCTGGCAGACCGACAGCGGGCCGAGCCTTGCCGCCACGCTGTTCCACAGCCGCTTCCGCGATCACATCACCCGGCGCGACCTGTGCCGCACGCCCTTGGGCTAGGCGCCCGCCTGCGCATTGAACGGCGGCGTTTACGAGGCGGTGACGCAATATGTCAACGCCTACGCCGCCCGGTTGCGCGGGGCCGAGATCACGCTCGATGGCCGCTTGGCGACGCCGACCTTGCCATCACCTACACCTGGTCGGATTCGCTGATCACCCGCGGCCGCGATGCCGGCAGGCCGTTCCACAACCTGCCGCGCCACGAGCTGGGCCTGGCGCTGGACTGGCGCGTCGGCGAGCCCCTGACGCTTTGGACGCGGGGGCGCTATCGCAGCCGGGCCGAGGCACTGGGACGCAGTGTCGAAACCCCCGCCCATGTCCTGTTCGATCTGGGCCTGGACTACCGGCTGAGCGACCGGGCCACCGTCAGCCTGGGCCTGTTCAACCTGGGCAACGTCTCGGCAGGGGAAAACGGTCCGCTGCCAAGACGGCTTTCGCTGATGCTGAATGCGGGGTTCTGAGCCGGGAACATCCGCGACCGAACGGCGAGGAAAACCACACGCCGATTCCAGCTTCGACAGGCGGCCGGTGCCGAGGGTTGCGAAGGGCCGGCCTTGGAACTTCGCGGCCTGCGCCGATCAGGGTTTGCGGCAAGGGCCGAAAGGACCGTTCGGGCAGGGAGGGCCTTGATCGTTCCCGCCGGTCCGCATGGTTCGCAATCCGGCCACCATATTGCGGCGCGAGCCGGGGCGCTCCCTCTGGCCCGCTTGACGCTGCGACACGCGCCAACCACGACCCAAATTGGGCCGTTCCCGCCGCGACCCGACGCGCGGGGCAGGCGGAGCAGGGCAGGGCGGGAACGATGGGGTTAGGACGGCAAGGCGCAGCTGTAGATGTGATGCATGGCATCGACGCGGCCGGGAACAAGCGGGATGTCCTCTCTGGTCCAGTTCCACGCCTGTCTTGCGAGCGTGCTTTCGAACCGGCTGGACGCGGTCGCCGACCAGAACGCCGCCAACCCGCCCAAGGCCAGCGCATCCGCCACCTCGGCGATGCCGCCATCCCGATACAGGTCCTCGTTTTCCGGGCGGACCACCAGATCGGGCCCGTTGTCCGTGTCCAGCAGGATGAGGTCGTAGCATCCCCTGGACAGGGCCAGATGCTCTTGCACATCGCCGATCACCAGCCGGCTGCGCGGATCGTCCAGCGGGCTTCCGGCCAGATGGGCAAGCGGGCCGCGGTTCCAGGCGACCACCTCGGGGATGATCTCGCAGACGGTGACCTCGGTGTCGGGCGCGGCAAGGTCCAGCAGCGCGCGCAGGCTGTATCCAAGCCCGAGCCCGCCGATCAGCACGCGCCGGGCACGGAAGTCCAGCCGTCGCATCGACCGCAAGGCCAGCTGGATTTCCGACTGGTGGTTGAGATTGGACATCAGCGCGATGCCGTTATAGCGGATCTCATAGATTTCGCCGCGTTGCCGCAGCACGATTTCATCGCCCGACGCGGTGCGCGCGCGAGCCAGGGTTTCCCACGATGTCATGTCATTTCCCGTAGACGTCAGGCCGCACCACGGCGGGCGCGGCAGAGAAGCGGATCAGCGGTATGCTTGGGGTTGCCGGATCGTCAGGAGCCGGACAACCCCAGGACATTGTTGGCCCTGAGTCCGATCAGAAGGGGAAAGATGGCCGAAGGATTGAACACGCCGCGCGGCTCCTGCCATGGGGTGCCGGGAAGGTCGCAAAGCCGGCCTGCGGCACTATGGCCCCGACCGGCGCGGCTTGCAAGCCGAGGTCCCGGATACCGGCGATGCTTGCGAATCCTGCCGGCCGCGGACCGATCCGCGCCGTGCCTGCCGACCAGACCGCGATTCGGCTGCCGAACGGTCCTGGCTGGCCAGAACGGCGGCGCGGGCGCGATGGGAAGCCGGGGTGGCGACGGCGCAAGCCCTCCGGGCCGGGGAACGGGCGCTGGGACGTGCGCGTGCCGCCCATGCTGCCGAAGGCCGGCCCGGCCAAGCGCAAGGATCGGCGGATGACCGCAGCCGGCGCCTGCTGAAACGCGCCCTCTGGAGCCGAGGCGAGGTCCGACCCTCCGAGCGATTCAGCCTTGCTGCGCCCTGTCCCGACATGAACACGGGCGTTCCGCCCCGGGGCCGTGCCGACGGCCCGAGTGTCGGCGTCGGCAAGTTCATTGCAATCCGAAAAAAGCTGTGCAAGCATTTTTGCATGATCGCCCCTTATGCCGATCTGGCTCTTGTCCGACAGGGAAACAACATGAAAAAACTCATAAAATTCGCCAGCACCGTCGCTCTGGCCCTCGGCATGACCACCGCCGTCCATGCCGCCGATCTGGTGGTGGCGACCGACACCGCCTTCGTCCCGTTCGAGTTCAAGGAGGGCGACAAATACGTCGGCTTCGACATCGACATGTGGGACGCCATCGCCAAGGACCTGGGGACCGGCTACGAAC
This sequence comes from Paracoccus aminovorans, assembly GCF_900005615.1. Taxonomy (NCBI): domain Bacteria; kingdom Pseudomonadati; phylum Pseudomonadota; class Alphaproteobacteria; order Rhodobacterales; family Paracoccaceae; genus Paracoccus; species Paracoccus aminovorans. The sequence goes on along the minus strand of NZ_LN832562.1, from coordinate 402,104 downwards.
TGCGGCCGATGGATTTCGCGGGGATCATCCCGGCGCTGCAGACCGGGCAGGTCGATGTTGCGCTGGCGGGCATCACCATCACGGACGAGCGCAAGCAGGCCATCGACTTCTCGGACGGCTATTACGACAGCGGCAACCTGCTGATGGTGGCGACCGACAGCCCGATCAAGGGTCTCGACGAATTGGCCGGCAAGACCATCGCGGTCAAGACCGGCACCGCCGCCGCCGGCTGGGCCGAGCAGAACCTCAAGGACACCACGCTGCGCAAGTTCCCCAATATCGACAACGCCTATCTGGAACTGCGGGCGGGCAATGTCGACGGCGCGTTCCACGATACGCCGAATGTGCTTTACTACATCAAGACCGCCGGCAACGGCCAGGTCCGCTCGGCGGGCGACCAGGTCATGGCCCAGCAATACGGCATCGCCTTCCCCAAGGGCAGCGAACTGGTGCCGAAGGTCAACGAGATCCTTGCCAAGATGAAGGAAGACGGGCGCTACGACGCCATCTATGAAAAATGGTTCGGCACCAAGCCGGTGAAGTGACCGGCGCCCGATCCGTCGGGATGCGGGCGCGGTCCGCATCCCCCCTCGTCCCGCAGAACCGGAGGCCTCGGTGGAAATCGACTGGTCCGTAATCCCCTCATTCCTGCCGCAGCTGGTCGCGGGCGCGAAAGTGACGCTGATGATCGCTTTCTGGGGCCTGGTCATCGGCACCACCCTGGGTTTCCTGGTCGGGCTGATGCGCGCCTATGGCAACCGCTTCGTGAACGCGCTGGCGCTGATCTATGTCGAGCTGATCCGGGGCACGCCCATCGTCGTGCAGGTGATGTTCCTTTACTTCGCGCTGCCGATCCTGACCGGCATCCGCATCAACCCGATGGCCGCGGCGATCCTGTCCATCGGCGTCAACGCCGGCGCCTATATCGCCGAGATCGTGCGCGGCGCGCTGCTCTCGATCCCGAAGGGCCTCAGCGAGGCCGGGCTGGCCATGGGCCTGCCGCGCTGGAAGGTGCTGGTCCATATCGTCGGGCCGCTGGCCTTTCGCCGGCTGATCCCGCCGCTGGGCAACCAGTATATCGTCTCGCTCAAGGACACCTCGCTCTTCATCGTGATCGGTGTCGCCGAACTGACCCGGACCGGGCAGGAGATCATGGCCTCGAACTTTCGCGCGGTCGAGATCTGGACCGCCGTCGGCGTCTTCTACCTCATCATGACCGGCGTGCTGTCGCTGGTCCTTCGCATCATCGAAAAGCGCATGAGGATCCTGTGAGCATCATCGAATTCCGCAAGACCTCGAAGGCCTTCGGCGAGGTGACCGTGCTGGACAAGGTCGATCTGAACATCGACAGCGGCGAGGTGGTGGTGCTGATCGGCCCATCGGGGTCTGGCAAGTCCACGCTGCTGCGTTGCATCAACGGGCTGGAACAGATCACTGGCGGCGATCTGGTCGTCGACGGCATCTCGGTCAAGTCGGGCAACGCCAACCTGCGCCAGATCCGGCAAGAGGCCGGAATGGTGTTCCAGCAGTTCAACCTGTTCCCGCAGATGACGGCCCTGCAGAATGTCGCCTTCGGTCCGCGCAAGGTGCGCGGCCTGGGCCGGGCCGAGGCCGAGGCGCAGGCGCTGGACCTGTTGGACAAGGTAGGCCTCAAGGAGCGCGCAGGGCATGTCCCCTCCGAGCTTTCGGGCGGCCAGCAGCAGCGCGTCGCCATCGCCCGCGCGCTGGCCGTCAGGCCCAAGGTCATGCTCTTCGACGAGCCGACCTCGGCCCTGGACCCCGAGTTGAAGCAGGAGGTGCTGAACGTCATGCGCCAGCTTGCCCTGGAAGGCATGACCATGGTGGTCGTCACCCATGAGATGGGTTTCGCCAAGCAGGTCGGCACGCGGCTGATCTTCATGGAACACGGCAAGATTTCCGTCGACGGCGAGCCGCGGCAGATGATCGACAATCCGCCCTCGGACCGGCTGAAGGACTTTCTGCAACATGTCTGAACCGCATGAACTGGGCTGGCACCGGATGGGCGGCCCCCCGCGCGAGATCGGCCGGGCGCTGGGTCTGGCCGGACGCGAGGCGGTGCACCGCCATCTGCCGGGTTCGGAGTATTTCCGCGCCATGACCGGCCCCGCCCATGCGGCGGCGGTGGCCCGCATGGCCGAGGCGACCCGCGCGCGCTTTCCGGCGATCTGGGACGAGATCGAGGGGCTGGCCGAGGGGCTGGACATGCCGGTCGAGGCGGTCTTCGCCTGGAACTGCCGGGGCGACCTGCTGGCGCGGGTGCCGGACGGCTGCACCACGGTCATGGTGCCGGGCGAGGCGCCGGTGCTGGCCCATAACGAGGACGGCTTGCCGTTCTTTCGCGGCGCCTGCTTCATCGCCGAGGTGGCTGGCCTCGACGCGCCAGCGTTCCGTGCCTTCTGCTATCCGGGTTCGATCCCGGGTCACACCTTCGCCTTCAACGCGGCGGGGCTAGCGCAGACGGTGAACAATCTCCGCCTGACCGGCGTGGAACCCGATATTCCCCGCATGGTGCTGGGCCGGGCGGTGATCGGGTCGCACAGCCTCGATCAGGCGCTGGCGGTGCTGGAAGCGGGCGCCGGTTCCGGCGGCTTCCATTTCGCGCTGTCCAGCACCGCGGACCGCCGCATCCTGTCGGTGGAGTTCGGCGCAGGCGAGGTTTCGGCGGTCGAGGTCAAGACCCCTTCGGCCCATGCCAATCACGCCCTGCATCACCGCGGCGGCCTGTCGGCCCAGATCGTAACCGAGTCGTCGCATGATCGTCAGGTCCGGGCCAATGCGCTGCTGGCCGAGGGGCTGGATCCCCTGGCGATCCTGCGCGACGAGGGGGGTGCCGGGCTGCCGATCCGGCGCGACGCAGCGGACGATCCCGACGACGAAAACACCCTGGGGACGGCCATCCTGCGCCTGACGACCGAGGGCATCCGCTGGAGCATCCATGACCGGCCCACCGGGCCCGCCGCCTATTCCGGTACCGGCTTCTAGGCCGGCCCCGCCGGAAAGCGTGGGAACTGCGTGCCTTGGCCTGGCTATCGTGAGGACAGGTGCAGGTCTCACCGGTGCCGAAGACGCGGGCGGCGCTGGGGCATTTGCTGGAGCTTTCCGGCCATTCGGTGCTTCTGTCGATCACGACGCCCGCCGAGCAGTTGGAGGAGCCTGGCCGCCGCAGACGGCAGCGTAGTAAGCCGGATACATGGTCGCGGCCATGGCGCTGGCAGGGCCGAGCAGCGGAGGCAGGACGGTCTTGACAACCAATTGAAAGAGTTGAGTTTTCATAGCGCCTCACAAGGTTGTCGGACCACTGAAATAATGGCCAACTCGCGCCAGTCTATTACATGTAAGCCGTTGATTTTACTTTATCCGTGAATCGTGCGTTTCGGGATTTGACCATTTTCCACACAATTCTTGGCCATCGAAACTTGCCTCGTCTCCAACAAAAAAGGCCGCCCGAAGGCGGCCTGACTGGCAAATGGGTGAATTGACGAGGGGGGCTGAACCGAATCCTGCCCGGGATGCGGATCAGGATTCAGCAATGCTGGCGAGATGCTCTCCAAAGATTCTGCGGAGCGAATTGCTTGGGAGGGGATGCCGGAGTTCGTCGAGCAACGGGCCGAAGGCCCCCCATTTCTTGATACGGCATGGGGACCGCTTCGGGTCGAACCCGGCCTGAAGGATTTGCAATGCGCGGCGGATGCCTGCTTCCCCGTTGACGATATAGGCCCAGCCGCAGGCCGAAGCGGTATCCTGATCCCGGACGGAAAGGTCGCCGAAGGCGACATATGGCCCGAACTCCAGGGCGGAACCCAGAAACTCGGTGATCCTGATCACCTGTTCCAGCGGCAGGCTGTCCGGCCAGGCCGGGCCATGACGCCCAGCAAGCCGATTGGCGATATAGGTCTGGAGCGGGGATTCCGGAGAGGGCGCAGCGCGGCCCGCAAGATCCTGTAACATGGCGGCGGCTTTTGGCACGCTTCCGGCAAAGACGCCTTTCCCAACCATATGGTCAGGCCGATCCCGGCGGATCAGGGGTAGTCTGTGTTTCAGGCAGGACCGGATCGGCTTCAGCCGCCAGATCAGCCTCTCGCGCCGGTGGATAGAGATGTCATGGCCTGCCGCCATGGCGGCCGCATCGTCCTCGGCGAGGCAGGCCGGACAAAAGCGCAGATCCTGCTGTGAACACAGGCTGTCAATCAGAGCCTCCTCACCGAGCCTCCAGCTCCGGCAGGTGTTCTGCACCACGGTGTTGCGCAGCACCGGTCCCGGATCCTGCCCGGCAATCTCGCACAGCCTGACCACCTCATCCGGATCGCCGATGGAGAGAGCGAAGGGATCAAGGCCGAGATCACGCAGGAAGATCCCGATGGGGCCACGGATATGGAAGGCGGCCATGCGGGACGCCCAAGACCAATGGGTTTCGTCCGCCCGGAACGGCAGCAGGGGGAAGAGGCTGGCCATGCTCATGCCCGTCGCCGCCGGGACCGCGCGCGGATAGGCGGAGCATCGGCCTCGTCCCGATCCGGGTCGATCTGCGGCCAGTCCGGGGCAAGGAAGACATTGCCGCCAAGCGGACAACCTTCCTGCAGGCCCCAGAACTCTGCGAAATGGCCGATGTCGAGGCGCGACACATCGCCCTCCAGCGCAAACTCGATGGCGCCGAGGATCGTCTCGACGCAACGCCCGAACCGATAACGCGCCCCATGGAACAGGCGCGGGATCAGATCGGCATCAAGCGGCGGCTCCAGCCCCGCAATCCGGCAATATCCCCGGATCACCCCAACGACGCTGGCCCCGTCCGCCGCCTCCGAGACCGGCGGCAGGATCAGCGTCGAAAGCCGACGCTGGACCTGCGGATCGGAACGGACGATTTCGTGCAGCCTCTCGGTGCCGGAAAGGATCGGGATGACGGCCTCGTCCCCCTGCATGAGGGATTTGAGGGCGCGCAGGATCAGGTGGCGATCGGCGCAGAACAGGTCATGCGCCTCGTCGATCCAGACAACAATGATGCCCTGATCCTTGAGCCGGCCCCGGAGGGTTTCCCAAAGGCTCCAGCCCTCGCGGTTGGCGGTGATCACCGGGTAACCGCTGCGCTGCAACAGTGCGCCGGTCATGCTCTTGAAGGTGGCGGGGCTGGGCACGCTGGCATCGAGATAGTGCCGCCCCGTTCCGCCGGACAGAACCGGGTGCCGTTCCAGGGCGCGGGAGATCAGGGTGGTCTTGCCGCCACCGGCGCCATCCACCACCATCACGCCACGGGTCTCGCGACCCGCGGAAAAGCGCTGCGGCTCGGGCAGCAGGTTGCCGACCTCATCCCGGCACAACAGCCGGTTGAGATGGGCGGTGAATGCGGTATCCCTTGGCGTATCGACGCGGAGCTTGCGCAGTTTCTGAAGGATCCGGGCGCTTTCAGCGGGATTGGGCATGGGCTTACTCCGTGATGGACCAGGGTTGCGTTTCAGGGGCCGTGTCGGGCAGGTCGAGATGCACGGGGGAAGGGCCAGGGACCGGGATTGCCGGCGAGACCGCCGGGCGCGGGGCCTGCACCTCCGGGTCGGGAATGGAGCGACCAATGCCATCGGCGGCTGCGGGCTTCACCGGTTTGTCACCGCCCGCATTGAAGCCGATATAGAGGCTGGCCTCCAAATTCCGGATCCGCTCGGGCGTCCATTCGTCGACGAGCAGCCCGGCCATCCGGGTCGCCGCGGTGCTGCGCCCTTCGATCGCGGTGATCGCGGCATGGATCATCTGGCGGTCATAGGATTTGCGGCCCGCATTCGCGGCTTTCAGTTCCCGGGTTGCAGCGACCCATTGGCGGGCAGACACACCGTCGAAACCGGGCAGGACCGTGCCGACCTCGAATTTCTGCTGCCCGGCATAGACGGTCACCGTGCCGATATCGTCGGGATGCCAGCGCACCTCGACATTGCGCTCTTCCCGGTTGGTCATCAGGCGGGCCAGCGCCTCGGAGTGATAGCGCAGGCCCAGGACGGTCACGCCCTCCCGGGACAGCTTGCGCGGCAGGCGCTCCCCGAAGATGGCGCGATGGGTGTCCATATCCGGCGGCGGCTGAACACCCCACTCGGCGGTCAGGCGACGCCAGCACTGAAGCGGGGTTTCCCCGCCCAGACCGGCATGCGGGGTATTGTGGTAGATGTCGACGATCCAGCGCACCAGGCAGAAAGCCAGATCATCGAAGGTCAGCGCGGCGCGCGCCTCCGGATCTGCATCCCCCTTCTCGCGAATGCTGCCGAAGGTGCGGCCCGGCAGGCGGGGGAGCAGGCCGGTGTTGAGGCTATGGAAGAAGCGCTCGTTGCGGGCGCGCATCTGGGCCAGCCCCGCCGGCGCCCGCAGCGTGGTGATGCCCAGATCCGCGCATGCCACCCGGAAGCGCTCGGACTTGAAAGCCGCGCCATTGTCGGTGACGATCAGGACAGGCGTGCCATGCATGTCCCAGGAGCCGAGGGAACCGGCCGCATCAGCCCATTTTCCCTTGTCACGCAGGATCATCTGCAGCACCTGCAGAGAGGCGTTGTCCTTGGCCGAACGCGAAAAAGCCATGCCAAGGATGCAGCGCGTCGTGGCACAGATGGCGACGGTCACGAACCAGCGCGCCTTGCCGCGATCCAGCCCAAGGATCTTCTGCTCCTCTTCGGTCAGCAGTTCACGCAGCCCCCAGGATTCGGTCAGCGAGATGATGTCGATGGTGTTTTCATCGATTTCCACCCGCTCGAGCGGACGGGTCAGGCGCAGGCCTTCACCCACCGGCATGAATTTCTTGCGCGCCTCCTCGACCCCGTCACGGGCAACCGCGACCTCGAACGGATCAAGCATATGGATCGCCCGGCGCACGGTTTCATAACTGGGAATGGGAAAGGGGTGCAGCCCCTCCGCTACCCGGGCCTCGTTGCGTGCGGCGAAGGCGACGCTGACGTTTTCGTGGATCGTCTTCATGCTCGGCCGGTCTTCGCTGAGATAGCGCCGGACCTCGCGCGTCATCAGGGCAAGCTGTTCGGGACCCATCAGGCGGTTGCGGTTCCCGCGCCGGTTCATGGCGTCGACGAGGCCGCTGACGCCCGCTTTCCGGTGCTCCGCAAGCCACCGGCGCAAGCTGCGCGGTGCCGGGCATTTGCTGAAATCCAGCGACTGCTGTGTGCCTTCCCCGCCCTGGAACTGCGTTGCATAGTCCATCGCGCGGCCACGCAATTCAAATTGGTTGGCCAGAATGGCGGTATCGGTGATGTTGATGCGCTTCTCACGCTCCATCTCAAGGAAGGCCTGGACATAGGCGTGCTTCTTGGTCATCCGGGCGGCCGGTTTCGGCGGCAATTCCGAGAGCAGAGCCCCGCCGGTGAGAAGGCGCCGTTTGGCAATATCGGGGGCGTGGAAGTTGTGCTCGACCCGGATACGCCTCATCGACCCCAGTCGGCTCAGCTCCTGATGCGTGAAGCTGCTGCACCGGCCGGAACCATCATCCAGCTCCAGCAGCCAGCCTTCTTCATTACGGCCATAAAGCGAGGTCCGGTAGGTCTGACCTTCGATGGTGATACGGTCATATTTGCCGAAGGCATAATGGTGGCGGTCGGCATCAAAGCTGAGATTGTGCATATGCATCAGAGGTTGCTCCTCTTGTAGGCCAGGGTGGCCGAGGTGATACGTTCATTGTGGAGGGGGCGAAGCTGGCCGCTGCGAACCAGCCGCAACAGGGCCCTGAAGCCTGTGGGACCGCAGCCGGTCCGGGCGGTCAGATCGGCAAAGGATGCCGTGCCGGACATGTCGGCCAGAACCCGCGCCGCAGCCTCGTCTGCCAGAGGATCAGCCACCCGGACGTCATGCAGCAGCCAGGCGTTATGCAGCTCCACCGGATCGAGATCCGCTTCCGTCAGCAGGCGGACATCATCGGCAAAACGGCTGTGCCGTGCCTGCGCAGCGATCTGCGGCATCTCCCGTCCGAAGCTGCCGCCGGTCCAGGCGACCGGGCGGATGGCACAGGCGATCCGGGTTCCATCCGTTTTGGCAACAAACAGGTCGAAGTAATGGGGGTGATATTCGCCTTGCTCATTGAGCCAGAAGAACTCGACCTGTTCGCGCAGATCGGCAACATCGGGGCGAAGGGACAGGCAGAGGCACCAGCTGAGCTCAAGATGGCTTTCAATCTGCACCACCCGGGCCGGCGCGCCGCTGGCGGCACCACGGCCGGAGCCATCGCCGATCACGACATGGCCACAGAAATGGCCTTTGGAACTGAGCGCCACATCGCGCTGCGCAGTGCTGGGGAGGGGCGGCACGAAGCCGCGGACATGGTCATTAGCAGTTGGGGGCATTTGATTGTTCCTCATGGGGAATCGATCCCGCCCGGGTCCGGGCGGGGGCGGTCTTGCTCCGGAGCGGGCAGAGAACCCGGTCTGGATGAGGCGACCTTCCTGGGAAGCGGGGATGACGAAGGCCATTCCTGGCCTGCCGCAATTACGGTCAGGATCGGATTGGCCGGTCAGTTGTTCCCGGAAAAGAGCCTGGTGAGATGAGGAAGACTGTCGTCCATGCGAATCCTTGCGGCGAGCCGCAAGGTCTGCTAGGAAACCGGTGTCAAATCGGTGGATTTCGGTCTGCCTCGATACGATCACACCGGGATGTTGGCGCATCCCGGTGTTTTCGTTTGTGCGCGGGTCAGGTCTTTTGCATCTGCATTTTCACTTTTCGCAATCTTTGTTCGAATCGCGCTATAGCCCCGGCTGCGGGGAGATGGAAGACACTAGCAAGCGCCGTTTACTAGCTGGAAAGTATGCGAAAAATTTAGCTTTCCCAGAGTGCTCCACGCTATGAAAGGAAAGGTGTTGTAGGCCGCTTTCGAAAATTCACGACAGGTTGTTCCTGTCGTGCGACTTCATGGGATTAGGCATTTATGCGAAAAATTGATTTCCAAGAGGCTGAACGGGTGAAAAATTTTGGGTCCCGATCTCCGGGGGCGTCCGCGTGCCGGAAGCCGGTGATCGGTAACTGGTGCAAAGGCCCCCGAAACGCCCCCTTTGCCGAAATTATTTTTGACGAGCGCTTGAAGCGGGCGGCGCGGATCAGGCCTGATTCGACAGGAAAAAGCAACTGCCGGACGTGTCCCGTGGCGTCCTTGGTTGGATGGCCTTCGCCATCGCCGATGAATGAGGAGGAAGCCCAGAAGATGGGCGGTCCTCCATAGGCGCGCTGCAAGACCTGCACCCCGAAATGGAACTCTACGAGACGGGATATCCAGACGAATTCGACGGGCGCCGCGCATGGTGGAGCGGAAGACACCTATCCCGATCGACCGGTAAGGCTGGCCTTGCCGACCGAAACGCTGCTGATTAGCCTTGGCTTGCAGTCACAGCAGGGGCGCGCTTATCAGGTTGCGGCTTTCAGGCTCACTCGTGCTTCCAGTCTCGCCGCGGTTTCCTTTCGCTCGCTGTATCGGTCGGTGAGGAAGTCTGAGAGGTCGCGGGTCAGCAGCGTGAGCTTCACCAACTCCTCCATGACATCGACGATGCGGTCATAATAGCTCGACGGGCGCATCCGGCCGGCCTCGTCGAACTCGTCATAGGCCTTGGCGACCGAGGACTGGTTGGGGATCGTGACCATCCGCATCCAACGGCCCAGGACGCGCATCTGGTTCACGGCATTGAACGATTGCGAACCGCCGGACACTTGCATCAGCGCCAGGGTGCGGCCCTGGGTCGGCCGGATCGCTCGCATCGAGAGCGGGATCCAGTCGATCTGGGACTTCATCACCCCGGTCATGGCCCCGTGGCGTTCCGGGCTGGTCCAGACCTGACCTTCTGACCACAGGCACAACTCGCGCAGTTCCTGGACCTTCGGATGCGCGGCCTCGGCATCGTCGGGCAGCGGCAAACCGTTTGCATGGAAAACGCGCGTTTCGCAGCCGAAGTGACGCAGCAGGCGCTCGGCCTCCAGCGTGGCGAAGCGGCTGTAGGAGCGTTCCCGCAGCGAGCCATAGAGCAGCAGGATGCGCGGCGGATGGGTTGCGCGCGGAACCGGGGGCAGGTTCGGCTGGCGCAGTGCATCAGGCGACAGGTTCGGCAGGTCGGGGATCATGCGCGGGCCTCTTGCAGCGTGGCGTCACGGGGAAACCAGCGGTCGCCAAGACGCAGGGCGACATTCACCAGCAAGATCAGAACCGGCACCTCGACCAGCGGGCCGATCACGGCGGCGAAGGCTACCGGCGAAGCCAGGCCGTAGGCGGCGATGGCGACAGCGATGGCCAGTTCGAAGTTGTTGCCGGCGGCGGTGAAGGCGATGGCCGTAGTGCGGGGGTAGTCCTTGGCAATCAGCCGGCCCATGGCAAAGCTCACCAGGAACTGGATTGCAAAATAGAGCACCAGCGGAAGGGCGATCCGCACCGCATCCAGCGGTAGGCGCAGCACATCGCCACCCTTCAGGCTGAACATCGCGACAATGGTGAAGAGCAGCGCCACCAGCGTGATCGGGCTGATCTTCGGCAGGAAGACCTCCCCATACCAGCCTGCCCCTTTCCGGGCGATCAGGATGCGCCGGGTTAGGAAGCCGGCAATGAAAGGAAGGCCCAGATAGATCAGCACAGCTTCGGTGACGGTCCAGAAGCTCACATCGATGATGCTGCCTTCCAGCCCGAACAGTGGCGGCAGGACCGTGAGGAACAGCCAAGCATAGGTCGAGAAGAACAGGATCTGGAAGATCGAGTTGAAGGCGACCAGCCCCGCCACATACTGGTTGTCGCCACGGGCAAGCTGATTCCAGACCAGCACCATGGCGATGCAGCGCGCCAGGCCGATCAGGATCAGCCCGGTCATGTATTCGGGAGGATCGCGCAGGAATATCACCGCCAAGGCAAACATCAGCACCGGGCCGATGATCCAGTTTTGCACCAGCGACAGAACCAGGACGCGCTTGTCGGCAAAGACTTGGTGCAGCTCCTCGTAGCGGACCTTGGCCAGCGGCGGATACATCATCAGGATCAGGCCGATGGCGATCGGGATGTTGGTCGACCCGACCGACATGTCGTTCAAGGCATCCGGGAGGCCGGTGAAGATTGTCCCGAGCGCGATGCCAAGCGCCATGGCCGCGAAGATCCACAGCGTCAGGTAGCGGTCGAGGAAGGAAAGCCGGCGGGCCGGGCGATTGGCGGTCATGGAAACGTCCCTTGATCAGGCATGCGGTTGCCGTGGGCATCAACGACCTGCTCGCCGTCCTCCTTGCTGAAGGCGCCTCGCTGCGGCGGCAGCAGATCGAGCACTCGCTCCGAGGGACGGCAGAGCCGCACGCCCTTGGGGCTGAGCACGATGGGTCTGTTGATCAGGATTGGCTCCGCCATCATTGCATCAAGCAGCGCTCCACCCGAAAGGGCCGGGCCTCCCAGGCCGAGCTTGCCGTAGGGTGTGCCCTTCTCGCGCATCAGTTCTCGTGGTGTGATCCCCATTCGGGTAATCAACTGTTCCAGCATGGCGCGCGAAGGAGGCGTCTTCAGATACTCGATTACATGCGGCTCGATGTCGGCATTGCGGATCATCGCCAGCGTATTGCGCGAGGTGCCGCATTCGGGATTGTGGTAGATGACAACATCCATGGTCAGGCGCTTTCGGTCGGGATGGACTCGCAGCCGCAGGCACAGGTCAGCGCCGCAACAGCAGGTGCGCAGATCTCAGGATGGCCATGGCAGCAATCCTTCAAGAGGAAGCCGATCAGACCGGCCAAGGCAGAATAGACGGCGCTGTAGATGATAAAGCGCCCGTCCCGCCGGGACTGGATCAGTCCGGCATGTTCGAGATGGGTCAGGTGGAACGAAAGCCGAGAGGTGGTCGCGCCGCCCAATGCTTCGCCGATTGCGCCTGCGGCCATGCCGTCCGGTCCGGCTTGAACCAGCAGGCGCACGACGCGCAGCCGTGTCTCCTGCGACAGCGCCGCAAAGGCGGCAAGAGCTTGAGGCTCATTCATCGAATCAATTCCTCAACATTTATTGATATATTGATCGACCAGCCTGGACGGTCAAGAGCTTTCGAAATAGGCCGCTGATGCGGCGATACAGTAGCCGGCAGCTAGATCCCGCAAACCTGCCATGCTGACTATACCCGTTTCCTTTTGCCCGGGCAGCGTCAAGCATGCGCGCCCGGATCACCCCGAGCTCGAACTCGCTGATGCTGCCCTTCATGCCGAGCAGCAGGCGCTCGTTGAGCAGGCAAAGATCGTAGACGCCATCGAGGTCGATGACACGCGCCTCGCCAAGCCCGCACAGTTCGAGGAGGTGGCGCCAGTCCCTGCCATTGCGTGCCAGCCGCGAAGCGTCAAAGCAGGGCACGGCGCCGACTTCCCCAGCCCACAAGGCGGCAACGAGCTTCTCGAAGCCGGGCCGGGCCATCATACCGCTGGCAGAGCGGCCGAGATCGTCGTCGATCACCGGTCGGAAGGTTACGCCCGTCATACAATAATGTCTGGATCACGCCGCCAAGCTGCCTGATAGTCTGGCCCCATTGAGCTTGGTCTCTGTGCAGGGGGTGGGGGCGTCATCTGCATCGGCATCGGTGCGGGTAGCTCTGCTCCCACGATGATTGCTTCTGAGTTACAGTCCTTCAGAACTTTTAGGCGATCAATCGCATAAGGCCGCTATCCAGCCCCATGTCCCCACCGTGCCATTCAATTACTTGGGACGAACTGCCACCACGCGCATCTCGATGATGCGACAAGGCTTGATCTGTCGGCGGAATAATTCGGATGTTCGGCAACTCAGGCCTCGTCATGTCCCCGCTTCGCCTGCCGAGCGGCTGCGGATGGCAATTGTAAAGAAATTGTGAAACTCTGGGTCCCCCAGGCGCATTTCGCGTCGAGTCGAAGCTTTCGGCGCCCGATCGAACCCAAATGAGAAAGGGACGCATGTCACAGACAAGCCCATCCGACCCTCTAGCCCCCGACGCCGGCATCGAGGCGCTGCCGCCGCCCGAAGGCCCGACCCAGATCATCCCGACCGACTACCAGATCGGCCAGGACAATATCGAAGGCGTGAAGCCGGTCGCCTTCGACATCCACAATCCGGTCTTCATGGTCTCCGGCATCGCGGTGGTGATCTTCACCGCCGCAACGCTGTTGTTTCCCACGGTCCTCGGGCCGTTCTTCGGCGGATTGCGCGACGTGGTCACCGGCAATTTCGATTGGTTCTTCCTGATCGCCGGCAATGTCTTCGTGCTGCTGTGCCTGTTCTTGATCCTGTCGCCGCTGGGCTCGGTCCGGCTGGGCGGCCCCGAGGCGACGCCGGATTTCACCTTGACCGGCTGGTTTTCCATGCTCTTTGCCGCCGGCATGGGCATCGGGCTGATGTTCTATGGCGTCAGCGAGCCGTTGGGCCATTACACCGCCGCCCTGGGCGGGCCGGTGCTGGAAAACGGCGCCCGGACCGACTGGGCGCCGCTGGACGGCGCGCCGGGGGATGAACTGGGCGCGCGCCGGCTGGCCATGGCCGCGACCATCTTCCACTGGGGCCTGCGTCCTTGGGCGATCTATGCGGTGGTCGCGCTGGCGCTGGCGCTGTTCGCCTATAACAAGGGGCTGCCGCTGACGCTGCGTTCGGTCTTCTATCCGATCTTCGGCGAGAAGGTCTGGGGTTGGCCCGGCCATGTCGTCGATGTGCTGGCGGTGATGGCGACGCTGTTCGGCCTCGCGACCTCGCTGGGCATCGGCGCCGAGCAGGCATCGGCGGGTTTCCATTTCCTGTTCGGCTGGAGCACCGCGCTGACCGCCAAGATCGTGCTGATCGTCATCATCACCGCCGTGGCCACCACCTCGGTCGTGCTGGGGGTGGAAAAAGGCGTCAAGCGCCTGTCCGAGATCAACATGCTGCTGGCCATCGCCCTGCTGCTGTTCGTCATCCTGGTCGGCCCGAAATGGCAGATCCTGACCGGGTTCTTCGGCAATCTGGGCGCCTATGCCGGGGATCTGATCCCGCTGTCGAACCCGTTCGGCCGCAACGACGACAATTTCCGTCAGGGGTGGACGGCGTTCTATTGGGCGTGGTGGATCAGCTGGTCGCCCTTCGTCGGCATGTTCATCGCACGGGTGTCGCGCGGACGCAGCGTGCGGCAGTTCCTGACGGCGGTGCTGATCGTGCCCTCGCTGATCTCGGTTCTGTGGATGACCGCCTTTGGCGGCACGGCGATCACGCTGACGCAGGGCGGCTTTTCCGGCGTGGCCGATGCGGCGCTGGAATTGCAGCTGTTCCAGATGCTGTCGCAGCTGCCGCTGACCGCGATCACCAGCTTCGTCGGCATCATCCTGGTCATCGTCTTTTTCGTGACCTCGTCCGATTCCGGCTCGCTGGTCATCGACACCATCGCGGCGGGCGGCAAGATTCACGCACCCGTGCCGCAGCGCATCTTCTGGTGCGGGTTCGAGGGGCTGGTCGCCATCGCCCTGCTGCTGGGCGGCGGGCTGACGGCCTTGCAGGCTATGGCGGTTTCGACCGGGCTGCCCTTCACCCTGGTGCTGCTGGGCGCCTGCTGGGCCATCGTCAAGGGCCTGCTGGCGGAAAAGCGCGAGTTGCGATGACGAGAGGCGCGGGGGCGGGCGGTCCTGCCCGGCCCCGTTTGCATTTGTCTTCTCGGCCCGGCCATGAAATGCAGAAAGGATCTCAGTCCGGCCCTCTGGCTCCGGCGCGGAGAAGCCTATCGACACAGGATACGAATGCCCATGCCCCGCCCCCGGCTTCGCATCCTCCGACGCTCGCGCGCGCTGATCACCAGCCGGGGGCAATGGCGCGGGCGGATGGTCTTCTGGTGCGGCGCCTTGCTGGTCGGGCTGGTCAGCACCGCCTTCGCCAGGCTCGCGGATCTGGCGACCGAGGCGTTTCGCCATCTCTCGGCCGGAGGGACCTCACCCTGGCTGCTTCTGGTGGTCCCGGCGGGCTTCATCTCGTCGGCCTGGCTCGCGCAGCGATATTTTTCCGGCGCGCAAGGCAGCGGCATCCCGCAGGCCATCGCCGCCCGCGCGCTGGAGGGCGAGGAGAGGAGGCTTTACCTGACGCTGCGGATCGCCGCCGGAAAGTTCCTGCTGACGCTGTGGGGCTTGCTCTGCGGCGCCTCGATCGGGCGCGAAGGCCCGACCGTCCAGATCGGCGCCGCCATCATGCTGGCCAGCGCGCGCGTCGGGCATCTGGCCCAGGCCAAGGGGCTGATCCTTGCGGGCTCGGCCGCCGGAATCGCCGCCGCCTTCAACACCCCGCTGGCCGGCATCGTCTTCGCCATCGAGGAAATGGCGCGCAACTACCAAAGCCGCACCAATGGGCTGGTGCTCTCGACGGTGGTGATCGCCGGGATCGCGGCGCTGGCGATCTCGGGCAGCTACACCTATTTCGGCGAGGCGGTTGCCTATGGCAATTTCCCGCGCGACTGGCTGCTGGTGGGGGTGGTGGGGATTGCCGGCGGTGCGCTTGGTGCCGGATTCAGCCGGTCGGTGCTGTCCCTGACCCGGCGCATCCGGCGCTGGAAGCTGGCGCCGAGCCGCAAGCTTTTCGTCGTCGCCGGGGCCGCGGGGCTGACGGTGGCGGCGCTGGGGCTGGTCAGCGGCGGAACGGCATTCGGCACCAGCTACGCCGAGGCGCGGCTGGCGGTGCAGGGCGAGCAATTCCCCGCCGGCTTTTTCCTGACCAAGCTGTTGGCGACGCTGGCCTCGACCGTATCGGGCATTCCGGGCGGCATGTTCGCGCCGTCGCTCTCGGTCGGCGCGGGGCTGGGCAATCTGATCGGCGGGCTGCTCTCGGCTTCGCTGAGCTTTGCGGCGGTGCTTGGGATGGCGGCCTATTTCGCCGGGGTCGTGCAATCGCCGATGACCGCTTTCGTCATCGTCATGGAGATGACCGCGACGCAGGAACATGCCCTGCCCATCATGGCCGCCGCGATGCTTGGCTTCGGCGTGTCGCGCCTGCTGTCGC
Source organism: Paracoccus aminovorans (assembly GCF_900005615.1). Classification (NCBI taxonomy): domain Bacteria; kingdom Pseudomonadati; phylum Pseudomonadota; class Alphaproteobacteria; order Rhodobacterales; family Paracoccaceae; genus Paracoccus; species Paracoccus aminovorans. The sequence goes on along the minus strand of NZ_LN832562.1, from coordinate 386,155 downwards.
CGGAACCGCTGTATCACGGACTGGCTCGGCTGTGGCTGGCGGACGCCATCAAGCTGCGACGGCGCGAAGACGCTGCATGAGCAGGATATTTCACGCCCTTGGTCCTCTTGCGGCTGGGGAGAGCTGAGACCGTCTGCCAGACTGCATGGGCGGTCGCGAAAAGCAAAATGCCGGACCCGCAGGCCCGGCAGTTTGGCAACTCGCTAACACAACACCAGTTGATTGCCTCGACAATTAACACATCGCCGGGATGGTCACGAGTTGCCATTTCGGACAGGCCAGCCGAGCCGTTCGGGCAACGAGCGGTGATTGAGACGGCGAGAACGAATTAAAGACACAGCTATGATTCGGATCACAAGTCCTCGGCACCTCTTAGATGCTCCTGTCAGGACAACAAAAACCGAAATTTCCCAATATATCGATAAACTTGGCCAGCGGGCAAATGAAGAACGCACTTGAGCCGTCTTATGACTTCCAGCCCTATCAGAGGGCGGGTTGACGGAACGCTTCAACGCCCGGCTTTCAGCGAGTGACGACGGGAAAGGTTACGCAGGGCCTGCGCTTTGCGCGATTTTCTCAAAGCATGGCGCCATCGCGCTGCACTCCGGCGGACCGGCCGCCGGCACGATTGAGCATGCCGAACAGGTCGCGCGGATCGTCGGGGTCGGCGATGATATCGAGGCTCTGAAAGAAGTCGGTTCCCTCCAGCCGGTCGCGCACATAGCGAAGCGCCGAGAAGTCCTCGATGGCAAAGCCCACGCCGTCGAATAGGGTGATCTGACGCTCCGAGGTGCGGCCGGGCACCGTGCCGGCGATGACCTGCCACATCTCGGTCACAGGAAAATCGTCGGGCATCTGCTGGATCTCACCCTCGATCCGGGTCTGGGGGGTGTATTCCACGAAGACGTCGGACCGGCGCAGGATGTCGCCGTGCAACTCGGTCTTGCCGGGGCAGTCTCCGCCGATGGCGTTGACGTGGACACCCGCGCCGATCATGTTATCGGTCAGGATTGTCGCGTATTGCTTGTCGGCGGTGCAGGTGGTGATGACCTGCGCGCCAAGGATAGCTTCTTGTCCGGTCTTGCAGGCGGTCAGATCAAAGCCCAACTCGGACAGGTTGCGCATCAGTTTCGCCGTCGCGGCCGGGTCGATGTCGAAAAGGCGCAGCCGTTCGATACCGCAGATGGCGCGCATGGCCAGAGCCTGGAACTCGGACTGGGCGCCGTTGCCGATCATGGCCATAGTGGTGGCGTCCTTCGGCGCCAGATGGCGGGCGACCATGGCACTTGTCGCGGCGGTGCGCAGTGCGGTCAGCAGCGTCATTTCCGTCAGCAGTTCGGGATAGCCGGTATCGACCCGCGCCAGCAGACCAAAGGCTGTAACCGTCTGCAAACCCGATTTCGTGTTCTGGGGATGGCCGTTGACGTATTTGAACCCGTAGCTGACCCCGTCCGACGTGGGCATCAGTTCGATCACGCCTTCCTTGGAGTGGGCGGCCACGCGCGGGGTCTTGTCGAACAGTTCCCAGCGACGGAAGTCGTCTTCGATATAGCGGGCAAGATCTTTCAGCACGGTCTCGACGCCGATGCTGTGGACCAGCCGCATCATGTTTTCGACGCTGACGAAGCGGATGAAGGCCAGTTCAGAGGGATTGGGGGCAGGCATGATGATCCTTCAGGAAAAGCTGCGGGTTGGACGATCAAAGACGCGGCGGCCGAACAGCGAGGCGGTCAGATCGACCATGAGCGAAGCGGTGCGCCCACGTTCGTCCAGAAACGGGTTCAACTCGACAAGGTCCAGCGAGGTGACGAGGTTGCTGTCATGCAGCATTTCCATCGCCAGATGCGCCTCGCGGAAGGTGGTTCCGCCCGGAACGGTAGTGCCCACAGCGGGAGCGATGGCTGGGTCCAGGAAATCGACGTCCAGCGACAGGTGCAGCATGCCGTTGGCGGCGCGCACCTGCTCGATGAACTCGGCCAGCGGCGCGGCGATGCCGCGTTCGTCGATCTGGCGCATGTCGATGGCGCGCATCCCCGCCGACTGGATCGCCGCGCGTTCGGGCGCGTCCACCGAACGCAGGCCGATGAAGCAGATGTTCTTCGGCGGGACCGGGTTCGCCATGGGCGGAAACTCGTCGAAACCGGGCTGTCCGGTGACATAGCCGATGGGCGTGCCATGCAGGTTGCCCGACGCGGTCGTATCCGGGCTGTGGATGTCGGGATGGGCGTCCAGCCACAAGACGAACAGTGGCCGACGCTGGGCCGCCGCATGATCGGCCAGGCCAGCGACGGTGCCCAAGGACAGCGCATGATCACCGCCCATGAAGATCGGGAAGCCATCCGGCATTGCCGCGCGCGCGGCATCGGCTAGCAAGCGCGTCCATTCGGCGGTTTCCGCGCTGGCATGAACCTGACCGTCAGGAGATGGCGGCGGCGCCTTGGGACCGGGCACGTCGCCGCGATCCTCGACCCGCCAGCCGAGTTCGGCAAGTGTCGCGGCCAGTCCCGCCACGCGATAGGCTTCGGGACCCATGGAGCAGCCGCGGCGGCGCTTGCCGCAATCCAGTCCCGCGCCGATCAGGATGCAGGTGTTGCCGCTCATGCCGACACCGCCGCCGATACCGCTGCCGTCACGATGACTTCGACCAGTAGGTCCGATCCGGCCAGCCGCGCCTCGCCGCAGGCGCGCGCGGGGGCGCAGCCTTCGGGCATCCATTCGTCCCAGACCGCATTCATCGCGTCATAGTCCGACATATGCGCCAGCCAGACGGTCGCATGCAGGATATCGCGGCGCGAGGAACCGGACTCGGCCAGCAGGGCATCGACCCGCGCCAGGCAGTCGCGGGCCTGCTCGGCGACACTCGCGCCTTCGCCGACTTGGCCGCAGAGGTAAACGGTGCCGTTGTGACGGACGATGCGGCTCATCCGGGCGTTGGTGTGGAAGCGTTCGATCATTTGACCCCCATGGGTGGTGCGATATTGCGGACGACGGCATCCCGGCGGCGTTCCAGATGGCGCAGATAGCGCCGCTCAAGCCAGCGAAAGACCCGCGTGATCGCGAAGACGATGATGAAATAAAGGACGGCCGCAGTAATCAGGCCCTCATAGGCCAGATAATAGCGCCCGTTCAGCCAGCGACCGACCCCTAGGATGTCCTGCAAGGTGATGGTGCTGGCCACGACCGAGCCGTGCAGCATGAAGATCACCTCGTTGGAATAGGCCGGAATGGCGCGTCGAAAGGCCGAGGGCAACACGATCCGGCGCAGCCGCCCACGCGGCGACATGCCGGTGGCGATGGCTGCCTCGACCTCGCCCTTGGGGGTGTCCATGACGGCCCCGCGCAACAGCTCGGTCGTGTAGGCACAGGTGTTCAGCGTGAAGGCGATCAGCGCGCACCACCAGGCCTGCGAGAGCACCGGGCCCCACAGCCAGCTGTCGCGGACGAACTGGAACTGGCCCGCGCCGTAATACAGCAGATAGGTCTGCACCAGCAGCGGCGTGCCTCGGAAGACGTAGGTATATGCCCAGATCAGAGGATTCAGCACCCGGTGGCGCGATGCGCGGGCGATTGCAAGCGGCACCGCCATCGCGCCGCCAAACGCCAGCGACAGGAAGGTCAAGCCCAGCGTGACCCAGACCCCGTGCAGGAAGCGGTCGAGGTTCTGGACGATCAGCGGCAGGTCCAGCGGGATGAAGGACAGCAGGTTTTCCATTGTCACGCCCTCGCCACGCCGCGGCTGTAATGGCGTTCCAGCGCACGTAGCCCCAGATCAGAAAGGGCCGTCAGCGCCAGATAGATGACGAAGGCAGCCGCCATGAAGGTGAACAGCGCCCCGGTCGAGCGCCCCGCCGAGAACGCATTATAAACCAGATCCTGCAACCCGATCACCGAGACCAGCGCCGTGGTTTTCAGCTGCACCAGCCAGTTGTTGCCGAAACCCGGCAAGGCATAGCGCACCATCTGCGGCCAGATGATCCGGCGAAAGACCAGCGGGCGCGACATGCCGGTGCTGATACCCGCCTCGATTTGCCCGCGCGGGATGGCCAGAATGGCGCCGCGAAAGGTTTCGGTGAAATAGGCGCCGAAGATCACCCCGATGGTCAGCGCGCCGGCGACGAACTGGCTGATCTCGACATAGTCCCACAGGCCGGTGGCCGACCCGATGGCGTTGACCGTGACCTGGCCGCCGAAGAAGACCAGCATGATCAGGACCAGATCGGGCACGCCGCGCACTACGGTGGTATAGGCGCCCGCCAGGGCATTGGCCGCACGGTTGGCCGACAGCTTGGCCCAGGCGCCCAAAAGCCCCAGGGTCACGGACAGCACCAGCGAGGCCAGAGCAAGCTGGACCGTGGTGACGAGCCCGGCCAGAAGCTGTCCGCGATATTCGACAAGTAGTTCCATCCGAGCCTCGCTGGCTGGCGGGACGCGTAAAGCGCGCCCGGTTGCGTTACATGCCCTCGGGACGACCACCGTAGATGTCGAAGGGGAAATACTTGTCGTTGATGGTCTTGTAGGTGCCGTTGTCCCGGATCGCCTTGATCGCCGCGCTGAAGGTGTCGCGCAATTCGTCATCGCTCTTGCGCACGGCGATGCCCACGCCCTCGCCATAGCAGTCGACATCGGTGTGATCACCGGGCAGGAAGGCGTAGTTCGCGCCCTCGGGCTCGGAGAGGAAGCTTTCTTGCGCGATCAGAGAATCCGACAGTTGTGCGTCGATGCGGCCAAGCGACAGGTCGCGGAACACCTCGTCCTGGGTGCCGTAAAGGACAAGCTCGGCATCGGGGAAATGCGCCTCGGCGTAGCATTGATGGGTGGAACCGCGCTGCACGCCCAACCGCTTGCCCGCCAGACCCTCGGCTGTGCCTTCAAGGCCCGAGTCCTTGGGCGCCACGACGCGGGCCGGCGTCTTGTAGTATTTTTCCGAAAAGTCGATCTGGCGCTTGCGCTCCTCGGTGATCGACATCGAGGAAATGATGGCGTCGAATTTTTTCGCCTTCAGCGCCGGGATCATACCGTCCCATTCCTGTTCGACAAGCTCGCAGTTACGCTGCATCTGCGTGCAAAGCGCCTTGGCAATGTCGATGTCAAAGCCGGCAAGGCTGCCATCGGGCTGTTTGAACGAAAAGGGCGGATAGGCGCCTTCGACCCCGATGCGCAGGCTATCCTGGGCGAATGCGCCGGTGGCGAGGGTCGCGAGGGCGGCGGCGAGAAGGGTTTTCTTGATCATTTTCATACCATTATGTTGGATTTTTCAGTTCATCCGGGACAGGAAGGCCCGGAATTGCTCGGTCTGTGGATTGCGGAACAGTTCGCCGGGCGCGCCCTCTTCGCAGACCTGCCCCTGATGCAGGAAAACGGTCCGGGTCGAGACATCGCGGGCAAAGGCCATCTCATGCGTGACGACCAGCATGGTGCGACCTTCGTTGGCCAGGGCACGCATCACGGCCAGAACCTCACCCACCAGTTCCGGGTCAAGCGCCGAGGTCGGCTCGTCGAACAGCATCACGTCCGGTTCCATCGCAAGCGCGCGGGCAATGGCCACGCGCTGCTGCTGGCCGCCGGAGAGATGCGCGGGGTAATAGTCGGCGCGGTCAGCCAGTCCGACTTTGGCCAGCAGGGCCGTCGCTTTTTCCTGTGCCTCGCGCCGAGGGGTGCCCAGAACATGCACCGGGCCTTCGGTGATGTTTTCCAGCACGGTCATGTGCGACCATAGGTTGAAGCCTTGGAACACCATCGCCAGCCTTGACCGCATCCGTTCGACCTGGCGCAGATCGGCAGGGCGGCGGGTGCCGTGGCGGGTGGTCATGCGCATCTCCTCGCCCTTCAGCCAGACGGTCCCGTCGTTCGGCGTCTCCAGCAAGTTGATGCAACGCAGGAAGGTGCTTTTGCCCGACCCCGAGGCACCGAGGATCGCCACCACGTCGCCCTTTTCGGCGGTCATGGAGATGCCTTTCAGGACTTCGTGGTCGCCAAAGCTCTTGCGGATGTTCTCTATACGCAGGGCGGGTTCGGTCATGCGGTTTCCTCGGGCTGAAGGCCAAGCGAGGCGATCTCGGCCAGGGTGACGGGCTTGACAGGAGTTCGGATGCGGCCGGGGCCGATGGTGGAGGGATGTCGGCCGGTTGCGTGAGCAATCAGGCCGGTGACGGTGGCTTCGCACATGCGTCCCTGACAAGGGCCCATGCCGGTGCGCAGCGCAGTGCGCATCAGGCGCAAGCCATGCGTGCCGTCCGCTACCGTCTCACGGACGGCGCGGGCGGTGACCTCCTCGCAGCGGCAGATGATGGTGTCATCCGGCGGGGCAAGAAAAGCGGGCGGCACCGAATAGGCGGCATCCAGGAGTGGGCGGACAGACAGGCTGCGCGACAGGGCGCGCCGGAGCGGGCGGGCACGGTCGTCGCGTTCTTCCGCGTCCAGTCGGCCGGCGCGATGCAGGATCGCCAGAGCGGCAAGCGCGCCCTGCGCCCGCGCGGCATCGGCGCCGCCGATGCCGCCACCGTCACCCGCGACAAAGACATGCTCCATCGACGACTGGCCCCAGCCATCCAGTCGCGGTCGCCATGCCTGTTGGGCATCGTCGTAGTCATGCGCAAGACCCATCGACCGCGTCAGATGGGTCTGGGGGATCACGCCTAGATGCGTCAGCAGCAGGCCGCATGCCAGATGCTGCCGGCCTTTGCGCGTGGTGAAGCTGAAGGCGACACGGCCATCTTCGACCTGCTCGGCCAGAAATCCGGTCGCACCATGATAGCGCGGGATGCCGGCTGCGCGGATGCGGCGGATCAGACCCAGACCCTTGGCCAGCGTCCTTGCTCCCGGCAAGGCCCGCAGCAGTTTCGGCGAAGCCCGCAGCAGGCCGGTTCCCGTTTCGACCAGGGCAATGGGGGGCGAGCCGGCGGCGATCATCTGCGCCGCGACCAGATACAACAGCGGCCCGGACCCGGCGAGGATGGCGTCGCGCGGCAGCATCCCCGATTGCTTCATCAGGATCTGCGCGGCGCCCGCGGGCATGGCGCCGGGCAGGGTCCAGCCGGGAAATGGGACCGGTCGCTCCTGCGCGCCCGTGGCGATCAGGACATGCGCGGCGGCGGAAATGTGGCTTTCCCCGTCGCGCGACCAGATCACGCCCCGATCCTGGTCGATGCGCCAGACCGTCGCGCGGGACTCATGCTCAATCCCCGGATGGTCGAGACTACGGACCAGATCGGCGCCCCTGGCATAGTCCGCGCCCAGCCAGTCGCGCCCGGCGGCAGCCGCGACATTGCGATAGATCTGTCCGCCCGCGCGGTCCTGTTCGTCCAGCAGCATAACCTGCAACCCGCCTTCGGCGGCGATGCGTGCTGCGGCCATGCCGGCGGGGCCGGCGCCGATGACGACCAGATCGGCGCGCATCATGGCGCGCCCCCGATCCGGCGCGCGCCATGCTGGCGCATGATGACCATTCCCTCGCGCGCCGGAGTCATGCAGGCCTGCACGTTCTGGCGACCGTCGATGGTCAGAAGGCAATCGAAGCAGACCCCCATCATGCAAAAGGGCGTGCGGCCCGAGCCGGTGACAGCCGTGTGGCGCGTGGCATCGCCACCATGCGCCAGCAGCGCAGCGGCGACGCTTTCGCCGGCATGGGCCAGGACGGTCTCGCCCTCGAAACTCATGCGGATGCTGCGCGGGACCACACCCGGCGCGTCACGAAAGCGCGAAGCGGCGTTCATCGAAAGCCTCCAGATCCGGGGCGGCGGGATCGTCGTCGATCCACGCGGCCAGCCGCGTTGCGTGCAGCGGCGCCAGCGTCACCCCGCTGTGGCAGGTGATCAGAAAGGCGCCGGGATGTTCCGGCGCGCGCTGATAAATCGGATAGCCATCCGGCGTCATCACCCGCAGCGCCGCCCAGCTGCGCAGCACGCGGATGTCGGCCAGTTGCGGCCAGACCAGCACGGCGTGCCGCGCCAGCCCGGCCATCTGGTCGATGGATTCGGTATCGCGGTCGGATTCGGCCTTGGTGCCGCCGATCTGCAGCCCGCCTTCATCCACCTGCCGGATGGTGCTGGACAGGAAGGGCAATGGGTCGGCGACGCGCTCGGTAATCAGCAACTCGCCGCGCTGCGCGCGGATCGGGGCGCGGAACCCCAGTTGCGGGCCGAGCTGTGCCGCCCCCAGTCCAGCGCAGAGCACAACGCGATCGGCGCGGATCGGCGGGCGGTCCCGGCAGATCACCTCATAGCCGCTGGCCATGGAACGCAACCTCGTCACGCTCGCGTCATCACTGACGCGGACGCCGCTGGCAAGGCAGGCCTTGCGCAGCGCGACATGCAGGCGCAGCGGGTTCACATGACCATCCAGCGGGCAGAAACTTGCCCCGACGACGCCCTTGCCGATGCCCGGCAGCCGATGCGCCAGATCGGCATGCGTCAGCAGTTCGAAGTCAAACCCTTCGCCAAGCGCATCGGCCTGCCTGCGCAGGTCTTGCCCGAATCGCTCGAACTCCTCCTGATCGGTGAAGAACTCGTAACCGCCCTGCTGACACAGCGCCAGATCGACACCCGAGAGCGACTGAAGCCTCTCGACAAAGTCGGTCCAAGCGCGCACCGCCTGAAGCGACCATCGCGCATAGGGCGCGTAACCCGCGCCCTTGCCCTGCAACCAGACCAACCCGAAATTACCTTGCGAGGCGCGCATGTCCCGGTCGCTGCCATCCAGCACCAGCACGTCATGCCCGCGCGTGACCAGACCCAGGGCCAAGCATAGGCCTACGATACCGCCGCCGATGATTGCTGTGCCTGCGTCCGCCGACATCGCTTGTTCCTCCCTGTGGTTCAAATGCCCCAAGAACGAATGATGTGTAAAATCTGAAATTTTTTGCTATTCATTCGTAAACGCTATGAGTCCGCCATGAAGCTGTCCCATCGTCAGATCGAAGCCTTTCGCGCCATCATCGAAAGCGGTTCTGTCACCGCCGCCGCCGAGCTGTTGTTTCTGACCCAGCCCTCGGTCAGCCGGTTGCTGGCCGACCTGGAGGCGGAACTGGGCTTTGCGCTGTTCGCCCGCATCGGCCGCAGCCTCACTCCCACGCCCGAGGCCGATGCGTGTTGAACGGCTTGCAATAAGGACCCCGCTTCTGGGGTGATCGGCGTCCAAAATGGACCCCACCGACCGGGGGTTGGGTCCATTGTGCCTTCGATGATTATCGGAGGCCGAGCACGGGATGCTGATCGTGGAGACAATCGCAAAAATCAGGCGGCTACATTTCACCGAGGGCAAGGGGATCAAGACGATCTGCCGTGACCTGAAGCTGTCGAAGAAGGTGGTGCGGAAGGTGATCCGCACCGGGATTACCGAGTTCACCTATACCCGGACGGTGCAGCCGCGCCCGAAGCTGGGTGCCTGGCTGGGGGAACTCAACCGGCTGCTGGAGGTCAACGCCGCGCGGTCCAGCCGGGAACGTCAGTCTCTGATACAGATCTACGAAGAACTGAGCGGTCTCGGTTATGAAGGTGGGTATGACGCGGTGCGCCGCTACGCCTCGAACTGGGCACGCACTCAGAGTTCAGGCGCTTCTGCCGCCTTCGTGCCCCTGAGCTTTGCGCCCGGTGAAGCCTATCAGTTCGACTGGAGCCACGAGGTTGTGGTGATCGATGGGGCGACCACCACCATCAAAGTGGCCCATGTTCGCCTGTGCCACAGCCGGATGTTCTTTGTGCGGGCCTATCCGCGCGAGACGCAGGAGATGGTGTTCGATGCCCACGACAGGGCTTTCGCCTTCTTCAAGGGCACCTGCACCCGCGGGATCTACGACAACATGAAGACGGCGGTGGAGACCATCTTCACCGGCAAGGAACGCCTCTACAATCGTCGGTTCCTGCAGATGGCCAGCCATTATCTGGTCGAACCCGTTGCCTGCACCCCTGCTGCGGGTTGGGAGAAAGGCCAGGTGGAGAGCCAGGTCGGCACTGTCCGTCAGCGGTTTTTCGCGCCCCGCGTCAGGGTCAAGAGCTACGAGGAACTGAATGCCTGGCTGCTGGACAAGTGCATCGCCTCGGCCAGAACCAGCAAGCATCCGGAGCTGACGGACAAAACCGTCTGGCAGGTCTTCCAGGAAGAGCGCCCGCACCTTGTCCCCTATGCCGGGCGCTTCGACGGATTCCATTCACTGCCTGCGGCGGTGTCAAAGACCTGTCTCGTGCGCTTCGACAACAACAAATACTCCGTCGCGGCAACGGCTGTCGGGCGGCAGGTCGAGATCAGGGCCTATGCTGAGCGGATCGAGATCCGGCAGGAGGGCCGACTGGTCGGAGACCACCCGCGTCACTTCGGCCGGGACCGAACGGTTTACAATCCCTGGCATTATGTGCCTGTTCTGCTTCGCAAACCCGGGGCGCTGCGTAACGGCGCACCGTTCAAGGACTGGGTTCTTCCCGGAGCTCTTGAACAGATCCGCCGCAAGCTGCAGGGCTCCTCAGATGGCGACCGCCAGATGGTGAAGGTCCTCGGCGCTGTGCTGACGGAAGGGATGCCTGTGGTTCAAAAGGCATGTGCCGAAGCTCTCTCGCAAGGCGTCCATTCTGCCGATGTAATCCTCAATATTCTATCCCGCAGGCGAGATCCGGAACCACCACCGCTTCTGCTGACCTCTCCGGCCTTGCAGTTGACCCATGAGCCTGTGGCGGACTGCGCCCGTTATGATCTGCTGCGGAGGGCCTGCTGATGGATCGTGCTGACATCATGGCTGCAATGGGCGAGTTGAAGCTCTACGGGATGCGCGCCGCTTATGACGAACTCATGGCGGTGGCTGTGCGCCGCCAGCACGAACCCCGCCAGATCGTTGGAGATCTTCTGGCCGCCGAGATCAACGAGAAGAAAGCGCGGTCGGTCAAATACCAGATCACCACCGCCAAGCTGCCCTATGCCCGGGAGATCGAGGAGTTCACCTTCGATGACACCCCAATCAACGAGACCCTGGTGCGAGATCTGGCCAGCGGGGAGTTCCTCAGCCAACAGCGCAATGTCGTGCTGGTTGGCGGCACCGGGACCGGCAAGACCCATATCTCTGTGGCCATAGCGCGCGCGGTCATCCGCAATGGTGCCCGGGGCAGGTTCTTCAATGTCGTCGATCTGGTGAACAGGCTGGAGGCCGAGGCCCGTGCCGGACGGGCAGGCCGGCTTGCAGAACATCTGATGCGGCTCGACTTCGTCATCCTCGATGAACTCGGATACCTGCCATTCGCGCAGTCCGGCGGCCAGCTGCTGTTCCATCTGATCAGCAAGCTCTATGAGCAGACTTCCGTCATCGTCACCACCAACCTCGCATTCGGGGAGTGGCCGACCGTCTTCGGAGACGCAAAGATGACCACCGCGCTGCTCGACCGGCTCACCCACCACTGCGACATCGTCGAGACCGGCAACGACAGCTGGCGCATCAAAACCCGAGCCTGAACACCCTCCAAAACGCAGGCCCGCGTCGGCTGCGCCAGCTGGAAAGCTACGCCGCCACGGGCCTGCTCACCCGCGCGCCAAAGGGGTCACTTTTGGACGCCGATCAGGGGGCCCGTTTGAATGCCGATTGACAGCCTGGCTGCTGGCGCAGAGGCCCTGGATCGTGCCGATCCCCGGCACCACCAAGCTGCATCGGCTGGAGGAGAACCTGGGTGCGGTCGATCTGGACCTGACAGCGGCCGATCTCGCCGAGATCGATGCCGAAGCCGCGAAGATCGAGGTTCAGGGCGAGCGCCTGCCGGAAGCCGTGCTGAAGATGACGGGGCTGTGAGGGGCAGCAGTTTTGGGCTCTCATGGCCACCGCCCTTCACGTCAAGCCGACAGCGCAGGGCGCGTTCGCGAAAGTGGGTGCGCCCGTGGGCTGTCAGTTGCAATCGGCAGCAGCTTGCCCTTCAAGTCGACCGTGAAGGGTAAGCGTTGTTGTAGCAATTCCGCCTTGTTGGCCCACTGCAATGCCTCGGTGTGAACTTGAGGTCCCGGTGTCACCACCAGTGAAGTCGATGCCTTCCCCGGTGAGATCGAGCGAGCGATGATATCTGATCCCAACCCTAGCGAGAAGGTCCGGGATAAGGGTCTGCGAAATCTTCATCTTTCAAGTCGCAAACCGCTCATCGCCTCGACAAGGGACCCTATTAGCTACGACGTCGGCGACAGACAAGAAGGGTTACTACCAGCCAAACTTGCGTAGGAGACCACCGAAGAGTGTGACCAACCCACTCCCCGAATGCTTTTGCTTGAGCAGAGCAGCAGCGAGCTCTGCATCAATTGCCAACCTTTTTCTCTTGGCATCCTGGATGCGAAGCCGGAGCTGCTTCCCATCTTCTTGGAACCTGGTTTCGCGGCTCGAGCGAGGACTAGTCATAACTTCATCGACACCGCCACTTGCTTGCCACTCCGCCATTTTTCGGCGCAGGGCGATTGTAGAAGCGCTAGGCTCGTGGTGCGTTTGCACGGTCATGACTTGGCACTTTCCCTGTGGTCCCGGATAACAGTAGCAAGATCTCGCCCACGCAGAGTAACTTTGCGAGCTATCTCGAATATAGCAACTTCCTGAGCAATTTCAATGCCCGCTTCATCTACTAGCCGAGACTCAAGCGCCCAGTTGCCATCAATATTCACAACGAACTCCGGCTCGCTCTTGCCATCTTCGACGATAGGCACACAGATCACCCATTTTATATTTGGTGATATCCTGCCCAAAATGTGTTCGTAACTACTCAATCTCTGGAAAATATTAATCTGATTATTCTCGAAAACCGGTTTGAGCGATAACCAGGCCTCACCGCAGGAGCTGCTATCTATGGGGAGATCAATATTCATGTCAGGTGATATCTCGAAGCCATAGCCATACCTTAGCGACAAAGTAGAAAAATTGTGTGGCTTCTTGAAAGCTAATGCGATTCTTATTCTTTCCTCGCACCGTGGAATAGCCCCCAACGGTAGCCGCATGTTCATTGAAACAAGTTCGAAAAGGATTTTGCAGAAATCTCGGGCATAATCGTCGATCTCGAACTCATTATCCACGGATATTGCATGGATCACACCCTGCCGGTATGCAAGCAGGGCTTGAGAAGGCGTGACGTCAAACTGCGTTGTCTTCAGTTTTGTCTTGATGTTGATCGGAATTGTATTGCTTCCGATATGGGCCAGCTCCTGAGTCCCTGTGAAAAAAGTTCCAAATATACTCCCCATATAGAACTGAACCTCATCAACCGGAAAAAGAAGGTTCTCCAAACCCTTTCTCATCTGTCCAGTCCGGGAGTGAGCCCAACGCACAATTTTAAACCTGCTCGGGCTGGATAACTCTTCATCACCCTCAGTTATGCCGAATCCAATTATTTTCCGTTCCGGGAAAAGTTTCCCCTGCTCGGCAAACACATACAATGGAAGATTCGAGACAATGCCTCCGTCAAAATACTCGGCGCCATCGATCACGTGAGGGGGAAAAACGATCGGGATGCAGATGGATGCAGACAGAGCATCACACAGTTTCACTCGGTCAACTCCACTTCTGAACACTCTGGCCTTCTTTCCCTTCACATCGGTCGCAATTATCATCAAAGGCATAGGGAGGCAGTCGAGATAAACCTCCTGCCCACCGGCCACCCCAATTTTTTCCGCGATTATATTGCACACCGCCTCTATTGCCCTAGAGGTTGATGCAATTCCATTCTTTGTTACTTTGGTTACCGAAAGGAAAACATGTGACATTACTAGAACGAATGTCACGGCAATCCTGAGAGCCAAGGTAATTAAGAAGAAAACTGCTTCAACCCACCAATTATCCGATATATTATCAACGGCGCCCAGGGGGACTTTCCACACAGCGAACACAAGAATGGAAACAATGAGGAGAGAAAGCTTTCGCCTTCTGGCAAGAATTTCAAAAACGACGGATGCAGTGGATTTCATGCGGCGGAGAGACGCGAAGTTCTTTTTCCCCAGAAGGTCACTGAGGACTTTTACGTCTTTATGTTTCTCCTTAATTTTCTCAAATACTGGACTAACCCCCTTTCCGTCTGGACTTTCATGAAATAGTTCGTCCGCCGTGAAGCCTGCGGCAATTAATGCTGCTACAATCGCCCCAGCTGATGTTCCAGAAACACCAACGATATCATATTTTCTTGAAACGTGGGCATAAGCCCCTGCGTGGACAATCCCTTTCGCGCCGCCCCCGGCCAATGCTAAATAAATTCTCTTCTTGGGATGATTTTGAATCGTATCTTCATGCATTATTTAGAACCCAGAATTATGCTAAATGCGCCTCAAACTCCCCAATGGGTCGCACCGCAACAATTGCAGTGCTGATGCGGGGACGGCTGGTCACATTGTGACGGAATGACGTGCTACAATGCCTGCGCACCAGCCCATGATGGTCAAGTAACAGTGCTCTCTGGGCTGACTGCAGCCGTGCATCTATGCGCCTGTTATGCGGCAAAGAAAAGTTTGCGATGCAACTTTCATTAGATCCCCATCTTGTCATCCCAGTAGATATGCGAAAAAAGTTTCCATGACCACGGGTATGTTACGTTGCCCAACTACTGGAAAGGTGGGGGTGAAGGGCGAGATCCGTATCCCCAGCCCTTCCGAAGCAGGGTAGTGAGTGGCCCTGAGGTGGGTCGCCAACAAGGCATTGTGACAATGGAGAGGTTGTGAGCACGCCGAGACCTGCGAGACCACCCTCGGGCTCAGCCACGATCCTCCACGGCTCAACACTGGCCAGCTTGGCCTGCCAGTTCGGCTCGATGTGTCGCCGGAATGCGACCAGGACCCCCACGTCATCCCGGCCGAGCCGGTCAGCAGGCGCGCCGCCGAAGTCCACATGCGCGCGCGTCATCTAATACGCCAGTCTATAGATCGGACTACCACTGTCGGAACGACCTCGCCGCCCCAAGCGCGCGTTTCGCAGGATGTTGCGCAGGCCCGGAGCTTTGATCTCCTGCATTTCCTCCGGCGTGATGCGGCCGCTTGCCATGTCCGCCTCGTCCTGCGCACGCGAAAGATTTTTCATGCGCGTCCGCGCCGCGAAGGGGCATTCGGCTTCTCGTTTGTTCATCTTCTTGTGGGAGGAACGGCGCTTCTTGTATCAGCATCCCTTTGCCGCAGGTGATCGACCGTCTTTAGCAATCGCTAATCCATATCGTTGTCGGCTTGGCGGCCGAAGGGCCAAGCGGCGAGATCTTGCGGGCGCATCGCAGACACTGGGCCACAGTGATGCTGGCTGGCCTGGGACGGTTACCCATGTCGATCAGGCTCGATATATCGCCTGAATGCGGCGACGATTGCCGCGTCATCTTTCCCGAACCGGTGCGCCGGCGCACAGCCAAAATCCATGTGGGAGCGGGTCAGCCAGTAGCAGAGCATCAGGTTGCTGATATGAACCGGCCTGAGCTTCAGGATGTCACGGACGACATCAAAGACGCGGCCGTTCGCCGCATCGAACTGAAACAGCGGCAACCTTATCTCACCATTCTGAACCAGGGTGATGATGGCATCACCGGGGGCCATGGCCTGCATGGCGCTTTCCGGATCATCCGTTTCGATGCGCAGCAGCGCGCAGGCCTGCGCCGCATCGATCAGGTCGATACTGGCCAGGAGACGCGCCTCGACGCTGGTTTTGTGGGAGGATTTTCCCGATGGCATTCTATTTCCCCTTGGGAACGGCCCGATTCCGCATCTCGTCGAAAGTAAATCCGGCTGGCAGCGTGACCTCGCTGACCGAGAGATAGCCGCCGATGCACTCCGGGCAGACCCGCCGGCCCTCCGGCAGCCATCTGCGCATGGCCGCTCCCAGGAGAACGATCGTCTCGTTCGTCGCAGCCACGACGATCCGTCCCTTGCGCACCACGGCCTGCCCGAACACAAGCGCCGGATCCAGGATCGCGCCGCAGCCCGCACACAGCTCGGTGGGCCAGGCGCGGCCCGGCTCAACTTGGTCCCAATGTGCATTGACAGGGAGTCTGGCCGCGCGGCGCTCGATTTCGGACAGTGTCACCGGCCGGAAATCCCAGACATCCACGCCAACGTTGACGCTGTTGCGCGAGCCTTGCCAGTTCTGATGCACATGGCCGAACAGCTGCAGACCTTGGTGCCGCGCGCCGGGCCACGTGATCATCGGATAGTGGCACAGAAACAGTCGCCGCTTGTCCACGACGATATCGGCGGTCTCGGCCAGGCTGTCCCATGGCAGGTCGCAGATCCAGTCTTCATCATGATTGCCCCGGATCAGATGCTTGCGGCCCGGCAGGGCATGATAAATGGTGCGCACCTCGCGCCGTTGCGCATCGGTGGATCTTCCTGCGGTGAAATCTCCTAGGATCCAGAGATCATCATCAGGCCCGACCCGTGCCCGGCACTCGGCCAGCAGGCGGGCATTCATCGCGGCCACGTCAGAGAACGGGCGGTCGCAGAAGCGGATGATCCGGTCATGGCTGTAATGCGGATCGGCGGTGAACCAGTGCATGTCACTCCTCCTCTGTGGAGGCGGAACAGTCCGCCGCGTCGATCTCGCGCACCCGCGCGATATATGTGGCCAGAAGCTTCTGAAGCAGCTCCGGGTCGTCGATGTTGGCGAATCCCGGCAGGGCGAACTGGACGGAGCCCGCGAGCTTCGCCTTTCCGTTCATGGATTCAGCCAGTTCCGCCTCAAGGGCGTCGATGGATCGGCCGAGCCGATACCAGCGTGATGCGGTCCGGGCCCAGCCGGACTCGGGATCGATCGCGATCAGCTGCGAGGTGTGGATGCTTGCATTGCCGAGGAGAGGGTGATCGGTCACCTCACCCCACAGCATCATATGCCCGCCGGGCGAGATCGCCGCTTTCCAGTCCGACAGGACCGGCGCCTGCGCGAGGTCCGCCTCGGAGGGGCCGGCCTCGGCGGCGGCGATGGCGCGCAGCACCTTGTCGAACCAGGCACGGTCGATGGGTGAAAGTTTCATGATGATATCTCCGTTTCGATGGCATGAAGAGGGCGGCTGCGGCAATGCCGCAGGCGCGTCGGATTCAGGGAAGTATGGAAAAAGGGGATGGGCCGGCTCAGTGGAGCGTCGGTCCCTGTTCCAGATCGGCAGCGCGTCGCAGCATGCGGGCGGCGACCCGCAGGCTGGGTTGATGCTGACGCAGAGAAGGATGGGCCAGAACCTCGCAGATCGCCTCGATAGAGGTCTCGGACAGGTTGCGTTTCTTGCCCTCCCGGCGGACGAATGCGACCAGTTCCGCAAGGGTGAGATGGCGCAGCCGGATCGGCGGGCAGCGGCTGAGTAAGGGCTCCGGCAGCAGCTGATAGTCATTGGATGTCAGCACCCAGATCACCCAGCTCATGTCGAACTTCACCTGGTAATAGGGACAGCTCCAGCGCTTCGCGGTCAGCGGTTCCAGCAGAGGCAGAAGCGCTTCGGCCAGACCGAAGGCGTGACCCTTCGTCGAAACAGCGGTGCCGGCCTTTTCGATCTCGTCGACCACCATGACCGGATTGGCGATACGGCTTTGCAGGATCGTTTCGATCAGGCGGCCCGGGCAGGACCCGCCCCAGCCCCGCTGGGAGCCGACAACGCCGAACGAGGCGTTTTCCCCAGTGGCCTCGATCACGGTGGTGGACGTGGACAGCAATTTGCCGAGAAGCCGCGCCAAACGGCTTTTGCCGATGCCGGGCGGGCCATCGAGCAGGAGGGGCGGGATTCTGAGACCCGGCAAGCCCTCGCGCCACGAGCGGCGCATCGCG
Organism: Paracoccus aminovorans; assembly: GCF_900005615.1. Taxonomy (NCBI): domain Bacteria; kingdom Pseudomonadati; phylum Pseudomonadota; class Alphaproteobacteria; order Rhodobacterales; family Paracoccaceae; genus Paracoccus; species Paracoccus aminovorans. Next base: position 368,445 of record NZ_LN832562.1, on the reverse strand, counting down.
TGCCAGACCACCTCGATGGCAGGGGCCATCCAGGGCATGTCCTCGTGCAAGGCTGCGGCCAGTTCGTCGGCGTGATGCTCGTTTCGGATGGAGATCAGCCGGGCGCCGTCCTTCAGCACCTCCAGCCGCTCGCGGTCATCGGACTTCAGATGTTCGAGGCCAGAGGCGGCCTTGCGATATTCCAGGATTCGCTTGACCCGGCGCTGGATGCGCGCCGCATCATCGGCGCTGATCCCGATGATGTCCATCAGATCGATGTCTGAATCGTCACCTCCCGCATTGACGTCTTCGGGCGGAGCCAGCAGTTCCGGGGGGATTCTCCTGCAGCGCAGCTTGCGCAGATGCTTCTTGAAGCGGGTTCCGAGTTCAATGCGGCCCTCGTTCGCGCTGAAGAAGCGGGCCTCGATGAAGGGGATGGTGCTGGACATGGGTTTACTCCGGACATGTAGGGGCCGTCGGTCGGGAGAGGCCCGGCCGGGGAAGAAGTGTTGGGGAGAATGGGAATCAGGCGCCGGGGAAGATCAGGCCGCGCAGCAGAAGCTCGGCCTCGCCACCCTCGGGCACCTCGTCGGGATAGCCGAGCGAGACGTTGACAACCGGCGCGCCGCGGATGCGGGCCGAGAGCGGTCGGTGCGTGTGACCGAAGAACCAGTAGTCGGGCCGGCGCGCCTCAATCCAGCCGTCAAGATCCGAGGCGAAGGCCGGGCTGATGCTGGAGATCGGACCGGAGACCGCCGGGCTTGGGGCGTGATGGGTGACGACGATGGTCTGTCCGTGCCAGGGCCTGGCGATCTCCCGCGTCAGCCAGTCGAGATGATCGCGGTGGATCGCGATGGTGTCTTCGGGGCGGATAAGCCCGCCCTCCGCCCGACGGATCCGGGCGTAGTCCAGCATCCCCATCCCGGCGCGGGCCATGGCCGCCTCCGGATCGCCGGTCAGTGCAAAGTCTGTCCAGAGCGTGCAGCACAGCAGGCGGCAATTGCCGAAAGTCAGCACCCGCTTCTGGGCAAGGTTCGCCCCGGCCTCCGTTACGATCCGGGCCAGAACATTGTCGTCGAGCGTGGCACCGTAATAGTCGTGATTGCCGGGAATGACCCAGATACGCGCGGGCGGCACCAGCCGCCCGAGCCGGGACAGTGCCAGGGACCAGCTCCGCCGCGGATCATTGGCGAAGTCGCCGGCGATGATCAGCGCGTCGAGGTCACACAGCACCGGCAGGATGCCGGCAAACGGATTGCGCCCGGCGCGGGCCCAGAGGTCGAGGTGCAGGTCGGCCACGATCAGGATGGTCATTGGATGCGCTCCTCTTCGGCGAGATCGAGATCAATTCGGCCATCGCTCGGATTGAAGAGGCGAGCCGCGTAAAACGGGATGCAGGACATGAGGATTCCTTTTGGCAAAGCGGGGCCGGCGGCCGGAGAACCGGCCGGGCGATTCCGACAGGATGGAAGTGGGTCAGGGCAGGGGAGGCGGGCTGACGACCGGCTCAACCTGGATGGGTTTAATGTTGCGACATTGCGTCGACCCTCGAGACATGGCTCCGCCGTTCGGAGAAGCGGCGCTTTCCGGCGGAAACTTGGTGATCAGGAAACTTCCGAGATCCGGCGACCCTCAGGCCGTTCCATCGCTCCGGATGAGATTGAGGCGACCTTGCCGAGCGGCGGCACGGCGGTCAACGGGCCGGTTTCGAGCTTGGGTGACGGGTCAAGATCGCAGGCACCGATTGCTCGGTTTGTATCAATATATTGAAATCAAAAGACTTTGCTTAGGACCGGCTACGGCAATGGCCACGAAATGGTTGTAGAAAGGACAAAAAAGAGGCCCGAATGGCCATTATTTCGGTTGTTCGACAAAGGTTACAACCGTGATGCGCCTCTCGAATGATAATCCGTATTATGTAATAAACAAGCTAAACTTGTGCCCCAACTTTTCCATCCTGTCCAAATCGCCAGCTTTCCGACAGCCTCGAATTGGCGCAAGGATAACGCGTCGGTCAGCGGTAGCTTGTTGTGGTGGTAAGCGGTTTTCGATCGCCCCGACGAAAACGGGCGAAGGTTGTGGTGGCCTTCGCCCGTTTTGTTTTCCCGCGCGCCGCTCAGCCGCGGCGAAGCTGCTCCAGCAGCGCAGCCGAAGGCTCGCCGGTCGGCGGCAGCCCGCGCGAGGTCTGATAGGCCCGGATCGCGTTAATGGTGTTCGAGCCGACATTGCCATCCACGCCCTGGGTGTCGAAGCCGCGCGCGGTCAGCAGTTGCTGCATCTCCTTGCGCTGCTCAATGCGCAGGCCCGGGTGGCTGGCCGGCCACGGGTTCGCCAGTCCCGGATAGCCTTTCAGCCGGTCGGCCAGATGCGCCACCGCCAGCGCATAGCTGTCGGCATTGTTGTAGCGCAGGATGGCATGGAAATTGCGGGTGATCAGGAAGGCCGCGCCGTCGGCGCCGCCGGGGATCAGCAACTCGGTCGAGGCACCGGCCGGCGGCAAAGGCCGCGAGGTGGCTTGGCGGACGCCCAGCGATTGCCATTCCGAGACCGAACGCCGCTTGCCCTTGCCGGCAAGGCCGGTGTTGAAACCGGCGGGCAGCGTCACCTCGACCGCGGCCGGCAGGCCGGGCTGCCAGCCGGATTTCGCCAGGTAATTCGCCGTCGAGGCCAGCGAATCCGACGGATCGTTCGACCAGATGTCGCGGCGGCCATCGCCCGTGAAATCAACGGCATAGGCTAGGTATGTGGTCGGAATGAACTGGGTATGGCCCATGGCGCCGGCCCAACTGCCGGTCATGTGGGCGGGGTCGATGTCGCCCGCTTGCAGGATCTTCAGCGAGGCCATCAGCTGGCTGCGGAAGAAGTCGCCGCGATAGCCTTCATAGGACAAGGTGGACAGCGCCTCGATCAGTGGCAGATCGCCGCGCCGCTCACCATAGGTCGATTCCATGCCCCAGACGGCAGTGACGATCTCCTTGTCGACGCCATAGGCGGCCTCGACGCGGCTCAGCACGCTGCCATATTGTCCCAGCGCGGCGCGGCCGTTGGTCTGGCGCTTTTCCGAGACCGCGTTTTCCAGGTATTCCCAGAGGGATTTCTTGAATTCGGCCTGGTTCTGGCTGCGCTTGACCACCTCGGGGTTGTAGACCACGTCGCGGAAGGCAAAATCCAGCGTGCTGTCGCTGATGCCCTGGGCGCGCGCATTGGCCTTGAAGCCGGCGATCCACTGGTTCAGCCCGGCAACCTTGGCAGCCAGCGGGTTCTGGTTGCGGCCCCATTTGATCTCCTGGCTCTGCTGCGGCACGCCGCCGCGCGGGGAATACATCCCGCCGCTGCATCCGCCCAGAACCAAGGCCAAAGCCGTCAACGTGGCCGTCAGTCGCAATGAAACCCGCATTCCCTGCCCTCGCGCATGTGTTTTCTTCAACCTAGCGTTCCCGTGATCGGGCCGAAAGGCGAAATCACGGTGGTGGCAATGCGTCGCGCATCCTGTCCTTGAATTCGTCTCGAAAGCAAATCATATATCGAGCACAATATGCTGTTATTACATGATTGGTGTCCAGACGACCTCGTCGATGCGCGGCGCGCCGGTTGCCAGCATCACCAGCCGGTCAAACCCCAGGGCGCAACCCGAGGCCGGCGGCATCTGCGCCAAGGCCGCCAGGAAATCCTCGTCCAGCGGATAACGCTCACCGTAGATTCGGGCCTTTTCCTGCATCTCCATCTCGAAGCGGCGGCGCTGTTCGGCGGGATCTGTCAACTCGCCGAAGCCGTTCGCCAGTTCGACGCCGCAGGCGTAAAGCTCGAACCGTTCGGCCTCGCGCGGCTCGTCGCCGGCCGGTCGGGCCAGCGCGGCCTCGGCGGCCGGATAGCGGTCCAGGATCAGCGGCCGGCCGTGGCCCAGATGCGGCTCGACTTTCTCGACGAGGATCCGCGACAGCATGTCGGACCAAGTGTCGTCGATGCCAAGGCGGATGCCCTGCCCCTCGGCCTGGGCGCGCAGCGCGGCGGCATCGGTCTCGGCGCCGTCGCAGGTCGCCAGCAGGTCGATGCCGGCATATTCGCGAAAGGCCTCGGCCACGCTCATTACCTGCGGAGCGGCAAAGGGATCGCATTCCGCCTGCCGGAACCGCAGCACTTTCGCCCCCGCACCTTCGGCCGCTAGCCTGAGGTATTGCGAGCAATCCTCGAAAAGAACGCGATAATCCTGTCCGGCGCGATACCATTCCAGCATGCAGAACTCGGGGCTGTGCAGCCGGCCGCGCTCGCGGTTGCGCCAGACATGGCTGAAGGCGAAAATACGCGCCTCGCCCGCCGCCAGCAGCTTCTTCATGGCGAACTCCGGGCTGGTGTGCAGATACATCGGCCGAGGCTGGCCGTCATTGCCGATCTGCCGGGTCTCGAAAGCGTGCAGATGCGCCTCGTTTCCGGGACTCACGACCAAGGCCAGCGGATCGACCTCGGTGAAACCCTGGGCGTCGAGCCAGTCGCGGAGTGCGCGCTGGATGCGGTTGCGGGCCAGCAGCAAGGGCCGGCGGCCAGCGTGGCGGTCGCGGTCCCACCAGGGCGTTTCAGGGGCGGTTTTCATCGCAGACCTCGTTTTTCGCTGCTTGCGACTGGCGCAAAGCCGCGCGAGGCGCTAAGGGAAACCATCATCGCCGGCATAGCCGGCGCGTCGGAATTTGAAAAGCAGGCAAGGGAAACCGCCTTGAAAGTCATCGCCTCCAGCCTCCGCAAAGGCAATGTCGTCGAGATCGACGGCAAGCTTCATGTCGTCCTGACGGCGACCAACTTCCACCCCGGCAAGGGTACGCCGACGACGCAAGTGGACCTGCGCCGCATCTCGGACGGCAACAAGGTGTCCGAGCGCTGGAAGACCACCGAACAGGTCGAGCGCGCCCATGTCGACGAGCGCGCTTATAATTTCCTCTATGAGGACGGCGAGGGCTTCCACTTCATGGAGCCGGAAAGCTATGAGCAGGTCGTCGTCTCGCCCGACGTGGTCGGCGACGACAAGGTGTTTCTGGAGGACGGCATCAGCGTCTTCCTGCAGGTGCATAACGGCGTCGCCATCGCCATCGAACTGCCGCAGAAGGTCACCGTCGAGGTGGTCGAGACCGAGCCGGTGGTCAAGGGCCAGACCGCCTCGTCCAGCTACAAGCCGGCGATGGCGCATAACGGCGTGCGCATCATGGTGCCGCCGCATATCGGCGTGGGCACCAAGGTCATCATCAACACCGCCGATCTGACCTATGTGGAGCGCGCCAAGGCCTGAGGTCTTGAGAGTCGCATGACGGGCGGGGCCACGGCCCTGCCCTTTTTCATGCCCTCACGGGGTCGTAGCAGCGCCGACGGTGGCCCCGGCCACGGCGCCGACGGGTCCCGCCACCACCGCGCCGCCGAGGCCGCCTGTCGCGGCGCGTTCGGTGGCATTGTTTCCGCAGGCGGCCAGCGCCAGCACCATGACGGAAGCGGCCGTCGCAAACAGGCTATGCATTCCAGTTCCTCCTCTGCGGCGACAACCCGCCGCTCTGGCAACAAGACGCGCGGAGAAGGGTCCGGGTTCCCGGGAAAGTTCCGAAGAATGCGCCGCAGGCCGCTGGCGTCAGGGGAAGATCGGCGCCAGCATCAGCCCCTCGGTCTCGGGCAGGCCCAGCATCAGGTTCGCGTTCTGCACCGCCTGCCCCGAGGAGCCCTTGCAGAGGTTGTCCAGAGTCGAGACCACCAGCGTGCGGCCCGAGATCCGATCCCCGGTCACGCCGATATGGCAGAAGTTCGAGCCCTGCACATGCGCCATCGCCGGCAGCTGGCCGAAGGGCAGCACCACGATAAAGGGCTCGTCGGCATAAGCATGGGCCAGCGCGGCATGGACCGCCTGCGGCTCGCCCTTCAGATAGCAGGATGCCAGGATGCCGCGGTTCACCGGGACCAGGTGCGGGGTGAACTGGATCTGCACCGGCCGGCCGGCCAGCAGCGAGAACTCCTGGTCGAACTCGCCCAGGTGGCGGTGCTTGCCGCCCTGGGAATAGCCGGCCACATCCTCGGAGCGTTCGGCGAACAGCATGTTTTCCTTGAGCGAGCGCCCTGCCCCGGACACGCCGTTCTTCAGGTCGCAGATGATGTCGTCGAGGTCGACCAGCCCCGATCCGATCAGCGGCCGCAGCGCGAATTGCACCGTTGCGGCATTGCAGCCGGTGCCGGCGACCAGCCGCGCGCCCTTGATCTGGTCGCGATAGAATTCGGTCAGGCCATAGACCGCCTGCGGCTGCACCTCGGGCGCGGCATGGTCGAGCCCGTACCATTTCTTGTATTCCGCCGGGTCGCGCAGCCGGAAATCGGCGCCCAGGTCGACGATCTTCACATGGCCGGGGATCTGCCCGACCAGCGGCTGGCTGAGGCCATGTGGCAAGGCGCAGAACACCAGGTCGATGGCCGAGAAGTCGATCTCTTCCATCCGGACCAGCTTTGGCAGTTTCAGGTGGCGCAGATGCGGAAAGACCTCGTCATAGCCCTGCCCCGCCTTGCGATCGGCCGACAGCGCCGCGACCTCGATCGCGGGATGCGTGGCGAGGATCCGCACGAGTTCGGCGCCCGTATAGCCCGAGGCGCCCAGGATGGCAGCTTTCAGCGTCATGTCTCGATCCCGAGGAACTTGCCGCGCCAAGGCGGCATCTGCGTGAAACGGCCCGCGCGGAGCCTGCCCGCGCAGTAGGCGCTGCGCCCCGCCGTGTCAAGGAAGGTGACCTTGGCCATCTTGTCCAGGTTAACATCATAAATACATATTAATATATTGAAATATATCAATATATTTTATTGGCATTTGTCTGGCGCAGCTCTGCTCCGTGCTGACAAGTGAACCAAAGGCAGGCCCTATATTCCCTACGGGATTGTTGGATTGCTCTGCAAACAATTTATTTCGCAAGGAAATTATAGAATTTCTCTCGAACCGCCCCTCCCGCCGGGTGGCGGCGGCCCATTTATTGCGAGACAACCGGGTGCGAATCCAATATTCCGGCACCGGCCGTGGACCAGGGAGGAAAGACATGAGTGCCACCCCCGAACGCAAGGGCCGCTTGAGCCCAGGCGACATCCGTGCCCGCAAGGGCGTCGAGCCCGTGGTCTGCCTGACCGCCTATACCACGCCGATGGCCCAGCTGGTGGACGCGCATTGCGACGTGGCGCTGGTCGGCGACAGCGTGGGGATGGTGCTGCACGGCCTGCCCTCGACCCTGGGCGTGACCATGGAGATGATGATCCTGCACGGCAAGGCGGTGGCGCGGGGCAGCAGCCGGGCCTGCATCGTCGTCGACATGCCCTTCGGCAGCTATGAGGAAGGCCCCGAACAGGCCTTCCGCAACGCGGCGCGGCTGATGGCCGAGACCGGCTGCCAGGCGGTCAAGCTGGAGGGCGGGCGGCACATGGCCGAAACCGTGGCCTTTCTGGTGGCGCGGGGCATCCCGGTCATGGGTCATGTCGGGCTGACGCCGCAATCGGTGAACACGCTGGGCGGCTACAAGGTGCAGGGCCGCAGCCATCACGAGGCCGACCGCATCCTGGTCGATGCCGGGACGCTGGCCGATGCCGGGGCTTTCGCCGTGGTGCTGGAGAAACTGCCCGCAGCCCTGGGCCGGCGCATCACGCAAGAGATCGCGGTGCCGACCATCGGCATCGGCGCCGGCGTGGATTGCGACGGGCAGGTGCTGGTCATCGACGACATGCTGGGTCTGTTCTCGGAATTCCGGCCCAAATTCGTCAAGCGCTATGCCGAGCTGGGCGCCAGCGCCGAGGCCGGCATCGCCGCCTATGCCGACGAGGTGCGCGCCCGCGCCTTCCCCGGTCCCGAACATGTCTTCGGCGAGGGCAACCCGGAATGACCGCCATCGTCCGGCCGCTGGCCGATCTGCGCGGCAGGATCCGCGCCTGGAAGGCCGCCGGCGAAAGCATCGGCATCGTTCCGACCATGGGCGCCCTGCATGACGGCCACCTGAGCCTGGTCCGCGCTGCGAAAGCCGGCTGCGACCGGGTGATCGTGACCCTGTTCGTGAACCCGCGCCAGTTCAACAATGCCGAGGATTTCGCCAAATATCCCCGCACCGAACATGCCGACGCCGCGCTGCTGGCCCCGCTGGGGGTCGATGCGCTGTTCGTGCCCGAGGGGGCCGAGGTCTATCCGCCGGACCATGCCACGGTGATTTCGGTTTCCGGCGTGACCGCGCCGCTGGAGGGCACGCATCGGCCCGGCCATTTCGACGGCGTGGCGACCGTGGTCGCGATCCTGCTGAACATGACCCAGGCCGACCGCGCCTATTTCGGCGAGAAGGACTGGCAGCAGTTGCAGCTGGTGCGCCGGCTGGTCGCGGATCTGAAACTACCGGCCGAGATCGTGCCCTGCCCCTGCGTGCGGGCCGAGGACGGGCTGGCGCTGTCCTCGCGCAATCAGCGCCTGGCGCCCGATGCCCGCGCCCGCGCCGCGGCGCTGCCGCAGGCGCTGTTCGCGGCGGCGGGGCGGATCGAGGCCGGCGAGACGCCCGGCGCCGTTCTGGAGGCGGCCCGGGCGGGGCTTGAGGCCAAGGGCATCGGCCCGGTCGAATATCTGGAGCTGCGCGACGGCGAGACGCTGGGGCCGGCGCAGCGCGGCCGGCCGGCGCGGCTGCTGGTCGCGGCCTGGCTGGACGGGGTGCGGCTGATCGACAATGTCGCGGTGGCGCTGCCCTGACCGGGTGCGCCTCGGCAGCACCGCCGCCGGGGTATCCGAAAAGCGGCGAAGGTGATCAGGGCAGCGCGTCGAAGCGCAGTTCGGCCAGGAATCCGGGATCGGCGTTCAGCAGGCGCAGCTCGCCCTGCGCGGCGTCGGCGATGTCCGAGACCACGGCAAGGCCGATGCCCTGCCCCTCGCCCGAGGGATCCAGGCTGAGGCCGCGCCGGGTCAGCGCCGCCAGATGCGGCTCGGGCACGCCGGGGCCGTCGTCGCGGATGGCGATCACCACGCGGCCGGTATCGAGGCCCACCGAGACCCGGACGCTGTCGCGGGCGTGGCGCATGGCGTTTTCCATCAGCGCGCCCATCGCCTCGGTCAGGTCGCCGGAGTCGATGCGGGCCAGGGGACCCGGCGGGGCGTCGAGCCGCCAGTCGAGTTCGGCGCCCTTGGGCGTGCGCCGCAATACGCCGATCAGCTTGGCTGCGATCGGCCCGGGGGCGGCGCCCGCGGGCGGGTGCTGGGTCTGGATGCGGGCGCGGGCCAGTTCGCGGTCGACATGGCGGCGCATCTCGGTCGCGATGGTTTCGATGCTGCGGGCGATCTCGGCCTCGCCGCGGCCACGCAACTGCGCGGCATCGCCCAGAAGCGCCTGCAGCGGCGTCTTGAAGCCATGGGCCAGATTGGCGGCGCGGGCGCGGGCGCGGCCGAGTTCCTCGTCCCGGGCGTCCAGCAGGCGGTCGATCTGTGTGGCAAGCGGGATCACCTCGGTCGGCAGATCCAGGCCGATGCGCGGCCGCGCGCCCGAAACCAGGCCGGCGACGCGGGCGCCGACCTGGGCCAGCGGCCGCAGCCCGACGGTGATCTGCACCCAGCTGGCCAGCACCAGCGCCGCCCCCAGCAGCGCCAGATAGGGCAGAAAATCGCCCAGGAAGCCCTGTTTCGCCAGCGCCAGCTGGCTGCGATCCTCGGCCACCAGGATGCGCAGCGGCACCGCCCGGGCGCCCTGCCCGACCGACAGGCTTTGCTCGACCGCCAGCAGGTCCTCGCCGCGCGGGCCGGGCAGCACCCGCACCCGGCTTTGTCCCGGAGCCGGCGCGGCCTCTGTCGTGGGCAGCGTATAATCCCAGAGCGAGCGCGAGCGGCGCATCTCGTCACCCAGCATCACCTGCCAATAATGACCCGAGAAGGGCTGGTCATAAAGCGGATCCTCGGGCGGCGGACGCAGGGCGGGACCCGCGGCGCGGCCGGGCTCGACCATGGCGACAAGGGCCAGGGCCCGGGCTTGCAGGTCGGCGGCGGCGACGCGCTCGACATGGCGCTCGAACAGCACCGACAGGCCCAGGCCCGACAGCGCCAGCGCCAGCGCGATGGCGAGTCCCGCCGCCAGCACCAGCCGCCAGCGGATGGAACGGATCACGCCGCACCCGCCGGCGCGCCGCCTTCCAGGTGGTAGCCAAAGCCGCGCCGGGTGCCGATCACACCGGGGCCCAGCTTGCGGCGCAGGCGGGTGACGATGGCCTCGACCGCATTCGTCTCGCGCGAGTCGTCGTCGCCGTAGAGATGTTCCAGCAGCTCGGTCGGCGGCACCGTGCGGTCGCGGTTCAGCGCCAGATAGGACACCAGCCGGAACTCCAGCGGCGTCACCGGCACCGGAATGCCGTCGATGGCGGCGGTCATCCGGTTCAGGTCCACGGTCAGCCGGCCGACCTGCTGCGTGGCGTTGCCACGCCCGCCTGCGCGGCGCACCAGGGCGCGGGCCCGGGCGATCAGCTCTTCCATGCGGAAGGGCTTGGGAAGGTAGTCGTCGGCGCCGGCGTCGATGCCCTCGACCCGTTCGGTCCAGGCGCCGCGCGCGGTCAGGATCAGCACCGGACTTTCGCAGCCCTCGGCCCGCCAGCGCTTCAGCACCGTCAGCCCGTCCAGGCGTGGCAGGTTCAGGTCCAGCACGATCAGGTCGTAATTCTCGGTGCCGCCGCGGAACCAGGCGCTCTCGCCGTCGGCCACGGATTCGACCAGGAAGCCGGCCGCCTTCAGCGCGCGCTCGAGGTCGGCCGAGATGCGGGGGTCGTCCTCGACGACGAGGGCGCGCATCAGCTGGGATCCTCGTCCAGGTCGATGATGCGGCCGGTGGCGGCGTCGATCTCGATCTCGATCAGCCGGCCGTCGGCAGTTACCATCTCGACCTCGTAGATCAGCATGTCATCGTCCCGCTCAAGCTCGACCTCGACCACCCGGCCCGGATGCGAATGCTGCAACCTGGCAAGCACCTCGGCAAGGGACAGGATCTGGCCCCGCGCGACGGCATCGCGGGCGAATTCGTAATCGGGAGCCGAGACATCCTGCGCCCTCGCCGCGGCAAGCGGCAGCGCCAGGACCAGGGGCAGAAGGAGAAGCTGTTTCATTTCGCCTTCATAGCCTGGAACTTCTGACAGCGGACTGACAGGTCCGTCCCGGCCTGCCGCCGCGGAATCGGCGGAATGCCGCCGATTCCGCGGCGCCTGACAGAAGGCTGACAGGCCGGGTCAGAATGCTGTCAGCCGCGCTGTGGCATCCGTCGAGTCATTCCGGTTGCGGCATTCGGGCCGCGACCCTCACCGGGCCTCCGGGCAGTCGCTGCCCGCCCCCATGCACGAAGGACAATGACCATGGCACGCAAGACCGGAACCAATTTCGCCGACGTCCTGACCGGCACCAATGCCGCCGACTGGATCGCCGGGCTGAACGGGAACGACCTGATCCGCGGCCTCGGCGGCGCCGACAGCCTGTATGGCGGCGGCGGCAACGACACCGTCCGCGGCGGCGACGGCTACGACGTGATCTTCGGGGGCGACGGCCACGACGACCTGTTCGGCGACAACGGCAACGACACCCTGTGGGGTGGCGCCGGCAATGACGAGATCGAAGGTGGCGCCGGCAACGACTGGCTGTCGGGCGGGCTCGGCGACGACGAGCTGGAGGGCGGTGCCGGCAACGACCGGCTGTTCGGCGGCCTTGGCAATGACGATCTGGAAGGCGGCCACGGCAACGACACGCTGTACGGCGGCGAGGGCAACGACGATCTGGAGGGCGATGACGGCAACGACATGATGCAGGGCGGCGCCGGTCGCGACACGCTGGACGGAGGCCGCGGCAACGACCAGCTTTGGGGCGGCGCCGGCGCCGATGTGTTCGAGTTCGAGCGTGGCCATGGCGCCGACGTGATCCGCGATTTCCAGAACGGCACCGATCGGCTGGACCTCGACGATTTCAGCCGCGCCCAGGTGCAGCAGGTGATCGACAATGCCCGGCAGATCGACGGCGACGTGGTGCTGCGGCTTTCGGCCGATACCACGGTCACGATCCGCGACATGCAGCTGAGCCAGCTGGACATGGGCGATTTCACCTTCTGATCCGGGTCTTTCCTGCCCGGTCCGTCGCCGCGTCCGCAAAGGCGCGGCGGCTTCTGGTTGCTGACCGTGCTGAGAAGGGCGCGCGGCGAACTCTGCCCATCGGATCGCAACGCAGGCCAGTCCGTCCTTGTTTCGCGAAGTGCTCGCCATGCCCGGGAGGCCGCTTTTTTGCCGCCGGGCCGGGGTTTCGACAGTGCGGATCAGATCCCGGAAATAATCCGTTGATACTTTGGAGCCCGTCCCACTTCACCCGGGAACGGGCCGCGGCACGGCTGCAAGCGGCGCAGATATGCTCCCGACCTGCGTTCAGGGCGCTCGGCGACGACCCCAGCCTCCGCTTGCCCTGAACTGGCCTTGCCAAGACACCGGCTTGGGCCGATAACCCGGTTTTAGGCAATCTGCGAGAGCCCGTGTCCGTTCCGAAGCCCCGCCCGATCACCTCGGTCTCCGGCATGGTCGATGCCGGGCTGGTCGATGCGGCCGAGGCCGGGGTGCTGGAACAGGTCGCAGCCGGTTTTCGCATCCGCATGACTGCGGCCATGCAGCGCGTCGCGGCCGCGCCCGGCGTCGCGGCGCAATTCGTGCCCGATGCGCACGAGTTGGTGACCCGCCCCGAGGAACTGGCCGATCCCATCGGCGACGCGGCCTTCAGCCCGGCGCCGGGCCTGACCCACCGCTATCCCGACCGCGTCATCCTGCATGTGACCCGCACCTGCGAGGTCTATTGCCGCTTCTGCTTCCGCCGCGAGGTGGTGGGCGAAGAGGGCAACCTGCCCGAGACCGAGCTGGCGGCCGCCCTGGATTACATTGCCCGCACCCCGGCGATCCGCGAGGTGATCCTGACCGGCGGCGACCCGATGGTGCTGTCGGCGCGGCGGATCGCGGCGCTGCTGGCGCGGCTGGAAGCGATCCCGCATGTCGACATGGCGCGTTTTCATACCCGGATTCCCGTGGTGGCGCCGCAGCGCATCGACGACGCCATGCTGGCGGCGCTACGCCCCGGGCGGCTGGCGGTCTGGGTGGTGATCCATACCAACCATGCGGCGGAACTGACCGACGAAGCGCGGGCCGCCTTGGCGCGGCTGGCCGATGCCGGGCTGCCGCTTCTGTCGCAGACGGTGCTGTTGCGCGGAGTGAACGCCGATCCCGCGGTGCTTGAGGAGCTGTTCCGGGCACTGCTGCGCAACCGGGTCAAACCCTATTACCTGCATCATTGCGACCTGGCGCGCGGGACCGGGCATTTCCGCACCACCATCGCCGAAGGGCTGGCGATCATGGCGGGCTTGCGCGGCCGGATCTCGGGTACGGCGCTGCCGCGCTATGTGCTGGACCTGCCGGGCGGACATGGCAAGGTCGGGCTGGAATCGGGCGATGCGGTGGCCGAAGGCGGCGGCCGCTGGCGCATCCGCGACTGGCGCGGAAACTGGCACGATTATTGCGATCCGCAGGGTTGAGGGCTGGGCGCGCTTCGCCCCCCGGACCCCCCGAGAGTATTTCTGGAACAAAGAAGCCCGGCGCGGAGCGTTCGGCCCCGCCTTCGGGCAGGGTCAGGCCGTGGCGGCGCGCAAGGCCTGACGGCGGGCGACGCGCTGGCGGATAGCCTCGATGTCGGTGACCGGGGTCGCGGCGAAAAGTTCGCGGGTATAGGGGTGCGAGGGCGCGGCAAAGACCGCCTCGCGCGTGCCCTGTTCGACCGCCTCGCCCTTGTGCATGACCAGAACGTCGTCGGCGATGTAGCGCACCACCGACAGGTCGTGGCTGATGAAGACATAGGCGAGGTCGTATTCCTCTTGCAGGTCGGCCAAAAGGTTCAGCACCTGCGCCTGCACCGACAGGTCCAGGGCCGAGACCGGCTCGTCCAGCACCAAGAGCGTCGGGTTCAGCATCAAGGCCCGGGCGATGGCGATGCGCTGGCGCTGCCCGCCCGAGAACATATGCGGATAGCGGTTGAAATGCTCGGCCGGCAGCCCGACCTTGACCAGCATCTCCTCGGCCCGGCGGCGGCGTTCGGCGGCGGGGGTGTCGGTGTTCAGCAGAAGCGGCTCCATTAGCACGTCGCCGATCTTCTGGCGCGGGTTCAGCGAGCCATAGGGGTTCTGGAACACCATCTGCACCTTGGAGCGCATCTCGCGCGTCAGGCCCTTGGCGATGTCGACCGGCTTGCCTTCGATCAGCAGCTCGCCCGAAGTCGCGGGGTCGATCAGCGCGATGATCCGCGCCAGCGTCGATTTGCCCGAGCCGGATTCGCCGACGATGGCCAGCGTCTTGCCGCGATCCACGGAAAAGCTGATGCCCTTGACCGCGCGGACTTCGCGCGCGCGGCGGGTCAGCGAGCCGGGGATGTGATAGTCGCGGATGATGTTCTTGCCCTGAACCACGCTCATTTCGCGGCCTCCTCGAGGAACGAGCCCACGGTGGGCAGGCGGTCGCCGGTGGCGTTTTCCGGCAGAGCCGAGAGCAGCGCCCGGGTATAGGGGTGTTTCGGCGCCTCGAACAGCGACAGCACGTCGGCTTCCTCCATCTTGCGGCCCTTGTATTGCACCTGCACCCGGTCGGCGGTTTCCGCCACCACGCCCATGTCATGGGTGATCAGGATCAGCGCCATGCCGGTCTGTTCCTGCAACTTCATCAGCAGGTCCAGGATCTGCTTCTGGATGGTCACGTCCAGCGCCGTCGTCGGCTCGTCGGCGATCAGCAGGCGCGGGCCCGTGGCGATGGCCATGGCGATCATCACCCGCTGGCATTGGCCCCCGGACATCTGATGCGGATAGGATTTCAGCTTTTCCTCGGGGTCGGGTATGCCGACCTGACGGAACAGGTCCAGCGCGCGGGCGCGCGCCGCGCGTTTCGACAAGCCGGCGTTGAAGCGCAGCACCTCCTCGATCTGGTAGCCGGTGGTGAAGCTGGGGTTCAGCGAGGCGACGGGTTCCTGGAAGATCATGGTGATCTCGCGCCCGATGACGCGGCGGCGCTGGCGCGGGGTCATCCTGAGCAGGTCCTTGCCGTCGAAGGTCATTTCATCGGCGGTCACCTGGGCGGTGTCGGGCAAAAGGCCCATCGCCGCCAGCATCGAGACCGACTTGCCCGAGCCGGATTCGCCCACGATGGCCAGCACCTCGCCCTTGTCGACGGTCACGTCGATGCCGTCCACGGCGGTGAAGCTGCCTGTCGAGGTGGCGAAGCGCACGGTCAGGTTGCGGATTGTCAGCAAGGCCATGGCTCAGCTCCGTTTCAGTTTCGGGTCGAGCGCGTCGCGCAGACCGTCGCCCATCAGGTTGATCGCCAGCACCGAGACCAGGATGGCGAGGCCGGGGAAGGTGACGACCCACCAGGCGCGCAGGATGAACTCGCGCGCCTCGGCCAGCATGGTGCCCCATTCCGAGGCCGGCGGCTGTGCGCCCATGCCGAGGAAACCCAGCGCCGCGCTGTCGAGAACCGCTGAACTGAACGAAAGCGTCGCCTGCACGATCAGCGGCGCCAGGCAGTTGGGCAGGATGGTCCTGAACATCAGCCGCAGGTTCGAGGCCCCGGCCACCTTGGCGGCGGCGACATATTCGCGCGCCTTCTCGCCCATCACCGCGGCGCGGGTCAGGCGGGCGAAATGCGGCTGGTAGACGATGGCGATGGCGATCATCGCATTGGTCAGCCCCGGCCCCAGGATGGCGACCAGCACCAGCGCCAGCAAGAGCGAGGGGAAGGCCAGCACCACGTCCATCACCCGCATGATGACGCTGTCCATCCAGCCGCCATAGAAGCCGGCGATCAGCCCGATGATGATGCCGCCGGTCAGGGCGATGGCGACGACGACGATGCCGATGAACAGCGAATATTGCGCGCCATAGATCAGCCGCGACAGCATGTCCCGGCCGACGGCGTCGGTGCCCAGCAGGAAGCCGGCCCGGCCGCCCTCCTGCCAGATCGGCGGCACCAGCAGCGCGTCGCGGTATTGCTGCGTCGGATCGTGCGGCGCCAGCAGCGGCGCGAGGAACGCGGTCAGCACCAAGAGCACGAAGACCACGAGCCCGATCACGGCGCCCCGGTTCTGGCTGAAATAGAACCAGAACTCCTTGATCTGCCGGCGCCGGATGGCCGCATCCGAGAGTTTCACGGTGGTATCGGTCATTTGTGCCGGATCCTCGGGTTGATGAGACCATAGGTCAGGTCGACGATCAGGTTCACGATCATCACGATGCCGGCGATCAGCAGCAGGCCCGACTGCACCACCGGATAGTCGCGACGGCTGATGGAATCGATCATCCACTTGCCGATGCCGGGCCAGGAAAAGATCGTTTCGGTCAGGATGGTGCCGGCCATCAGCACCCCGATCTGCAACCCGATGGTGGTGATGACCGGAATCATCGCATTGCGCAGCGCATGAACCCCGATCACGCGCCGCGGCGACAGGCCCTTGGCGCGGGCGGTGCGGACGTAATCCTCGCCCATCACTTCCAGCATGGCGGAACGGGTCTGGCGCGCGATCACTGCCAGCGGGATGGTCGCCAGCACGATCGAGGGCAGGATCAGGTGGCTGACGGCCGAGGCGAAGGCACCCTTGTCGCCCGAGATCAGGCTGTCGATCAGCATGAAGCCGGTGACCTGTGGGAAGAAATATATCAGCGAGATGCGGCCCGACACCGGCGTCCAGCCCAGCACGCCGGAAAACAGGATGATCAGCAAAAGCCCCCACCAGAAGATCGGCATGGAGAACCCGATCAGCGCTCCGGTCATCGAGATCTGGTCGAACCAACTGCCGCGCTTGATCGCCGCGATTACGCCCACCGGCACGCCCACCGCCGTGGCGATGACGATGGCGCAAAGGCCCAGTTCGACCGTGGCCGGGAAAAGGGCCAGGAACTCGGTCAGCACCGGCTTTTTCGTCACCAGCGAATTGCCCAGGTCGCCCTGAAGCAGGTTGCCGAGATACTGCAGGTACTGCTGCCAGATCGGCTTGTCATAGCCAAGCTGCGCCGCGATCTGGGCGTAACGCTCGGGCGAGACGCCGCGCTCGCCGGCCATCAGCAGCACCGGGTCGCCGGGCAGCAGCCGGATGAAGCCGAAGGCCACCAGCGTGATCCCCAGCATGGTGGGGATCAGGTAAAGCAGCTTGGAGAGAATGAATTTCAGCATCGGACCTTGATCCAAAAGGGCCGCGCGGGGGCAGGACCCCGGCACGGCCGCTGTCGAGAAAGCCGGGCGTTACTCGGCCAGATCGACGTTTTCAAACGTGTAGTCCCCCAGAGGCGACTGCACGAAACCGGTCACGTCCTTGCGCATCGGCACGTATTGCGTCGAATGCGCCAGCGTGGCCCAGGGCTCGGCCTTCTTGAAGATGACCTGCGCCTCTTCGTAAAGCTTGACCCGCTCGTCATGGTCGGAGCTGGCCTTGGCCTTGGCGAGGATGTCCGAGAATTCCTTGTCGCACCAATAGGCGCGGTTCGCCCCGCCGGGGGTGGCCGCGGCGCAGCTGAGCAGCACCGACAGGAAGTTGTCCGGGTCGCCGTTGTCGCCGGTCCAGCCCAGGATGACGGCGCCCTTGCGGCCCTCTTCCATGGATTTCTTCAGGTATTCGCCCCATTCGTAGCTGACGATGTCGACCTTGACGCCGATCTTCGAGAAATCGTTCTGGATCAGCTCGGCGGTGCGGCGGGCGTTGGGCATATAGGGGCGCTGCACCGGCATCGCCCAGACCTCCATCGACAGGTCCTTGACGCCGGCGGCCTCCAACGCGGCCTTGGCGGCCTCGGGGTCGTATTTGTCGTCCTCGATGGCGTCGTTATAGCCCCACATCGTCGGCGGGATCGGGTTCTTGGCGACCACCGCGCTGCCTTGGTAGACCGCATCGACGATGGCCTTCTTGTCGATGGCCATGTTCAGCGCCTTGCGCACCTCGGGCTTGTCGAAGGGCGCGACGGTGGTGTTATAGGCCAGATAACCCACGTTCAGCCCGGCCTGCTCGTCCATCTTGAGATTGGGGTCGGCCTTGATCTCGGCCAGGTCGGCGGGCGCGGGATAGGGCATCAGGTGGCATTCGCCGGCCTTGAGCTTTTGCAGCCGCACCGAGGCGTCGGGGGTGATGGCAAAGACCAGGTCGTCGATCTTGGGCGCCTCGCCCCAATAGTCGGCGTTCTTCTGGTAGCGGATCACGGCGTCCTTCTGATAGGCGACGAACTTGAAGGGGCCGGTGCCGATGGGCGCGTTGTTCAGGTCCTCGCGGGTGCCGGCGGCGTCCAGGGCGTCGGCGTATTCCTTGGACAGGATCGACACGAAGGGCATCGCCACATTGGCGATGAACGGCGCCTCGGGCTGGTTCAGGGTGAATTTCACCGTATGGTCGTCGATCTTCTCGATGGACTTGATCAGCTTGTCCATCTCCATCGAGGAATAATATTCGTAGGTCACGCCGGGGATGTATTCGTGCCAGGGATGGTCGGCCTTGGCCTGGCGCTCGAAGGTGAAGATCACGTCGTCGGCGTTGAAGTCGCGGCTGGGGGTGAACTTGTCGTTCGCGTGGAATTTCACGCCCTGGCGCAGGTGGAAGGTGTATTCCAGCCCGTCCTCGCTGACGTCCCAGGTCTCGGCGAGCGCCGGCTCGACCTCGGTGGTGCCGGGCTTGAACTGCACCAGGCGGTTGTAGACCGCATGGCCCGAGGCGTCGAAGGTCGTCCCCGAGGTATAGGGGGCGGGGTCGAAGCCTTCGGGCGAGCCCTCCGAGCAATAGACGAAGGTCTTCGCACTGAGCGGCGTCGCGGCGGCAAGCGCCAGTGCCGAGGCCGCAAGCAGGCGGGTGGAAAAGAACGACATCGTGCCTCCCATACTGGACGATTTGTTATCGCTGTTCCCTGATGCAAACGAATCTGCCTGACAGGTCAAGGGCCGTGCCGGGATTTATCGGCGTTCTTTCGCGGTGACGCGACGAAACGTCCGGAATGACCGCCGGTTTCCGGCATTTTGTCCGTCACGCACAAACCGGGCCGGCCGGTTCCGCCGCGCGACGGCCGCGACCGCAACCTCGGTCGGGTCGGGCAGCGGGATGATTCTGGGCATCTCCGGCGCGGCCGGGCCGCGGTGTCACCGGCGCGGGACCAGCAGTGTCACCGCCAGATAGAGCCCCGCCGCCGCGAAAAGCAGCGCCCAGAGCGGGCTGCCCGCAGCCAGTTCCACCCCGGCCCAGGCCAGTGGCAGCAGCACGCAAAGCACGCGGACCCACAGGCGGCGAAAGAACGGGTGGCGGGGATCGACCAGCATGGCGACAGGCTAGCGCAGCCCGGGGGCGGATGCCATGCCCTTGCGGCCCGGGATTGCCGGCAGGGTCAGCCCATGCCCAGCGGGTCGCGGCGGTGCTTGGCTCGGGCCTCGTCCTGGCGCAGGCTCCAGATCGCGACCGCGCCCCAGGTCAGGCAATAGGCGCCGCCGATGCCGAGCACCATCCAGCCGGGGATGGGACCGATGGCCGCGCGTTCCAGCAACTGGCCCGGCCGTTCCAGCGCGGTCGGATGCACCGCCAGCTTGCCCAGATAGGCGGCGGTCTGGATCAGCAGGATCCAGAAATAGTTGCGCCGGATGCGCCGTCCGATGGCCGTGCGCATGCTGACGTGATAGACGGGCCGGCGATAGTCCCCGGCCAGCCGGTCCTGCCATCCGGTGGTCATACGCACGTCGCCCTCGCTCAGCATGGGCGCGACGAAATTCAGCTCCATCCAGCGGCAGCGCGCGCGCCAGACGTTGAAATAGCGATAGCGCCGCGCTTCCAGCATCAGGAAGAAGATGATCAGGATGCCGACCAGCACCAGCGGCAGCGGCGAGGCCTGGGGCGAGGAATAGGTGATCGACAGCGCCACGCCCAGGGTCACCACCGACCAGTTGGTGGTGGTGTCCAGCCGCGTGCGCCAGATCGTCGAGCGATAGATCTCGGCGCGATAGAGATGGGCCATGACGCCCATCTCGGCCGAATCCAGCGGCTTGCGGCAATTGTCCGGTCCGTCCATCCGCGCGTCCCCCCGTGGCAAGCTTGGCAGCGGATGCGGCTTTGGGCAAGTGCCGGATAAAGCGGCAGTCAGCGCTTGCGGACGAACTCGCAGCGCAGCACCAGGCCCTTGACCTGGTCGTGTCGGCAGTCGATCTCTTCGGGATTCTCGGTCAGTCGGATCGAGCGGATCACCGTGCCCTGCTTCAGCACCGTGCTGGTGCCCTTGACCTTCAGGTCTTTGATCAGCGTGACCGAATCGCCGTCGGCCAGCGCATTGCCGGCGGCGTCGCGCACGACCACCGCCGCCTCGGCGGCCAGTTCCGAGGCCGGGCGCCATTCGCCGCTCGCCTCGTCATAGACGTAATCCTCATCTGCCACGGCAATGCCTTTCTGCGCTGGACCGCCCCCGCGCTAGCAATTCCGCGGGCCTGCGGCAAGCCTTGGCGCCCTTCGGGGCCGCAGGTCGGAATTCACGCCGGAATCACGCCCCGCCGCTAGGGCTGTGAAAAACCCGAGGCGTGAAAGGACATCCGCAAGACCATGGACCAACTCTGCCGCCGCAGCCAGGACCTGACCGCAAGCTGGCAGCGCCATGACTGGCGCGAAAGTTTCTTCGCCCCCGGCCTCGTCATCCTGCAGGCCCTGACCCAGGACGGCCGCACCGCCAGCGGCGCCGGCGCCACCCGCGACGAGGCCTTCGGCCGCTGCCTGGGCGAGACCGCGGAAATCCTGGCGCTGGCCCGGCATCGCCGCGGCGGCGGCGGCTTCGATCCCTGGCGCGACGGCATCGCCGCCCATCCCGACCCGGTGCTGGCCTGCGCGGCCGCCCGCAACGAGGCCTGCGAGCGCGCCGCCGTCGCCGACTGGTGGCTGGGGCACGAGCCGGCGGCGCCGGTCTCGGCGGCCTGGATCGCGCAGGCGGGCATCGCCGCCGGGCTGGATGCGATGCGGCAGGGCGCGGCGCTGCGCCGGCGCACCGACTGGTGGCAGATCCGCAGCGGCTGCGAACCCTGCGTGATGGTCTGCCGCAGCGTCAGCCTGGAAGGCCAGGACCCGATCCTGGGCTTCGGCTGCCACGAGGACCCGGTCGTCGCCGCCGAAAAGGCGCTGCGCGAGCTGCTGCTGATGGAGATGAACCTGATGGAGCTGCTGGCGGCACGGGGCACCGGCGACGAAAGCGGCTTGCAAGAGGTGCGGGCCCGCATCCGCGGTTATGCCCTGCACGCGCCGCGACTGTTTCCCGATGCCGCCGAGGAACTGCCGGCCGCGCCCTGCGCCCTGGTGCGGGATTTCCAGCCGCAGCCGGAGTGCCGCGAGATTTCGGAATGCGGCGACGAATTCAGCGTCTGGCTTTGCCGGCCCGGGACGCCAAGCCCCCTTTTCACCGAGGCCACCGGCCTGCCATATTTGTGAGGAGTCCGGACCATGCGCCAAGGCACGAGTCGGAACAGGGGGACGCAGGGGCGATGAGAGCCGAGAACGACCTGCAGGCGACACCCATGGGCTGCCCCTTCGGCTGCGTGCCGGTCCGCAGCGGGCTGCGCGGTGCCCCCAGCCGGGCCGGGACATCCCGCGCCCCGGCGCCCGGCATGGGGGCCGAGGCCTCGCCGCTGGCCGCGCGCGACGACCGCGCCGAGATCGCGCAGCGCATGCCGCAGATCCTGACCCGCAGCGATCCGCAGTGGCGGGCCGCCTGCCTGGCGCGGGTGGCGCATATCCCCTCGGGCTACACCTATCTCGCGCAGTTGATGGGTCACGACATGGGCAGCAGCGTGCAGGCCGACAGCGTGCCCTGGTCGCGTGCCGCCGAGGACGAGGATGCGCCCGTGCAGCCGGTGCGGCGCTACAACCTGATCGACAATCCGCTGACGCTGGAAACCGTCTACGGCCCCGGCCCCTCGATGCTGGCCCATGTCTACGACCCCGAGACCTGGCTGTTCCGGCTGACCCCGGGGGCGCGGCTGGCGCGGATCTATGCACGCGGTCTGAACGGGGTCTCGGACCCCGATCCCCGGCCCATCCGCGCCCTCTACGACGAACGCAACCGCGATTCGCTGATGCTGCACGAGCTGGTCGTGGCCTGGATGCAGTTCCACAACCGCAATGCCGGCGCGCTGATGGCCGCCGGGCTGGAGCCTTACCGCGCCTATGTGCTGGCCCGCGCCCATACCGTGCGCTGCTGGCACCGGATCGTGACCGAGGACCTGCTGCCCCGCTTCCTGCACCCCGAGATCGCCGCCCTGCCCGCCCTGCCCCGCGCCTGCGAGCTGGACGAGACCACGCTGCTGCACGGGCTTTGCCGCGCCTTCCACGCCCTGCCGCTGGCGGCCTATCACCTGGGCCGGTCGGGGCTGCACAACCTGGGCGCGCTGCTCAAGCGCGGCTATGCGGTCAGCGAGGCCGAGACCGACTGGCAGATCGACTGGCCGCTGTTCTTCGGCGCGAAACCCGGCGGGCCGTCCAGCGGCATCTCGGCCAGCGTGGCGCCCGAATTGCGCGCGCCGGTCACGGCAGCGGCGATCATCGCGCTGGACACCGATTCGGCGGCGCAGGCCGGATCGCTGCGCCCCGGCAACGCCTGCCTGGCCGAGGCGGTTGCCGCCCTGCCCGGCGATTGGCCGGCACGGCTGGCGCCCGCACGGCTGGCCGCCGATTTCGCCGCCGCGCATCCCGAGGCGCCGATCCGCCTGGACGCGGATGTCCTGGAATGGGGGCCGCTCTATCAGTTCCTGATGGTCGAGGCGCAACTGCACGGCTTGCAGGGCGGCTTCGGTCCGCTGGGCAGCGCGCTGCTGCGCGGCTCGGTCGCGGCGTCGATCCGCCGCGTGGTGCTGGCCGCCGAAGGGCCGCGCAGCGCCGCCCTGCCCCGCCCCGCCACCATGCTGGAGCTTATCAACCTCGTCCGGGAATGACGGAGAACACCATGACAGGGAACAACAAATACATCATCATCGGGGCCGAGGTCGATCAGGCCGAGGCCTTCCTGCACGACGACGGCAACATCACCGACAAGAAGGGCGCCGACGGCGTGCCCCTGAACGTCGAGTTCATCGGCCGGCTGATGGTCGAGCTGTCCCAGCGCGGCCGCTCCGGCGTGCCCAAGGCCGAACTCGACGCGCTTGAGGAACGGATCAGGCGCGCGCTGGTGGTGCAGGACTTCTCGACCCAGAGCGGCGGCGCGGCGCTGACAGAGGCCGAGCGCCAGCAGATCCTGGACGGCACCACCGTCCGCATCGAGTTCGAGACCCGCCGCCGCGGCCGCAAGAAGCCCGACCGCAACACCCGCATCCTGGTGGTGCCCTCGGACGAGACGCTGGCGATCACCGACGCGCTGCTTGGCGCGCAGGGCCATGCCGACGGCTTCCGCCCGCCGCTGTCCTATGAGCTGGACCGGGCGCTGATGCTGGCCAGCATGAAGACCGAGATCCTGGAGATGGTGCGCGAATTCGCCGGCGAGAACCACCCGGACTGGACCTCGGCCCTGCAATCGGCGCTGGAGGACCACATGGAAAAGGCCATCGCCAGCCGCAGCCGGTTCAAGGACGGCGCCGGCCAGCCGGCCAAGGACGTCAAGAACGAGATCATGTCGAGCCCGAGGCGCGCCTTCCACCGCTCCGTCGGGATCTATGCCACGAACATGTGCCGTTAAAAATCTGGTAAGAAAGAATTTTTATTGGATGCCGGCGCAGAGGCCACCCTGGAAATCGGTGACGGCCAGAAAGGGGTGTGTCCGCCCGTATTGCGAAGCGCGACGCGGTTCCGGTTACGGGACCGGGTCGCGCTGCACGGGTGTTTTCGGCGGCCTGCCAAAGGGGGTCGCCGGTAAAGAGCTTTTCAGGCCCACACCGGCGATGATCGCGCCGTTTGCCGCTGCGGCGGCTTGGGAAAAGCCATCTCGGCCATGCCGAAGCCGCATTGCGGGCCCACCCCTGGGTTCGCTCCGCCGCATGGGCCCGTCCGGGGCTAGACGGGAAAGCGGCTGCGGGCGGCGGCGGTCTGCTCCAGCGTCTCGCGCAGGGCTTGCCGCCATTCCTCGCGCCGCAGCGGAAAGACCGCCAGGAACCAGTCCAGCAGCTGCGCGTCGCTGGGCTGGGGCGGGCCGTGCCATTGCAGGCGCAGCTCGGCCAGATAGGCGTCGTAGCGCCGCGCGGCCGCTTCCGCCTCGCCCATCTGCCACAGCGCCGCCGCGTGCCAGCCGCCGACGGTCGGCATCAGCCCGCCGCGGCCGTCGCATTGCCGGGCCGCCAGGCCGTGGTCGCCGCGCAGATAGTCCACCGCGGCCAGGTAGATCTGGTGGAACGGCTCCATCACCTCGGCATGGCTGCGCGCCTCGGCGGCCAGTGCGCCGGCCTTGTCCAGGTCCCCCGAAAAGGCGAAGCCGAGCGCGCATGAGGCCAGCGTCAGCGGGCTGTTGCGGTTCAGCGTCAGCGCCTGGTCGAAATGGAACTCGGCCAGGTCGAAATAGCCCAGGTGGCAGAAGCACCAGGCCAGCACCCGATGCGCGCGCGTGTCCAGCGGGTCCGAGGACACCGCGACGATGGCGTGATGCATGGCGTCGCGCTTCAGCTCCTCGGTCAGGACGGTGCCGGGCAGAAGGACGTGGCGCACGTTCAGCGCCCCCGCCAGTTCGGCATGGGCGGCGCCGAAGCGGGGCGCCTCTTCGGTGATCCGGCGCAGGATCGCCAAGGCCTCGGCCTCGGTCTCGGGTGACCAGCGGTCCAGCAGTGCCTGCGCCTTCAGCCAGCTGTCGTAGATGCCCGAGCCGGAATCGGCCAGCGCCCGGTCCGAGACCACCACCGACAGCGCATTGGCGATGTTGGACAGCAGGATGCGCACCTTGCGCTCCCAGTCGGTCTGCGGCTGGTCGATCCATTCCGACCAGGCCAGCTGGCCGCCGGCGCCGCGCTTGACCTCGACGAAGAAGCGCAGCGCATCCGGCAGATAGAACGGTTGCAGCGTGACGCGCACCTGCGCCGGCGTCGGGCCGTCCTCGATGATCGACCATTCGCGGAACCGCGCCATGCGCATGCGCAGGTCGGCGAAAAGCACGTTGGTCAGGCTTTCCAGCTCATGCGCCCGGCCCTCGGCCGGAAGCAGCGCGACCGACATGCCGACCTGCGGCGCGCGATCCCGGGGCTGGGCGTGGCGGCCGCCGCCGGCCGGGTCCAGCTTGATCGCGGCCAGCAGTTCGACCGTCTCGGCCTCGGGTTCCTGGTCGAAGGCCTCGTCGAGATGGGCGTAAAGCGTGTTGTAGCGCTCGATGGCGCGGGTGGCGTGGCCGGCCTGCCAGTCCAGCCGCATCAGCAGCCGGGCGGCGTTCTCGTTCGCGGGCTCCAGCGCGACGGCGAATTCGGCCAGGGCCCGCTGCCGGTCGGGCTGATCGCCGCCCAGTTCGGCCAGCCTGCGGTCCAGCACCCGGCGCACCGCCGCCAGCAGGTTGGTCCGGGTGATCGCCAGCCAGCTGTCGAACGAGGCGCTGGTGCCCTCCAGCTGCACGGTCTGGTCGATGAGCAGCCGGACGCGTTCGGCCTCGTCGGCATCCCATTCGGGGGTCGAGAGCCGCGCCGCCAGCGCCTCTTGCAAGACGAATCCCGGCGGCAACCGCAGCGCGATCTTGCCGGCGCTGGTTTCCAGCGCCAGGCCGGGGAACTCGGCCATGGCGCGGCGGATATGCTTGACCGCCTGCCGGTACGAGGCCGAGGCCTTGTGTTCGTCCGACTGCTGCCAGAACAGGTCGCTGACCTTTTCGGTGCGATGGACCGGGGCGCGGTCGGCGAGAAGGAAATAGAGCAGTGCCCGGGCCTTGCGCAGGCGCAGGGCGTCAAGAAGCCGCAACAGGTCCGCGAGCTGCATCCTTACCCCAAGCCAGAACCCGCGGCCGCAACCGCCGGTCATCAGAACCACGAGGTTTCCTCATACCCCAGCCGCCCGCTTCGGTCCATTGCGGCGCGGCATCGGACGCGGCAGCGGCGGCGAACGGCCGAGGCGGTGTCAAAATCCGGTGCGTCGCCCTTTCTGGGCCAGACATTCGCCTGCAGCAAGACGGGCGCAAGACCTTCCTGTTCCAGGCCGCGGCAATCCAGATTGGGGGACGACGTGCTTGGCCTGATCGAGGAATGCGGGTTTGCACCCGGCCGCGGCCGGAACGCGCTGCCGCGCTGGCCCATTCCCCCGGCACGGCGGAAACACCGCCGGGCCGCCTGCTGCCGGGAAATATGAACGAGGCTGTGGGCATCGCATGGTCGCAGCGGGCGAGTGCGGCGCGACATACATTCTCTGCCGCTGCGGCTGGCCTGCGCGGATCGTTCTCGCCTGAGGGCGAGGTCTACGCGGACGTCCATCCCGCCCTTTTCGCTGCTGAATGAGGCGGCATCCCAGCTAGGAAAAAGGCCCGAGGCAAATGATCCCGGCCCAGGCCGCGATCCTGGATGTCGTCATCGCTTTCGCAGACGGCGCTGCGCCGCGCGCTCGCCCAAACGCGCTGGACCTGCGCAGGGCGCATCTGGGGCTGTGATGGCGACGGTGGCCCAAGAACCATGCTGCCGCCACGGCCATACACGGCGGGGCGCTTCGTCGGGCCGCTGATGCATATGCCGACGGGCGGCGAAAGGGAAAGATGGCCCCGCGATTCTGGTCGCACAACCCGCCGGAACGCCGCTTCCGTGCGGCCCGGTCCGGGCCCTTCACCCCGGCATCAGGTCGAGGCGCTTTTCCTTCTGCGCAGAATGTGCCACGCACGGCGCCGCGGCGCGGTAACCGCACTGCACGATGCCCTGCGGTCCTGCAGCCATCTGGCGGCGCCGAAGGGCGGCCGGTCGCGCAGAACTCGGCCGCCGAGCCGATGCGCCCCGAGGTGCGGGCCGAGATCTATGGCCTGCCGATGCAGGTGCTGCGCGAGAATGGCGAGGCCGTCGCCGTTCCCGCCTGAAAAGGGAAGCGGAAGGGATGGCCATGCTGCGCGCGTTCTTCGCCTATTACCGGCCCTGGATGGGGCTTTTCTGGCTGGATTTCGGCTGCGCCGTCGTCTCGGGCCTGCTGGAGCTGGCCTTTCCGCTGGCGATCACCGGCTTCATCGACCACCTGCTGCCGCAGGGCAACTGGACGCTGACCGTGGCCGCCGCCGTGGGCCTGCTGCTGCTCTACCTGGTGAACTCGGGGCTGATGGCGGTGGTGGTCTATTGGGGCCACAAGCTGGGCATCAATATCGAGACCGAGATGCGCGCCCGCGCCTTCGACCACCTGACGCGGCTGTCGTGGCGCTGGTACGACCGCGCCCGCACCGGCAAGCTGGTCGCCCGCGTCACCCGCGACCTGGAAGAAATCGGCGAGGTCGCCCATCACGGCCCCGAGGATGCGATCATCGCGGTGATGACCTTCATCGGCGCCTTCGCGCTGATGTTCCTGATCCATCCGCAGCTGGCCTATATCGTGGCGCTGATCGTGCCGGCGATGCTGGCGCTGATCGTGATCTATGGCGGCAAGATGACTCAGACCTGGCGCGCGATCTATGCCCGCGTCGGCGATTTCAACGTGCGGCTGGAAGAGGCCCTGGGCGGCGTCCGCGTCGTCCAGGCCTTCGGCAACGAACACCACGAGAGCGCGTTGTTCGCCAGCGACAACCGAAATTACCGCGCGACGAAGCTGGAGGCCTACAAGATCATGGCCACGGTCTCGGCGCTGCAATACATGGGGCTGCGGCTGGTGCAGGTGGTGGTCATGGTGGTCGGCGCCTGGTTCGTGCTGCAGGGCTCGCTGACGACCGGCGGCTTCGTCGGCTTCCTGGTGCTGGTCGGCGTCTTCTATCGGCCGCTGGAAAAGATCGCCGCGGTGATCGAAACCTATCCGCGCGGCATCGCCGGCTTCCGCCGCTATCAGGAGCTGCTGGCGACCGAGCCCGAGATCGCCGATGCGCCCGACGCCATCCCGGCGCCGGCGTTGCGCGGCGACATCCGTTTCCAGGGCGTGAGCTTCGCCTATGACGCGACGCGGCCGATCCTGCAGGGCATCGACCTCGACATCCGCGCCGGCGAGACGGTGGCCTTCGTCGGCCCTTCGGGTGCGGGCAAGACCACGCTGCTGGCGCTGCTGCCGCGCTTCTATGACCCGACTGCGGGACGGATCACCGTGGACGGGATCGCGCTGGACCGGATGCAGCTGAACAGCCTGCGCCGCCAGATCGGGCTGGTCAGCCAGGACGTGTTCCTGTTCGGCGGCACGCTGCGCGAGAACATCGCCTATGGCCGGCTGGGCGCCACGGATGCCGAGATCATGCAGGCCGCGCGCCAGGCCCAGCTGGGCCCGATGATCGAGACCCTGCCCGAGGGGCTGGACACCATCGTCGGCGAACGCGGGGTGATGCTGTCGGGCGGGCAGAAGCAGCGGGTGGCGATCGCGCGGGCGTTCCTGAAGAACCCGCCGATCCTGATCCTGGACGAGGCGACCTCGGCGCTGGACAGCCAGACCGAGCGCGAGATCCAGGCGGCGCTGGACGCCCTTGCCGTGGGGCGCACCACGCTGGTCATCGCGCATCGGCTGGGGACCATTCGCCACGCCGACCGCATCGTCGTCATGGCGGGCGGCCGCATCGTTGAGACCGGGCCGCATGAGGGGCTGATTGCCCAGGGCGGGGTCTATGCGGGGCTGGCGCGCTGACGGCACCCTTGCGGTTTCGAGTGGGAAACGGCGAAGCGGCAGGCGCATCGCCTGGCTAAATTGGTTATTTGGGGAGCAAAGAAGCGGTGAGGCTTCGCGCGGAGAAAAAGGAACGGCCAGCCGGGTTGGGCTGGCCGTCGGTCGTTCGGGGCTTGCGGACGCCGTAGGTTCTTTGGACTCTTGGGATTTCTTTTTGTCTGAAGGGGTGATTCAAGTTTCCCGTTGCATGGAGGTTTGCGATGGGAGTGTTGGATCGGCTTGTGCTGTCGGACGGGCAATGGGACCGGCTTTCGGCGCATATCATCGGGGATGAGCGGACGCGCGGCATCAGCGGGCGCGACAATCGCATGTTCGTCGAGGCGGTTCTGTGGATCGTGAGGACGGGTTCGCCGTGGCGCGACCTGCCCGACGTGTTCGGGTCGTGGAACAGCATGTTCCGCCGTTTCAGCCGGTGGAGCTGCAAGGGATCTGGTGGCGGATATTCGCGGCGATGTCGGATGACGCAGACTTTGAATACCTGATCGTGGACAGCACCATCATCCGCGCCCATCAACACGCCTCCGGTGCAAAAAAGGGGCTGAAGATCAGGCCCTTGGCCGATCCCGTGGCGGCCTGAGCACCAAGCTCCACATGGCCGTCCGGGGCCTTGGCTGCCCGATCCGCTTCACCCTGACCGCCGGGCAGCGAGGAGATGCGCCGCAGGCCGAAGCCCTGATCGCAGACCTGCCCGCCGAGGTTATCATGGCCGACACCGCCTATGACAGCGACCGCCTGCGCGAGACGGTTGCACAGAAAGGGGCTGTCGCCGTTATTCCAAACAACCCGTCGCGCGCCCGCAAGTATCCGCTCGACCGGCATCTCTACGCACAACGGCAGTTGATCGAATGTTGCTTCTCAAGGCTCAAGCAATTCCGAAGGGTCGCCACACGATACGAGAAAACCGCCAGAAATTACCTTGCTGTCGTCACCATCGCAGCAATCGTCCTATGGATCAGGTAAATGTCCAAAGAACCTACAGTCAGGACTCACAACCAATAGATGACGGTGACTGCCAAGGCGCAGGCTGAGAGAAACAGGATCGGGCAGCGATCATAGCGGGTTGCAATCCGACGCCAGTCCTTCAGTCTGGCGAACATGTTCTCGATCCTGTGGCGTTGACGGTAGAGGTCGGCGTCGTGTGGGATCGGCACCTTCCGGGCTTTCCGGGATGGGATACAGGGTGAAATCCCCATGTCGATCAGCGCATTGCGAAACCAGTCGGCATCGTCGCCCCGGTCGGCAAGCAATGCCCCGGCTGGAGGGATGGAGGACAGGAGCGCCCCCGCCCCGATGTAATCCGAGGTCTGCCCCGCCGACAGGAACATCCGGATCGGACGGCCCTTCGCATCGGCCAGGACATGCAGCTTCGAGTTCAGTCCGCCTTTCGTGCGCCCGATCAGCCGTCCGCGTCCCCCTTTTGGAGCCCCAGGCTCGATGCCGTCCGGTGCGTTTTCAGATGTGTCGCGTCGATCATCACCGTGTCGGTTTCCTGCGCCTGCCCGGCCAGTTCGGTCATGATGGTGGCAAACACCCCCATCCGGCTCCAGCGCTTCCAACGGTTGTAGAGCGTCTTCGCGGGACCATAGGCGGCAGGCGTGTGCTTCCACATCAACCCATTGCGTTGAATGAAGATTATGCCGCTCGGCACGCGCCGGTCGTCAACGCGCGGCCTGCCTCGTGATTTCGGAAAGAACGGCCGTAACCGCTCCATCTGCGCATCGGTCAGCCAGAAAAGTTCGTCCATCATCCCTCTTCATGTCGGGAGGGTAGAATCATGACGTTAGACTGCGCTCAAGTGAATTTATGGGTCCTGACCGTAGAAGCTGCGCGAGACCGAGAGCTTGAGGTTGCGGCCGGGCGCCGGACCGGTGAGCCAGGTCGCGGGCGTGTAGTCGCGGTCGGTGACGTTGTCGACGCCCATATGGACCTCGATCCCTTCGAGCTGGCCGCCCTGCGGTTTCCAGGTCGCGAAGATGTCGTGCACGCCATAGCCCGCGCGGCGATCCCCGTCCGGCTTGTCGCGGCCCGCGGCGAGCGTGCTGCGCAGGCCGATGCGCCAGGCGTCGCTGGCCTGCCAGATCGCCGAAAGCGTCAGCCGGTTGTTCGGCAGCGTGTCGAGATCGGCGCCGTCCTGGTCCTCGCCGTTCACCACCGAGACCGCGGCGCCCAGTTCCCAGGCCGCGATGGAATAGCTGGCCTCGATCTCGCCGCCGCGCAGATAGGCGCGGTCGATGTTGACATAGGCCGGCGTCGGCGCCGGCGCGTTGGTGCGCACGATCATGTCGTCGATATGGTTGCGGAACAGCGTGATCTTGACCACCGCTTCGTCATCCGCGGCCAGCACGCCGCTGCCGCGATAGGATAGGCCCAGCTCGATGTTCTTGCCCTTCTCGTCCTTCAGGTCGCCCGAGGGCGCGCCGCCCATGAAGCTGTCGTAGAGCTCGTCCACCGTCGGCATGCGGTTCACGAAGGCTACCGAGCCAAAGACCGACAGGCTGTCGTTCAGCCGGTAGATGGCGGCGACCTGCGGTTCGATCGATTCCGAGTTGTAGTCGTCGTCGGTCACCGTGACCGAGGACTTCGGCTCGGTCCGCTGCTTTTCATAGCGCAAGCCGGAGTTGACCGTCAGATTGCCCCAGGTCAGCTCGGACAGCGCATAGGCGCCCCAGCTGCGCGTATAGGCCTCGGGGTGCGAGCTTGACGGCACGCTGGAGGAGCGGTCCTGCTTCAGCACCTCGGCACCGGTGGTCAGGTGATGGTCGTAGCCGGCGCCCGACAGGTCCGCGACGTTGCGTAGCTTGAATTTCCACAGTCGGTAGTCGCGCGCGCCCAGAAGCGACTCCATGATCGGCTCGTCCGGGTCGTCGCCCTGCCGCACGTCCTTGAGCGTGTTGGTATAGGACAGCGTCGCCGTCAGGTCGACATAACGGTTGTCCTGCGGGTTCCAGCCCCAGATCAGCCGCGCGGTCTGGTCGCGGGTGGTGATGTCGCCGACGCCCCAGCCGGGGAAGCCCGGGAAGAGCCCGGCCTGCGCGCCTTCCAGCTGGTTGAAGTCCTGGTCGTCGCCCTTGGCCTCGAGATGCTGGTAGGAGAAGGCGACATATTGGTCGCCGAAGCTCTTCTTCGCCTTCAGCAGCAGGTTGGGCGTCCTGGAATTCGCGCGCACCGTGGTGTTGCCGTCGGCGTCCTTGGTGTCGCCCAGCTTGCGCCAGGCGAAGGCGGCCATGGCCTCGAAATCCTCGGCCGGGCGCCAGCCGAGCGCGACGCTGCCCAGCACGGTGTCCGGGTTCGAGGCATAGCCGAGCTTGGCCTTGCCGCCGAAGCTCTTGCCCGGGGCGATCAGGTCGCTGGCCTCGATGGTCTCCATGGCGATCACGCCGCCGAGCGCGCCCGAGCCGTAGAGCGTGGACGAGCCGGGGCCCCGCAGCACCTCGACCTGGCGCAGGAAGTCCGGTTCGACGAACAGCGCGCCCTGGCGATAGGATTCGTAGTATTTCTTCTCGCCGTCGATCAGCTGGACGATGCCGGCCTCGGAGGCGGCGGCGCTGGACGAACCGAAGCCGCGGATGTTGAAACCCTGACCGAAGAAGCTGCCCGAGCCGACGCCGGCGACGCCCGGCACGGTCGACAGCACCTCGCCGATATGGGTCGCCTCGATGTCGTCGAGCTGCTGGCTGTCCACCACCGAGACGGATTGCGGCACCTCGGAGGCGACCTTGGGCTTGCCGGCGCGCAGCACCAGCTGGTCCAGCACGAAGGTTTGCGGCGCGGCGTCCTGCGCCAGCAGCGGGGTCCAAAGCGTCAGGACGGTCAGGCAGGTCGAGCCGGCAAGCAGCGCGCCGCAAAGCGGATGGCGTGTCATGGTTCCTCGTGGACAGACGGGAAAAGTTTCCGGCTGGCCCGGGGGCTGGCATCTTGCGCGGCCTAATTTATTCTTAGTAAAACTGTCAATGATTCCTTGCTCCATCCGGTTCGGAGCCCTTGCAGCCCAGCAAAAGGCATGACCATGAATCCCTATTCCCCCGAAGACCTGCGCCGCCGGCTGGCCGAGGACGGCGGCCGCCCCTACGACCTGGCCGAGCGGCTGGGCGTGCCCGAGGCCGCCCTGGTCGCGGCCCAGGTCGGCCATGGCGCCACCCGCATCGACGCCCTGCCCGGCCGGCTGATCCCGCATGTGCAGGCGCTGGGCGAGGTGATGGCGCTGACCCGCAACCGCTCTTGCGTGATCGAGAAGGTCGGCACCTACAACGACTTCCACGACGGCGACCATGCCGCGATGACGGTGGATCCCGAGATCGACCTGCGCATGTTCCCGCGCCATTGGGTGCATGGCTTTGCCGTCGAGAAGGCGGGCGATGCCGGCATCCGCCGCTCGGTCCAGGTCTTCGACGCCGCGGGCGACGCGATCCACAAGATCCACCTGCGCGAGGGCTCGGACCTGGCGGCCTGGCAGGCGCTGGTCCGCGCGCTGGCGGTCGAGGACCAGTCCGACAGCGGCAGCTTTGCCGCGCGCGAGCCGGTGGAGCCGGCGAAATCCGCGCCCGAGCGGGTCGATGTGCTGCGCCGCGAATGGTCGGGGATGACCGACACGCATCAGTTCAACATCCTGATCCGGCGGCTGAAGATGAACCGGCTGGGCGCCTATCGCATCGTGGGGGCGCCCTTCGTGCGGCCGCTCTCGGTCGAGGCGGTGCCGGCGCTGATCGAGCGGGTGCAGGCCGAGGGCGCAGGCGTGATGATCTTCGTCGGCAACCAGGGCTGCATCGAGATCCATTCGGGCCGGTTCGAGGTGCTCAAGCCCATTGGCCCCTGGCTGAACGTCATGGACCCGCGCTTCAACCTGCACCTGCGCGGCGATCACGTCGCCGAGGTCTGGGCGGTCGAGAAGCCGACCAAGCGCGGCCCGGCGCTTTCGGTCGAGGCCTTCGATGCCGAGGGCGGGCTGATCTTCCAGTGCTTCGGCCTGCGGCCGGAAAAGGGCGGCGACGCCGCGGCCTGGTCGGCGCTGGTCGCGGGCCTGCCGGTGCTGGCCGAGGCGGCGGAATGAGACGCCGCGCCCTGGCCCTCGCCCCTGCCCTGGCCCTTGCGGCGCTGGCCCTGGGCGCCCGGGCCGAATCCTGGCCCGAGGCGCGGCGCGTGCTGCCGCTGGGCGGCTCGGTAACGGAAATCGTCTATGCTCTGGGGGAACAGGACCGGCTGATCGGGCGCGACACCACCTCGAACTGGCCGCCCGAGGCCAATGCCCTGACCGATGTCGGCTACCTGCGCGCGCTGTCGCCCGAAGGGGTGCTGTCGGTGTCGCCCGACCTGATCATCGCCGAGCCCGGCGCCGGTCCGCCCGAGGCGGTCTCGGTGCTGAAATCGACGGGCGCGCCCTATGTCGCCGTGGACGACAGCTTCGACGCCGAGGGCGTGCTGCGGAAGGTGGACGAGGTGGCCGAGGCGCTGGGGGTGGCGGAAAAGGGTCGCATCCTGCACGAAAAGCTGGCCGCGGACCTGGCGGCGGTGGGGGACCGAGCGGCCGCCGTCGACACGCCGAAGAAGGTGCTTTTCGTGCTGTTCCTGCAAGGCGGCCGGGTCACGGCCGGCGGCACGGGCACGGCGGCGGACGGCATCATTCGACTGGCAGGCGCCGAGAACGCCATGCCGTCGATCCAGGGCTACAAGGCCCTGACCGACGAGGCGGTGATCGAGGCCGCGCCCGACGTGATCCTGATGATGCAGCGCGGCGATCCCGAGGCGGATGCCGCCGCCAACGGCGCCAGCAGCGAAGCCGATGCGAAACGGGCGGCGCTGGCCTTTCCGGCGCTGGCGCAGACCCCCGCCGGCCGCAATGGCGCGCTAGTGATGATGGACGGGCTGAAGCTTCTGGGCTTCGGCCCGCGCACCGGCGAGGCGGCGGCAGAGCTGCACGACCTGATCTACGCGGGGGGCTGAATGGTGGCCGCCTCACCCGCGCGCCTGCGGATCGAGGGCGACCGCAGCCATCGCGCCCGCCGGCTGAGCCTGGCGCTGGCGCTCTTGCTGGTGGCGGTGGCGCTGCTGTCGCTGGGCTGGGGCGCCTCGGGGACCTCGCTGACCCGGGCGGTCTCGGACTGGACGGCGGGGCGGGAACTGGCGGTGCAGGACCGGGTGGTGCTGCTGGACATCCGGTTGCCGCGGGTGCTGATGGGCATCGTCGTCGGCGCCGCTCTGGCGGTTTCGGGCGCGGTGATGCAGGGGCTGTTCCGCAACCCGCTGGCCGACCCGGGCATCGTCGGCGTCAGCGCCGGCGCCTCGCTGGCGGCGATCGCGGCGATCGTGCTGGGCGGGGTGCTGCCGGCCTGGATCGCGGGGCTGTTCGGCTGGTATCTGGTGCCCTGCGCCGCCTTTTTCGGCGGCTGGGCCACGACGCTGATGCTTTACCGCATCGCCACGCGGCGCGGACGCACCTCGGTCGCGACCATGCTGCTGGCCGGGATCGCGCTGGGGGCGATCATGGGCGCGCTTTCCGGGCTGCTGGTGTTCCGCGCCTCGGATTCCCAGCTGCGCGACCTGACCTTCTGGGGCCTCGGCTCGCTGGCCGGGGCGAACTGGCCCAAGCTGCTGGCCGGCGCGCCGATCATGGCGGCGGCGCTGGTCTTCGCCCCCTGGCTCGCCCGCGGGCTGAACGCGCTGGCGCTGGGGGAGGCGGCGGCCGGCCATGTCGGCATCCGCGTGCAGCGGGTCAAGAACCTGGCCATCCTGACCGTGGCCGGCGCCACCGGCGCCGCGGTCGCGGTCTCGGGCGGGATCGGCTTCGTCGGCATCGTGGTGCCGCATCTGCTGCGGCTGGCCAGCGGGCCGGACCACCGCCACCTGCTGGTGAACGCGGCGCTTCTGGGGGCGCTGATGCTGCTGGTCGCCGACATGGTCAGCCGCACCGTGGTCGCGCCGGCGGAGCTGCCCATCGGCATCGTCACCGCCATCATGGGCGGGCCGTTCTTCCTGTGGATCCTGCTGCGCAACCGCGGAGTGCTGGACCTGTGAGCCTGCTCGCCACCGACATCTCGGTCAGCCTGGGCCGCAAGCCGGTGCTGCACGGCGTCTCGATCCGGGCGCGGGCGGGCGCGATCACCGCCATCGTCGGCCCGAACGGCTCGGGCAAGACCACGCTGATGCGCTGCCTGACGGGCGAACTGGCCTGCGCGGGCAGGATCACCCTGGGCGGGCGCGACCTTGCCGCGATGCCGCCCCAGGAACAGGCCCGGCGCCGGGGCGTGCTGCCGCAATCCGCGGCGCTGTCCTTTCCCTTCACCGTGGCCGAGGTGGTCCGCATCGGCCTGGAAGCCCGGGGCGAGCGGGCCGAGGCGGTGGTGCCGCCGGCGCTGGCGGCGGTGGACCTGCCCGGCTTTTCCGGCCGGCTGTATCAGGAACTGTCGGGCGGCGAGCAGCAGCGGGTGCAACTGGCCCGGGTGCTGGCGCAGGTCTGGCAACCGGTCGATGGCGACGGCCCACGCTGGCTGCTGCTGGACGAGCCGGTCAGCAGCCTCGACATCGCCCATCAGCTGACGGTGATGCGGCTGGCGGCGGGCTATGCTCGGGCCGGCGGCGGCGTGGTCGCGGTCATGCACGATCTGAACCTGACCGCGCTTTTCGCGCAGAGCCTGGTGCTGATGAGCGCCGGCCGCGTCCTGTGCCAGGGCGGCCCGGCCGAGGTGCTGACCGACGACAACCTGTCCTTGGCCTATGGCTGCCGGCTGCGCGTCAACACCGTGCCCGAAAGCGGCATCTGGGTGCTGCCCCACGCCGCCGCCTGACCCTCGCCGGACCCGCGCGCGCCCGGCCTGCGACCCAAGGCCGCGCCCGGATTTACAACCGCGACCCGCGCTCGCCATATTGGACGTGACGGGCGCGGGCGCGGGGAGGATGCCGGAATGCATGCGATGGTCCTGGAACAGATCGGCGCGCCCCTGGTCTGGACGGAACGACCCGACCCGCTGCCCGGTCCCGGTCGGATCCGCGTCCGCGTCGCCGCCTGCGGTGTGTGCCGCACCGACCTGCATGTGGTGGACGGCGAACTGCCGCAGCCGCGCGTGCCGATCGTCCCCGGCCACGAGATCGTCGGCCGCATCGACGCGCTCGGCCCCGGCATCCAGGGGCTGCGGCTGGGGCAGCGGGTCGGCATCCCCTGGCTGGGCCATACCTGCGGCGCCTGCCCCTATTGCCTGGGCGGGCAGGAAAACCTCTGCGACCGGCCGGGCTTCACCGGCTACACGAGCGACGGCGGCTATGCCACCGCGGTCGTCGCCGATGCCCGCTTCGCCTTTCCGCTGGGCGAGGAAGGCGCGGACATGGCGCTGGCGCCGCTGCTCTGTGCCGGGCTGATCGGCTGGCGTGCGCTGACCATGGCCGGTCAGGGCCGGCGGCTGGGACTTTACGGTTTCGGCGCCGCGGCCCATATCGTCGCGCAGGTGGCGGCCTGGCAAGGCCGTTCGGTCCATGCCTTCACCCGGCCCGGCGACCGCATGTCGCAGGATTTCGCCCGCAGCCTGGGCGCCGACTGGGCCGGCGGTTCGGACCGGCCGCCGCCCGAGCCGATGGACGCGGCGATCATCTTCGCTCCGGTGGGCGAACTGGTGCCCGTGGCGCTGCGGGCGGTGCGCAAGGGCGGCCGCGTGATCTGCGCCGGCATCCACATGAGCGACATTCCCGGCTTTCCCTATGCCCTGTTGTGGGAGGAACGCCAGATCGTCTCGGTCGCCAATCTGACGCGGCAGGACGGGGTCGATTTCCTGACGCTGGCCCCGCGCATCGGCATCCGCACCCGCACCACCGCCTATCCGCTGCGCGAGGCGAACCGGGCGCTCGCCGACCTGCGCGCCGGCCGTTTCGACGGCGCCGCGGTGCTGGTGCCCTGACCGTCCGGACCGACCGCAAAAGGCGCTGGCGTGATCGCGCCTGATGTCGCCGTGCCGCAATGGTGGGCAAAGGCTTGGCGGCAGGGCCTTTTCACCGCCCTGGAACGTGCCGGCGGCTGTCGGGCGGCCGACGGCGGCGGAATGTTTCGCGGGGCTGGAACAATTCGACCTCGACCCGGTTACGGGCGGCATCGAATGAGGTGCAGGATAGGAGGAGACGATGAACCAGCAGAACCAGGACCAGAAACCGGGCCAAGGTCAGGGCGGTCAAGGTGGCGATCAGGACCAGCGCGGCGGCCAAGGCGGGCAGCCTGGCCAGGACCAGCGCGGCGGTCAGGGTGGCCAGGGTGGTCAAGGCCAGGACCGCGATCAGGGCAACCGCTGACGGCCCATGCAGGAGACGGCGGCGGTTCTCCCGCCGCCGTTTCTGTTTTTCAGATGGTTATATGAGATTTCTCGATTTTTTCCAAGAAACGCCCCTCAGCCGCTGCCCCGAGCGTCATTGAGCGCATCCGCCGCAGCATCCCGACCTGTCGGCCGGGCGCCGCATAGGTGCCGGGAACATTTCTGATCCGCAGCGGTTCATCCGACCCGAAGCCGACTCGACCGGCGATGTCCCTCTCGCGCCAGACGGCCGGAAGCCTGCGGTCCTTCGCGGCCGTGGGCTGGCGGCTTCGGGCTCTGGGCGGCCGGTTTGTCCGGGCGATGGCCCTCGCGTCGCCGGTTCGTCCCACCCGGCGAAAGCTGCGGCGGCCGCCTCGATGGCTCTTCTCCTGACCGGCGGGGAACAAAACTGGCGTCCGCCGGGTTTGGCGAATCCCCGGCCCGGCGGCCCGTGCCCGTCGCGCGCCGGTCTGGAAGGAGCCCGGACATGACCGCCACCCTTGCCGTCCCGCACCGCCATGGCGCTTGAAACCTATCGCGAGAAGCGGGATTTTTCGGCCACGCCCGAGCCCCGCGGCGGACGGCGGCGCAGGACAGGCCATGCCTTCGTGATCCAGAAACATGCCGCCACCCGACTGCATTACGACTTTCGGCTGGAGCTGGACGGCGTGCTGAAAAGCTGGGCCGTCGCCAAGGGTCCCAGCCTGGTCCCTGGCGAAAAGCGCCTGGCGGTGCATGTCGAGGACCACCCGCTGGAATACGGCGATTTCGAGGGCACCATCCCGAAAGGCGAATACGGCGGCGGCACCGTTATTCTTTGGGACCGCGGCACTTGGACGCCCGAGGGCGATCCGCATCAGGCCTATGCCAAGGGACATCTGGAATTCACCCTTCACGGCGAAAAGCTGGGCGGGCGCTGGCATCTGGTCCGCATGCGCGGCAAGCCGCGCGAAAAACGCGAGAACTGGCTGCTGATCAAGGGCGAAGACGATTTCGCCCGCGGCGAGGACGCGCCCGACATCCTGGAAGAGCGGCCGGAATCGGTCAAGACCGGACGGGTGATCGCCGATGTCGCCGGCGAGGCACCGGGCTGGTCCTCGAAGACCGGGCGTATCCGCAAGACGTCGGCCCGGGCTGCAAAGACTCCCGAGCCGACGCCCGATCCTCGCCCAAGCCCGGACCCACCCGAGCCGGCACAGGTCAAGGGCGCCCGCAAGGCGGCGATGCCGGGCTTCGTCCCGCCGATGCTGGCCACGCTGGTCTCGGCCGCGCCGCAGGGCGACCGCTGGCTGCACGAGATCAAGTTCGACGGCTATCGCCTGCAGGCCCGCATCGAGGCCGGGCGGGTCAAGCTGCTGACCCGCAGCGGGCTGGAC
Source organism: Paracoccus aminovorans (assembly GCF_900005615.1). Taxonomy (NCBI): domain Bacteria; kingdom Pseudomonadati; phylum Pseudomonadota; class Alphaproteobacteria; order Rhodobacterales; family Paracoccaceae; genus Paracoccus; species Paracoccus aminovorans. The sequence continues at coordinate 329,083 of NZ_LN832562.1, read as the reverse complement.
TGGACCGCGCGCTTCGGCAAGGCGGTGCCGCAGGCGCTGCGCGACCTGCCGGTCGGGTCCGCGATCCTCGACGGCGAGTTGGTGGTCGAGACCGACGCCGGCGCCTCGGATTTCTCGGCCCTGCAGGCCGATCTCAGCGCCGGGCGCGACGACCGCTTCGCCTTCTACGCCTTCGACCTGCTCTATCTGGACGGCTACGACCTGCGCGGGGCGGCGCTGGTCGAGCGCAAGGCGCTGCTGGCGCAGTTGCTGGGCGCAGAGGGCGGGCCGTTGCGCTACAGCGGCCATTTCGACGAAAGCGGCGCCCTGGTGCTGCGCCACGCCTGCCGGCTGAGCCTGGAGGGGATCGTGTCGAAACTGCGCGACGGCCCCTATCGGACCGGGCGCGGCAAGTCCTGGGTCAAGTCGAAATGCTCGGCCCGGCAGGAGTTCGTGGTCGCGGGCTATGTGCCCTCCTCGGTCTCGCGCAGGGCCATCGGCTCGCTGATCCTGGGCGTCTATGGGGACGGCGGGCTGGAGCATGTCGGCCGGGTCGGCACCGGTTTTTCCGCCGCCGTGGCCGAGGACCTGTTCCGCCGCCTGGAACGGCTGCGCATCCCCGAAAGCCCGTTCGCCGCGCCCCTGACCGCCGAAGAGGCGCGGCAGGCCCGTTTCGTGCGCCCCGAACTGGTGGCCGAGGTCGAGTTCCGCGCCTGGACCGCCGACGGCCACCTGCGTCACGCCGCCTTTCGCGGCATCCGCGAGGACAAGCAACCGGAGGAGATCGTGCGCGAAACCGCCAAGCCGGCCGCCAAGGTCCCCGCCCCCCAGCGCCGCCGGGTGCGGCTGACCCATCCCGACCGGATCTATTGGCCCGCCGAAGGCGTCACCAAGGAAGGGCTCGCCGATTATTACGCCGAGGTCTGGCGCCATATCTCCCCCTGGATCACCGGCCGCCCGCTGGCCCTGCTGCGCTGCCCGAACGGCATCGAGGGCGAGAAGTTCTTCCAGAAGCACGCCTGGAAGGGCATCAGCCCGCATGTCGTGCAGGTGCAGGACCCCAAGGATCCCCAGGGCGAGCCGCTGATCGCGATCGAGGACCTGGACGGGCTGATGGGGCTGGTGCAATCCGCGACGCTGGAGATCCACCCCTGGGGCTCGACCCTGGCCGATTGGGAACGGCCGGACCTGATCACCATGGACCTGGACCCGGGCGAGGCGGTGGAGTGGTCGGCGGTCATCGCCGCGGCGCGCGAATTGCGCCGGCGGTTCGAGGATCACGGGCTTTCCGCCTTCGTCAAGACCTCGGGCGGCAAGGGGCTGCATGTCGTGGCGCCGCTGCGGCCGCAGGCGGAATGGCCGGCGGTCAAGGCCTTCACCAAGGCCATGGCCGATGCCATGGCGGCGGACGACCCGGACCGCTATGTATCGACCATCAGCAAGGCCAAGCGCCGCGGCAAGATCCTGATCGACTATCTGCGCAACCAGCGCGGCGCCACCGCGGTCGCCGCCTATTCCACCCGCGCCCGGCCTGGCGCCGCCGTTTCGGCCCCGCTGCGCTGGGAGGAACTGGACGAGGGCATCGGCCCCGCCTGGTTCACCATCCAGAACATGCCCACCCGGCTGGCCACGCTGGCCGCCGACCCCTGGGAGGGCTTTCGCGCCGCCGCCGTGCCGCTGAAGGCGCCGAAAACCGGGCGGAAGAAAGCCTAGCGCCGCTTGCCCTTGCTTTCGGCGGCAATGCTTTTCTTCAGCGCATCCATGATGTTGACGACATTGCCCGCCGCCGGGGGCTTATCCGCCTTGGGCTTCGCCGCACGTTTGCGTCCCTTGGCCTTGGCGGCGATGATATCCAGCAGCCGGTCCTGCACCGGGTCCGCGACCATGGCCGGATCCCAGGGCGCCTTGCGTTCGTCGATCAGCCGGGTTACCAGCTTCAGCAGCCCGGCATCGACCTTGCCTTCGTCGATGTCCTGGAAATAATCCGCCTCGGGCCGCACCTCGTCGCCATAGCGCAGGGTCCACAGCACGATGCCCTTGTCGCGCGGCTCCAGCATCACCGCGCGCTCGCGGCGATAGAGCACCAGCCGCGAGATGCCCACGGTTCCGGTTGCAGCCATGGCGTCGCGGATCACGCAAAAGGCCTCTTCGCCGATGGGATCGTCGGGCACCAGGTAATGCGGCTTGTCGTACCAGATCCAGCCGATGGAATCGGCGGGCACGAACATGTCGATGTCGATGGTGCGGGTGCTTTCCAGCGCCACCGCGTCGATCTCGTCATCCTCGAGCAGGACATAGTCGTCCTCGCCGCGGGGATAACCCTTGACCGCGGCGTCTTCGGCCACCGGCTTGCCGGTCGCGGCATCGACATACTGGCTGAGAACGCGATGGCCGGTCCGGGCGTTCAGCGTGTGGAAGCGCAGCTTCTCGCCCTCGCCGGTCGCCGGCATCATCGACACCGGGCAGGTGACCAGCGACAGCTTCAGATAGCCTTTCCAGAAGGAACGCGGTGCCATCAGGGTGAGCCGCGACTGGCTGCGGGCCCGCGCCCAGGCAGGTCCGCGGCCTTTGCCGCGTCCATGCGGTTGCGGGCACTGTCCTGACGCTGCCGGGTGTCCAGCCCGCGCGGATGCGAATGCCACGTATCGTCGCGGTTCGAAAGCACTGCATTCGCGGTCATGCGCTCGCCCTCTTCCGGAGCCAGCCCGCCCGACGCATGACCCTGTCCTGGTCCTGCCGGCCTGCGCCGAATGTCTTGCGGCTTGCATCGGCCATCGCTCGTTCCTCCTGCATCAGGGCTGGTCCGGGTCAACCGCCGAACGCCGCCATTTGTTCCTGATGCCAGGCGGAACCGATCGCTCTTCCGGAAGTTGATCTCTTCAAGCGGGTTTCTAGCCATAGCGACTCGCCTTTTGCATGATCATGCGGTGCATGACACCGGTGATTGCTGTCGGTTTTGCGTCCTTGCTGCAGGCAGTCCCCGACCCGATCAGGAGAAGGACGATGCTGCAAGAAAACCCGATTGCTTCCTTCGCCTTGCTGCTGGCCTGCATCCTGCCAGCGGCCTGCGCGCCCGAACCGACCGGCACCACCGCGGGCCCGGCCAAGGGCGGAGTGGTGCAGGCCGCGGCACCGGGGCAGGTCGAATGCCGCGCCTCCAGCCCGGCGGTGACCGCAGCGGGCCTGACCGCGACCAACCGCGCGCGCCGCCAGGCCGGACTGCCCCCGGTCGCCGCCAATGCCCTGCTGGCCAGCGCCGCTGCCGCGCATGCCTGCGACATGGCCCGAAGCGGACGGATGGCCCATGCCGGCAGCCGCAGCAGTGGCCCGGCGCAACGGATCAAGGCCGCGGGATACGCCCCCCGGATCGCCGCCGAGAACATCGCCGCCGGCCCCTACGGCGTCGAGCAGACTCTGCGCGCCTGGAGCGGCTCGGGTGGCCACCGGGCCAATATGCTGATCCCCCAGGTCCGCGAATTCGGCATGGGCGAGGCCACGGCGGCGGATGGGCGGACCCGCTTCTGGTCGGCGATTTATGCCGCCCCCGGCGGCTGAAGTCCGCAGGAAACTCCCGTGGCCGGCATGGGCCGCTTTCGGCGCACGCGCTGCCCTGCGAAGCCCGCGCCTGGGAATCGACAACAGCCGCGCCGGAACGCTGACTATCTGGGCCGTTTCCGCCGCGTGGGAACCGATGCCGGCAACGGCCGGGCTGCGTCGCCGCTGCCTCAGGATCTGTCCCCGGCTTTTTGCCCGGCATCAATGGCCGAGCCATGGTCGCGCTGCTGCGGCGGCAGGCGGCGCTTTCCGGCGCAGATTTCATCGGCGCCCGCGTCACCAAGTTTCGGTGCAACAGAACGGGCTTTGCCACCGCCCTTAAGCCTCGCGCATCTGTGTGGACGGCCGTAACGTCGGAGGATTGCGCCGGCGCGGCGATTATTGACTGATCTCCTGCGGGAAAGGCCGTCCTGTCAGAAGTCCGCCGTCCCGATCCAGATGCCCATTGCCTGTAGCGCCATCACCGATGCCGTCGCGAACGTGGCCCCAGTCACGATGCTCGCGACCATCGCCGATGCAAGAAATGTCTGATGCGGCATCCTCACCTCCTGTTGCTTGCGTGCAGTGCCGCTACATGCCTTCATATCAACGTATGAATAAAAGCGCGGCGGCGAAAGACCGCCATTTGCCGATTTTATAGGCAATTTTTATGAGTAGTCTTTGCGTTTGACCAGTGGAAGCGTGGTCGGGCTGGGGGCCAAAAAGGGTGTGATAAAGGGAGTGCTTCTATGACCCTTCGGTGGTCAACTGGCGGAGCTCTTCCTCTGCACTGTCCCATTGCTATACGGCGATGACCGTCAGTTTCGCCGACTTGCCCAGCAACTCGCGGACGGCGTTGTCCTGGCGGAGCAGATTGCCATAGCGCCGGAATAGTCGCGCACCCGCGGCTGCAATCACAAGATATCGTCGCGGCTGGCGCCTGCAGCGAGATCGCGGACGGGAAACCGTGCCAGCGGCGCTCCGCAAAGACCTGCTTGCGAAAGAGCCGGCTTTCCCCCGTGGCAAAGACGAATTTTACCTCCCTGTACCCGCTCAGCATCGACCGCGCGCACGGTGCCTGCGAGTGGTTCATCGGCGAAACGACGGCTCGCCATCGGCGCGCAGCGGGCTCGTCCTCGGCACCTTCCCCGACGAACCCGCGACCGAGTTATCGCCAAACCCCGCTGTCGAGGCTGCGCGGCGCCGGCCGGATGCCCGGCCCCTTGGGTCGCCGGCGCTGCAACGCCGTCAGTCCTTTCCGCCCTGCGCCTGTTCTCCGCGCTCGTCGGCCGTCGCTCCCAGAGCCCTGGGCAGCTGCACCAGCACCAGCTCGGCCAGGATGGCGACTACCGAGCCGACGACGATGGAATGATGCGCCATCTCTGCCAGGACCGGATGCAGGGACGGGGCCAGCGCATCGGCCAGCGGCGGCACGCCGAGGCCCGCCATGATGCCCAGCGGCGCCACCAGGTTCCGGGCCGGGCTATGACGCTCAATCCCCGCCATCTGGATGCCGGCCATGATAACCGTCGCCGCCGCCGGGATGAACAGCCCGCCGATGACCGGGGCAGGAGTTGCGACCAGGATGGCGCCGACCTTGGGAATGAAGGCCAGAAGGATGAAGATGATCCCGGTCACCCGCACCACATGCCGGCTGGCGACGCCAGTCAGCTTCACCACGCCCAGGTTCTGCGCATAGGCCGTGGTGCCGAAGGCCCCCATCAGCGCCGACAGCATCGATCCGCCGGCCTCGCCCGCAATGCCCATGTTGATGCGCCGGTCGGTCAGCGGCGTACGGGTCAAGAGCGCGGTGGCCTCGTACATCCCGACCGCCTCGACGACGGCGACAAAAAAGACGATGACCATGGTCAGGGTGATTCCCAGGTCGAAGCTCCAGGCGCCATAGGGCAGCAGCTTCGGCAGGGCCAGCCACGGCGCGGCGCCAACCCCGCCATAGTCGAGCAGCCCCGCCACGGCCGCCGCGACATTGCCGACGACCAGCCCGATCAGGAAGCCGAAGGTCCGAAACCGCCCCCCGAGACCCGAGCAGACCACCACCGCGCCCATGGTCAGCGACGCGATCAGCAGGCTGTGGCCGGTGCCGAAATCCGGGCTGCCCGGGCCGCCGAAGAACTCCATGAAGGCGAAGCCGGTCAGCGAAATGCCGACCAGGGTGATGATGGCGCCCGGGACGGATTTCGACAGCACCGTGCGGATCCTGGCGAACTGGCCGCTGATCGCCGCCAGAAACACCAGCGCCGCGCCGATGAACAGCCCAAGGCCCGCCGAGGCGATGGTGCCCGCCTTGTAATAGCCGATGGCGAGCGGCGAGAAGGCCGAGGACGGCCCCTGCACGATGGGCAGCCGGACCAGTTTCGTGCTTTGCACGAAGGTCACGATCCCGGCCGCCAGGAAGGTCGCCGAGACCAGATTGGTGGCCAGCCCGGCCGAGAAGCCCGTCACCGAGGCGATGAAGATCGGGTCCAGCCAGGCGTTCGAGACCAGCGCCTGCTGGGCGCCCAGAACGACCCGTTTCGGAAGGGGGATGAGCTCCTCGACGCTGCCGACGTCCCCCGCGTTGTCCTGTCCTGCGTCGATATGACGTTCCATGGCCATGATGGTTCCTCCCCCTGACCGGTTCGAAGGCGTTGCCGGGTTACGGGTTCAGGCGCTGGATCCGCCGCGCCTGCTGCATGTGCTCGCGCAGCACGTCGTTCAGGCCGGGCAGGTTCGGCAGGCCGTTCTCGACCAGCGGCACGCCGTTCACGATGGTGGTGCCGGCGGTGGCCGGACCGCAGCGCAGCAGCGCCTCGACCGGGTCGGTCAGAGCGCCGGCCAGCGCGACATCCGACATCTGCCAGATCACCAGGTCGGCGCAGGCCCCGGGCCTCAGGTGCCCGATCTCGTCCTCCCAGCCCAGGCAGGCGGCGCCGCCGCGCGTCGCGGCGTCCAGCGCGTCGCGGGCCGACATCGAATGCGGCCCGTTCTTGTAGCGGCCAAGCAGCAGCGCCGTGCGCGCTTCGAGCCACAGCGAGGCGCTGTCGGTCGAGGCCGAGCCGTCGCAGCCCAGCCCCACAGGCATCCCCAGCGCCCGCAGGCCCATCAGGTCCGCCGACCCGCCGCCGATCAGCATGTTCGAGCAGGGGCATTGCGCGGTGCATACCCCGGCATGGGCTAGCCGCTTGATCTCGTCCTGCTTGGGATAGATGAAATGCGCGACCCAGGAGCGCGGCGTGGCCCAGCCGACGCGTTCGAAATATTCGACCGGGGTGCAGCCATAGACCTCCTGGCAATAGGTGTCTTCCTGCGGGTCCTCGGCCAGGTGGGTGTGCAGGCGCAGGTCGTATTTCTCGGCCAGCCGCGCCGATTCCGACATGATCCGCTCGGTCACCGAGAACAGCGAACAGGGCGCCAGGGCCACGCGGTTCATCGCCCCTGGAGCGGCGTCGTGGAACGTCTCGACCAGCCGGACCGAATCCTCCAGGATGACGTCTTCCTTCTGCACCACCGAAGCCGGCGGCAGCCCGCCATCCTCGACCGAGCGCGTCATCGAGCCGCGGGTGGCATAGAAGCGATAGCCGATCTCGTTCGCGGCCTTGAACTGGGCGTCGATCAGGAAGGGCTTGGGATGGACATACATGTGGTCCATCGAGGTGGTGCAGCCCCCCAGCAGCAGCTCGGCCATGGCGACATAGGTCGACAGATAGACCGAATCCGCGTCCAGTTCCGCCCAGAGCGGATAGAGCCCGGTCAGCCACTCGAACAGGGTGCCGTTCGTCACCGGCGCATAGGAGCGGGTCAGGTTCTGGTACATGTGATGGTGGCAGTTGATCAGGCCCGGCGTGACCAGCCTGCCGTGGGCCGAGATGCGGCGCTTCGCCGCCGGTTCGGTGCCGCTGTCGCCGAGGGCGGTCACGCGGTTGCCGGTGATCGCCACCCATCCCGACGGGATTTCCCAGCCGCGATCGACATAGATATAAGCATCGTGAATAAGAAGATCGGCTGTCATGCCCCCTCCAGTTCCCATAGGTGAACCGGCCAGAGGCCGGCGTCGCTATGATCCCTGTACCAGGAGGCGCGAACTCCGGATCGTCATCAACCTGGGTTGAGCGGGTATGAACGTCGCAGCAGACCGCCGCGACCCCCCCGACCTTGCCGGGGCGACCGCCCGCCTGTCAAGCGGTTTTGAAACCCGGCGCCGGCTTGCCAGTTCAGATGCGCGGCGGGCCGGCGTCCGAAGCGACGGCGATCCGAAAGTCAGGCTGCCGGCAGGATGTCGAGCAACGGATCGGCCGCCTCGACGATCTGATAGCTGGCCGCCAACAGGTCATCGAGCGCCATCGACGCCTCGCGGCCGACATGCTCGCTGATGGGGTCGCTGACGTCTTTCGGCGCCTCGGCCAAGGCCGAAAGCGCTGCCTGGAGCTGCCCGATGAGTTCGTTAGGAATCTCTGCCATGTCGTTCCCTGCTTCTTTTATACCTGCGGAACGCGCAACGATGCCGTTGGTTCAATCACGTTACCCTGCCGTGGGTCGCAGCCACGCCAAGCCTTGCCGTGCTTGCAGGCGGCAAACCCGGAGGGCGCCATTGTTGAATTCCCCACCAGGAATTTCACGGCGAAGCCATGGCGTTGACAGGCTTCCGAAAAAGTACTCCGAGAGAGGGGTCGGGAAGGTTCTGGATCTGACGAGAACCGGCTCGAAAATCGGGAGTTTCCTGCCGTTTCGCGGCAAGTTTCCCGCTATCCGGACTAGGATGGCTCGTAGCGGGGACTCATTTAAGCAACCTGTCAACGGGGTAACGCACCGCCACTGCGGGGCGGGTCGGAAACCACGACGATGCGTCAAGCTGACCCGAAGGGTCGCCCGATTCGGATCTTCCGTCGGCGGGCCAGACCTCGGACTATATCGGAGCTTGGGCGCTCCTATCAGCATCGGCTGCGCGCCGGATGGCCGTTCTGATGCACCGCATCTGGGTCGAGGGAACCACCTTCCTCTGGAAGACGGGTACGGTCAGGCAATCGCGCCGAAGCCGCCGCGGTCCCCGAGCAGCCGTCCGACATCCGGCAGGTTGCCGGACAGCGCCCGCGTCCTGGCCTGCCCGGCGGTGACAAACAGGTCGAGCGGCCCGCCCTGGCTGTCGCAGATAGGATGCCGCCGGCCGATCAGGCGTTGAACAGGAAATGCAGCACGTCGCCGTCCTTGACCTCGTAGGACTTGCCCTCGACGCGGAACTTGCCGGCCTCGCGCGCGCCGGCCTCGCCCCGGTAGGTGACGTAATCGTCATAGGCGACGGTCTCGGCGCGGATGAAGCCGCGCTCGAAATCGCCATGGATCACGCCCGCCGCCGCCGGGGCCAGCGTGCCCTTGTGGATGGTCCAGGCACGGGCCTCCTTGGGGCCGACGGTGAAATAGGTGTCGAGGCCCAAGAGCTTGTAGCCCTCGCGGATCAGCCGGTCCAGCCCGGCCTCGTGCAGGCCCATCTCTTCGAGGAACATGGTCGCCTCTTCGGCGGGCAGCTGGCTGATCTCTTCCTCGATCTTGGCCGAGATCACCACATGGCCGGCGCCCTGCGCGCGGGCCATTTCTGCCACGCGCTCGGACTGGCTGTTGCCGGTCGCGGCCTTGTCCTCTTCGACGTTGCAGACGAACAGCACCGGCTTGGCGGTCAAGAGCTGCAGCATGTCCCAGGCCTTCCGGTCCTCCTCCGCCACGGCGACGGTGCGGGCGGGCTTGCCGGATTCCAGCGCCGCCTGCGCGGCCTTCAACAGCTTCTCCTGCGCGACGGCGTCCTTGTCGCCGCCCTTCAGCTTGCGGGCGATGTTCGCCAGCCGGCGCTCGACCGATTCCAGGTCGGCGATCATCAGCTCGGTCTCGATGGTCTCGGCATCGGCGATGGGATCGACGCGGCCCTCGACATGGGTGACGTCGCCGTCCTCGAAGCAGCGCAGGACATGGGCGATGGCGTCCACTTCGCGGATATTGGCCAGGAACTGGTTGCCCAGCCCCTCGCCTTTGCTGGCGCCCTTCACCAGGCCGGCGATGTCGACGAAGGTGATGCGGGTCGGGATGATCTGCTTCGAACCGGCGATCTCGGCCAGCGTATCCAGCCGCGGGTCGGGCACGGCGACCTCGCCCACGTTCGGCTCGATGGTGCAGAAGGGAAAGTTCGCGGCCTGGGCGGCGGCGGTTTTCGTCAGCGCGTTGAACAGCGTCGATTTGCCCACGTTCGGCAGGCCAACGATCCCCATGCGAAAGCCCATGACTGCACCCCTTTGTCCCGGATTTCCGCGCTTATTATGGGGCGGGGGCGCCCGAGTCCAGTGGCGGGGCGTTGATCTTGTCCCGGGCGCGGGCTAGGGCTTGGCGGAACAAGAGGGAACGGGCGCATGAGCAGAATCGACGACACTTTCGCGCGGCTGGCCGAAACCGGCGGCAAGGCCTTCGTCGCCTATATGATGGGCTGCGACCCGGATTTCGACACCTCGCTGGCGATCATGCGCGGCCTGCCCGGCGCGGGCGTGGACATCATCGAGCTGGGCATGCCCTTCACCGACCCGATGGCCGACGGCCCGACCATCCAGGCGGCCGGCCAGCGCGCGCTGGCGGCGGGCGGCAGCGTGACCCGCGTGCTGGACATGGTGCGCGCCTTCCGCCAGGAGGACGCGACGACCCCCATCGTGCTGATGGGCTATTACAATCCCATTTACGCCCGCGCGGGCGGGGTGGACCGCTTTATCGCCGAGGCGGTCGAGGCCGGCGTGGACGGGCTGATCGTCGTAGACCTGCCGCCGGAAGAGGACGCCGAACTGTGTCTGCCGGCGCGCGAGGCCGGGCTGAACTTCATCCGGCTGGCGACGCCGACCACCGACGACCGCCGCCTGCCCGCGGTGGTCAGGAACACCAGCGGCTTCGTCTATTACGTCTCGGTCACCGGCATCACCGGCGGGCCGGCGGCGAACGCGGCCGAGGTCGCGCCCGAGGTCGCCCGCATCCGTGCCAGCGCCGGCCTGCCGGTGGTGGTGGGTTTCGGCATCTCGACCCCCGAGGCGGCGCAGGCGGTGGCGGGCGTGGCCGATGGCTGCGTCGTCGGCTCGGCCATCGTCAAGCTGGTCGGCGAGGGGCGGCCGGTGGCGGAGGTGCTGGATTTCGTCGCCTCGCTGGCGGCGGGCGCGCATCGGGCCTGAAGGCCGGGGGCATGAGGGAACGCGATTGGGGCGCAAGCGCCTCGGGACGCTGCATCTTCTAACTGGCCGCTGAAAATGAGCTCCGAGAGGGGCGTCGGGACGGAAATCGTTCTGCGCCCGACATGACGGGCTGGAAAGCAGGGCATTTGCGGGTGTTTCGTGGCGCATTTCCCGTTTTCTGTCCATTCTGCCGCGTCGGGGGGACCTTTTCCGTAGCCTGCTAACAGCAAACCTGCCCGAGAAGATTCCAATCGGGGGCTGCCATCGGCGGCGCGTAAGGAAACGATTCCCGGCGGCTTCGCGGATTCTGAGCTTTCACGCAGCCTCTGCCCGTCCCGCTTGCGACGGCGCCAGACGACCCGATGCTGCCGTTCGTGCCGATGTGCCCTCGACGCACCGCTTCCGAATGTCCCAAAGATCCCGGGACGAGGGCCGCTATCCGGCCTCCCCTGTCCGACCCGTTCGACCGCACCGAACGCAGCGTTCCCGCCGCAAGTGCTTGGAGAAACGCGCCGCGCCGCTATCTTCAGCGCATCACCGACGGAGGAACCCATGGCCAAACTGCTTTACCACACCGGCGCCTGCTCGCTGGCGCCGCATGTCGTGCTGGAATGGATCGGCGCGCCCTATGAGGCCGAGAATGTCGCCTTCGGCTCGAAAGAGCTTCTGGCCGCGAACCCCTCGGGCGCGGTGCCGGCGCTGATCGAGGATGACGGCTGGATCCTGACCCAATGCGGCGCGATCCTGCGCTATCTGGCGAGAAAGCACCCCGAGGCCGGTCTGGCCGGCGGCAGCGGCCTGCGCGCCGAGGCGGAACTGGACCGCTGGTCCAGCTTCTTCACCGGCGACATGCATCCCGCCTTCTTTCCCCTGTTCATGCCCGCGCGCTATACCGTCGGCCAGGACGCGTCCGCGCAGGAGGAGGTGCAAGAGGCCGGCCGCAAGCTGGTGCGCCGCAAGCTGAAGCTGCTCGACGACCACCTGGCCGGGCGCGAATGGATCCTGGACCGCCGCTCGATCATCGATGCCTATGCCCTGCCGATGATCCGCTGGGCAGAGAAGCTGCTGCCCGAGGGCATCGCCGGCTGGCCCCATGTCCAGTCGCTGCATGATCGTCTCATGGCGGACCCCGCCGTGCAAAACGTCCTGGCCCGCGAGGCGGGCGAATAAGGAGAGCATCATGCCCACCGGCATCCATCACGTCACCGGCATCACCCGCCGGGTGCAGGCCAATGTCGATTTCTACGCCGGCTTTCTGGGTCTGCGGCTGGTCAAGCGCACCGGCGGCTTCGAGGATGCCGAGCAGTTGCACCTCTTCTATGGCGATGCCCTGGGCTCGCCCGGCTCGCTCGTCACCTTCCTGGTCTGGGAGGATGGCGCACCGGGCCGGGTCGGGCACGGCCAGGTCGCGGAAATCGCCCTGGCCGTGCCGCCGGCCAGCATCGGCGCATGGCTGACCCGCGCCATGACCGCCCGCATCCCGGTCGAGGGTCCGGCGCGCGAACAGGGCGAAACCGTGCTGCGGCTGAAGGACCCGGACGGCGTGATCGTCAAGCTGGTGGGCGTCGACCTGCCGGCGGCGGCGGCGCTGCCCGATCCGATCGCTCCGACGCGGCTGCGCGGGGTCACGTTGCTGACCGAGAAGCCGGCCGAGACAGCCGCCTTCGTCGCCCGCTTCGGCTATCGGCCGGCTGCGGCCGAGGGCGCGGTGCAGCGACTGGTCTCGGACCGCGACGCCGTCGACATCCGCGACGCCACCGGTTTCTTTCCGGGCATTCCAGGCACCGGCACCCTGGATCACGTCGCCTTTCGCGCCCCGGATGACCAGGCGCTGCGGGCAATGCGGCAGGCGCTGCAGGATACCGATGCGACCACGGTGCACGACCGGAAATATTTCCTGTCGCTCTATGTCCGCGAGCCGGCCGGCACGCTGCTGGAATATGCCACGGACGCCCCGGGCTTCACGCTGGACGAGCCGCCCGAGACGCTGGGCAGCACGCTGTTCATCCCACCCGGCGATGCGGCGCGCGCGCAGGAGCTGCGCGTGATGCTGCCCCAATTCGCCCTGCCGGGCGAGGAAAGGACGCCGATGCGCGATCTGCATTTCATCCACCGCTTCCACCGGCCGGAAAACCCCGATGGCAGCACCATCGTGCTGCTGCACGGCACCGGCGGCAATGAGACCGACCTGATGCCGCTGGCCCGCCGTATCGCCCCGAACGCCACGCTCTTGGGGGTGCGCGGCCGCTCGACCGAAGAGGGGATCAACCGCTGGTTTCGCCGCTTCGACGCCGTGACCTATGACCAGGCCGACATCCGCGCCGAGGCCGAGGCCTTTGCCGCCTTCGTCGACGAGGCCGCGCGGGCCTATGGGCTGGACCCTGCGGCGCTGGTGCACCTGGGCTATTCCAACGGCGCGAACCTGCTGGGTGCGGCGATGCAGCTGCATCCGGGACTGATCCGCCACGCCATCCTGCTGCGCGGGATCCAGGTGCTGGAACAGCCGCCGCCGCTGGCGCCCGAGGCGCTGGCCGGGACGCGTGCGCTGCTGCTCGGCGGCGCCCGCGATCCCTTCGCCCGCATGGCACCGGCCCTGGAACGGGCGCTGCGGGCCGGCGGCGCCGCGGTGCAGGCCCAGGAGCTGGCGGCCGGGCACGAGCTTTCCGCGGCCGACCTCGACGCCGCGCGGGCCTGGCTGGACTAGGCGGCGGCGGCAGCGCCTCGGTTTCCAGATTCCGAACACCGCGTTCCGATATGGCCGGCTTGCCCGAAAGGGCCGCCACCGCCAGATTGCCGGAACAAGCATTCCCGCCCGCCGTTGCGGGCCATCAACCAAGGATCGTCAGATGACCCAACCGAACATCGCCATCATCATCGGCTCGACCCGCGACACGCGCTTCGCCGACAAACCCGCCGCCTGGCTGCTGGAAAACGCGCAAAAGCGCGACGACATGCGCTTCGAACTCGTGGACCTGCGCGACTACGACCTGCCGCTGTTCAACGAGGCGGCCTCGAACCTGTGGATGCCGTCCTCGGACCCGCGCGCGGTGAAATGGCAGCAGAAGCTGGCCGAGTTCGACGGATTCATCTTCCTGACCGCCGAATACAACCACTCGGTCACCGGTTCGCTGAAGAACGCGCTGGATCAGGCCTACAAGGAATGGAACCATAAGCCGGCCGCGGCCATGGGCTATGGCGGCGTCGGTGCGGCCCGCGCCATCGAGCACCTGCGCGGCATCGCCGTGGAATTGCAGATGGTGCCGCTGCGAAATGCCGTGCATCTGGGCGGCGGCGATTTCTTCAAGGTCTCGCCGCTGGGCGCCAACGGCCCGATGTCCGAGGTCGAGGCGAACCTGAAGCCGGCGCTGGATGCGATGCTGGACGAATTGCTCTGGTGGACCGAGGCGACCATGGCGCAGCGCGCCAAGACCGCCTGAGCCTTTCCGGTCCCGGTCAAAGGGCGGTCACCTCGACCGCCCTTTCGTCTTTTCGCCATTCAGCGCGATCGCGGCGCGGACCAGCGCCGTCAGCGCCTCGGCATCGGCCTGTTCGCCCTCGCGCAGGTCGATGGCGCGGCGCGTGTTGCCGTCCAGGCTGGCGTTGAACAGCCCCGCCGGATCCTCCAGCGCCGCGCCGCGGGCGAAGGTCAGCTTGACCACCTGCCGATAGGTCTCGCCGGTGCAAATGATGCCGTGATGCGACCAGACCGGCACGCCGCGCCATTTCCATTCCTCGACCACCTCGGGATCGGCCGCGCGGATCAGGCGGCGCACCCGGGCCAGCGTTTCGGCGCGCCAGTCGCCGAGTTCCGCGATCCGCGCGTCGATCCGTTCCGAGGCGGATCGTCCTGTCTCCGGCTCGCTCATGCTCGCGGCTCCTGTCGGTCGGGTTGCCGGCAGGATGCGGCAAACCCGCCCGCCGGGCAACCGGCGAGGGGTCCACGCGCAGGAAAAGGCCGCCGGATCGCGCCGGCGGCCTTGATCTTCTGTTGGCGAGGGTTAGTCCAGCGGCCGCAACCCCGCCTCGATCTGCGCCCGGCGGCTCTCCAGGAAGGGCGGCAGCGACAGGCTTTCGCCCAGCCGGTCCAGCGGCTCGTCCACGGCAAAGCCGGGCTCGTCGCTGGCGATCTCGAACAGGTTGCCGCCCGGTTCGCGGAAATAGAGCGAGCGGAAATAGTAACGCTCGACCTCGCCCGAGTTCGGCACCCGCATCCGGTTCAGCCGCAGCGCCCATTCGCGGATCGCCGGCTTGTCCGGCACCCGGAAGGCGACGTGGTGCACGCCCCCGGCGCCCTGGCGCGCCACGGGCAGGTCGGGCTGCACTGCGACATGCAGTTCCGCCGACGGCCCGCCCGCGCCCATTTCATAGACATGGACCGCGCCCTGCCCGTCCGGGCTGGCATAGTCCCGGACCTTGCGCAGGTCCATCGCCTGCGTCAGCACCCGGTCCGTCGGCGCCAGGTCGGGCACCGAGATGGTGATCGGCCCCAGCCCGTGGATCTGGTGCTGCGCCGGGACCGGGCTTTTCTCCCAGGGTGCGGATGCGGCACCCGCTTCATCCTCGGTCAGTCGGAAGCGCTGGCCCTCGGGGTCCTCGAAATCCAGCACACTGCGGCCGTCGAGCGTGCCGGGCTTGCCTCGGGTCAGGCCGGCATCGCCAAGCCGCGCGGCCCAGAAATCGAAACTGTCCCCGCCGATCCGCAGGCCGGTGCGGCTGATCGAATGGGTGCCGCGCCGCTCGCCCGACGCGGGCCAATCGAAGAAGGTCAGATCGGTGCCGGGCTGCGCCAGCCCATCGGCATAGAACAGATGATAGGCGCTGGTATCGTCCTGGTTGACGGTCTTCTTGACCAGCCGAAGCCCCAGCGTGTCGGTATAGAACCGCCGGTTGCCGGGCGCATCGGCGGTGATCGCCGTCAGGTGGTGAATTCCGGTGAGCTGCATGATGGCTCCTCCTTTCGCTGGGCTGAATATCGGCGTCCCGCGCCGTTTCCGCCACCGGAGCAGGCCCGAACCTCGCGTTCGTCCGGATCGAACGCTTGGGGCTTTGCGCCGGGCATGGGACGCCCTATCTTCATCCCATGCGCTACGACCTCGACGATCTTGAGACCTTCCTGACGGTGATGGAGCTCGGCACGGTGACCGCGGCGGCCGCGCGGCTGAACCTGTCGAAATCCGTGGTCAGCAAGCGGATCACCGACCTGGAATCCACCCTGGGCGCGGCGCTGTTTCGCCGCAACGCCGGCCGCATCATCCCGACCGAGGCCGCGCTGCGCCTGGCCGAGCGGCTGCGCCCGGCGCTGTCCGAGCTGGTGGCGGCGGCGGAAAGCACCGCCTGGGACATGGACGGCGTGGCGCCCCTGCGCGGCAGCCTCTCGATCGCCGCGCCGATGAGCTTCGGCGTGCTGCATCTGGGCCCGATCATCGCCCGCTTCGCCGAGGCCAATCCCGAACTGGACATCGCGGTCGACTACGACGACCGCACCCGAGATCTGGCGCGCGAGGGCTTCGACGTGGGCATCCGCGTCGGCAAGACCCGCGACAAGGCGCTGATGCAGCGCAAGCTGTGCGAGGACGAAAGCGTCGCCGTCGCCGCCCCCGCCTATTTGGAGCGCATGGGCCGGCCCCGCACGCTGGCCCAGTTGCGCGACCATCAGGTGATCGGCTACAGCCATGTGCCCAATAGCCAGCTCTGGCAGTTCCAGGACCGCGACCGCTTCGTCTCGCCCCTGGTCGCCGGGCGGATCTCGCTCAACAACGGCGAGGCGATCCGCTGCATGGCGATGCAGGGGCTGGGTCTTGCCATGCTGCCGGGCTTCATCGCCGCGCCGGCGCTGGCCGAAGGCCGGCTCGAGCGCGTGCTTGCTGATTACCCTACCCGCCCGCTGCCGATCGTGGCGGTGTGGCCGCCCGTTTCCCCCATGCCCGCCAAGCTGCGGCGCTTCGTCGACCATCTGGCCGGCGCGTTGAAGAACCCGCCCTGGCGGACGGAACCCAAGGAATGACCATGAAGAAAATCGGCTTTCTGTCCTTTGGCCACTGGTCCGACGAACGCGCGGCGGCCACCCGCAGCGCCCAGGACACGCTGCTGCAATCCATCGACCTTGCCGTCGCGGCCGAGGAGTTGGGCGCGGACGGCGCCTATTTCCGGGTGCACCACTTCGCACGCCAGCTGGCCTCGCCCTTTCCGCTGCTGGCGGCGGTGGGCGCGCGGACCAGCACCATCGAGATCGGCACCGCCGTCATCGACATGCGCTATGAAAATCCGTTCTACATGGCCGAGGACGCAGGCAGTGCCGACCTCATCTCGCAGGGGCGGCTGCAACTGGGCATCTCGCGCGGCTCGCCCGAGCAGGTGATCGACGGCTGGCGGCATTTCGGCTATCGCCCGGCCGAGGACGAAAGCGATGCCGACATGGCGCGGCGCCATGCCGAGGTGTTCCTGCAGTTGCTCGAAGGCAAGGGCTTCGCCCAGCCGAACCCGCGCCCGATGTTCCCGAACCCGCCCGGTCTGCTGCGGCTCGAACCGCATTCGCCCGGGCTCATCGACCGCATCTGGTGGGGCGCGGCGTCGAACGCCACGGCGCAATGGGCGGCGCGGCTGGGCATGAACCTGCAAAGCTCGACCCTGAAGGACGACGAGAACGGCAAGCCCTTCCACGTCCAGCAGGCCGAGCAGATCCGCGCCTATCGCGCCGCCTGGGCCGAAGCTGGGCATGCGCGCACGCCCCGCGTCTCGGTCAGCCGCTCGATCTTCGCGCTGACCGACGACCGCGACCGCATGTATTTCGGCCGCGGCGGCAAGGAGTCCGACCAGATCGGCTTCATCGAAGAGACCCGCTCGGTCTTCGGCCGCGGCTATACCGGCGAACCGGACCGCCTGGTCGAGGAGCTGCGTCGCGACGAAGGCATCGCCGAGGCCGACACCCTGCTGCTGACGGTGCCGAACACGCTGGGCGTCGACTACAACGTCCATGTGATCGAGAACATCCTGAAGCATGTCGCCCCGGCCCTGGGTTGGCGCTGACCGCCCGGGCACCGGACAGAACCGCGGCCGGGGCTGTGCGCCCCGTCGCGGCCAGCGATCCGGCCATATCCTTCCTGCCCGGGTTGACCTCTGCTGGACCCGCCCGCGGCTCACGGTGCCGATGGTGCGATGCGCAACCGGCCGACCACCCGGCTTGCTTGTATCCGCCCTGCAAGTGGTCCAGAACCGCGGCCGGCCCCCAGGGTCGCCGGAATGCCTGCCAGGAGAACCGCCATGAACGCGCTGAAACGGATCGGCATCGACAGCTACATGCTGCTTCTGCTCGCCACGGTGGCGCTTGGCCTGCTGCTGCCGGCCCGCGGCTTCGCGGCCGAGGCGCTGCGGCTGACGACATGGTGGGCGGTGGTGCTGCTGTTCTTCCTCTACGGCGCCAAGCTGGACCCGGCCTCGATCCGTGCCGGGCTGCTGAACTGGCGCTTGCAGGGGCTGACTTTCGGTGCCACCTATGCGCTGTTCCCGCTGCTGGGTCTGGCGCTGGCCGCGGTCTTCGGCGGCGTGCTGGGGCCGGAACTGACGCTGGGGCTGCTGTTCCTGGCCGTGCTGCCCTCGACGGTGCAAAGCTCGATCGCCTTCACCTCGATCGCCGGCGGCAACGTGCCGGCGGCGATCTGCGCGGCGTCGCTGTCGAACCTGATTGGCGTGGCGCTGACGCCGCTGCTGGTCACCCGCATCCTGCACCAGGAAGGCGCCGCGGTCAGCCTCGACGCGGTGGAAAAGATCGCGATGCAGATCCTTTTGCCCTTCGTCGTCGGCCAGGTGCTGCGGCCCTGGATCGGTGACTTCGTGCGGCGCCACCGGCTGCTGACCATGGTGGTGGACCGCGGCTCGATCCTGCTGATCGTCTATTCGGCCTTCGGCGCCGGCACGGTGGCGGGCGTCTGGTCCAGCATCCCGGCTTCGGGCCTGGTGCTGTGCTTCCTGGTGGTGGCGCTGCTGCTGGCGCTGGCCATGGGCATCATGGTCGCCGCGGGCCGCATCTCCCGGCTGCCGCCCGCCGACCAGGCGGTGCTGTTCTTCTGCGGCTCGACGAAAAGCCTCGCCTCGGGCCTGCCCATCGCCTCTGCGATCTTCCCGGCGGCGACGGTGGGCGCCACCGTGCTGCCGGTGATGATCTATCACATGACCCAGCTTCTGGTCTGCTCGGCAGTGGCGCAACGCTACGCCCGGGCGCGCGCCTAAAAGTCCCAGTCGTCGTCTTCGGTCGCCACGGCCTTGCCGATGACATAGCTCGATCCGGAACCGGAAAAGAAGTCGTGGTTCTCGCTGTCGGGCGACAGCGCGGCCAGGATCGCCGGGTTCACCTCGCAGGCGGCCGGCGGGAAAAGCGCTTCGTAACCAAGGTTCTGCAAGGCCTTGTTCGCATTGTAGTGCAAAAAGGCCTTCACATCCTCGGTCAGGCCGATGCCGTCGTAAAGCTCGGCGGTATATTTCGATTCGATGTCGTAGAGATCGAAGATCAGCGAAAAGGCAAAATCCTTCAACTCCTGCTGCCTGGCGGCGCCCAGCTTC
Source organism: Paracoccus aminovorans (assembly GCF_900005615.1). Taxonomy (NCBI): domain Bacteria; kingdom Pseudomonadati; phylum Pseudomonadota; class Alphaproteobacteria; order Rhodobacterales; family Paracoccaceae; genus Paracoccus; species Paracoccus aminovorans. Next base: position 309,827 of record NZ_LN832562.1, on the reverse strand, counting down.
TCCAGCCCGCGCTGGTACTTGTAACCGATGTAATAGCCGTGCACCGCCTCGTCGCGGATGATCAGGCGGATCAGATCGGCGGTATTGGTCAGCTTGGCGCGGCTGGACCAGTACATGGGCAGGTAGAAGCCGGAATAGAACAGGAAACTCTCCAGGAAGACCGAGGCGATCTTGCGCTTCAAGGGATCGGCGCCGGCCTTGTATTTCTCGACCACCGTATGAGCCTTGGCCTGCAGATGCGGGTTCTCCTCGGCCCAGCGAAAAGCCTCGTCCACCTCCTTGGTCAGGCACAGCGTCGAAAAGATCGAGCTATAGGACCGCGCATGCACCGCCTCCATGAAGCTGATGTTCGACAGCACCGCTTCCTCATGCGGGGTCAGCGCATCGGGCATCATCGAGGGCGCGCCGATGGTGTTCTGCACCGTGTCGAGCAGCGTCAGCCCGGTAAAGACCCGGATGGTCAGCTCGCGCTCGGCCGGCCGCAGCGTGGCCCAGCTCTGCACGTCGTTCGACAGCGGCACCTTCTCCGGCAGCCAGAAGTTGACGGTCAGGCGGTTCCAAACCTCCAGGTCCTTCTCGTCCTCCAGCCGGTTCCAGTTGATCGCGCGCAAAGGCGTCCGCACGGCATGATCCTTCATTGGGAAGAACCTTTCTTTTGTGTCCAAATATCCCACGGGGGCCCGGGGGTGTGAAACCCCCGGCTCAAAGCGTGCAGGAAACGCAGCCCTGCACCTCGGTGCCTTCCAGCGCGGTCTGGCGCAGCCGGATGTAATAGATCGTCTTGATGCCCTTCTTCCAGGCATAGATCTGGGCGCGGTTGATGTCGCGCGTCGTCGCTTCGGCCGGGAAGAACAGCGTCAGCGACAGGCCCTGGTCGACATGCTCGGTCGCGGCGGCATAGGTGTCGATGATCGCTTCGGGGCCGATCTCATAGGCGTCGCGATAGAACTCGATGTTCTCGTTCGACATGAAGGCGGCAGGATAATAGACCCGGCCGATCTTGCCTTCCTTGCGGATCTCGATCTTGGCGACGATCGGGTGGATCGAGCTGGTCGAGTTGTTGATATAGCTGATCGAGCCGGTCGGCGGCACCGCCTGCAGGTTGCGGTTGTAAAGCCCGTGCTGCATGACCGAGGCCTTCAGCGTCGCCCAATCCTCGCGGGTGGGCAGGGTGACGTTCTCGAACACCCGCGTCACGTCCGGCAGGGTCGGCAGCCAGTCGCGCTCGGTATATTTGTCGAAGAACGAGCCGTCGGCGTATTTCGACTTCTCGAAATCCTTGAAGGTGCTGCCATGCTCCTGCGCCAGCAGATTCGAGGCCCGGATGGCGTGATAGGCCACCGCGGCGAAATAGACGCCGGTGAACTCGACCCCCTCGGGGCTGCCGTAATGGATGCGCTCGCGGGCCAGGAAGCCGTGCAGGTTCATCTGGCCCAGGCCCACGGCATGGGCCTCGTCATTGCCGCGCCGGATCGAGGGCACGGCGTCGATGGCCGACATTTCCGACACCGCGGTCAAGGCGCGGATCGCCGCCTCGACGGTGGCGCCCAGGTCCGGGCCGTCCATGGTCGCGGCGATGTTCAGCGAGCCGAGATTGCACGAAATATCAGTGCCCAGGTGGGAATAGCTCAGATCCTCGTTGAACTCGCTGGCCTCGTTGACCTGCAGGATCTCGCTGCACAGGTTCGACATGGTGATGCGGCCATGCACCGGGTTGGCGCGGTTCACCGTGTCCTCGAACATGATGTAGGGATAGCCGCTTTCGAACTGGATCTCGGCCAGGGTCTGGAAAAATGCGCGGGCGTTGATCTTGCGCTTCTTGATGCGCTTGTCGTCCACCATCTCGGCATATTTCTCGGTCACCGAGATTTCCGAGAAAGGCACGCCATAGACCTTCTGGATGTCGTGCGGCGAGAACAGGTACATGTCCTCGTTGCGCTTCGCCAGTTCGAAGGTCACGTCCGGGATCACCACGCCCAGGCTCAGCGTCTTGATGCGGATCTTCTCGTCGGCGTTCTCGCGCTTGGTGTCGAGGAAGCGCAGGATGTCCGGGTGATGCGCGTTCAGATAGACCGCGCCCGCGCCCTGACGCGCGCCCAGCTGATTGGCATAGCTGAACGAATCCTCCAGCAGTTTCATCACCGGGATGACACCCGAGGACTGGTTCTCGATGCCCTTGATCGGTGCGCCCGCCTCACGCAGGTTGGTTAGCATCAGCGCCACGCCGCCGCCGCGCTTCGACAGTTGCAGGGCCGAGTTGATCGAGCGGCCGATGGATTCCATGTTGTCTTCCAGCCGCAGCAGGAAGCACGAGATCAACTCGCCACGCGACTTCTTGCCGGCGTTGAGGAAGGTCGGCGTCGCTGGCTGGAAGCGACCGGACAGGATCTCGTCCATGAAGCGCATCGCCAGGCCCTCGTCGCCGCGCGCCAGCGCCAGGGCGACCATGACCACGCGGTCCTCATAGCGTTCCAGGTAGCGCTGGCCGTCGCGAGTCTTCAGCGTGTAGCTGGTGTAATACTTGAACGCGCCCAGGAAGGTCGGGAAACGGAACTTCTTCTGATAGGCGGCATCCCAGATCGCGCGCTGGAAGTTCTTGGAATACTGGTCCAGCACCTCGGGCTCGTAATAGCCCTCGTCGACCAGATAGCGCAGCTTTTCGTCCAGATTGTGGAAAAAGACGGTGTTCTGGTTGACGTGCTGCAGGAAATACTGCCGCGCCGCCTTGCGATCCGCGTCGAAGCGGATGCGGCCCTCGCCGTCATAGAGGTTCAGCATCGCGTTCAGCGCGTGATAGTCCAACTCGGCCTTTACGCCATCGTCAAGCATTCCGTCCCCCAGAATTCGCTTAGCCCCGCATGCACGCGGGAAATATCCAGATCGGTCCCCGCCAGCTCGAAACGATACAGCACGGGAACGTTGCATTTGGTGGAAATCACCCGACCAGACAGCGCATAGGTGGCGCCGAAATTCCGGTTGCCGGCGGCGATGACGCCGCGCAGCAGGGCGCGGCGGTCGGGATCGTTCAGGAAATGGATGACCTGCTTGGGCACCGCGCCCCGCCCCTCGCCATCGGCATAGGTCGGGCAGATCAGCACATAGGGCAGATCGGGCGCAGGCATCGGGTCCCTGGGCGAGATCGGGATGCGGCAGGCGGGCCGGCCGAGCCGGGCCACGAAGCGCGCCGTATTCCCCGAAGCCGAGGAGAAATAGACCAGTCTGCCCGTCGGCCCGCCCATGGCCCTTACGACAGGCGGCCGATCATGTCCGGGCGGAAGCCGGCCCAATGCGCCTCGCCGGCGACGACGACCGGCGCCTGGCGATAGCCGAGCGAGGTGACCAGTTCCAGCGCCGAGTCGTCCTCGGTCAGGTCCACCAGGTGGTAGTCGAGACCGCGCGCATCCAGGGCGCGGGTGGTGGCGGTGCATTGCACGCAGGCGGGCTTGGAATAAACGGTGATGGTCATGCCTCTGCTCCTTCTTTTTTGCTGTAGGGCAGCCGAGGGCTGGGCCGGAGGCTATGCCATCCGAACCGCTCAAGCCCCGCGCCCGCCGCACGGTGTGGTCCTTTCGTGCCATGGCAGGTCTTCTGACTCGCAGGTCTCGGCTCGGCTGCCCTTCCCGGTTTCCCAGTGGCGTTGCAACCTCGCTCACCGCTTACAGCTGCGGGGGCAGTGCCGGATTTTCACCGGGCTTCCCTCTTCGTCCTCCGGATCGCTCCGGATTAACCATGACCCGGCCAGTAAGCCACGCCGTGCGGCCCGGGTCAATCCATATCTAGTGGGATGCGGCGATCTATCCCCAAATATGTGGTGGGTCTGTGGATAAGATCGCCAGGGCGCACGAAAGGCGTCCCGTTAACCATTCGCCGAACGGATCGGGGTCCGAAGCGGCCATCCTGCTGCCGGAGGTTGTGCGGCGCCGCCGCGGGCGTACTCGGCGGCAGGGACGCATGGCGGGACCGAGATCCGACCCCGCAATCCGCGGCGCCCTCACAGGGCGGCCGTGGCACGCTTCACCTGCCATGTCCGCCGAACAAAGGCGGCGACGAAGATCGCGGTCAGGATCAGGATGACCGTCGGCGCCGGCGCGCTGTCCAGGAAGAAGCTGGCATAGGCCCCGGTCAGCATCGCCGCCATGCAGACCGCCACCGCCACCGCCAGCATGCGGCCGAAGCTGCGCGCCAGCAGGAAGGCGATGGCGCCCGGCGCGATCAGCAGCCCGACCGCCAGGATCAGCCCCGTCGCCGCCATGGTGGCGACGATGGTCAGCGACAGGATCGTCAGCAACCCATAATGCAGCAACCCCACCGGCAGGCCCGACGCCCGCGCCTGCGCCGGATCGAAGGCGTGCAGCATCAGGTCCTTCCATTTCAGCAGCAGCACCAGCGACACCGGCGCCCCGATCCACAGGGCGGTGCGCAGGTCCGCGGCGCCCACGCCCAGCATGTTGCCGAACAGGATATGGTCCAGGTGCACGTCCGAGGCGATCGAGGTGTAGAGGACGATCCCCAGCCCGAACATGCCCGAGAAGACGACGCCCATGACCGTGTCCTTCTTCACGCGGCTGTTGTCCGCCAGGTATCCGGTGGCCAGCGCCGTCACCATCCCGGCCGCGAAGGCGCCCAGGATCAGCGGAAAGCCGAGGATATAGGCCAGCACCACGCCCGGCAGCACCGCGTGGCTGACCGCGTCGCCCATCAGCGCCCAGCCCTTCAGCACCAGGAAGCAGGACAGCAGCGCCGTCGGGACCGCGACGATGGCCGAGATCAGGAAGGCGTTCTGCATGAAGCCGAACTGGAACGGCAGCAGGAGCTGGTCGATCATTGCGGGGCCTCCTCGCGCAGGGCGGCGCGGGCCTTGGCGCGGGCGGCCAGCAGCCCGTGCTTCGGCGCCCAGACGAAGGCGGCGAGGAAGATCAGCGTCTGCAGCACGACGATGATGCCGCCGGTCGCGCCGTCGAGGAAATAGCTCAGATAGGCGCCCAGGAAGCTGGTGACGGTGCCCAGGGTCACCGACAGCAGGATCAGCCGCGGGAAGCGGTCGCAGAGCAGATAGGCCGTGGCGCCGGGTGTCACCACCATGGCGATGACCAGGAACGCGCCCACGGTCTGCATCGCCGCCACCACGCAGGCCGACAGCAGCACGAAGAACATTCCCTTCAGCAACCCGGGCCGCAGCCCGACGGTCCGGGCGTGGCTCTCGTCGAAAAAGACCACCATCAGGTCCTTCCACTTCAGCGCCAGCACCGCCAGCGAGACGAAGCCGATGATGGCCAGTTGCAGCGTGTCCCCGGGCGTGATCGCCAGGATATTGCCCATGGTGATGGTCTGGACCGACACCGCCATCGGATTGACCGAGACCATGAACAGCCCCAGCCCGAAGAAGCTGGTGAAGATAAGCCCGATCACCACGTCCACCTTGAGCCCGGAACGGTCGGACAGGAACAGCATCGCCGCCGCCGCCAGCCCGCCCGAGAGGAACGCCCCCAGCGCGAAGGGCAGGCCCAGCATATAGGCGCCGGCGACGCCGGGGACCACGGAATGGGACAGGGCGTCGCCGATCAGCGACCAGCCCTTGAGCATCAGATAGGCTGACAGGAAGGCGCAGACCCCGCCCACCAGCGCCGAGACCCACATGGCGTTCATCATGTAGTGATAGCCGAAGGGTTCAAGCAGCAGGGTCATCCGAGGCCCCCTCGTGCGTCCGGGTGCGGTCGCCGTATTGCACCAGCGGGCGTTCGTCGTCGCTGAGGATGGTGATGCGGCGGCCGTCCTCGTCGTCGTGCAGCGCATGTCCGCCCAGGGTGAAATGCCGCAGCACGCCGCCAAAGGCCGCTTCCAGGTTCCCGGGCGTGAAGGTGGTCTCGGTCGGGCCATAGGCCAGCACGGTGCCCTTGACCAGCACCACCCGGTCGCAGAATTCCGGCACCGAGCCCAGGTTGTGGGTCGAGACCAGCATGACCCGGCCTTCGTCGCGCAGCGCGCGCAGCAGGGCGATGATCTGCTCCTCGGTCTTGACGTCCACGCCGGTAAAGGGCTCGTCCAGCAGGATGACCTGCCCGTCCTGCGCCAGGGCCCGGGCCAGGAAGACCCGCTTCTTCTGGCCCCCCGACAGCTCGCCGATCTGGCGGCGGCGATGGTCGAGCATGTTCACCCGCGCCAGCGCCCGCTCGACCGCCTCACGATCCGCGGCCGAGGGACGGCGCAGGAAACCCATGTGGCCGTAGCGGCCCATCATCACCACGTCCTCGACCAGAACGGGAAAGGACCAGTCCACCTCTTCGGCCTGGGGCACATAGGCCACGAGGTTCTTCTTCAGGGCCTCGCGCACGGTCATGCCCAGCAGCCGGATCTCGCCCCGGGCGACCGGCACGAATCCCATGATCGCCTTGAACAGCGTGGATTTCCCGGCGCCGTTCACGCCGACCAGCGCGGTGACGGTGCCCCTGGGGATGGCGAAGCTGGCATTGCGCAGCGCGGTCAGGCCGTTGCGATAGGAAACGGTCAGATCGCGCGCCATGATGCCGCCGCCCGAATCCGGCGCGTCGCCGCTGGTCCTGGTGGTCGATCTGTCGTCGCGCATCTTGGTTTTCGCTTTCTGCCGGAACGGGACGGTCGCCCTCGGATGGGAAGCCCGGCGCGCGAGGCGCGTCAGGACGCTTTCCGGGGATCCTCCCTCAGTTCACGCCGGCCGCAAGCCCTTTCGCCACGGTCTCGGCGGTGACCCTCAGCAGGTCCAGATAGGTCGGCACCGGCCCGTCCGGGCCGGACAGGCTGTCGACGTAGAGAACCCCGCCGTAATGCGCCCCCGTTTCGCGCGCGACCTGTTCGGCGGGTCCGGTGTTCACCGTGCTTTCGCAAAAGACGGTGGGGATGTCATGTTCCCGCACCCCGTCGATCACCGCGCGGACCTGCTTCGGCGTGCCCATCTGGTCGGCATTGATCGGCCACAGATACAGTTCGTGCATGCCGAAATCCCGGGCCAGATAGCTGAAGGCGCCTTCGCAGCTGACCAGCCAGCGGCGGTCTTCGGGGATGGCCTCTATCTCGGCCTTCAGCGGCGCGATGGTGCTTTCCAGCTCCGCCTTGTAGCGTTCGGCGTTGCGCGTGTAGGTCTCGGCATTCTGTGGGTCCTGCGCGACGAAGGCCTTTTCGATATTGTCGACATAGACCTTGGCGGTCTCCAGCCCCATCCAGGCGTGGGGGTTCGGCTTGCCGTCGTATTCGCCGCCGCGGATCGGGATCGGCGCGATCCCCTCAGTCACCGTGACGACGGGCACCTGATCGAGATTGGCAAGGAACTTCTGGAACCACAGTTCTAGGTTGAGGCCGTTGTAGAGGATCAGATCGGCGCCCTGCGCGCGAACGATGTCCTGCGGCGTCGGCTCATAGCCGTGGATCTCGGCCCCCGGCTTGGTGATCGACACCACCTCGGCGGCATCGCCGGCGACGTGACCCGCCATGTCGGCGATCACGGTGAAGGTGGTCACCACCTTCATCCTGTCCTCGGCCGTCGCGGTCCCCGCCATCAGCGCCGTTGCCGTCACCGCACCAAGCAGGCGTGCCAAGCTGGAGGACATATGAATTCCTTTCCTGTTTCCCTTGTCGGAGCCGCCCGCGACCCAGTTGCGAGCGCTTCGCGACAAGAGATAGCGATCCGCGAACAATTTGCAAGTGAAAATCAATCTCAATAAGGTTGATGCTGGCAGCAAGCGATCCGTGGCAGCCTCGCGCAGGCCCGGCTCTGCGGCTGACTTAGGAAAAAAGTAAGGGATCCCAGCCATTGGCCGTCACGCGATGGTAAGTTCCGTCTTACCCGCCTATTGCGGCAATGATGCTTGGAGGCTTTCGCCGAGGCGCGCGACAACTGCGCCGGCAATCATCGGAAAAAGAGGCGCCCTTCTTCCAGGTACGGGCGATTCCGTCGACGATGCCTTGACCGACGATTCCGGCGCCCTGATCGACCGGTCGGCACAGCGACATCGCGGATCTCGTACCTGCAGCCTTAGGCAGCATCCGGGAACCGTCGTGAGCATCCCGTTGAGTTTCGGATGGCCACCACAACCAGGACCTACAACCGCCCCCCATTGCTGTCTACCACTCCGAGCCACTGGGTAAGTAGTATCCTATTGCTGACGGGCTTCGACCAAGGCGCCAGCACGATTCTAGAATGACCTGCCGCGGAACGGCCTGACCTTTCGCACCGCCCGCCCAGCAGCGCAGCGTCTCGCATTCCGGGGCCATGCGCCTGGAAGCGATCACGCTGAACACACTGCCGATGGCGGGCCCTGTGGACCGGCTCGGCCTACCCCTGTTCCAGATCCGGCTGGCGGTAGCCGGCTTGGTCTCGGCGACGATCTTCCTGCTGTCAGGATAGTGGTCTACCCGCGCTGATCGGGCTCGGCCGCTGCGGACGCCGGGGGCCGGGGTCGATTAAGCGCCGATTCCTGCGCGAATCGCAAAATATGCTGCGGTTTTGGTCAACCTGCTCTGGGGGTCTGGGCTATCCTTTGCGCAAGGCCGACCGCAGCGGATCGGCCCGACCAACAACGGAGGAATGAAATGAAGCGCCAGATCGCCACCGCAGTTCTTGCCTCGCTGGCCGTGCTGCCCCGGGCCGAGGCCGCCGAGCCCGCCGCCTGCCAGTCCCCCCGCTTTTCGGATGTCGGCTGGACCGACATCTCGGTCACCACCGCCATGTCGGCGATGGTGCTGGAGGCCCTGGGCTATTCGCCCAAGTTGCAGATCCTGTCCGTCGCCGTCACCTTCGAATCGCTGAAACAGGGCGATACCGACATCTTCCTGGGCAACTGGATGCCGCTTCAGGAACCGATTCAGAAGCCGCTGGTCGAGGCCGGCCAGATCGAGGTGGTGCGCCCGAACCTGGAAGGGGCGCTGATCGGGTTCGCGGTGCCGGAATACAGCCATCAGGCCGGGCTCCAGACCTATGCCGACATCGCCAAGTTCAAGGACCAGCTGGGCGGCAAGATCTACAGCATCGAGGCCGGCAGCAGCGCCAATACCACGATCCTGAAGGCGATCGCGGAGAACGCCTTCGACCTTGGCGACTTCGAGCTGGTCGAATCCAGCGAACAGGGAATGCTGGCGCAGGTGCAGCGCGCCATCCAGGCCGAACAGCCGATCCTGTTCTTCGGCTGGCGGCCGCATCCGATGAACGTGCGCTACGAACTGGCCTATCTGACCGACGGCAACGACACCTTCGGGCCCGACGACGGTGCCGCGACCGTGCTGACCAACACCCGCGCCGGCCTGTCCGGGGAATGCCCCAACCTGGGCAAGTTCCTGTCGAACCTCGCCTTCACGGTCGAGGCCGAGGACATGATGATGTCCTATGTCCTGGACGACGGGCTGGAGCCGAAGGCCGCGGCCGAGCGCTGGCTCAAGGACAACCCCGCCGCGCTGGACGGCTGGCTTGCGGATGTCACCACCGTCGCGGGTGAGCCGGGGCTGCCCGCGGCCAAGGCGGCGCTAGGCCTTTGAACCGCGTCTGGCGGCGGTGGGCGGATGCCCGAACCGCCGCCGGAAGGCACGCGACAGCGAGGCGATCGAGGCGAAGCCCGTCCTGACCGCGATCTCGGCCATGCCGAGGTCGGTGTCGGTGATCAGCCGCCGCGCCGCCTGCAGGCGCAGCGACTGGTAATAGGCGGCGGGCGAGGTCTGGACGATGTCGCGAAACAGCCCCTCCAGCGTCCGGCTGGAACATTTCACCTGCGCGGCGATGCTGGCGATGGGCAATGGGCTGTCCAGATTCGTCTCCATGATGCCGATGGCCTGGGCGACACGGCTCTCCATCCGCCCGGCCCGGCCCAGCGAGACCAGGGGTTGCGCGTCCGAAGGCAGGCGCATCTCTTCGTAGACGTAAAGGCTGGCCACGTTCAGCGCGGGGGCAAAGCCCTGACGGGCGCGGATCAGCGCCAGCATGAAGTCCAGCGTCGGCGCCGCGCCGCCGGTGGTGAAGACCGCGCCGTCGATCACCCAGCGGTCGGGGATGGCGCGCACCTGCGGAAAGCGGGCGGCAAAATCCTCGAGATCCTCCCAATGGGTGGTGGCCTGGCGCTGGTCCAGCAGGCCGGCGCGGGCCAGCACCCAGCTGCCGGCCTCGACGCCGCCGACCAGCGCCGCCCGCCGCGCGCCCTGCCGCACGGCGGCCAGCACCGCCGGGGCGACATGGCGCGCGACGTTGAAGGCCGCGACCACGATCAGCAGGTCGCATGCCTCCTGCGGCCGAAAGGGCCCATCGACCTGCACCGGCAGGCCGCAGCTGGTCGCCACCGGCCTGCCGTCGACCGAGACGACCCGCCAGCGATAGCATTCCGCCCCCGACACGCGGTTCGCCGCCCGCAACGGGTCCAGCGTGGCGGCCAGGCTCATCAGCGAGGCATCGGGCAGCACCAGGATGGTGGCGCCGAGCGGCCGGTCAGAGCGCCGGAACACCCCTTCCGCGGCCGCCGTCACGTCGCCCGTGCCCCAGGCAGGCCGTATCCCATGCGTCAGGACCTGGGCTGGCCGACGAAGCGGCCCGCCCCTTCGGCCGGCATGTCGGCATGGCTGCCGGCCCAGTCGGCCAGCGTCGCGGCCACGGCGGGCGCGGGTGCGCTGGTGCGGCGGGTGCCGAGGTCGGTGTGCAGCAGCAGCGTTTCGACCGTGGCGGCCAGCACCTCGCCGCGCCAAAGTCGGTGGAACAGGTGCAGCCTCTTGCCCTGCCCGTCCAGCACCTGAGTCGTCACCACCAGCCGGTCGCCGGCATGAATCTCGTCCAGATAGCGGATGTGGTTCTCGACCGTGAAATAGCTCTGTCCCGAGGCGACGTAATCTGCATCGGCGCCGATCATCTCCATGAAGCGGTCGGTCGCCAGCGAGGCGGCTTCCAGATAATGCGTCTCGTTCATGTGGCCGTTGTAGTCGGTCCAGGTCACCGGCACCTGGCGCGTGACGGTGATCGGCAAGCCGTCGCGCTCGCCCGGGTCGGGCAGGTGCGCCTCATGCGCCCGCAGCACGCCGCCGGCGCCGCTGCCCGAGCGGCGCAGCGCGCGGATCATGCCGACGACGTTGTCGTCGCGCAGACGTTCCAGCTCGCGGATCGAGCGGTGGCCGGATTGCGCGTCGGACTGGCTGGCGATCAGGTCGACCAGTTCGTCGTTGAACTCGGGCACGTCCATCAGCTTGGTCCAGGGCCAGGACAGCGCCGGACCGAACTGGGCCATGAAATGCTTCATCCCGGCCTCGCCGCCGGCGATGCGATAGGTCTCGAACAGGCCCATCTGCGCCCAGCGGATGCCGAAACCCATGCGGATCGATTCGTCGATCTCTTCGGTGGTGGCGATGCCGTCCTTGACCAGCCAAAGCGCCTCGCGCCAGACGGCTTCCAGCAGGCGGTCGGCGATATGGGCGTCGATCTCTTTCCGCACGATTAGGGGGAACATGCCGATGCCGCGCAGGATGTCGGCGGCCCGCGCGCAGGTGGCGCCGTCGCCCACCAGTTCGACCAGCGGCAGCAGATAGACGGGGTTGAAGGGATGCGCCACGACCGCATTGGTTCCGGCCGCGTTCAGCTCGGACGGCTTGAAGCCCGAGGTGGACGAGCCGATCACCGCATCCGGCCAGGCCGCCGCCGCGATGGCGGGCAGGATCCTGTGCTTCAGCGCCAGCACCTCGGGGACGCTTTCCTGGATCCAGGCGGCGCCGGCCACCGCCTCGGCCATGTCGGCGTGGAAGGTCAGCCGGCCCTCGGGCGGCAGCGCGCGGTCGTAAAGCGCGGGCAGCGCCCGGCGGGCATTCGCCAGCACCTCGCCGATCTTGCGCTCGGCCTGCGGGTCGGGGTCGAAGACCGCCACATCCCAGCCGTTCAACAGGAAACGCGCAGCCCAGCCGCCGCCGATGACGCCGCCGCCGATGATCGCCGCCTTGCTCATGCCGCGACTCCTTTCGGGGCGCGCTTCACCAGGCCCAGGCGTTGGCGGACTTCGGCGGGACCGATCACGCGGGCGCCCAGGTTCTCGATGATGGTCGCGGCGCGCTCGACCAGCTGCGGGTTGGTGGCAAGCTGGCCCTTGCCCAGCCACAGATTATCTTCCAGACCCACGCGCACGTTGCCGCCTGCCAGCACCGAGGCGCCGACGAAAGGCATCTGGTCGCGGCCCAGGCTGAAGGCGGACCAGGTCCAGTCCGAGGGCACCGCGTTCACCATCGCCAGGAAGGTGTTCAGGTCGTTGGGCGCGCCCCAAGGCACGCCCATGCACAACTGCACCAGCGCCGGGCCGGCCAGCGTGCCTTCCTCGACCAGCTGCTTGGCGAACCACAGGTGGCCGGTGTCGAAGGCCTCGATCTCGGGCTTGACGCCCAGGGCGGTCATCATGCCACCCATGGCCCGCAACATGCCGGGGGTGTTGGTCATCACGTAATCGGCCTCGGCGAAGTTCATCGTGCCGCAATCGAGGGTGCAGATCTCGGGCAGGCATTCGGCGACATGCGCCATGCGCTCGGTCGCGCCGACCATATCGGTCCCGGCAGCATTCAGCGGAAACGGCGCCTCGGTATTGCCGAAGACGATGTCGCCGCCCATGCCGGCGGTCAGGTTCAGCACCACGTCGACCTCGGCCTCGCGGATGCGGTCGGTCACCTCGCGGTAATAGTCCAGCTTGCGCGACGGGGCGCCGGTCTCGGGGTCGCGGACGTGGCAATGGACCACCGCCGCACCGGCCTTGGCCGCCGCGATGGCGCTTTCGGCGATCTGTTTCGGGCTGCGCGGCACGTGGGGCGAGCGGTCCTGGGTGCCGCCCGATCCGGTCACGGCGCAGGTGATGAAGACGTCCCGATTCATGGCAAGGGGCATGGCGAACTCCTGGTTGGCGCATCCCGGATGCTAGGGGCTTGCGCGGCACCGCGATTGTCCTATCCTGTCACAGGATTATCCAAACAGGTCAGCATTTCATGGTCCGCGTCGGCTTCCTGCTTTTCGAGGGTTTCTCGAACATGGTGCTGTCCTGCCTGCTGGAACCGCTGCGCGCTGTGCGCGACCAGGCCGAGATCGACATCCGCTGGCAGGTCCTCACCCCCGACGGCCGGCCGGTGCGGTCCTCGAGCGGGTTGTCCGTCGCGCCGGACGACGGGGCGGCGACGGATTTCGACCTGTTGGTGGTGGTGGCGGGCTATGGCTATCGCGACCATGCGGCAGGGGCCGGGCTGCGCCGCGTCCTGGCGCTGGCACGGCGCAGCCGTATCGTGATCGGCGCCGACAGCGGGCCCTGGCTGCTGGCGGCGGCGGGCTTGCTGGATGGGCGGCGCGCGACGCTGCACTGGTCGCTGCTGGCCGATTTCGCCGAGGCCTTCCCCGATGCGCAGGCCGACACCGCCCCCTACGTGATGGCGGGGCGGGTCTGGACCTGCGGCGGCGCGGCGGGGGCGCTGGACCTGATCCTGGCCTTCATCGCCGAGCGGTTCGGCCAGGCCAATGCCTTCATCGCCTCGTCGATGTTCCTGCACGACGCCGACCGCGGCGAGGCCGGCCCGGCCCTGCCCGGCCTGCCCCGCAAGGGCACGGCGCGGCTGCGGCAGGCGATGAACCTGATGATCGAGACCATCGAGACGCCGCTGCCGCTGCCCGAGATCGCGGCACGCTGCGGAGTCTCGCTCAGCAAGCTGGACCGGTTGTTCCGCGCCGAGACCGGCATGGCGCCGGGCCGCTATTTCCAGATGCTGCGGCTGTCGCAGGCGCGCGAACTGGCCGCCAGCACCGGGCTTGGCCTGCGCGAGATCGCGCTGCGCTGCGGCTATTCCGACGCGGCGGCGCTGAGCAAGGCGCATCGTCGTCTCTACGGCCGGCCGATCCGGCAATCCACCCCGCCCGCCGGCGAACCTGCTCGCGGCCCGCGGCCTTTCTCGACGCCGCCGGCGCTGCGGACCCGATGACCTGGTCGGGGCGACCCCCAAGCAAGGCGGACCACCGCCAGGCCATTCTTCCGGCCCGCGGCGAGCCATGCGGAACCCTGGCGGCCTTGGCCCCGTCGCCGGGTCTTGCAACGGTTTCGGGGCGCATTGCTACATCGGGACGGCGCGTGCCTTGGCGACGCTTTCCGTGCCAGCGATATCGGGGACAACTTCGAGAGGCGCTTATGACCCGAAGCTTCAACGAGACCGAAAAGGTCGTTCTCTGCTGGCTGGCAACGGCGGATCCCGCAACAGGCCGAATGTCTCTCCCAAGCAGATCCACGCGGAAGCGGACGACGGCCGGTTCTTGATCGCCGACATCGCCTCGGCGCGCAGCGTCAAGAACATCCGCGACAATCCGGCGGTCTGCGTCAGCCTGATCGATGTGTTCCTGCAGCGCGGCCGAAAACTGGAGGGCGTGGCCGAGATCATCGCGCCCGACCATCCGGATTTCGCGGCCTTGTCCGCGCCGCTGCTGGCAATGACAGGCGGCAGCTTCCCGATCCGGCATGTGATCGCCGTCAGGGTCGAGCGGAGCGCGCCCATCCTGGCGCCCAGCTACACCTTCTATCCGGAAAGGAGCGAAGCGGACCTTCGCGCGGACGCCTACCGCACATATGGGGTGCGGCCGCTCGGGGAATGATCGCTGATCCTGCGGGGCGGGTGTGCGTCCTGCCGGATCTTTTTATCACGGTAGCGGCTCGGAGCGGTGCCAGCCGTCTTTTCCTCCGCGCTTGCCCCGACAGGCTGCTAAAAAGAACTTCGAGAGGGCATCGTTTTGGGCCCAGGATCGGCTGAAGAACAGGACATTTGCGGGCGATCCGATGCGATTTTCGCGCTTCCGTGCAGTTTGCCGCGTCACGGGGCTTTTCAGCAGCCTGCTCAGGGCCGAAATGGCCTCCTGCGGGCCGATCCGGTCGGCTGGTTGCGCCTGATGGCGGTCAGGGCGCCTCGCCGCGCGACGAGTCCGCTTGCGGGGCCGCGTCGATGTCGATCGCGATGGGATCGCTCGCGGGGAAGGTGCCTTGCAACGCCGGGTCGAGAAGCCTGTCGATATGGGCCGCCTGATCCGGACCTGCGCCGGCAGAAGCAGCACCGGCCGCCTCATGATCGGCGTCCCCGGCGGCCTCCGGCCTCCCGCTTCGGGGCGGTCCGACCAGATCCACGGCGGTGCAGGTCAGGACGTTGCCGCTGTCGTCCGCGGTGATGCGGACGCGGCGCCGGGACGAGAAAAAGACCAGCCGCACCCGGCCGGCATCCGCGCCTTCGCCGCGCTCGCAGCGGCTGGTGATGGTGCCGTCGCGCATGCTTTGCCTCAGGGCGTCGGTGCCGATCCGGAACGCCTTGGCCAGCAGGGCCGCATCCACCTGGATGCCGTTCTTCCCGAATTCGATCTGAGACATCGCTTCCTCCTGTCCAGCCCTAACCGTCCGTCGCCACGCGCCCGTCCGGGTTCCGTCCCGGCCAGGCGCAATCCGCAATCGTCGTGCGGTCGAGCTCTGCCATGAACGCTTCGCGCGCCGCCGCAAGCTGCGGTTTCAGGCGGCAACCCGGTCCGAGGACGCATTCGCCGCCATCGGCGCGAAAGCATTCCACAAGCGAGAACCTGCGTTCGAGATGGCGCACCACCTGCCCCACCGTGATTTCCTGCGCCGGGCGCATCAGCCGCAGCCCGCCCGTCCGGCCGCGCACCGAGCGCACGAAACCGCCCAGACCGAGATCGCTGACCACCTTGGCCAGATGGTGCTGCGAAATCGCGAACTCCGTCGCGATCTGTCCGGTCGAGACCGCCTTTTCCGGCGTTCCGGCCAGGCGCATCAACACGCGCAATCCGTAGTCGGTGAAAGTGGCAAGACGCATGCGCAATCATAATCGGTATTCTTGATGCCGATTATATGGCGGGATATTCGGCACGGCAAGTTCCGAATATCCCCCCCCGCCGGGGCTCTTCATGCGAACGACCGGCCCGGAGATTCGGCGCTCCTGCATGACCGCGGGTTAGATCGCCGCGCAGAACCCCCGGCATCGTGCGCCCTGGGTCTGGACGCAGGACAGCCGACCCGGCAGGGCCTGTTCCTGCTCGCGACCATCACGCCGACCGGCGCCGCGCAAATGCGCCCTGGTGGCAGAGACGGCCCTTTCGGATCGTGCGGGGCCGGACGCATGGCAAATTCGGAGATGCTTGTCGCAACGCGGGCGCTTTCGCCCCAGCCTGCGGCCGTGACGGCCGGGGCGCGCAATGCCCGTGCATCGCTGGGGCACCCGCGACGAGAAGGACAAGAGGGCCGAGCATGATGAACGACCTCTCGGATCCGGACGGCGGCCCGCCGGCCGTCCGGCGTTCAGCGCAGCACGTGGTTTTCGGGTTTCAGCGGCTCGGGCAGGCTGTCGGTTCCCATCGCGTCCAGCATCTCGCGCTCGATCATGCGACACAGCGCATCCAGCGGCAGGGCGTTGGGCGTTTCGCCGAACGGGTCCTCGAGCTGGTGGCCGAGCGCGTCGAGGCCGAAGAACGTATAGGCCACCAGCAGCACCGGCAGCAGCGTCCACCAGCTCAGCGAGCCGGCCAGCGCAAAGGGCAGCAGCACGCAAAAGACCAGCGCCGTGCGATGCAGCAGCAGCGAATAGGCAAAGGGCACCGGGGTCGAGGCGATGCGCTCGCACGCCGCCTGGGCGCTGGACAGCCGATGCAGATGGCCCTCGAGCACCGACCAGCGGATCTCGCCCAGCCGGCCCGCGGCGCTGAGCCCGACCAGCGCCGCGCCGGCGTCCTGCAGCACGCGATCCGTGGGGTTCGGCCGCCCGGACAGGGTGTCGCCCGGCAGCCAGGCCGCGATGGCCGCGTTTTCGTCGCGCTGGCGCAGCCGCGCGGACAGGCCGGCCGCGAAGGCGCAGAGCGAGAGCAGCAGGCGGCGGCGCAGCTGCGGGTCCAGGCCGGCGCTGGCCCGCGCCATGCCCCGGCAGGCGACCACGATCTCGCCCCAGAGCTGCCGCCCCTCCCACCAGCGCGCGTAGCAGGTGCCGTTGCGAAAGCTCATGAACACCGACAGCGCGATGCCGATCAGGGTGAAGGGGATGGCGCTGATGCGGGCGAAGATGCCGGGGTGCAGCTTCGCCGCCAGGATCGCGACCAGCGACACCGCTCCGATCACCGCCAGCCGGCCCAGGATAGCGGGGATGATCGAGCCCTGGACCGTCAGCAGGATGTCGCGCAGGTTCGGCTGCGAGCGCAGGATCATCGCCGCTCAGGCCCCCAGCACCACCACCGCCTCGGAGGTCTGCATCTGGAAGGTCAGGCTTTCCTGCAGGTAAAGCGTCACCGTCTCGACATCATGCGCCAGATAGCCGATCGAGACGTCCTGCCCCAGCCACAGGTCGAAATCGCCGCCGCGGGTGGTGACGACGGCGCCGCCCTCCAGCGCCTGGCTCCAGACCACGGGCACGTCGACCAGCCGCTCCAGATGCTTCAGCACCGGATAGCCGTCCTCGGCGCCGCCGGTCGCCTCGGTAAAGGCGGCGGTGCCCAGCACCAGCGCATAGGGGCCGTTGACGCCGGCCAGCCGCAGCTCGCTGACGGCGCGGGCCAGGGCCTCGGGATAATCGGCGACGTCGTCGGGCAGCGGCACCACCGGGTTGCTGGTGCCGGGCAGGATGCCCTGGATGCCGGCGGCGTCGTAGCCGCGGAACACCAGCCGGTCCTCGGCCAGCGCGATCTGGCGTGCCGCGTCCTTGAGCGGCTGCCAGTCGCTGTCGTTCGAGCCGCGCGCCACGTCGTCGATGGCCGCGCGGGTCAGCCGGAACGGCACCCGCAGCTCGACCAGCGGGTTCACCTCGCGCTGGTGGCAGGCGACGCCCTCGGCCAGCGCCGGCGCGGGCTTCAGGTGGCCGGTGCCGACCGCGGACAGATCGAACCCCTCGGGACCGTGCAGGTCCACGACGCGGCGCGCGCCCAGATAGCGCTGCAGGGTGCGCCGGGCCTCTTCCTCGATCTGGGTCCAGGCGGCCGCGCTGATCGGGGCCAGTTCGCGGTGAAGATTGTCCAATGTCAGTCCCCCTGTTTCAAGGATCCAAGGCCAAGCGAGCCGTCCGCCCGCGGTTCCGGTTCGGGTTCGGCTGGGGCGGGCGGCGCCAGAGCCTGCCCCGCGCCGATCCTGTCCAGCAGCCCCGCCGCCGGCACGAAGAACAGGCCGCCGGTCACGGCCGTGCTGACGTCGAGGATGCGGTCGTAATTGCCCGGCGACAGACCGACGAACATGTTCTCCAACATGGTCTCGATCCGGCCCGGCTCGCGGGCGTAGCCGATGAAATAGGTGCCGAACTCGCCATGCGCCGGGCTGCCGAAAGGCATGTTGTCGCGCAGGATCTGCAGCTGGTTGCCCTGCGCGTCGTTGATGTTGGTCAGCACGTTATGGGCGAAGCTCGCCTTGTCGGCATCGGGGAATTCGATGTCCGAGAGCTTGTGGCGCCCGATCACCCGTTCCTGGCTTTCCACCGGCATGGCCTCCCATTTCGCCAGGTCGTGCAGGTATTTCTGCACGATGACGTAGCTGCCGCCGGCAAAGGCCGGGTCTTCGTCGCCGATGGCCACCGCCGCGGCCCGGTCCACGCCCTGCGGGTTCTCGGTGCCGTCGACGAAGCCCAGCAGGTCGCGGTTGTCGAAGAACTTGAAGCCCTGGGTCTCGTCCTCGACGGTGGCGACCGCGCCCAGCCGGCGCATGATCTGGCTGGCGAGCTCGAAGCAGTAGTCCGGGCGCTCGGCGCGGATGTGGAACAGGATGTCGCCCGGGGTCGCAGGCGCGCGATGGACGCCGGCGATTTCGCGGAACGGGTGCAGGCCGGCGGGCGCAAGACCAATGCCCAGCCGATCCCAAAGCCCGGACCCCAGGCCCAGCACGCAGCTGAGCCCCGCTTCGGCGCTGCGAAATCCCACCGCCCGGACCAGGGAAGGCAGGTCGGCGCAAAGGTCGCGGAAAACCGAAAGCGCCGCATCGTCCTGGTGCAGGCTGAGGGTCAGAAAGATCGCGTTGCGGGTCAGGGCGCCCTCGATCGGCTGGTTGGCTATTGGCGGCATGAGCGATTCCCCTCGGGCTTGACCAAGGAATAAACCCGTCCGCGGGGTGTCCGAAAGCCCCAGAAGCGACAGCAGCCCAAGGATCGCGCGCACATCAAGGTCCGAAAGCCCTTGCGGGCGGCTCCGGTCCGCAGGTATATGTTATATTATAACGTAACATAGAGGCCCCCATGTCTGCATCCGCCCGCTCTCGCGACCGCCGCCTGCCCGTCACCGTGGTGTCGGGATTTCTGGGCGCGGGAAAGACCACGCTGCTGAACCATGTCCTGAACAACCGCCAGGGCCGCCGCGTCGCGGTGATCGTCAACGACATGTCCGAGGTCAATATCGACGCCGACCTGGTCCATGCTGCCACCGAACTGTCCCGCACCGAGGAGAAGCTGGTCGAGATGACCAATGGCTGCATCTGCTGCACCCTGCGCGAGGACCTGCTGGACCAGGTGCGCCAGCTGGCCGGAGAAGGCCGCTTCGACCACCTGCTGATCGAATCCACCGGCATCGCCGAGCCGCTGCCGGTGGCGGCGACCTTCGCCTTCCGGGACGAGGACGGCAACAGCCTTTCGGACGTGGCGCGGCTGGACACGATGGTGACGGTGGTGGATGCCGCCAACCTGACGCGCGATTTTTCCAGCCACGACTTCCTGGCCGACCGCGGCGAAAGCCTGGGCGAGGACGACCAGCGGACGCTGGTGGACCTGCTGACCGACCAGATCGAATTCGCCGACGTGATCGTGCTGAACAAGATCGGCGCCGCCGGGCCCCAGCGGCGCGACGAGGCGCGGCGCATCCTGCAGGCGCTGAACCCCGATGCCCGGGTTCTGGAAGCGGATCATGCCCGGGTCGATGCCGGCATGATCCTCGACACCGGGCTGTTCGACTTCGACCGGGCGCATGAGCATCCGCTGTGGGCCAAGGAGCTTTACGGTTTCGCGCATCACACGCCCGAGACCGAGGAATACGGCGTATCCTCTTTCGTCTATCGCGCCCGCCGGCCCTTCGATCCGCTGCGCATCCATGCGGTGCTGAACCGCGAACTCGGCGGCGTGATCCGGGCCAAGGGCCATTTCTGGATCGCGACCCGGCCCGACTGGGTGGCAGAGTTCAGCCTGGCCGGGGCGATGTCGACGGTCGCGCCCCTGGGCCGCTGGTGGGCGGGCGTGCCCCGGCAGCGCTGGCCGACCGTCACCGAAAGCCTGGATGCGGTCGCCGAGGTCTGGCAGGAACCCTGGGGCGACCGGCGGCAGGAACTGGTCTTCATCGGCACCGGCATGGACCAGGCCGCGATCACCCGCGCGCTGGATGCGGCCCTGGTGCGCGAAAGCGGCTTCATCCCCGAGCTGTGGGCCAACCTGCCCGACCCCTTCCCGGCCTGGGGGGCCGAAAGCGCCGCCTGAGGCATCGTTCAACGGTTGCGGGTATCGACCGGATAGGCGGTGGTGAAGCGGATGCGCTCCATGGCGAAATGCGAGGTCACGTTCTTGATCGGCACCGCATCCGTCAGCCGCTTGTAGAACAGATCGAAGGCCGCCATGTCCGGCACCGCCACGCGCAGCAGATAGTCCATGCGCCCCGCCATCCGGTGGACCTCCATGATCTGCGGCAGCTGGGCGACGGCCGTGGCGAATTCCTCGCGCCATTGCACGGAATGGTTCGGCGCCTCGATCTCGACGAAGACCAGCGTGCCGAAACCCAGCTTCTCCGGATCGGCCAGCGCCACCCGCCCGGTCAGCACCCCCGCCGCCTCCAGCTTCTGGATCCGCTTCCAGCAGGGGGTCTGGGACAGGCCCACCCTGTCGGCGATCTGTGCGATGGGCAGCGTCGCGTCGCGCATCAGCTCCGCCACGATCTTGCGGTCGATCAGGTCGAGATCCGGCATAGCGCCCCTTCCGACGCCGGAGGAATGCCCGGCGATGCGGCGTCATATTTATCTATATTCTCTATGTGTTCAATCGTGTATTATGGTGGCCGTATCGCAAGAGGCCGATTCTGCGAAAGGGAGGCATGGCGACCATGAACGACATCGTCCTGATGACGCGACCTTGGGCCGGGGACGCACGCATCGTCCCGGTCCGGCTGAGCGACAGCCGCTGCGGCGGGATCCCCGGCCTGAACGGGGTTGCGCCGAGCGTCCTGACCTCCGCGCTGCGCGACGCGGCGCCGTCTTTGCTGCGCCTGCGGCGCGCCGAGATCGCGCCGTCGGGCCCGGCGTGACGGAGATGCGGGGATGGGCAAGCTGTCCCAGCGGGTCGGCGACCGGCTGCTGTTGCTGACGACCCACCAGGCGGCGGGCGGACGCTGGCCCGCGCCGATCCCGGGCGAGGGCTGGCGCCTGCGCCGCGCCGGACCGCGCTGGTTCGCGGTCTGGTCGAGCGATTGCGAGCGGCTGCGGCGGCTGCGCGTGCTGCTGCTGCCGGCAGCGTGGCTGGGGCTGAGCGCGCAGCAGGAACTGGCGCTGGCGCTGGGTCAGTCGCGCGCTGGCGACTGCCCAGCGGCACTGGCAGGTCCGCTGCTGACCGCGCGGGGGAAACTGCGCCGGCGGCTGTCCCGCGGCTTCTGAGTTCCGGCCCTCGGCAGGAAGTTCGGGAATGCCCTCCGGCGCACGGCCGGGGCGCGCCGCCCGCGGCCACGGCACGGCCGCAGCCGCCGAAGATGCTTGATACCGCCCCTCGCCAAGGGTCGCGGGCAGGATGACCTGGGTTGCCGGGGTCGGGGAGATCGGCCCCGTCCCTGCCGCCCTTCCTCGCCCTGCGGACATGTGGCGTTCGGCCCGAAACGCCTCGCCCCGCGCGGCGGGCGACGGGACAGCGGCACCATGCCGCAAGGGGGCGCCCCTGCGCGCTATTGACCGGTATTCCGTTCCGACCGACTCTGGCGGCGACCCCAGGTTCATACGGCCCAGGGTCTTGTGTAGTGAGGTTACGGGTGTCGCAAGCCACGGCCAGCAAGCGCTCGATCGTTTTCCTGATGGTGCCGGATTTCACCATGATCGCCTTTGCCAGCGCGCTGGAGCCGCTGCGGGCGGCGAACCGGATGCTGGGCTACCAGGCATATCACTGGCGGCTGGCCAGCATCGACGGCCTGCCGGTGCCGGCCTCGAACGGGGTGGAATGCACCGTCGACGGCGCGCTGGAGGAGGAAAGGCGCCGGCTCTCGGGACCCGAACGCCCCTCGATGGCCATCGTCTGCTCGGGGCTGGGGATCGAGGCCTACCAGCAGAAACCGGTCTTCGCCTTCCTGCGCGAGGCGAACAGCCGCCGCGTCGCCATCGGCGGGCTCTGCACCGGCGCCTATGTGCTGGCCCGCGCCGGGCTGCTGTCGGGCCGGCGCTGCGCCATCCATTGGGAGAACCTGCCGGGCTTTTCCGAAGCCTTCCCGACCGCCGATGTCTATGCCGACCTGTTCGAGGTCGACGGCAATATCTACACCTGCGCCGGCGGCACCGCGGCGCTGGACATGATGCTGCAGCTGATCGGCGACGATTTCGGCGACGAGATCGTCAACCGGGTCTGCGAGCAGTTGCTGACCGACCGGGTGCGCAGCCCCGGCGACCGCCAGCGGCTGCCGCTGCGCGCCCGGCTGGGCATCCAGAACCCCAAGGTGCTGTCCATCATCGAGCTGATGGAGGCCAACCTTGCCGAGCCGCTGTCGCTGCTGCAGCTCGCCTGCCATGTCGGCCTGTCCCGGCGCCAGATCGAGCGGCTGTTCGAGAAGGAGATGGGCCGTTCGCCCGCCCGCTATTACCTCGAGATCCGGCTGGACCGCGCCCGGCACCTGCTGATGCAGTCCACGCTGCCGGTGGTCGAGATCGCGGTGGCCTGCGGCTTCGTCTCGGCCTCGCATTTCGCCAAATGCTACCGTGAGCTCTATGCCCGCTCGCCGCAGCAGGAACGGGGCGAGCGCAAGCCGCTGGTGCTGCCCTGACAGGTCGCGGGAAAAGGATTCCGACAGGGCGCCAGGACGGAAAATCGTTCCGGCCCCGGCCGGGACCGGCTGGATAACAGAGCATTTGTCGGCGATTCGCGGCGCATTTCCCGTTTTCTGTCCGGCGTGCCGCGGCGCTGGGATTTTCAGTGGCCTGCCCAGGGCTCAGCCGGCGAAAGCCCGCTGGTGGAACGCCTGCACCGCGTCGGGATAGCGCCAGCCGCGCCCCTGCGGGCAGGCGTCGCGCGCCAGGCAAAGCCGGGTGCAGCCGGCGCCCGCGGCGCTGCGCAGATGCGACAGGCAGGCGGCATGGGCGAAGCCGTCGGCGCCATAGGCCGCGACCGGACAGCCGCGCAGGCAGGGCTTGTCGGCACAATGGTCGCAGGGATGCCGCGTCCTGCCCCGGGGCCGGTTCAGGCGGCGCAGCGCCCGCCGCGACAGCGCGTCGTCCAGCAGCAAGGCGCCGCGGAAGGCGTGCCACAACCCCAGGCGCGGATGCATCAGCAGCCCCAGCGGCGACGGCTTCAGCCGCAGCGCCCGCATCGCCCATTGCTGGAAGGGCGCGAAGGGGCGGTCGTTCGGCATCAGCACCCGCGCGCCGATCTCGGCGGCGGCCCGTGCGATCACCTCGCGCGACCAAAGGTCCAGCGGTTCGGCCGGCGGGTCGGTCTGCGCCCGCCGCCATTGCGCGAAGACCGGCCAATAGCCGGCGCCGGCATTGCCGACCAGCAGCACCGCCGCCGCCGGCGCGCCGCCGGGTCCCGGCGGGCGCGGCTCGTCCGGGGCGAAGTTCAGCCCGCCGCGCAGCACCAGCCCGCTGGGCGCCAGCGCCGCCGCAGCCCGGTCAACCCGGTTCCCGACCCTGAACGGCATTGCGCCACACCTCGTCATGGATGAGATCCGCGACCCTCTGTCGCGCCGAAACCGGCGGCTTTCATGTGAAGGCGTCCGGCATCGAGGCTTTCTTGCGCGCCACGAAATCGTTCAGGCTTTCGGCGATGCCCGGGTCCAGCGCCGGCGGCTCGTAGCTGTCCAGCCAGCGCCGCGCGAGCTCGTTGGCGCGCTGCGCCGCGGTCTTTTCGCCCTCGGCCTGCCATTGCTCGAACGAGTTGTTGTCGGCCACGATCGAGCGATAGAAGGCGGACTGGAAATTCGCCTGGGTATGGGCGCAGCCCAGATAGTGGCTGCCGGGCCCCACCTCGCGGATCGCGTCCATCGCCTGGCCGTTCTCGGACAGGTCGACGCCCGCCGCCAGCTTCTGCGCCACGCCCAGCTGATCGACGTCCATGATGAACTTCTCGTAGCAGGCTGAAAGCCCGCCCTCCAGCCAGCCGGCCGAATGCAACACGAAATTGGCGCCGCAAAGGATGGTCGAATTCAGCGTATTCGCGCTTTCATAGGCCGCCTGCGCATCCGGCGTCTTCGCGGCGCAAAGCGAGCCGCCCGTGCGCAAGGGCAGGCCCAGCCGCCGCGCCAGCTGCGCCGCGCCGTAAGAGACCAGCGATGGCTCGGGCGTGCCGAAGGTCGGCGCCCCCGACTGCATCGAGATCGACGAGGCGAAGGTGCCGAACAGCACCGGTGCGCCGGGGCGCACCAGCTGGGTGAAGGCGGCGCCCGCCAGCACCTCGGCCAGCACCTGCGTCAGCGTGCCCGCGACCGTCACCGGGCTCATGGCGCCGGCCAGGATGAAGGGGGTGACGATGCAGGCCTGGTTGGCGCGGGCATAGACCTTGGCCGCGCCCAGCATGGTGTCGTCGAAGACCATGGGCGAGTTGGCGTTGATCAGGCTGATGGTCACGGTGTTCCGGTCGACGAATTCCTCGCCGAACAGCAGCTTCGCCATGGCGACGGTGTCCTCGGCCCGCTCGGGCGCAGTAACCGAGCCCATGAAGGGCTTGTCCGACAGCGTCATATGCGCCAGCAGCATGTCCAGGTGGCGCTTGTTCACCGGCACGTCCACCGGCTCGCAGACGGTGCCGCCGGAATGGTGGATCGAGGGTGCCAGATAGGCCAGCTTCACGAAATTGTGGAAATCCTCCAGCGTGGCATAGCGCCGGTTGGCCTGCAGGTCGCGCACGAAGGGCGGGCCGTAGACCGGCGCGAAAACGGTGGCGCCGCCGCCGATCTGCACCGAGCGTTCCGGGTTCCTCGCGTGCTGGGTAAAGACCGAGGGCGCGGTCTTCAGCAGTGCCCTTGGCAGCCCTTTCGGGAAATGGACGCGCTGGCCGCGCACGTCGGCGCCGGCTTCCTTCCACAGCGCCAACGCCTCGGGGTCGTCGCGGAACTCGATGCCGATCTCTTCCAGCACCGTGTCGGCATTGGCCTCGATCAGCGCCAGCCCCTCTTCGCCCAGCACCTCGTAATAGGGCACCTGCCGCTTGATATAGGTCAGTTGCCCCCCAGGTCCGCCGCCTGCCCGCGCCGCGCGCCTGGCGGCCGCGCCGCCGCGTTCGCCCCGGCCGCGCCTGGCGCCGGTGTCTTCCGCCGATGTCATGCTGTCCGTCATGGATTCGCTTCCCATCTCCCTCGCGGGCCAGAGTGCCGCGCTGGTTTCCGATTGTAGCCAGGCCCGGGCGGCGGACCGGCCTGGCTGCGGCAGCGGCTGTCGCAAACCGGACAGTGGGGCGGGGACCGGCGGGGCTATACAGGATTCAGGACCAGACGGCGCGCTGGCCGCCGAGGAGAACCCGCGCCGCAACCCCATGCTGGAGTCTTGAAGATGTCCGACGACGAAATCAGCCTTGCCGCGCTGTCCGACGAAGACCTCGTGGAGCAGATGCACAACGACCTCTACGACGGGCTCCGGGAAGAGGTCGAGGAAGGCACCAACATCCTGCTGGAACGCGGCTGGACGCCCTACGACGTGCTGACCCAGGCCCTGGTCGAGGGCATGCGCATCGTGGGCGAGGATTTCCGCGACGGCATCCTGTTCGTGCCCGAGGTGCTCTTGTCGGCCAATGCCATGAAGGCCGGGATGACCATCCTGCGCCCCCTGCTGGCCGCGACCGACGCGCCCAAGCAGGGCAAGCTGCTGATCGGCACCGTCAAGGGCGACATCCACGACATCGGCAAGAACCTGGTCGGCATGATGATGGAGGGCGCCGGCTTCGAGGTCATCGACATCGGCATCAACAACCCGGTGGAAAGCTACCTGGCCGCCATCGAGGAACACAAGCCCGACATCCTGGGCATGTCGGCCCTGCTGACCACGACCATGCCCTACATGAAGGTCGTGATCGACGCGATGGCGGAAAAGGGCATCCGCGACGATTACGTGGTCCTGGTCGGCGGCGCGCCGCTGAACGAGGATTTCGGCAAGGCCGTGGGCGCCGACGCCTATTGCCGCGACGCCGCGATCACCGTCGAGATGGCCAAGGACTTCATGCAGCGCAGGCACAACATCCGCGTGGCCTGAGGCTGGGGCACAGCCACGCTCAGGATCGGGGCACGGGGGGTCGGGACGCGGCATGGAACAGGCAGGACGAGGCCGCGCGGCCAGGCTGAAGGCCCGTCGGGCCGCGGCGGCGTCCATGCCGTCCCCGGCCTTGCCCGCCGCTGCGACGGCGGCCCCCGCCCGGATGGCGGGCCCGCCGCCCGCGCCGGACAAGGTGCTGGTCATCGCCTGCGGCATGTTGGCGCGCGAGATCATGGCGATCCGCGAGCGGCTGGCCCTGACGCACCTGGTGCTGAAATGCCTGCCGGCCGAACTGCATTTCCATCCCCAGCGCATCACCGCCGCGGTCGATGCGGCGATCATGCAGGCGCGCGCCGACGGCTATCGCCACATCTTCGTCGGCTATGCCGATTGCGGCACCGGCGGCATGCTGGACAAGGTGCTGGACCGCCAGGGCGTCGAACGGCTGGCGGGGCCGCATTGCTTTGCGGTCTATCAGGGCGCGGCCGCCTTTGCGGCGGTGGCCGAGGCCGACGTGACCGCATTCTACATGACGGACTTCCTGTGCCGCCAGTTCGACGCCTTCTTCGTGCGGCCGCTGGGCCTCGACCGGCACCCGGAACTGGCGCAGGATTTCTTCGGCAATTACAAGAAGGTCGTCTACCTGGCCCAGACCGAGGACGCGGGGCTGGAACAGGTGGCGCGGAACGCCGCCGCCCTGCTGGGCCTGGCCTATGAACGGCGCCTGACCCGCTATGGCGACCTGGGGCCGGCGCTGGCGCGGGCGCATGCCGGGCCGGAGACGTGACGCGTCGCTTTTGAAACGGTCGCCGTCGCGCGGCGGCCAGCGGGAACGGACGCCTTCGGCGATGCTGGGACCAAAGGAAGAGAGGAAGTTGATCGTGACCCACTGGCAAGACCGGATTCCAGGCAAGCCGCCCCGGCGCGGCGCCCAGGCGGCAGCGGCAGGCATCGATGCGGACGGGCGGAACCATGGCTGAGGACGCGCATATCGCCGCCCTGCCCGGGGCGCAGAAGCGGAAGGTCGCGACGCCCGCAGCCGCCGCCCCGCCGCCGCCGCGAAAGGCCGCGCGCGGCTATGCGGTGCGGCTGTGGTCCGTGCGCCATGCGCGCGGCCTCGAATGGTTCTATCGCCGGTTCGCCGGTGCGGTGCTGCTGCTGCATCCGCTGTGGAAGGCGCTCGGCTACGGCCGGGTCGAAAAGCCGGTCCGCTTCGTCGAACGCCAGGTCAAGGGCTTCATGTTCGACTGCCGGATGTGCGGGCAATGCGTGCTGTCCTCGACCGGGATGTCCTGCCCGATGAACTGCCCCAAGCAGCTGCGCAACGGCCCCTGCGGCGGCGTGCGCGCCAACGGGCATTGCGAGGTCAAGCCCGACATGCCCTGCGTCTGGGTCAAGGCCTGGGAAGGCTCGCGCCGGATGGTGCAGGGCGACGCCATCCTGAAGGTGCAGAAGCCGGTGGACCGGACGCTGGCCGGAACCTCGTCCTGGCTGCGCGTCACGCAAGAGGCCGCGGACGGGCGCGACACAGCCCGCAGAAGGGATGCCACATGAGCCCGCACCATGACGAGAACCCCGCCGGCGCGCATCTGCCGCTGGAGCCGCTGCCCGGCCATGCCTCGCGCGGGCGGCTGGAGCGGGTGTTGCGGCGCGGCGAATTCGCCGTCACCACCGAGCTGAACCCGCCCGACAGCGCTGACCCCGAGGATGTCTATGAACGCGCCGCCGTCTTCGACGGCTGGGTGGACGGGATCAATGCCGTCGATGCCTCGGGGGCGAATTGCCACATGTCCTCGGTCGGGATCTGCGCGCTGCTGACCCGCATGGGCTACGCGCCGATCTATCAGATTTCCTGCCGCGACCGGAACCGCATCGCCATCCAGGGCGACGTGCTGGGCGCCGCCGCCATGGGGGTGCAGAACGTGCTGTGCCTGACCGGCGACGGCGTGCAGGCCGGCGACCAGCCGGGCGCGAAGCCGGTCTTCGACCTCGACTGCATGTCGCTGATGGAAACGATCCGCACCATGCGCGACGAGGGCCGGTTCCTGTCGGGCCGCAAGCTGACCACCCCGCCCGCGATGTTCATGGGCGCGGCGATCAACCCCTTCGCGCCGCCCTACGACTTCCGCCCGCTGCGGCTGGCCAAGAAGATCGCCGCCGGCGCGCAATTCGTGCAAAGCCAGTATTGCTTCGACGTGCCGATGTTCCGCGACTACATGGCCCGGGTCCGCGACCTGGGCCTGCACGAGCAATGCTTCATCATGTGCGGCGTCGGGCCGCTGACCTCGGCCCGGACCGCGCGCTGGATGCGGGCCAACGTGCCGGGCGTGCATATTCCCGACGCGGTGATCGCCCGGCTGGAAGGCGCCGCCGACCAGAAGCGCGAGGGCAAGCGGCTCTGCATCGACATCATCGACGAGGTGAAAGAGATCGCGGGCGTCGCCGGCATCCACGTCATGGCCTATCGGCAAGAAGAATACGTGGCCGAGATCGTCCACGATTCGGGCGTGCTGAAGGGCCGGCGCCCGTGGCGCCCCGAACCCAGGGCCGACGATGCGCTGGTCGCCGGCCGACTGGACCACATCCTGCACGACGACCGCGCTGAAACGCCGCAGCAGATCCTGACGGACGCGCAGGCGGCGCCGCATCCCGCCACAACCTGACACAACCATCCATTCCGAAAAGGAAACATCCATGACCCGCACCATCGTCGCCTCGGCGACCCGGGAAATCGCCATCGGCTTCGACCAGCCCTTCTGCGTCATCGGCGAGCGTATCAATCCCACCGGCCGCAAGAAGCTGGCAGCCGAGATGGTCGAGGGCAATTTCGACACCGTGCGCAAGGACGCGCTGGAGCAGGTGGCCGCGGGCGCGACCATGCTGGACATCAACGCGGGCGTGACCGCCGTCGATCCCAACGCCACCGAGCCGGGGCTGATGGTGCAGACGCTGCAGATCGTGCAGGAACTGGTGGACATTCCGCTGGCCATCGATTCCTCGGTCACCGCCGCCATCGAGGCCGGCCTGAAGGTCGCGCGCGGCCGCCCGCTCATCAACTCGGTCACCGGCGAGGAGGACAAGCTGGAGGCGATCCTGCCGCTGGCGCGCAAATACGACGTGCCGGTGGTCGCGATCTCGAACGACGAGACCGGGATCTCCATGGACCCCGACGTGCGTTTCGAGGTCGCCAGGAAGATCGTCCAGCGCGCCATGGACCACGGCATCAAGCCCGAGGACATGGTGGTCGATCCGCTGGTGATGCCGATCGGCGCGCTGGGGGACGCCGGGCTGCAGGTCTTTGCCCTGCTGCGGCGGCTGCGCGAGGAGTTGAAGGTGAACACGACCTGCGGCCTCTCGAACATCTCCTTCGGCCTGCCGCACCGCCACGGCATCAATGCGGGCTTTATCCCGATGGTGATCGGCGCCGGCATGACCAGCGCCATCATGAACCCGTGCCGCCCGCAAGAGATGGAGGCTGTGCGCGCCGCCAACGTGCTGGCCGGCGTGGACAAGGACTGCGGCACCTGGATCCGCACCTACAAGGACTTCCGCCCCGGCGAACATGCCGCGCCGGCACCGGCGCCGCTAGACGGCGGGGCACGGCGGCGCGGCGGCCGCGCCGCGCGGCTGGGCGCGCAGGCCTAGGGCAAGGGAAGCGACGCCATGGCTGCCGACCCGGACCCCCGCGACCCTCTGGTCCTGTTCATGCCCTCGGGCAAGCGCGGGCGTTTCCCGGTCGGCACCAATCTGCTCGACGCCGCGCGGCAGCTGGGCGTCCATGTCGAAAGCGTCTGCGGCGGCCGCGCCACCTGCGGCCGCTGCCAGGTCGAGATCCAGGACGGCAGCTTCGCCAAGTTCGGCATCACCTCGTCCCAGGATCACATCTCGGCCCGGGGCGGCAAGGAAGAGCGTTACGACCGGGTCCGCGGCCTGCCCGCGGGGCGGCGGCTTTCCTGCTCGGCCACCGTGCTGGGCGACCTGGTGGTGGACGTGCCGCAGGACACGACCGTCAATGCCCAAGTGATCCGCAAACCCGCCAGCGACCGCGTCATCGCGCGCGATCCGGCGATCAGGCTGTGCTATGTCGAGGTGGAGCCGCCCGACATGCACCAGCCGCTGGGCGATCTCGACCGGCTCAAGGCGGTGCTGGCGCGCGACTGGGGCATCCGCGACCCGGTGGTGCCGCTGCGGCTGCTGCCCGGCTTGCAGAAGACCCTGCGCCTGGAGGGCTGGGGCGTCACCGTCGCCGTCCACCAGGACGAGGACGCGCGCCCGGAAATCACCGCCCTCTGGCCCGGGCTGCACAACAGCGCCTACGGCATCGCCTGCGACATCGGCTCGACCACCATCGCGCTGCATCTGGTATCGCTGCTGTCGGGGCGGGTCGTCGCCTCGGCCGGCGCCTCGAACCCGCAGATCCGCTTCGGCGAGGACCTGATGAGCAGGGTGTCCTATGTGATGATGAACCCCGATGGGCGCGCCGCGATGACGCAGGCCGTGCGCGAGGCGGTGAACGGGCTGGTCGCCAAGGTCTGCGCCGAGGGCGGCGTCGATCCGGACGACATCCTCGACGCGGTCTTCGTCGCCAATCCGATCATGCATCACCTGTTCCTGGGCATCGACCCGACCGAGCTGGGCCAGGCGCCCTTCGCGCTGGCGGTGTCGGCGGCGGTGCGCAGCCCGGCCGCCGAACTGGGGCTTGCCGCCAACGCCGGCGCACGGGCCTATCTGCTGCCCTGCATCGCCGGCCATGTCGGCGCCGATGCCGCCGGCGCCGTCCTGGCCGAGGGCCCGCACCGGCAGGACCGCATGATGCTGCTGGTCGACATCGGCACCAATGCCGAGATCGTGCTGGGCAACGCCGCCCGCACCGTCGCCGCCTCCTCGCCCACCGGCCCGGCCTTCGAGGGTGCGGAAATCTCCTCGGGCCAGCGCGCCGCCCCCGGCGCCATCGAGCGGGCGCGGATCGACCCCGGGACGCTGGAGCCGCGCCTGCGCATCATCGGCTCGGATCTGTGGTCGGACGATCCGGGCTTTGCCGAGGCCGCGGCCCGGCTGGGCGTGACCGGCCTCTGCGGCTCGGCCATCATCGAGGTGGTGGCCGAGATGTATCTTGCGGGCATCCTGTCGGCGGAGGGCGTGATCGACGGGACGCTGGCCGCGCGCAGCCCGCGCATCCTGGCGAAAGGCCGCACCTTCTCTTATCTGCTGCATGACGGCAGCCCGCGCATCACGGTCACGCAGAACGACATCCGCGCGATCCAGCTGGCCAAGGCGGCGCTTTACGCCGGCATCCGGCTGCTGATGGAAAAGCAGGGCGTGGCGGCGGTGGACTGCATCCGCCTGGCCGGTGCCTTCGGTTCCTTCATCGACCCGAAATACGCCATGGTGCTGGGGCTGATCCCGGATTGCGACCTGTCCGAGGTCCGGGCGGTGGGCAATGCCGCCGGTGCCGGCGCGATGATGGCGCTGCTGAACCGCGGCCACCGCCGCGAGATCGAGGAGACCGTGCGCCGCATCGACAAGATCGAGACCGCGCTGGAGCCGCATTTCCAGCAGCTCTTCGTCGATGCCATGGCGCTGCCGCACAAGATCGATGCCTTCCCGCATCTGGCGCGAACGATGAAACTGCCCGCGCGCCCCGACCCGGGCGAAGGCCCTTCCGACGGCCGGGGCCGCGCGGGCCGCGCCGAGCGCATGGCCCGCCGCCGGCGCGGCTGAACCGATGACCCCGCCACGGCCTGCGGCAAATGCGCCGGCGTTGCGGTTCCCGGTGGACGGCGACCACGGCCCGTCCCAGCCTGGCGGCATGGTTTCCGACATGCCGCGCGCACCGTTCCCCGGGTTGTGGCTGGCGCCGCATCGCCCGCTGTTCCTGCTGGCCGGCCTGTGGGCGCTGCTGGTGCCGACGGTCTGGCTGCTGCCCCAGGGCCTGGGTCCCGAGCCGCTGGCCTGGCATCGGCACGAGCTGCTCTTCGGCATGGGCGGGGCGGCGCTGGGGGGCTATCTGCTGACCGCGCTGCCGGCCTGGACCGGAGGCCGCCGGGTCGCGGCGGCGGTCACCGCGGCCCTGGTGGCGCTGTGGCTGGTCGGGCGGCTGACATTCGCCATAGGCGGGACTGGGCCGCTGGGCAGCCTGGCCGGCGCCGCCTATTTCCTCGCCCTTGCCGGCTTCCTGTCCGCGCGGGTCACGCGCGCCAGGGCTTGGGGCCGCATACCCTTGGCCTTGGCACCGCTGGTCCCGGGCTGGGCACAGATCGATGACCTTTCGGGAGAGACCGCGGCGCTGTTCTTCGCCCTGCTCATCGGCCTGGTCGGCGGCCGCGCCATCGCCGCCTTCACCCGCCACTGGCTGGCAGGCTCTCCGGGCGCCCCCGCCGTCTCCGATCCGCCCTGGCTTGCGGGCGGCGCGCTGCTGACGCTGGCCCTTGCAATGGCGGCGCTGCAGGTCGATGCGCCGCGGCTGGCCGGGCCGCTGCTGATCGCCTCGGGGTTGATGCAGCTTGCGCGGATGCCGGGCTGGCGCAACGGATACGCGGTGCGCTATCCGGCGCTGCTGCTTCTGCACCTGGCCTGGCTGTGGCTGCCCCTGGGGCTGGTGCTTGCGGGCGCGGCGCAGCTGCCGGAGGCCGGGCTCGGCCCCGCCACGGCGCTGCATGCCGTCACCATGGGCGCCATGGGCTCGATGATGCTGGCGATCATGGCGCGGGCGGCCATGGTCCGGCAGGGGACGCGGCTTCGGGTGTCGCCGGTGCTGGGCCTTGCCTTCACACTGGTGCAGCTGTCGGTGCTGGCGCGGCTGCTGATGGGTTGGGGCGGCGCCGATCCCGCGCCGTTGCTGCGGATCGCGGCCCTGGCCTGGATGACGGGATGGGCGCTGTTCCTGTGGGACTTTCGCCACGCCTTGCGAGGGCCGGTGCCGCGGCCGGTGCTCAGCGCCCACAGCCGGGCCTGAGGCATGGGTCAGTCGGATCTTGGGTGCCAGCGCCGCGCCTGCGGCGGGCCCAGGCGCAGCAGATCGACAGCGCGGGCGGCGATCTGGGCGGTGGCCTCGGCCAGGCTGGCCGGGCGCAGGTAGAAGGCCGGCACCGGCGGCAGGATCACCGCCCCCATCTCGGCGGCCGCCTGCATGTTCCGCAGATGCGCCAGCGTCAGCGGCGCCTCGCGCGCCAGCAGCACCAGCGGCCGGCGCTCCTTCAGCTGCACCCCGGCGGCGCGGGTCAGCAGATTGTCGTCGAAGCCATGGGCGATCGCCGCCAGGCTGCGCATCGAGCAGGGCGCGACGATCATCCCCGCCACCGGACAGGAACCCGAGGCGATGGCGGCCCCCAGGTCGCGCAGCGGATGCACCCGCGTCGCGATGACCGTCAGCTGGGCCTGGGCGCCGGGGCCGATCTCCTCGGCCAGCGTGCGCTCGGCCATGGCGGAAAGCACCAGGTCCACCTCGGCCCCCGCGCGCAGCAGCGCGGCGGCGCAGTCCATCGCCAGCACCGCGCCCGAGGCGCCCGAGACCCCCAGCACCACCCTCATGGCAGGATCGCCGCCAGCAGCGCCTCGGCGCGGGCCTCGTGCGCGGGGTCGAGCCGCATCTCGCGGCCCCATTCCCGCGCGGTCTCGGCGCCGATCTTGGTGGTGGCGTCGATGCCGATCTTGCCGGCCAGCCCCTCCAGCGGCGCGGCGAAATCCAGATAGTCCATCGGCGTGCGGTCGATCAGCATCACGTCGCGCGCCGGGTCCATGCGGGTGGCGATGGCCCAGGCGATGTCGTCCCAGCTGCGGATGTCCAGCTCGCCGTCCACCACCACGATCATCTTGGTATAGCTGAACTGCGGCAGCATCCCCCACAGCGCCATCATCACCCGCCGGGCCTGGCCGGGATAGCGCTTGTCGATCCGGACCACCGCCATGCGATAGGAACAGGCGGCGGCCGGCAGCCACAGGTCGCGCACCTCGGGGATCTGGGCGCGGATCACCGGCAGCGCCAGATCGTTGAAGACTTCGCCGATGACCGAGGGCTCGTCCGGCGGCCGGCCGGTCACGGTGGAAAGATACAGCGGATCGCGCCGGCAGGTGATGGCCGAGACCCGCATGACCGGGAACGGCTCGGCCGCGTTGTAATAGCCGGTATGGTCGCCGAAGGGGCCTTCGGGCGCGGTCTCGCCGGGATGAACCCAGCCTTCCAGGATCACCTCGGCCCGGGGCGGCACCGCCAGCGGCACCGAGCGGCAGGCGACCAGATCGGTCCGCGCGCCGCGCAGCACGCCCGAGAACCCCAGTTCCGAAACCGCCTCGGGCAGCGGCAGCGCCGCCGCCAGCAGCAGCGCCGGGTCGGCGCCCAGGGCGATGGCGACGGGCATCGGCTCGCCCGCCCGCGCCCAGCTGCGGTGATGCGCCGCGCCGCCGCGATGCGCCAGCCAGCGCAGGATCAGCCGATCCGGTCCCAGCACCTGGGCGCGATAGACGCCCAGATTGTATCGCCCGAACTCGCCCGCCGCCGAGCCATGCGGCCGCGTCAGCACCACCGGCCAGGTGATCAGCGGTCCCGCGTCCTCGGGCCAGGGCGTCTGCACCGGCAGCGCGTCGAGGCCGGTCAGCTCGGCCTCTTGCACCGGCGCGTGGCGGATGGTCCGGGGCCGCGCCGACAGCGCCGCGCGCAGCATCGGCCAATGCGACAGCGCGTCGCGCATCCGACCGGGCGGCACCGGGCTGCGCAGCCCGGCCAGGAAGGCGCCGAAACCCGGGATCTGTTCCGGCTCCAGCCCCAGCCCGGCCGCGACCCGGGCCCGGGTGCCGAAAAGATTGCCGATCACCGGCACGCCCGGCCCGTCATGGGCGTCGAAGCGCAGCACTGGCCCGGCGCGGCGCAGCGCTGCCAGTTGCAGCGCCGTCATCTCGTGGCGCAGCGACACCGGCGCGGCGATGCGGGCCAGATCGCCCCGCGCCTCGGCCCAGGCCAGGAAGGCGCGCAAATCGGCAAAGGCGGGCAGGCAGCGCGGGGTTGCGGGCGGGGTCTCGATCATGCGGCGCACCCTGCGGCAGGAATTCCGGCGCCGTCTTGACCATTGTCAAGCCATCCGCGGTTTTGCCATGCCAAAGGCAGGCCATGACTTCGTCCCGCCCCCTGCCGCGGCTTCTCGGCCGCATGGTGCTGCCGCCGCTTGCCGCCCCTGCCCTTGGCCTGGCGCTGACCCGGCTCTTGCGCCGCATCGCCGCGCGGCGGCCGGCGATCCTGTTGCGGCTGGGCCCGCATCAGCAGGCGCGCTTCCTGATCGACGTGCAGGACGGACCGCTGCTGCTGCTGATCGAGCCCGGCGCGCGCCGCATCGCCGCCCTGCCCCGCCGCCGTCCCGCACCACCGCATGACGCCGCGATCCACGGCCGGCTCGCGGCCTTCCTTGCCATGCTGCACGGGGCCGAGGACGGCGACGCGCTGTTCTTCTCGGGGGAATTGCAGATCGGCGGCGACACCTCGGCGGTGCTGGCCTTGCGCAATGCGCTGGACGACGCCGAGCTGGACCTGACCGAGGAACTGGCCGCGCTGGCGGCCGCGCCCTTCGACGGCTGGCTGCGCCGGGTCTCGGCGCTGGCGGCGCGGCGCAGCGGCTATGCGCTTTCGCGACAGGAGCAAATGCCATGATGGAACTGGTCTGCCCGGCCGGCACCCCCGCCGCCCTGCGCGCCGCGGTGGATGCCGGCGCCCATACGGTCTATTGCGGCTTCGCCGACGAGACCAATGCCCGCAACTTCCCGGGCCTGAACTTCTCGCGCGAGGAAATGGCCGAGGGCGTGGCCTATGCCAAGGCCCGGGGTGCCAGGGTGCTGGTCGCGATCAACACCTTCCCGCGCGCCGGGGCGCAGGCGCTGTGGCACCGGGCGGTGGCCGATGCGCAGCAGGCGGGCGCCCATGCGGTGATCCTGGCCGACCCCGGCCTGCTGGCCCATGCCGCCGAGACGCATCCCGACCTGCGGCTGCATCTGTCGGTGCAGGCGGCGGCGGCGAATCCCGATGCGATCAACCTTTACGCCCAGTCCTTCGGGATCCGCCGCGTGGTGCTGCCCCGCGTGCTGACGGTCGAGGAGATCACCGCCATCAACCGCGAGATCGACGTCGAGACCGAGGTCTTCGTCTTCGGCGGGCTCTGCGTCATGGCCGAGGGGCGCTGCTCGCTCTCGTCCTGGGCCACCGGCCTGTCGCCGAACATGAACGGCGTCTGCTCGCCCGCCAGCCACGTCGCCTATGCCGAGGTCGGCGGCCACAGCGAGGCGCGGCTGGGCGGCTGGCTGATCCACCGCACGCCGAAAGGCGCGCCGGTGCCCTATCCGACGCTATGCAAGGGCTGCTTCACCGCGCCCGCCACCGCGACCGGCCCGGCCCAGACCGGCCATCTTTTCGAGG
Organism: Paracoccus aminovorans; assembly: GCF_900005615.1. Taxonomy (NCBI): domain Bacteria; kingdom Pseudomonadati; phylum Pseudomonadota; class Alphaproteobacteria; order Rhodobacterales; family Paracoccaceae; genus Paracoccus; species Paracoccus aminovorans. The sequence continues at coordinate 273,077 of NZ_LN832562.1, read as the reverse complement.
ACCCGGTGAGTCTCGACGCGACCGAGCTGATCCCACGGCTGCAAAAGGCCGGGGTCACGGCGCTGAAGATCGAGGGCCGCCAGCGCTCGCGCGCCTATGTGGCGCAGGTGGTGCGCGCCTTCCGCGCCGCGGTCGAGGCCGCCGAGGCGGGCGCCCCCATGCCCGCCGGGCTGCTGGCCAAGCTGACCGAGGGCCAGGCCGCCACCACCGGCGCCTATGCCAAGACCTGGAGGTAGCGCGGCATGACCATGGACCTGACCATCGGCCCCCTCGCCTTTTTCTGGACCGCGCCGCAGGTCGCGGATTTCTATCGGCGCCTGGCCGCCACCCCGGCGCGGCGGGTGGTGATCGGCGAATGGGTCTGCTCGAAGCGGCTGCCCTTCTGGCAGCACGAGATCCCCGGCGCGGTCGAGGCCCTGCTGGCCGCCGGCAAGGAGGTGGCGCTGACGACGCTGGCGCTGATCACGCTCCGGCGCGAGCGCCGCCAGACCGAGGAGCTGTTCGCCGCCGGCCTCGCGGTCGAGATCGCCGATCTCGGCGCACTGCGCCACCTGCCCGAGGGCGTCCCCTTCCAGGTCGGCCCCACCGTCAACGTCTATAACGAGGGCACGCTGGAATGGCTGGCCCGCAAGGGCGCGACGCGCATCTGCCTGCCGCCGGAACTGCCGCTGGCCTCGGTCGCGGTGCTGGCCCGGGCCGGGCGCGATGCCGGGGTCGCGGTCGAGGTCTGGGGTCACGGCCGCGCGCCGCTGGCGATCTCGGGGCGCTGCTATCACGCCCGGCTGCACGACCGCGCCAAGGACAGCTGCCTTTTCGTCTGCGGCGAGGACCCGGACGGTCGCGAAGTTCAGACCCTGGACGGCCAGAGCTTCCTGACCGTGAACGGCGTCCAGACGCTGGGCCATGCCCATACCACCGTCGCCGGTCAGGCCGAACAACTGCGGCAGGCCGGCGTGACCGCGCTGCGGCTGTCGCCCCAGGTCGGGGACTTCGCGGGCGTGGTCGATGTCTACGACCGGCTGACCCGCGGCGCGATTGCAGGCGACGCGGCGCTGGCGCAGTTGCGCGCGTGCCTGCCCGAGGCCCGTTTCGCCGACGGCTTCCTGGCCGGCGCGCCAGGGCTGCGGCAGGTCGGCTGACCCGTCCCAGCGGCCGGCCAGACCGGTTGCCGAAAACGATCTTGAAAAAGCATCGTGCCATTTCGGATCCGGTGAAAATCGGCCTTGAATGGGTATTTTCGGTCGGCTTGGGATGCGCGGCTCGATTCGGTCTAGTTCGCCCTGTTGCGCGGTTTCTTTCGGCAGCCAACCGGCAGGGGCAACGGAACCGTCACCCGCGCCTTGTCCATGACAGCCGTCGCAGCCGGACCAAATGTCGCTCAGGCCAGGGAATAGCCGCCGTCGCCTGTCAGCAGAATCGCCAGCCGGTTCCAGCTTTGCCGCCAGCCGCGCATCAGCCATGTCGCCCGGCGGGCTGCGGCCGATGGCGGGGACCCGGATCGGTGCCAGAGAGAGGATGTCTTGCACCGTCCGGCGCGGGCATGGCGTCGGCCGCTTGCCGGACAACCGCCGCCGTAGGCCGGGGGTGAATCAAGCCGGAACCAAAGCCTCGACCCGCGCCTCGGGAAAGGCTGCCAGCGCCCGGTCGATCGCCGGGCGTTCCATCAGCACCGCCGCCGTGGAAAGCGCATCGGCCAGCATGGCGCGGTCGGCGCTGATCGAGACCAGCGCCCAGCGGGGCGCCTGACCCGCCGGCCCGATGATATGCGCCCGGTCGCCCGCCGGGCCGATCCGGGTGCCATAGGCGGCCGAAGTGGCCAGCGCCCGGCCGCGCAACGCCAGCCGGTGCAGGACCCGGCCGCCGGGCGCCTCGATGACCGCATCCCAGGGCGCCGGGCCAAGCGCGCGGATCTCGCCCGCATCGATCAGCACCTCGGCAAGGCGATGCCGGGCGGCGACCTCGGCCAGAAGGTCGGCGGCGAAGCCCTGGGCGATGCCGTTCAGCGTCAGCGCCATGCCAGGACGGGTCAGACGCACCTCGGATGGGCCGAAGCGCACGTCCCCCCAGCCGACCAGCGCCGCGGCGGCGGTTTCGTCCTGTCCCAGCCGCCGCGCCTGCCACAGCGGCTGCACCGTGGGATCGAAGGCGCCGCCCGTCGCCTCATGCACGGCAGCGGCGAGGCGCAGCACCGCCAGCATCTCGGCCGAGGGATGCGCGAGCCGCCCCAGCGCGTTCAGGCGTCGCAGCTCGGAGCCGGAGAAAAGCGAGAACTGCCGCTCGACCCCGCGCAGGCTGCGCGCGGCCTCGGCGAAAAAGGCGCGGGCGGCCTCGGCCGAGCCGCCCCGGACCGTCAGCGCCACGTCGGCGCCCAGGGCCGTGCCCTGCCAGGCATGGCGAGCGCCGGCGCGAGCGGGCGTCGCCAGCGCGCAGGCGGACAGGGCCAGGAAACGGCGGCGGGGCATCGTCATTCGGCATCCTCCGGCAAGGGGCGCGCCGCCGGGCGGGCGGGCTGGACGGCTGCGCCCGGATGCGCGCCGGCCGGCAGCGGCGCGGCGGGCGCGGCGCGGGCGCGGCGCTTCAGCACCGGGCAGGTCGCCGGGTCGTACATGACCACCTGGCAGCGCAGGCACAGCACGCATTCGTTGGCGTTGATGCGGCCCAGCGGGTCGATGGCGCCGACGGTGCATTTCGTCTCGCACAGCCGGCATTCGCGCCCGCATTGCGGCCGGCGCTTGAGCCAGTCGAAGATCTTCAGCTTCGCCGGCAGCGCCAGCCCCGCGCCCAGCGGACACAGGTAGCGGCAATAGAAGCGCTCGACGAACAGCCCCGCCCCCAGCAGCACCAGCACGAACAGCACGAAGGGCCAGGGCCGCAGGAAGCGCAGGCTGATCGCGGTCTTGAACGGCTCGACCTCGGCCATGACCAGCGCCTGTTCCATCGAATAGAAGGACAGCGCCACCAGCCCGACGAACAGCGTGTATTTGATGACCCACAGCCGTTCGTGCAGCGCCTGCGGCACGGCTATCTGCCGCAGGCCCAGCCTTTGCGCGACGGCATTGGTCAGTTCCTGCAACGCGCCGAAGGGGCACAGCCAGCCGCAGAACACGCCCCGGCCCCAGAACAGCATTCCCAGCGCCACCGCCGACCACAGCACGAAGATCAGCGGCGCGACCAGGAAGGTCTCCCAGCGGAAGCCGAAGAGCAGCGCGTGCAGGAAGGCGATGACCTGCACCACCGACAGCTGCGCGCCCAGGCCCCAGCCCAGCACCGCCAGCGTGGTCGCCAGATAGCCCAGCCGCAGCCCCCGCCACAGCCGCGGCCGGCGCACCAGCCATTCCTGCGCAAAGAGGATCAGCCCCAGCACCGCCAGCATGGCCCCGACCACGGCGATCTGCGGCCGCTTCTGCAGCCAGAAGTGCTGCCACAGCGGCGGATCGGCCGCAGGCCGGGCGATGCGGAAGGCGTCGGGCAACGCGACCTCGGCGCTGACCGGCAGCGTCAGGGCGGTGCCGCCCGATCCCTCGCGCCCGGTGGCGACGGTGACGCGAAAGGGCCGGGCGGGGTCGATGCCGCCGGCCTGCGGGTCGGCGTTGATGCGAAAGACGCTGCGTTCCTTCAACGCGGGCGCGCCGGCGACGGCGAGCCGGGGAACCGAGGCGAAGGATTCGGCCGCGGGCACCAGCCGGGTCTCGCCTTGGGTGATCTCGATGCGCTGGAAGCGGCCGGTGCGGCGGTATTCGCTGCCGCGATGGGATTGCAGCCCGCGCGAGAACACCGCCAGCAGCGCCTCGCCCGGGCCGAGCCGGCCGGCAATTTCCGTCAGCCCCTGCTGACCCAGCAGGTTGCGCCCGGCGGTGGGGGTGTCGATCAGGCCGGTCCACATCTCGAACCAGGGGGCGTCCGAGGGCGGGATCGGCGGCCGGGCCCAGGGCATGGCCGCCGCGGCCTCGGCCATGGTGACGCGGGCATGGGACAATGCGCCCATCGCTTCCAGCGCAGCCCAGTCGGCCGGGGCATAGGCCATGCGGTCGATGACCCCGCCCTCGGCCTGGGCGGCGGCCAGCAGCCGGGCGCTGCGCAGGATGCCGTCGCGGATCACCCCGGTCGAGACGGTGGCGCGCGCGATCACGTCGGGCAGATCGGCGTCGGTCGAGGCGCGGTTCATGTCATGGCCGCGGAAACCGTCGACATAGGCGGCGATGTCCGCGTCCGAGATGCCCAGCGTCAGCACCGGCTCGGCGTGGCGCATCAGCCGGGCGCCGGCGATGCGGCCGTCGCCCGCGACCGCGACCGCGACCAGCACGTCCAGCGGCCGGCCGGAATAGCCGGTCGAGCCCGCAAGCTCCCAGGTCGAGCCGATCAGGCCCAGGGCGCGGCCCTCGGCCTCGACCCGCCAGCCCGGCACCGGGGTTTCCTGGCGCAGCAGCACCGGCGCAACGCCGGGCGGCAGCCGGAACAGCGCGGCGGCCAGCGCGGCATCGGGCGCGGCGGCAGCGATGGCGGCCTCGGCCTGGACCGGCACCGCAGGGGCGGCTTCGGCCGGCGTGGCGGCAGGCGGGCCCGGGGCCGCCGCCAGCAGCGGCAGAAGCGCGGCGGCGCGAAGAAGGCGGCGAAGCGGTGCAGGCAGGTTCATGTCAGTCCCGAATGCGGCCGGCGGGGGCTTTCGGCTGCGGCACGGCGCCGCAGCAGGCCGTTCTGGCGCCAGGGTCGCGCAATTTGCCGCGGTGGACCTTAACCAAAGTCAAGGAGTCCGATCACGCTCCGGTCAACTGTCCCGATGCCTCACAGCAGGACGGAGAGAGTTCATGAAGTTCCCAGCGCATAATGCCAGGATGACGCTTCTGGCGTCGGCGGCCCTGGCCCTGGTCCTTGGCGCCGGCATGGCCACGGCCCAGACGGCCGCCCCTGCCGACCCGCCCGCGACCGCGGCCCCGGCCAATTCCGAACTGAACGAAGTCACCGGCCCCAAGGCCGGGGCCGAGACCGAGGTGCAGGAGCTGCCCCGGTCCGAAGGCGCGCGGCTGAGCACCGACGAGCAGGCCAAGGCCAAGACCGAGGTGCAGGACCATACCTCGAAGCCGCAAGACCAGTACGAGCCGTCGCTGACCACGCTCGGCCAGCAGCAGATGGCCGTGCCCGGCGCCCCCGAGGGCGTGCCCGCGATGACCCAGGCCGAGTTCGACGAGGCGAACACCATCTATTTCGAGCGCTGCGCCGGCTGCCACGGCGTGCTGCGCAAGGGCGCGACCGGCAAGGCGCTGACGCCCGACCTGACGCGCGAACTGGGCTATGAATACCTGCATACCTTCATCGAATACGGCTCGCCCGCCGGGATGCCGAACTGGGGCACCTCGGGCCAGCTGGACGCGCGGCAGGTGGACCTGATGGCCCGCTATGTCCTGCAGGACCCGGCCAGCCCGCCGGAATGGGGCATGCCCGAGATGCGCGACAGCTGGAAGGTCGTGGTCGCGCCCGAGGACCGCCCCACCGAAAAGCAGAACGACTGGGATCTCGAGAACCTGTTCTCGGTCACGCTGCGCGACGCCGGCCAGATCGCCCTGATCGACGGCAGCAGCTACGAGATCAAGAAGGTGCTGGACACCGGCTATGCGGTGCACATCAGCCGCATGTCGGCCTCGGGCCGCTATCTGATGGTGATCGGGCGCGATGCCAAGGTGGACATGATCGACCTGTGGATGAAGGACCCCTCGATCGTCGCCACCATCAAGGTCGGCGCCGAGGCGCGTTCGGTCGAGACCTCGAAGATGAAGGGCTGGGAGGACAAATACGCCATCGCCGGCGCCTATTGGCCGCCGCAATACGTCATCATGGACGGCCAGACGCTGGAGCCGCTGAAGATCGTCTCGACCCGCGGCAACATCTATGACGAGCAGACCTATCACCCCGAACCGCGGGTGGCGGCGATCCTGTCCTCGCATTACCGGCCCGAGTTCCTGGTCAACATCAAGGAGACCGGCAAGATCCAGCTGGTCGACTATACCGACCTCAAGAACCTGAAGATCACCGAGATCGAGGCCGAGCGCTTCCTGCACGACGGCGGGCTGGACAGTACCAAGCGCTATTTCATCACCGCCGCCAACGCGCGCGGCAAGCTGGTGGTGATCGACACCAAGGAGGGCAAGCTGGCCGCGATCACCGACACCGGCGGCGAGACCCCGCATCCGGGTCGGGGCGCGAACTTCGAACATCCGACCTTCGGGCCGGTCTGGGCGACCTCGCACCTGGGCGACGATTCGGTGGCGCTGATCGGCACCGACCCGGAAGGCCATCCCGACAGCGCCTGGAAGATCGTCGACAGCTTCCCGGCGCTGGGGGGCGGGTCGCTGTTCGTCAAGACCTATCCCGGCTCGAACCACCTCTATGTCGATGCGACGCTGAACCCCGAGCCGTCGATTTCCGGCGCGGTGGCGGTGTTCAAGATCGACGAGATGAAGGGCGACGGCTCGGACCCCGAGATCCTGACCCTGCCGATCACCGAATGGGCCGGCATCACCGAGGGCCAGCCGCGCGTCGTCCAGGGCGAGTTCAACAAGGACGGCACCGAGATCTGGTTCTCGGTCTGGAACGGCAAGGACCAGCAATCGGCCATCGTCGTGGTGGACGACAAGACGCTGGAGCTGAAGCACGTCATCAAGGACGAGCGCCTGGTGACGCCGACCGGCAAGTTCAACGTCAAGAACACCCAGGGCGACATCTACTGACGTCCCGACGCCAAGGCAGGCGCGGCCCCGGCGGGTCGCGCCTCCGCTCCCCCTCCCCAGCCTGGAATGCAAGGGAACACCGAGATGGCGGGCAAGGTCTATCTGATCGGCGCGGGGCCGGGCGACCCCGACCTGCTGACGCTGAAGGCGCTGCGGCTGCTGCAATCGGCCGAGGTCGTGGTCCACGACCGGCTGGTCAGCCCCGAGATCATGGCGCTGACGCCGGCGGGCGCGCTGTGCGTCCCGGTCGGCAAGGCGGCGGGTTTTCACAGCGTCCCGCAGGACCGCATCAACGAATTGCTGGTCGAGATGGCCCGCGACGGGCACCGGGTGGTCCGGCTGAAGGGCGGCGACCCGCTGATCTTCGGCCGCGGCTCGGAAGAGGCCGAGGCGCTGGCCGCCGCCGGCATTCCCTATGCCTATGTCCCGGGCATCACCGCCGCCCAGGGCGCCGCCTGCTCGACCGGGGTGCCGCTGACGCATCGCGGGCTGGCGACGGGCGTGCGCTACGTCACCGGCCACCGCGCCCAGGACGCCGCGCTGGAGCTGGACTGGCAGAGCCTGGCCGATCCCGACACCACGCTGGTCGTCTATATGGGCGCCGCGAACATGGTCGAGATCGCGGCCCGGCTGATCGCCGCCGGCATGCCCCTGGACCTGCCGGTGCTGGCCGTCGCCCATGCCACCACCCCGCGCGAGCGGCGGATGCTGTCGGACCTGGCCCGGATCGGCGCCGACCTGGCGCGTCAGCCGATGGAGGCGCCGGTGCTGTTCGTCATCGGCCGCGTCGCCGGGCTCTACGAGACCGCCGCCCTGCCGCTGCCGCAACGGCAGCGAGGCGCGCATCTGCGCGTGGTGGGCCATGGCTGAGCCGGGGCCGGCCCTGGTCCTCGCCTTTGCGGCGCTGACCGCGACCACCCCCGCCGGGGCCGAGGTCGCGGCCGACCGGCAGGTCCGGCTGCAGCATATGGTGATCCAGGACTGCGGCTCGTGCCACGGGCTGACGATGAAGGGCGGGCTGGGCAAGCCGATCACCCCCGAGGCGCTGGCGGATCACGACCCCGAAGGGCTGGCCGCGATCATCCTCGACGGCGTGCCGGGCAGCGCCATGCCGCCCTGGCGGCCGCTGATCACCGAGGAAGAGGCGCTGTGGATCGCCGAATACCTCAAGAAGGAGAAAGCCGAATGATCCGGGCCTGCCTGACCGCCCTTGCGCTGATCCTGCCGCCCGCCGTCCAGGCCCAGGACGCGTCCGCCCTGCTCGGCCCGGCCGAGAGCCGCGGCACCGGCGACCTGGGCGTGGTGATCGAGCGCGCCAGCGGCTCGGTCCTGGTCGTGGACCAGTCCGAGCGGGCGGCGCTGTGCCGGGTCGAGGGCTTGGGCGACCTGTCCCATGCCTCGCTGACCTTTTCGCCCGACGAACGCTTCGCCTATGTCTTCGGCCGCGACGGCGGGCTCAGCAAGGTGGACATCCTGGCCTGCCGGCTGGAGAACCGCGTGATCCAGGCCGGCAACGCCATCGGCGGCGCGATCTCGGACGACGGCCGGCTGGTCGCGGTCTCGAACTACGAGCCGGGCGGTGTCAAGGTCTTCGACGCCGATACGCTGGCGCAGGTCGCGGACGTGCCGATGGGCTCCAAGACCGTGGGGCTGGCCGATGCGCCCGGATCGCGCTTCGTGGTGGCGACCTGGGACAGCGGCGAGGTCTGGGTGCTGGACCATTCGGCCGACCCGGCAAAACCCTTGGTGACGCGGATAAAGGGCATCGGCGCCAATCCCTATGACGCGCTGATGACCGCCGACGGGCGGACCTATATCGTGGGGCTGTTCGGCGAAAAGGGACTGACCACGCTGGACCTGTGGCAGGACCCGCCGCAGCCGCGCCGCATCCTGCCCGACTATGGCCGCGACCAGCCCGACCTGCCGGTCTACAAGATGCCGCATCTGCAGGGCTGGACCCTGGCCGGGGCTAGCTACGCCCTGCCCGCCGTCGGGCTACACCAGGTGCTGTGGGCCGATGCCGCGACCGGCGCCGAGACCGCCCGCACCGAGGTCGCGGGCCAGCCGGTCTTCGTCACCGCAAGGCCGGACGGGCGCGAGCTTTGGGTGAACTTCGCCACCCCCGACAACGGCACGGTGCAGGTGATCGACGCGCTGACCCGGCAGGTCAAGCGGACCCTGCACCCGGGCGCCGGCATCCTGCACATGGAATTCACCCCGCGCGGGCACGAGGTCTGGTTGTCGGCGCGCGACGACGACCGCGTGGTGATCCACGACGCCCGCACCTATGAAAAACTGGGCGAGATCGAGGCTCGCGCGCCCTCGGGCATCTTCTTCACCGCCCGCGCGCATCGGACGGGGTTGTGACCATGCGCGACATGCCCGATCCCGATACGCTCGACACCCGGCTGCTGGACGAATTCCAGCGCGACCTGCCGCTGGTGCAGCGCCCCTTCGCGGCCATGGCGGCCGGCCTGGACACCACCGAAGCCGAGGTGCTGGCCCGCCTGCGCCGCCTGCAGGCGGCGGGCTGCATCGCCCGCGTCGGCGCCACCTGCCGGCCGAACACCGCCGGCGCCTCGACCCTGGCCGCGCTGGCGGTGCCCCCGGCGCGGGTCGAGGAGGTCGCCGCCATCGTCGGCGCCGAGCCGGGCGTGAACCATTCCTATCTGCGCGAGGATGCCTGGAACCTGTGGTTCGTCGCCACCGCGCCCTCGGCGCCCGAACTGGCGCAGGCGCTGGCGCGGATCGAGGCCGCCGCCGGCCTTGCCGTGCTGTCGCTGCCGCTGCTGCGGCCGTTCAACATCGACCTGGGCTTTCGCCTGCGCGGGCCGCGCGCGGCGATGGGGCTGGACCGGCAGGCCGACATGGCCGTGCTGCGCGCGGGCGACCGGGCGCTGATGCAGGCGCTGTCCTGCGGGCTGGCGCTGGTGCCGCGCCCCTTCGCCGCGCTGGCCGCCGGGCTGGACCGCCCCGAGCCCGAGGTGATCGCCCGCATCGCGGCCCTGGCCGAGGCCCGCATCCTGACCCGCGTCGGCGTCATCCTGCGCCACCGCGCGCTGGGCTGGGTGGCGAATGCGATGGTGGTCTGGCGGCCCGGCCGCATCGAAGCCGCCGGCCGCGCCCTGGCGCAACTGCCGGGCGTGACCCTGTGCTACCAGCGCCGCACCGTGCCGGGGGTCTGGGACTGGCCGCTGTTCTGCATGATCCACGCCCGGTCCCGCCCCGAGGCGCTGGCGGTGCTGGACCGCGCCCGCGCGTTGCCGGAACTGGCGGGCGTGCCGCACAAGGTCTTGTTCTCGACCCGGTGCTTCAAGCAGCGCGGCGCGCTGATCGAGGCCGCATGAGCCGCGCCGTGCTGCCCCCCGAGGCGCTGGACGCCACCGACCGCGCCATCCTGAACGCCTTGCAGGACGGCTTTCCGCTGGTGCCGCGCCCCTATGACGCCGCCGGCGCCACGCTGGGGATCTCGGGCGACGAGTTGCTCACGCGCCTCGCCCATCTGCGCCGGATCGGCGCCACCACCCGCTTCGGCCCCTTCTTCGACGCGGCCGAGATCGGCGGCGCCTTCTGCCTGTGCGCCATGGCGGTGCCGGCGGATCGTTTCGAGACGGTCATGACCCAGGTCAATGCCCATCCCGAGGTCGCGCATAACTATGAACGCAGCCACGCGCTGAACATGTGGTTCGTCCTTGCCACCGATTCCCCCGGCGCCATCGACCGCACCGCGCGCGCCATCGAGGACGAGACGGGGTTGGAGGTCATGCTGTTTCCCAAGCTCGAAGAATATTTCATCGGTTTCCGGGTGCGGGCATGACCCGCAGCCTCGACCCGACCGACCGGCGCATCGTGCAGGCCACCCAGGCCGGCCTGCCGCTGGTCGCCGCCCCCTATGCCGAGATCGCCGCCCGTCTGGGCCTGAGCGAAACCGAGGTGATCGCTCGCCTGCGCGCCATGCAGGACCGCGGCGCCATCCGCCGGATCGCGGTGGCGCCGAACCATTACGCGCTGGGGATGGTCGCCAACGGCATGAGCGTCTGGGACGTCGCCGACGACCGCGTCTCGGCACTTGGCCCACGCGTGGGCGCCCTGCCCTTCGTCAGCCATTGCTATCGCCGGCCGCGCCGGCTGCCCGGCTGGCCCTACAACCTGTTCGCCATGCTGCACGGCGCCGACCGGGCCGAGGTCGAGGCCAAGCGCGCCGAGGTGGCCGCGCTGCTGGGCAACGCCTGCCGCGGCCACGACATTCTTTATTCCACGCGCATCCTGAAAAAGACCGGGCTGCGCCTGCGCGACGACTGAAAGGGGACGCGATGTTCCGCCTGACGCAATACATGCAGCAACTGCTGCACCCGACGCCGGTCGCCCGCCGGGCCTCGGCGGGTGCGGTCAAGCCGGTGGTGATCTGGAACCTGACCCGCAGCTGCAACCTGAAATGCCGGCACTGCTATACCGTCAGCAGCGACCACGTCTTTCCGGGCGAGCTGACGCATGAACAGGCGATGGCGGTCCTGGACGACCTTTCCGCCTTTCGCATCCCGGCGCTGATCCTGTCGGGCGGCGAGCCGCTGTCGCGCTTCGACTTCTGGGACCTGGCCGCGCGCGCCCGGCAACTGGATTTCCGCCACCTGTCGCTGTCCACCAACGGCACCAAGCTGGGCGAGCCCGGCGCCGCCGCCCGCGTGGCCGCCCTGGGCTTCGACTATGTCGGCATCAGCCTGGATGGGATCGGGGCGGTGAACGACTGGTTCCGCGGTGTCGAAGGCGCCTTCGACAATGCCCTGGCCGGGGTCCGGGCCTGCAAGGCGCGCGGCGTCAAGGTGGGCCTGCGCTTCACCATCACCCGCGACAATGCCCATCACCTGCCCGCGATGCTGGACCTGTGCGAATCCGAGGGCGTGGACAAGTTCTACCTGTCGCATCTGGTCTATGCCGGCCGCGGCGACAAGCATCGCGGCGACGACCAGGACCACGCCCATACCCGCCGCGCCATGGACCTGCTGATCCGGCGCGGCTGGGACGCGCTGTCGCAGGGCCGGCCGTTGGAGATCGTCACCGGCAACAACGACGCCGACGCGGTCTGGTTCATCCGCTGGGCCGAGCGCAATTTCCCGGCCGAGGCGGTGGCGCATGTCCGCGAGCATCTGCTGGCCTGGGGTGGCAATTCCTCGGGGCTGGGGGTCGCGAACATCGACCCGCAGGGCAAGGTGCATCCCGACACCTATTGGTCGGACTATACCGTCGGCTCGGTCAAGGAACGGCCGTTCAGCGCCTGGTGGACCGGCGACGACCCGATGCTGGCCACGCTGCGCACCCGGCCGCGGCCGCTGCAGGGCCGCTGCGGCGCCTGCGCCTTTCAGCGGATCTGTGGCGGCAATACCCGCATCCGGGCGCTGCAACTGACCGGGGACCCCTGGGCCGAGGACCCGGCCTGCTATCTGTCCAATGCCGAGATCGGGGCCGAGAACGACCCGGCCCGGCTTGCCGTCACGCCGTTCCGGGGGAAAAGCCATGATCCGGCGCATCGCTTCTTCTAGGCTCTGGTTAGTGGCGCTGCTGCTGGCCCCCGCCCCGTCCCTGGCCGACGCGGCAGGTGATTACGCTGCGCATTGCGCCGCCTGCCACGGCGAGCACCGGCTGGGCGGCACCGGGCCGGCGCTGATCCCCGAGACGCTGGGCCGCGTCAAGGGCATCGCCGAGATCATCGCCCAGGGCCGGCCGCTGACCCAGATGGCGGGCTTTGCCGAGCAGCTTGCGCCCGCCCAGATCGAGGCGCTGGAAGGCTTCATCAAGACGCCGCTGGACCAGACCCCGCACTGGACGCCCGAGGACATCGCCGCCAGCCGCGAGATGGCGGCGGATTACCGCCCCGCCGCCGCCCCGGTCTTCGATGCCGATCCGATGAACATCACCCTGGTCGTGGAAACCGGCGACCATCACGTCAGCGTGCTGGACGGCGACCGGCTGGAGGTGCTGGACCGTTTCGCCACCCCCTATGCCGTCCACGGCGGGCCCAAGTTCTCGCCCGACGGGCGTTACGTCTTCATCATGTCGCGCGACGGCTGGGTGCAGAAATACGACATCTGGTCGCTGCGCGAGGTCGGCCGCATCCGCGCCGGGCTCAACAGCCGCAACATCGCCATGAGCCATGACGGCCGCTGGCTCGCCGTCGCCAACTCTCTGCCGCAGACGCTGACCATCCTGTCGACCGAAACGCTGGAGCCGGTCCGCGTCATCGAGGTCGCCGGCCGCGACGGCACCCCCAGCCGGGTCAGCGCCGTCTACCAGGCGCCGCAGCGCAAGAGCTTCATCCTGGCGCTGAAGGACGCGCCCGAGATCTGGGAGATCGCCACCGACCCCGATGCCGGTCCCTTCCACGACGGCTATGTCCACAGCCATGAAAAGGGCATGGAGGAAGCCTTCGGCGCCCAGCAGGGCCTGTTCGCGCGTCGCCGCATCCCGACCGACGAGCCGCTGGACGATTTCTTCTTCGACCCCGGCTATCGCAACCTGATCGGCACCAACCGCGAGGGCACCAAGGGCGTGGTGATCAACCTGACCACCGGCGCCAGGGTCGCGGAACTGCCGCTGCCGGGGATGCCGCATCTCGGCTCGGGCATCACCTGGGACCGGGCCGGGCACAAGGTCATGGCGACGCCGCATCTGAACGAGGGCGTGCTGTCGGTGATCGACATGACCGACTGGACGCTGGTCAAGCAGATCAGGACCGACGGCCCGGGCTTCTTCCTGCGCAGCCACGAGACCTCGGATTATGTCTGGGCCGACGTGTTCATGGGCCCGAACCGCGACGAGATGCATGTCATCGACAAGCAGACGCTGAAGATCGTCCGCACCCTGAAGCCGGCGCCCGGCCGGACCGCCGCGCATACCGAGTTCACCCGCGACGGCCGCTACGCGCTGGTCTCGATCTGGGAGGAAGACGGCGCGGTCGTGGTCTATGACGCCAAGACGCTGGAAGAGGTCAAGCGCCTGCCGATGCGCAAGCCCTCGGGCAAGTACAACATCTGGAACAAGATCACCTTCTCGGACGGGACCAGCCATTAGCCGGCCGCCGAAACCGGACGCGCCGGCTTAGGCTCCAGACTTCGGTAACGGGGTCGTCCCAGTCAAGCGGTTTTGCGCATAGGGGATGTGCCGCCGGAGCGCGCGGTCTTGTTCTTTGAGAAAGTGATCTGCTTCCCTGTTCGGCAGCCTTCGCCTGAGATCGACCCGGGTGCATGCTTCGGTCCGTGGTCAGCGCTGTGGCTGCCGACATGATGCTGGTTCAATGCAATTCCGATGTGCCCATCTCATTGGCGTGCTCGATACGATCGGCATCGGTCCTGAGCACGGCATCACCGCAACCGCGTCCCGTGGGGACCTCGAAGGCCCGCGATCAGGCGGGCAGCAGTCTGGAATCTGTGTCTTCAGCCGGCATGAAGCACGGGAATGCCAAAACGGAAGTCGGTGTCATCCTTCCACATCCGGTGCAGGATCACGGCGATGCGGTGGGCCAGCCCAACCATCGCGCGCTTGGCACCACGACGGCGCGCAAGTTTTGCCGCCCAGGTTCGCAGCCAGCTCGCCCGTCCACCAATCGTCGGGAAAACAGTCCCCCGGACTGTTTTCTGACCCTCCTCATACATCATGACGGTTGCCGCCTGGCACAGCGCGCGTCGAAGGTTGACGTCGCCTGCCTTGGTGATCCCGCCCGAGATGTCGCGCTCGCCCGACTGGTTGCGAGACGGCGTCAGGCCGACCCATGGTCCGACCTTCTTCGAGGATGTGAAGCGGGCGGGATCATCGACAGCGGATCGATAGGTCAACGCCACGACGGCGCCGATCCCGGGCATCGACATCAGCCGACGACAGACCGGATCTTCCTGGGAGAGTTGACGGACATTGCGTTCAAGACCCGCCAGCTCTCGCCGCAGCGCCGAGCGCGCGCGAAGCATGGGTTCGGTTGCCGCTTCCAGCATCGGGTTGCCCGCCGCCAGTTCGCGGATACGCTGTTCGAACCTGCCGCGGGATATGGTGCCAACCTTGAGCCCGAAGTTCCGCAGCAGCCCGCGCAGTGACATTTCCAGCGTGATAAACCCTTGTTGCACAGCCTTACGAGGGCTGAGCACCGCTCTAACCTCCTGTGCAGACACCGATTTGCAATGAACGGGTCGGAACCAACCAAGATGAAGCAGACGTGCAATACCCTCTGCATCCCGCCGGTCCGTCTTGATCGGCATGGCCTTCAGGGCGCCTTTTACCTGTCTGGTTTCCATGAGAACGACAGGTCGTCCCGCATCTGACAACCCGCGATGCAGCCACTGCGACAAGGGGCCAGCCTCAAGCCCGACGGCGGCAATTGCGCCGTCCTGGTCGCAGATCCAGCACGACAGCGCCTTGGGCTCGCTGGCCACCTGCGCCTCCTTCACGATCTTCCCATGCTCGCTGATCACGCAGATCGCGGTCTTCTCCAGCGACACATCCAGCCCGACAAACAGCTTCATCCCGCAGTCCTCCATGTGGATCCGATACGGGAATGGCGCCAGCTTGCCCTCAATCTTGCAACGGTAACGGGCGGGTCGCGACGCAGGCCCCGTTACGGCATCTCGTTCACGTGTCACAGCCAGACCATGACGGTAGCGGCGAGAGCGACGGCAGACAGGAAGACCTTCGGGCATCTGTCGCCGCGTGTGGCGGCACGCCGCCAGTCCTTGAGCCTGCCGGAAGATGATCTCGATGCGGTTTCGGCGTTTGCAGCGTCGCTTGTCGTGCTTGCCGCGCGACTTGCGGCCGGGGATGCAGGGCCGTATCCCCTTGTCTTTCAACGCATCCCTGAACCGGTCGGCATCATGGCCCCGCTCGGCCAGCAGTCAGTCCGCCTTCGGCAGGCTGCCCGGCAACGCGGCTGCGCCGGTGTCGTCGCCAACTTGGTCTGCGGTCATGAGTTCGCGGGATAAGGCCATGACCCGGGGGATCATGTCCCCCGAGAACGCGGATCGGGCGGCCTTCGGCATCGGTCACGGCATGCAACCTGGTGTTCATGCCGCCCGTCCTCGGGAAAGCAGTTCCCCGGACTGCTTTCTGGCCCTGGGACTGCGACCGATCAGACGGCCCCTTTGATCGCCGGATCCCCCTTTTTCGACCGCAGGCTGGTCGCCGTGCGGTGCGCCTTCAGATAGGTTGTATCGATCATCACCGTCTCCGGAACGGCCGCCTCGGACGCCGGACCGTCCATCATCCGAGCGAAGATGCCCCGTTCACGGCAATACTCGAACCGATGGCGTGCCGGTTCGCGCGACAGCTGCCGCCAGCCGCCTCGCGGGGTCCCGATCACGGTGCCCAGCGTCAGCTGCCGCCTTGGGTCGGTTCGTGCAGCGCGTGCATAACCGGCACGCGACCTGGTTTCGGGGCAGAGCCGTGGGACGGAAAAGACTTGGTCGGAGATCGGAAAGTCCGCGCCAATGCGGCTGGGCAGACCCATTTCCAGGGATCGATCTTCAGCAAATCCGGGACCATTTCCTCCACGACATCCTCTCCAAGCCTTCAAGCAGCCTGTCAGTCCGCTCCCCACCGTCACGCCGAACGGCTGCAACCCATCGCGCGCCGTTTTGGCCGGGCCTGTCGGCCTTCGGCGGGCCGGGTTTGCAATTCCGGTTCGATCGTCGCAGACTGTCCCTTGGACGCCCCATTTCGGGCAGCCTGGTCCCGGATTAAGCGAGAAGCTGCGCAATTGCTTCGCAGCAGGTGGACAACCGACAGTGGAACGGCATCATTACGACCGGGATCGGACCTGCCCGGACAAAGGAAGGAGATCGCGATGAACGCCCCCCTGCGCCAGTCCGAGCGTCTCGGGCGCCTCACCACCGCCCTCGGTGCCAATACCCTGGCGCTGCTGCGCTTCGACGGCAGCGATCACCTGAACGACCTCTTCGAATACCGCGTCGAGGCGCTCGCCACCCGCCCAGACCTCGACTTCGACGCGCTCGTCGGCACCCATGCCACCGTCGAGATCGAGACCCGCGACGGCCCCCAGCCCTTCGACGGCATCGTCACGCAAGCCCGCTGGGCCGGCGTGGGCGAGAACGGCCACCGCTACGACCTGACCCTGCGGCCCTGGTTCTGGCTCGCCTCCCGCCGGCGCAACCAGCGGATCTTCCACGACAAAACCGTCATCCAGATCCTGACCGAACTGCTCGCCGACTATGCCCAGCTCGGCGATCCGGCGGTCGAGTTCCAGCTGTCGCAGGACTACCCGACCCTCGAATACACCGTGCAATACCGCGAATCCGACCTCGATTTCGCCCGCCGGCAGATGGAGCGGGCGGGCATCAGCTTCCATTTCCGCCACGCGCCCGGCAGCCACACGCTGGTGCTGACCGACGACGTGCTGGCGCATGAGACCATCGGCGCCCGGCCCTACAAGTCCTACGACGGCCATCACCAGGCGGAGGGCGAGCATTTCTGGGACTGGGCGCCCGAACGCAACCTGACCACCGGCGCCATCCGGCTGACCGACTACAATTTCAAGACCCCCGACGCGGCGATGGAGGCCGACCGCTTGGGCGACGCCGCCCATGCGCAGGGGCAGATCGAGAGCTTTGATTATCCTGGAGATTACCTCGCGCAGGATGTGGGAAAGCTGGTGGCGGGGTTGCGGACGTCGCAGGAGCGCGGCGCGGATCGCAGGAACCGCGCGGTGGGCGACTGCGCCAGCTTGCGGGCGGGGCGTCGGGTGACGCTGTCGGGCGATCCGGTGCCGGGGACGGGCGAGACCTATCTGTGCCTCTCGGCCTCGCATCATTTCGTCAGCGAGGCTTATGGCTCCGGCGGCCAGGGCAGCGACGGCTATGCGTTTACCGGGTCCTACGCCTTGATGCCGGACACGGCGCCGATGGTGCCGCCGCGGCGGACGGCGGTGCCGGTGGTGCACGGGCCGCAGACGGCGATGGTGGTGGGCGAGGGCGAGATCGACTGCGACGCGTTCGGCCGCATCCTGGTGCGGTTCCACTGGGACCTGTCGGGGGCGCATTCGATGCGCTGCCGGGTGTCGCAGAACTGGGCCGGCGCCGGCTGGGGCGGCATGGTGATCCCCAGGATCGGCATGGAGGTCGTCGTCGAGTTCCTCGAGGGCGATCCCGATAAGCCCCTGGTGACGGGGAATGTGTTCAACGGCAGGAACGCGGCGCCCTACCCGCTGCCGGAGAACAAGACCAAGATGGTGATGCGCTCGAACACCCATCAGGGCGCCGGTTTCAACGAGCTCAGCTTCGAGGATCAAGCCGGGCAGGAAGAGATCTTCATGCATGGGCAGAAGGACCACCGCGTCCAGATCCTGAACGACCAGAACCAGAGCATCGGCAACAACCGCTCGAAATCCGTCGGCAACGACCAGTCGGAATCCATCGGCAACGACAAGTCGATCAGCGTCGGCAACAATCATTCCGAGACCATCACCGCCGACAAGACGCTCAGCGTGGGCGGCAACCATACCGAAAGCGTCACCGGCGACATGGCGCTGGAGATCACCGGCAACCGCTCGGAAACCGTGAAGAGCACCCGGACCCTGAAAGTGACCGGCGACGACAGCACCACCGTGGAACAGGGCGAACAAAGCACCACCGTCAGCACCGGCGCGCGCCGGGTCAGCGTGCTGGCGGCGGGGCAATATACCACCGTCAACCAGGATATCGTCACCGTCTCCAAGACCGGCGGCATCGCCATCAAGGCCGCGACCAGCGTGGTGATCGAGGCGCCCAGCATCCTGCTCAAGGCCGATGCCTCGAACTTCATCCAGATCGGCGGCGGCCAGCTGATCATCGAGGGAGCCGAGACCTATATCAACCCCCGCGAAACCGCGCCCGACACCGGCGCGCTGTCCTCCGACTGACCCCGGGAGCCGAGATGTCCATTTGCCGCACCGAGCATTTCAACCTGACCGTGCCCGACGGTTGGGCCGACCGCAGCATGATCACCTGGGTGGCGCCGCCGCAGCCCGGCTACAAGGTCCTTCCCAACCTGTTGTGCTCCAAGGGAGAACTGCAGCGCGGCGAGGATCTGGACAAGTTCGTGAACCGGCAGCTGAAAGAGCTGATGGGCCAGGTCAAGAACTTCGACCTGGTCAGCCGGCGCAACGTCATGTTCGGCGGCCGTCCGGCGGTGGAACTGCTGTTCCGGATGCGGCCGCAGAACGTCATGCTGCAGCAGCGGCAGATCTTCTTCCAGGCCGACCCGGCCGGTCCCGGCGTGCAGACGGTGGTGGCGACGGCGGCACGCGAGGATTTCGATGCGCTGGCGCCGGTCTTCGAGCAGGTGCTGAACTCGGTTTCCTGGAACGGCTGACCGATGCCGCCCGCCCTTGCCGCCGCCCATATCGGACATGAGATCGAGCACAGCTCGGCCTTCATGGGCTTCCTGGTCGGGGCGGCCGTCGGATTGCTGGCTGGGGCGGCCATCGTCGCGGCGACGGTGCTTACGGGCGGCGCGGCACTGGCGGTGGTGGCGGCGGTCGGGGGCGCGGTCGCCGCGACCGGCGGCGGCGCGCTGGCCGGCATGTATATCGGCGAGGCGATCAAGAACCCGAAGGGGCCGATCTCGTCCGGCTCGCCCGACGTGTTCTATGGCGCCGCGCGCATCCCGGCGGCGCGGGCGGTGATCGACACCGTCGCCTGCAAGGACCACGGCACCAAGTTCCTGGCGACGGGCAGCGACAGCGTCTTCATCAACACCTATCCGGCGGTGCGCGACGACGACAAATCCGAATGCGACGGCACGGTCAAATCCGGTTTCGACAATATCTTCATCGGCGCCGAGACGATGCAGTATCTGGAGATCGAAAGCGAAGTGCCGGAATGGATGGTCGATGTCGCGATGGGCATGGTCATCGTCGGCACGGCGGTGGCGCTGACCTTCGGCGCCGCGGCGGCCTTTGCGGCGGGCGGGCTCTGCGCGCTCGGCACCTTCGGGCTGCAGGTCGCGGGCGGGCTGGTCGGCGCGGCGATCCTGGCCCCGGTCGGCGGCATGATCGGCGAAGCCCTTGGCGGCGAGCTGGGCAAGCGCATCGGCGAGACCGCGGGCGGATTGCTGGGCGGCGGGCTGGGCGCCCGCGCGGGCGGGCTTTTCGGCCGCCGCACCCTGACCGGCCATCCGGTGGACGTGGCGACAGGCGAGCTGGTCACGCAAGAGACGGATTTCGTGATCTCGGGCCTGGTCGGCCTGGCGTGGGAGCGCAGCTGGATCTCCTCCTCGACCCAGGATGGGGCGCTGGGGCGCAAATGGCACCATCCCTTCGACATGGCGCTGGCCGAGGCCGAATCCTGCCAGGTGCTGCGGGTCGAAAAGGGTCGGCTGGTGCTTCTGCCCCGGCTGGAGGTCGGCCAGAGCTTCTGGCACCGGGCGGAAAGCCTGCTCGCCACCCGGCTGGGCACGGAGGAATGGGTGATTCGCCGCGACGACGGGCTGCATTATCGCCTGGCCGCGCCGGGGCCAGACGGCGGGCTGCGGCTGGTCGAGATCAGCGACGGCAACGGCAACCGCATCGCCGCGGATTACGATGCCGCCGGGCATCTGGCGCAGGTCACCGGCAGCGACGGCATCCGCTATCTGTTCGACAGCGACGCCGCCGGCCGCTTCACCCGCATCAGCAAGACCGACGGCCAGGTGGCGCTGCCCCTGGTCGGTTACGACTACGACGCGAGCGGCGACCTGATCCGCGCCACCGATGCCGCCGGGCAGGCCTTCGCCTATGCCTACGACCGTCACCTGCTGATCCGCGAGACCCGCAAGAGCGGGTTGTCGTTCCATTTCGCCTGGGACGACCCGTCGCTGGGCGGCGAAGCCCGCTGCATCCGCACCTGGGGCGACGGCGACATCTATTGGCGCGCGCTGGACTATCGCCCGGGCGAAACCCGCGTCACCAACGGCAAGGGCGCGGTCGAGACCTATTTCTACAACGAGATCGGTCTCGTCACCCGCATGATCTCGCCTCTGGGGGCGGAATCCGGCTGCACGATCAACCGTTTCGGCGAATGCGAAGCCGCCGTCGATCCGAACGGCGCGGTGTCGCGCTGGCGCTTCGACGCATTCGGGCGGCTGGTCGAGGCGGTCGATCCCCTGGGCGCGGCCACCCGCCTGGCCTATGCCAGCGACGACCCGCGCAGCCCAAACTTCCTGAATCTGGCCGAGGAAACCGACCCGCTGGGCGCGGCGATGGAGTTCGAATACGATGCCCGCGGCAATCTGACCGGTTTCACCGACCAGGCCGGCCATCGCATCCGCACCCTGCGCGACGCGCGCGGGCTGATGCTTTCGGTGCAGGACGACCTGGGCGTGCTGGCGCGCTATTCCTGGTCCGAGGCCGGGCACCTTCTGGCCGAGCGCAACGGCCGCGGCGGCCGGGTGTCCTATGCCTATGACGGCTTCGGCCTTTTGCTGCGCGAGCAGCCCGAGGACGAGGCCGCGACCACCTTCGCCCATGACGCCCTGGGCCGCGTCACCCGCATCGAGCGCGAGTGCGGCGCCCGGCTGCTGGGCTACAGCCCCGACGGGCTGCTGGCCCGGCTGACCGAGCCCGACGGCACCACCTGGCGCTGGGACTTCGACGGGCTGCCCCTGCCCGTCCGGCGCCACAATCCCGACGGCAGCAGCTTCCGCTATGATTACGACAGCGAACTGAACCTGGTCCGGCTGCTCAACGAGCTGGGCGAGGAATATCGGTTGGAATACGACCTGGCCGAGCAGCTGGTGCTGGAACAGGGCTTCGACGGCCATACGCTGCGCTACGACTACGATCCGGCCGGCCATCTGATCGGCCAGCGCGACGCCCGGCGGCGGCATCTTTTCCGGCGCGATGCCCTGGGCCGGCTGCTGCGGCGCGACAGCGGCGACGGCGGCTGGGCGGAATATGCCTATGATCTCGCGGGACGCATGGTCCTGGCCCTGAACGCGGCGCGGCGCGTGACCTTCCGCCACGACCCGCGTGGGCTGGTGCTGGGCGAAAACCAGGACGGGGCCGAACTGGCCCATTCCTATTCCGGCCGCGGCGAGCGGCTGGCGACGGTCCTGCCCGACGGCCGCATCCTGCATTTCGGCTACGACCGCGACGGCAGTTTCGAGCGTTTCTCGTTCGGCGGGCGCGAGGTGCTGTCGCTCGCCCGCGACCGCATGGGGCGCGAGACCCTGCGCGAGGCCGGGCGTCTGGCCCAGCAGACCGAATACGATCCCCAGGGCCGCATCCGCCGGCAGCTGGCCTGGCGGGCCGGCAAGGATCGGCCGGTGTTCAGCCGCACCTATCGCCATGACGCAAACGGCCGGGTGCGCGGTATCGACGACCTTTTGCGCGGGGCGCGCGACTATCTCTACGACGCGCGCGAGCAGTTGCGCCGGGTCGACGGCGCCGCGCCCGAGACCTTTTTCTTCGACCCCGCCGGCAATATCGCCGGGCCTTCCGCGGACGGGCGCGACGTGTCGATCCGGGGCGGCCGGCTGCTGATGCGGGGCGATTGCCATTACGAATACGACGATGCCGGCAACCGCATCCTGCTGCGCCGCGGCCATGCCGGCAGCCATGTCTTCCGCTACGGTTACGACGACCTGGACCAGCTGGTCGCCGTGCACGAGGACCGGGGCCGGACCAGCCGCAGCACCGAATTCCGCTATGACGCCCTGGGCCGCCGGGTCTGGAAACGGCATCGCGAGATCCTGCGCGCCGCCAACGACCCCGGCGGCGACGCCATCGCCGAACATGTCCGCGACGAGACGACCTGGTTCCTGTGGGACGACATGGTGCTGCTGGCCGAGGGCAAGGGCGACGCGCAGGGCGCCCGCGACCCCCTGGCCGTCGTCTATGTCCACGAGCCCGCCAGTTTCCGTCCCCTGGCCCAGATCCGGCGCCACGATCCGGCGCAGGAAGGCGAGGTGCTGGTCTATTGGCTGGATCACCTGGGCACGCCGCAGGAAATCTCGAACGAAAAGGGCGAACTGGTCTGGCAGGTGGCGCTGAAGGCCTGGGGCGGCATCGACCGGCCGGTGATCGAGCGGGTCGAGAACAACCTGCGCTTTCCGGGCCAGTATCACGACGTCGAGACCGGGCTGCACTACAACCGACACCGCCACTACGACCCCGACATCGGCGGCTTCGTCAACCAGGACCCGATCCGCCTGCTGGGCGGCGAGAAGCTGGCGCTTTATGCGCCGAATCCGCTGTCATGGACCGACCCGCTGGGGCTGGACCCCGACGACTGGAACGACTACCAGCGCCGGAACAGCGGGCGCGGCTGGTCGCCGGCGCAGATGCGGGCGAATTATCGCAAGACGCGGGAATGGCGGACGAACAATCCGGTCTCGGACGGGACCCATGGCAACAGCCACGCGACGACGAAACCGGCCTATGGCTACATCCTGCGGGACCGCGACACGCATCAGCCGGTCAAGTTCGGCGAGACGACCGAGCGGAACCCCTTCCGCCGATACAGCCAGAGCTATTACGACAAGCACAACGTCTATATGGATCCGGTCAAGAAGGGCACCAAGCAGCAGATGCACCAATGGCAACACGAGCGCATCGTCCAGTACAAGAACCGGCACGGCTTCCGGCCCCGCCTCAACCTGTGTGACTACTGAAATGGACATATTCTTCACCAGCGTCGGGCACGGCAAGCTCGGCCGCCAACTCAACGAGATCTACATGCCCATGAACCGGGTTCTGAAGGACCGGCTGGGCGAGCGGGATTACGGTCCCGGATTGAAGAAATGGTTCCTTCTGTTCGGCATGCTTCCTGCCGATTTCGACGGCCATGACGCACCCGAGCGGGTGCAGTTCAAGAGGAAGGAAAAGGTCTTCGACCTGCGCCTGCATCTCTCGAACGAGGCGTTCCGGCAGGCGGACGAGGCCGGGCGCAAAGCGCTGGTCGTCGACTGCATGCTGCGCTCGCTGGACCTGATCGAGGCGAAGAAAATCCCCGATTTCGACATCCAGGCGCTGAAAGCGGATGTCGAGGCCATTGCCCGCGCGGAAGGCTGGGTGACCTGACCCTCAGGAGGACGCGGCTGCCGCTACGGTCCGAAGGACCGGCGCACGGCGTCCCCAGGTCCGCCGCGTCCGGCCGCGACGCCCAGATCGCCGGCAGACCGGCCCGAGCGCGGCGGAAAGATCCATTCTGCGCGCGGCCTTGCGCGAAAAACGGCACAACCTGCCCGACATGCCTTGCGCATGCCGGTCGCCTCGCGCATGTTCTCGCCGCATTTTTTACGCACCACTTCATCAGTGGCCGCACCATCCGCGGCCGCCGGAACAAGGACATATGAATGACGGATACCCAGCAGACGCCACCCGCCGATCCGCTCCTGATCCATGACATCAGCGTCATCGACAATGTGAAGCTCAGGAAGGCGGTCACCGCCGCCGCGCTTGGCAATGCGATGGAATGGTTCGACTTCGGAGTCTACGGCTTCGTGGCCTATGCCCTGGGCAAGGTGTTCTTTCCCGACGCATCGCCCGCGATCCAGACCATCGCGGCGCTGGGGACGTTCTCGGTGCCGTTCCTGGTGCGCCCGCTGGGCGGCGTCTTCTTCGGCGTGATGGGCGACCGCTTCGGCCGCCAGAAGGTGCTGTCCCTGACGATCATCATCATGGCGGCCAGCACCTTCTGCATCGGGGTGATCCCCGCCTATGCCACCATCGGCATCTGGGCCCCGATCCTGCTCCTGCTGTGCAAGCTGGCGCAGGGCTTTTCCGTCGGGGGCGAATACACCGGGGCGGCGATCTTCGTCGCCGAATACGCCCCGGACCGCAGGCGCGGCTTCCTGGGCAGCTGGCTGGACTTCGGCTCCATCGCCGGCTTCGTGCTGGGCGCTGGCCTAGTGGTGCTGCTGCAGACCATCCTGGGCGAGGCGCGCTTCCTGGACTGGGGCTGGCGCATTCCCTTCCTGGTCGCGGGACCGCTGGGGCTGATCGGGCTTTATCTGCGCCACGCCGCCGAAGAGACGCCGGCCTTCATCCAGCACCTGGAGCGGATGGAGCGCGGCGACAAGGCCGACGTGCAGGACCACCCGCATGTTCCGGTGCGCGAGATCGCGCGGAAATACCGCAAGCCGCTTCTGGTCTGTGTCGGTATGGTGGTGGTGACCAACGTCACCTATTACATGCTGCTGACCTATATGCCGACCTATCTGTCCGGCAGCCTCGGCTATTCCGAGGAGAACGGCGTGATGATCATCATCGCGGTGATGATGGGCATGTTGTTCGTCCAGCCGGTGGTGGGCTTCGCCAGCGACAAGATCGGGCGCCGGCCCTTCCTGCTGGCGGGCAGCCTGGGGCTTCTGTGCCTTTCGATCCCGGCGCTCCACATGATCGGCAGCGACAGCACCGGGCTGATCTTCCTGGGGCTGCTGTGCCTGGCGATCATCCTGAACTGCTTCACCGGCGTCATGGCCTCGACCCTGCCGGCGCTGTTCCCGACCCGCATCCGCTACAGCGCGCTGGCCAGCTGCTTCAACATCGCCGTCATCATCGCCGGGATGACGCCCACCGTCGCGGCCCTGCTGGTCGAGCGGACGGGCAACCTGATGATGCCGGCCTATTATCTGCTCTTTGCCGCGCTGGCGGGGCTGGTGACCGCGTTCTACCTGCCCGAGACCGCGAATCTGCCGCTGCGGGGCGACACGCCGAACGCCTCGACCCCCGAAGAGGCTGCGCTGCTGCTGCAAGAAACCTATGAGCGGATCGCGCAGCATGTCGAGGACGTGGACGACGAGATCGTCGCCTTGCAGGAACGCATCGAGGCCCTGCGCGCCCGGCGGCAGACGCTCGTCAACCGCCACCCCGAGATGGAATGAGCTTCGGGGCCGGCGCCCCTCGGCCCCCGAGCCCGGGATCCTCTTTCTAAGCCACTGCGTGCCGCCGCGGATCGACCGCTTTTCTCCGCCACGGGTCGATCCACAGGATGAATGGCGCGGCATCGTAAGGAGTAAGGAGATCGGAACCCCGGTCCCCTTACGCCAAAGCGCAGCGCAAGGCATTGCGCTGCGCCCGCCGCAGCGGGTCGGCGCTTCCTTCCGGCAAGGCTCGGGCCTAAACCCGCACAGCGCCGGTTCAGGTCGGTGCAAACATCTTGCCCGGGCTTGCCGCTGGCCATCCCTTCCGGAAGCGCACCTCCAAGGCAGCCCTGCCGGGCTCAATGCGCGCACCTATGAAGAAGGGTTTGGTTCGCCGCAGCCAGCACCACAATGACGGGCGCCTCCGTCAGAACGCGAAGTGCGGACCCCGGCAGCCCTATGGAAGCCACGCCGGACGCGTTTCCCGATTTCACCCCTCCACCGCAAATTGACGTCGCCGGCCGGCAGCCCCTCTGCTTTTCCGGGATAGCGAGATTCCCACTGCCGGTGGGCCGCAAGAATGGCGTTGCCTTAGACGGCATCGTGGGAGGCCTGCTGCGACGCCCAGAGTCGCCCGGCCACGCGGATTCTGAAAAGGCCTTTTGAAGGACAGGCCGCTTTCCGCGTCGATACAGATCCATTTCCCGCATTTTCGCCCGTATCCGACACCGGTTCGCGGTCCCGCCTCTTATAGAAGGATTGCTGCGGCCGAGCATTGGCCGGACAAATGTTGACCGGCTGATCGCGCTCACATACTGTCAAGACAAGCAGGCTGGAACGGCCCTTGACGACCCAGGCTGCCGAGTTTCCGTAGAAAGGTTAGCTCAAATGAAAAGCGATCAGCCGATTTATATTGGAGTTTTGTTTTCCAGATCCGGGTGGACCGCCGTTACCGAACGGAGCATGCTGTCGGCCACAAAATTCGCCATCGAAGAAATCAACAAGGCAGGCGGCATAGACGGCCGCGAACTTGTGCCTGTTTATCGTGATCCGATGGGGGATCCGACGGCATATCAGCAATTGGCGGCAGAGCTGCTTACGGAAAGCAAGGTCAAGGTCATATTGGGATGCTATACCTCTCGGCAACGCAAGGCAGTGCTGAACGTTCTTGACAAGGAGGCCGGCCTTCTGTGCTATCCCGCGCAATACGAAGGGTTCGAATATTCGGAAAACATCATCTATTTCGGCGCGGTTCCCAACCAGAACAGTCTGTTCCTGGCGCTTTATCTTCTCGAGAATTTTTCGCCGCGGCTTTATATCGTCGGCTCAGATTATGTCTGGCCCCGCGAATCCGGAAGGATAATGGGCGATCTGATCGCCTCGGGCGGCGGCGAGATCCTGGGTCAGTGCTATCTGGGAGATGATGCGACATCGAAGGAATTCGATGCCCTGATGGCGGATATAAAAAGATGCAGCCCCGACATCATCTTCAACAACTTCGTCGGGCATTCAAATTTGCAATTCTATAATGCTCTTGCCGAAAACGGCCTGGACGGCGGGCATATCGCGGTCGCAAGCCTGACGACCAGCGAAACGGACATAAGGGAAATCGGTGCCGGTGCGACCGCCGGGCACATCACCGCCGCCACCTATTTCGCCTCCCAGCCGAATGCCGCCAACAAGGCCTGTCTGCAGCGCTATACGGCGATGCGCGGCGAGCCGCCGGATGCCAACATGTGCTGGGACGCCGCCTATACCCAGGCCCATGTGGTGGCGCAGGCGATGCGCAGCTGCGATCCGGACAATATCAACTCGATCCGGTCGGAGGTCCTGGGTGCATCCTTCGATGCGCCGCAAGGGCGGATCACCATCGATCCGTTGAATGCGCATTGCCACGTCTGGCCCAAGATCGGAATCGCGCGCAAGGACGGTCAATTCGATATCGTCGCCGAAACCCGCCATGCCGTTCGACCGGATCCCTATCGGACCACCTATTCCCTGCTTTCGGACAGCGCGCTTCCGCCAGAGGCGAACCCGCCCGATTTCGATTGGCCAGACGATTTGCGAGCCCGGAGATAATGACGACGTTTCGGGAATCGCGGTCGAATCGAAGCAGCCCGAGGCGGTGAACCTTTTCGCAAAAGGATCTGAAATGCGACCTGGACGAAGCGAGCCCTTTGCCAGCGAAAAAGGACAGCCCTTCCTGATCAAGGATCTACGGACCCTGAAGGTTCTGCTTGTTCAGCCGATGAACAACGACGGTCTGGCCTTGCGGTCCCATCTTGAACGGATCGGTTGCCAGGTCCAGGAATCCTGGCCGCCGCCGCCTGCTTATGCCGAAGATATCGATATCGTTTTCGTCATGGTCGATCGAGTAATCGAAAGCAAGCTGACGTTTCATTGGCAGGCCGAGGATCCTTCTGCCGTGCTGATCGCCGTCATCGATTACGAAAGCCCGCTGTCGATCGACCGCCTGCTGCATATGCGGGTCAACGCGGTGATCGGCCTGCCGATCCGGCCGTTCGGGATTCTCACCAATCTGCTCGCAGCGGTCAACAACCACCGACGTGTGTTGCGGCTGCGGATGAATCTGGCCCGTTTGCAGGCCAAGCTCGAATCCTGCCGCACGGTCGAGCGGGCGAAACTTGCGGTCATGCTGACCGATAGCCATTCCGAGAAGGAAGCCTATCGCCTATTGCGGCACCTTGCGATGAAAAGGCGGACGACGGTCGATGTCGTTTCCAGCCAGATCCTGTCCGGCATGGATTGGCGCGAGGATGACGAAAACCTGATTCAAGAGGACGAGAGGTAATATCGACATGAAATGGGCTGCACGGCAAGCGCGCAGCCCAAGCAAGATGTTTGGCCCTCAGGGGGTCGCCAGATCGATCTGTCCGGCGGTGCCGCCATAGGCTCGCGCCTCGGCCCTGGCGGCGATCAGGAACTCGCTGCGGTCCGAGGCGCAGGCAAGGCAAATCGGCGCGTGATCCGAAGAGGGATCGCGGTCCATCTCATGCGCGATATAGGCCTGGTTGCAGTGATGGCACCGGATTCTTGCCGCCCAGGGATCGTCGACCTCCTTGCGGGGATCGAAAGGGCGATCCTCGACATACCAGTTCCGGCGGGCCACCCCCAGAGCGGCGGCATAGATGACCACCGCGATGGCAAGGGTGATCGGAGGCGCCCAGATGCCGCCGAAGCTGCCGCCGAAGACCATCAGGAAACAGCCCACCGCCGAGGCGATGATCCAGGCGCCCAGGCCGCCCGGATTGACCAGCGGCACCCGGCCGGGCCGGAATTCCAGCATGTCGGCGCGGATGCCGCGCAGGTAGCACCAGCCGATATGGGTCATGGCGACGCCCACCCAGGCCACGATGATGACGCCCTGGAACTGCAGCGTCAGCAGCAGATAGCCGAAGACATTGGTGAGCATGATCAGGAAGATGACCACCGTCATGATCACCACCCAGACCGTGCGCGGCCATGAGATCTTGAACGCGCGGGCGAAGAAGTTCTGCATGTTGGTCGAGGACAGGTAGAAGTTGATCGTGTTGATCCGGGTCTGGCTGGCCCAGACCAGCAGCACGCCGAACGGTCCCATCAGCGCCACGATGCCGATGATGGCCGAGGTCTCGGACAACTGCCCCTCGATCGGGATGGTATGGGCGATGAACATCCCCACGGCGCCGTTGATCAACAGGGTCACGACATAGAAGGGAATGCCGAAGGTGAAGTTGCCGTTGTAACGCGAATCCTCCTTGCGGCCGAAACGGGCGACGTCCCAGGTCATCATCACCACGACCCAGACGCCCATGTAGACGGTGAAGGCGAACCACCAGCCGGGCACGCCAAGATCGGCATGGCCGGGCGGAAGCTGCGTCAGCCAGGCGCCGGAATAGCCGTGTTTCGAGATCGCCCAGATCACGCAGGCCATCAGGCCGAAGACGTAGAGCGGCAGCAGGATGCCGTTGATCCGGTCCAGCCAGGTCCGCACGCCCCGCATCACCAGGGGCGCGCTGTAGAGGCAGACGATGAAATACCACAGGCTCATCGGCCCGCCGAAATAATCCTGCAGCGCGATGGCCACGATCGAGCCTTCGGCGATGGCGTAATAGGTGATCGTCACGCCGAACAGCAGGGCGGCGAAGGTGGCGCCGACCTGCCCGAAGACCGCACGCGAAAACAGCGCCACGCTGGTGCCGCTGCGTGCGGCGAAACGCGCCGCGATATTGCACAGGATCCCGTAGACGACCGTCGAAAGCGCGATGCCGATCAGGGTGTTGATCGTGCCGACGGTCAGGGCGACGGTGCTGCCGACGACGACCCAGAACATGGCGCTCATCAGGCCGAACCAGGCCATGGAAAGCGAAAACCGGGAGCTTCGCCAGGTGGGCGGCACGATATGCAACGAGAAATCTTCCGCCGCGGCCTGTCGCAAGACTTCTGGCTCGTCGTGATAGATGATTTCCGGGGCTGGAATGGTTCTGGCGGTGGTCATGACTTCCGACTCCTCAAGTTGAACTGCCTTAGAAATCGGATATCGGTGGCATCAGGCTTGCGGGGGGACGGCGGTCTTTTCGACCGCAACGGGCACCCGGCTGGTGATCTGCCTTGAACAGCGTCGACCCTGGCCGTGCTTTCACGCCGGAAGGTCAGTTCGGGAAGTCATCTGATCGGGAGGGAGTCAGATCTGCTCCGGGCAGTCTTGTAGTCCGACATCCGTGTGAATTCCGTGGAGTTTGGCCGGTCGGGCCAGAGGAGGGGCGGCGGCTGGTCTCGCCGCCCCGGCCGTTCATGGGGCAGAGCGCCCCGCCCTGGACTCAGGCGGCGCGCGCCCGGTCCGAGGCCTCCTTGCTCAGCACCGCGAGCGTCTTGCCCCAGTAGGGCACGACCCGCCGCTTCATCATCGCGCGGAACTGGCGCGTGGTGTTGTCGAGCAGCTTGCCGCTGCCCCAGTCCAGGATCACGCCATATTGCCGGATGCAGTCCATGTCGGTGAACTCGCCCGAACGATAGCGCACGGCGACCGACTCGGGGTCCTCGTCGAGCCAGCCCAGGCGTTCCTCGGCGATGCGCTTGCGCTCCTGCTCGGTCGCCTCTTCATCGACCTCGTATTGGGCAAGATCGCTGTCGATAACCCGGATCACGACGCCATAGTCGATGCGCGCGCGCTCGACGCTGACATATTCGTCGGCCACGTCCTCGCAGACCAGTTGCGGATCGCGCATCAGCGGATCGCCGACCCCGCCACCGCCGGCCGAGGGCCGGGTGAACACGTCGTCAAGCTCGATGGGCAGATTCGAGAAGATCGAGCCGAGATAGCGCTCGCGGTCGGTCCCCTTGTTCAGCCAGACCCCGTGCGGGATCGAGGGCAGCCCGCCCCACATGCCCCAGGTGACGGAACGCTCGCGGTCGCAGCAGTAAGACACCACGATGCGCTCGCCCTCGAAGACGGCGCCGCCCTTGACCGCACCAAGCCCGCCGCGTGCCTCGCCCGGACCCGCCGAGTCCTGCACGAAGTCGTGGCACTTGGTCAGCACCGGGGCGAGCCGTTCCTGGCCCTCCAACGGCTGGACGCCGTATTGCGCGCCAAAGACCGGGGCGGTGGCGTTGAAGCCGTCGCGGCCGTTGCGCCCGCCCCAGCCGCCGGCCATCCAGTCATACCACATGAAGTAGGGCCGTCCCTGGATGCGGGTGTCGCGGCCGCCGACCAGCAGGTATTCCAGGTTGAAGGCGCAGCCCATCGTCCGCTCGGGCAGGATATTCGCCCAAAGCCCGAAGACCGAGTTCATCAGCTTCTCGAACGGACCCGAACAGAAGCCGGCGCAGGGACTGGGCCATTCCGCGTTCACCACCGTTCCCGGCTCGCCGACGTTGACGGTCACCGCCCGGTAGAGGCCCGAGTTCAGCGGCAGGTCGGGGAACTGGTATTTCGTCCCCGCGACGATCCCGGCGAACGACCCGCCATAGGCGGCGTTCAGGAAGGTCGAGATCTGGGGATGCGAGCCCGACAGGTCGTAATGCGCATGGTTGCCGTCGATGGTGAACTTGATCTTGATCGGGATCAGGCCCTCTTCCAGCTTCGGGTCCTGGTCGATGTAGTCCTCGGCATACCAGGTGCCGTCGGGCAGCTCGGCCAGGCGGTTGCGCATCAGCACCTCGACCCAGTCCTGGACCTCCTTGAAGGCGGTCTTGATGGTCTCGACACCGTATTTGTCGCAAAGCCGCTGGATCTCGCGCTCGGCGACGGCGGTCGCCTCGGCCTGGGCCTGCATGTCGCCGATGACGTCGCCGGGGTTGCGGGTGTTGGCGGCGATCATCTTGGCCACGTCGTCCAGCCAGACGCCCTTGCTCCAGACCCGCACCGGGGTGATGCGCAGCCCCTCGCCCATGTGGTCGAGCGCGGTGATGTTGAACGAGCCGGGCGTGGCGCCGCCCATGTCCGCCCAATGGCCGTTCGCCTGGGAATAGCCGATCAGCTCGCCCTTGTAGAACATCGGCCGCAGGATGCGGGTGTCGTTGAAGTGGCTGCCGCCCCGGAACGGGTCGTTGATGATGAAGACGTCGCCCGGGTTGATGTCGTCGCCGAACTCCTCGATCACCGCCTTGCAGGTATAGTGCAGCGTGCCGACATGGGCTGCGATGTCGCCGGTGCCCTGCATCACCAGGTTGCCCTGCGGATCGCTGAGCCCCGACGAGAAGTCGCGGCAGTAGATCACGAAGGAATAGCAGGTCCTCAGCAACTGCTCGGCCATCTGGTCGACGATGTTGACGAAGGCGTTGCGCAGCACCTCGAAGGTGATCGGGTCGAGTTCCGACTTGAACTCGGTCATGCGCATTTCGGGGGGCGGGGGATGCTGGATGCCCTTGTCAGACAGTCCGGTGAATTTGGTCATCTTGTTCATGCCGTTCGTCCTCCTGTTCCTGTTGTGGCGCCGCTCATGCCGCGCCAAGCTTGATCTGGATGTTCAGCCATTCGTCGATATAGGCCACGTCCCCGGGCGGGATGACGGTGGTCGAATCGAGCTGGTCGATGATCGCGGGCCCGTTGATCGTGACCCCGGCCGGCAGGTTCTCGCGGTCGTAGAGGTTGGTGGTCATCGGCGCGGACTGGCCGTGGAACCAGACCTCGCGGGTGCCCTTCGGAACCGCCTTGCCGTTCCGGTCGACCTCGACCTTGGGGAAGGAGGGCTTGGGCGTGACGCCGATGGCGCGCACCGTCAGGCGATAGATCTCGACCGGGAAGTCCTCGCGGCGGAAGTTGTGGGCCTTTTCGTATTCGTCGTGGAAGATGGCCAGCGCCTCGTCCATCGACTTGACCTGCCCCGGGACCGGCACCGCCAGCGAACGCCACTGGCCGCGATAGCGCATGTCGACGAAGCGCTGGAAGGTCATGTCCTTGGCGGCGACGCCGTCGCGTTCCAGGCGATTGCGCCCTTCCTGCTCCAGCCCCTTGAACGCGGTCTCGATGTCGGCCGGATCGGCCGAGGCCGCGTCCTGGAAGAACATCTGCGTCACGTCATGCTGGACATCGACCAGCATGCAGCCGACCGCCGAGGTCACGCCGGGGTTCGGCGGCACGATCACCACGGGAATGTTCAGCTCCCGCGCGATGTCCACGCCATGCAGGGGTCCGGCGCCGCCGAAGGCCACCAGCGCGAAGTCGCGCGGGTCGTGGCCGCGGGCGATCGAGATCAGGCGCACCGCATCGGCCATATTGGCATTGGCGACGCGCAGCGTGGCGAGTGACGCCTCGACCAGATCGAGGCCCAGCGGATCGGCGATCTTGTGCATCGCCGTCAGCGCCGCATCGCGGTCCAGAGACTTCTTGCCGCCGGCGAGCGTGGTTCCGACCCGGCCCAGGATGATGTTCGCATCGGTATTGGTCGGCTCGGTCCCGCCCGCCTTGTAGCAGGCCGGCCCCGGCACCGATCCGGCCGATTGCGGCCCGTTGCGCAGCGACCCCGCCTTGTCCAGCCAGGAAATCGAGCCGCCGCCCGCGCCGATGGTCAGAACCTCGATCGAGGGGAAACAGATCGGATGGCCCCAATCCACCTCCCATTTGTCGGTCGTGCGCAGATGGCCATTCTCGGCCAGCGAAATATCGGCCGAGGTTCCGCCCATATCCAGGCCGATGGCATTGCTGTATCCGCACAATTCGGCGAAATACTTGCTGGCGATGGCGCCGGCCGCGATCCCCGATGCCGCCAGGCGTGCGGCATATTTCTCGGCCGTCGCCGGCGTCATCACGCCGCCGCCGGAATGCAGCAGCAGAACATCGGCCTCATAACCGGCCTCGGTCGTCCTGCGGTCGATATCGCGGGCATAGGGACGGATGATCGGCGCGAGGATCGTATTCGCGACCGTGGTCGAAAAACGGTCGTCCTCGAAGATTTCCGGGTGGGTTTCATGCGAGGTGGTGATGGCGATATCCGGCCCCAATTCCTCGGCCAGGATTTCGGCCATGCGCTGTTCATGCACGCCGTTGACATAGGCGTTGATAAAGCAGACAGCCACCGCCGTCACATTGCGCTTCTTCAGGATGCGGGCCACTTCGCGGGCCTGATCTTCGTCCAGCGGTTCAATGATTTCGCCGCGATAGTTGATGCGTTCGCCAACGACGAAGCGGTCGCGACGGCGGACATAGGGGGGCGTGCCTTCCTTATAGGCGTCCCAGGGATCCTCGCGGGTGCCGCGGCCGATTTCCAGAACGTCGCGGAAGCCCTTGGTGGTCACCATCGCCGCCGGCTTGAAATTGCGCGTGATCAGCGCATTGGTGGCGACCGTCGTGCCGTGGGTGAACAATTCCACGTCGTGCCAATCTATATTGGCCGCCTCGGCGCCATTCATGATGGCATCGATGGGATTCGAGGTGCTGGGAACTTTCGCAACGGTCTGATTGCCGTCCGAATCCAGAACGAAAACATCCGTGAATGTTCCGCCGACATCGATGGCCAAACGCGTGCGCGCTCGCTTCGGCGCCGAGCCAATGCCCGCTCCGTCCATGCTCATTATGCAATTCCTTTCGATTTTGCGTGAGGCAAAGTGAGCCACAAAGCGTGATTACGCCGTGTGAACGATTGCATTTCATTGTGAGGGAGATTTGCCATCGACCGATGCGCGAGGCAGCCAGCCGATGTTCCGCATTCTTTGTTGAACGCGCCTTGATACTACGCGAGGACCCGCCGTATCTCCAAATGTTTTTTTGGAGGCGCTGCAACCGCAGAAACAGGGCGGTCGGGATCCAGGGAAACACGGAAAATTCTGCCGGATCGCCCATGCCGCAATGCGGAAGCGCCGTTCCGCACGCAGGCGGTCTGTCCCGGCGTCCTGGCCAATCGCGGCCGCGGAACGCGACCGTTTGCCGCATGGACCGAGCTTGCGCGAATCACCCGCCGCCGACCGGAACGGCTGGGACAAACCGGGCGACACCGGGCCGCGGACCGCCGCGTGTTCCCTTGCTTCTGGCTTTTGCGGGGACGCTTTCCAGGCGGCCCACGCCTTGCAAAGGTGCTGGGTGCGGGGAATGGGCGTGCACTCATCCCCCGCGGCCCGCCTCCCGAGGGTCAGAACCGCCCGCGCAAGGTCAGCGTGGCGCTCCGAGGCTCGCCATACCAGTTGCCGCCGGTGGGCGTCCCCAGCGCCGAGTAATAGCGCTTGTCGAAAATGTTGTTCACGTTCAGGGCCATCTGCCAGCGGTCGTCGATCCGATAGCCGACATGCGCATCCCAGACCGCATAGCCGCCCTGTTCGATGCGGTAAGCCTGGGTCACGCCCGCGATCCGCGCCGTGCCGGCGGTGGCCTGCGCGCTTTTCACCGTCACGCCGCCGCCCAGGGTCCATTTCGACCAATCGCCCGGCAGGGTGTAATCCGTCCACAGCTTCAGCATGTGGCGCAGCGTCAGGGCGCTGAACACCATATCGTCGCGGGTGTTCTTGTTGTGGTTCCAGGTATAGCCGGCGAACAGCTGCCAGTCCGGCGCGATCTCGCCCGACAGTTCCAGGTCCAGGCCCTCGCTGACGATGCGGCCCTGCGCGACATAGCAGCAGGACAGGCCGGTGCCGTCGCTGCTTTCGGGATAGGCCGGGTCCAGCGCCGCCTCGCCCTTGCGCTCGATGCGATAGAGCGCGGCGGAGGCGTTCAGCGCGCCGCCCATCAGGCTGCCCTTGGCGCCCAGCTCGTAGTTGCGGCCGGTGATCGGGTCCAGCGGCCTGGCCCGATCCGGCGGGCCCGACAGGTAATTCGCCTGCGGCTTGTAGATCTCGGTCAGGCTGGCATAGACGCTCCAATCCGGGGTGACGTCATAGATCGCCGCGGCATAGGGGGTGAAGATGCCGGTATCCTTGAACCCGGTCTTGGTCGAGGACAGCAGCGCCCCCGTCTCGCTGTCGTAATAGTCGTTGAGCGAGCTGTATTCGTAGTTGCCGTAGCGGCCGCCGACGATGATGTGCAGCCGGTCCGTCGCCTCCAGCTGCAGCCGACCGTAAAGCCCCTTCTGCGTGGCGCCATAGGCCGGGAAGGTGAACCAGGGATACAACACCTCGGGACGGACGCCGTTCAGCTGGTCGAAATTGTCCAGCCCGATGGTGCCCGGGGCAAAGACCTCGCTCAGCGAATACATGTTCTGATGCGCGTCGCTGTCGCGCCAGTCGGCGCCGACCAGCAGCCTGTGCTCGCGTCCCCAGGCGCGGAACCGGCCCTGCAGGTTCAGGTCGGCCGCCTTGGAGTGGTTGCCGGTCTCTTCGTAGCGCGAAAAGACATCGGCGAATGTGCCGGTCTCGCGGTCGATGGGGCCGGTCGGGTTGATCCGCAGCGTGTCGGAATCGAACTTCTGCCGCATGGCCGAGAATTTCAATACCCAATCCGCCCCGAAGCGGTGCTCGACGCCGGCGAAGACATCGGTGATCTTGCGGTCGGCATAGGACCAGTCGGTGTTCAGCGCCCGGCCGCGGTCGATGTCCAGCAGCTGGAAATCGCTCCAGGTCGGCAGGCCCAGGAACCAGGTATTGCCCTTTTGCCGCTGCTGGCTGATGCCGGCGCTGATCGTGGTGTCGGGCGTCAGGTCGTATTCCAGCACGCCGTAAAGTACCCGCTTCTTCTGATCGGCTGGCGCATAGAAGAAGTCGCGGTCCTGCCAGGCGCCGACCACCCGGCCGCGCAGCGACCCGTCGCGGGTCAGCGGGCCGCTGATGTCGGTCTCGATGCGGCGGTTGTTCCAGCTGCCATAGGACAGGGCGAGGCTGGACTGGAACCGCTCCGTCGGGCGCTTGCGGGCCAGGTTCACGCTGCCGCCGGGCTCGCCGGCGCCGGAAAACAGCCCCTCGGCGCCGCGCAGCACCTCGATGCGGTCATAGATCGCCAGGTCGAAATCCGGCCGGAACGAGGATTCATAGGCCGTGCCCATACCGTCGATCTGGTAGTTGTTGATCTTGAAGCCGCGGGCATAGAAGTTCGGCGCGCTGGTCGCCTCGCGGTTGGCGACGATGCCGGGGGTCTTGGCCATCGCCTGTTCGATCGTGGTCAGGTTCTGGTCGTCCAGCGCCTGGCGGGTGACGACGGTGACGGATTGCGGCACCTCTTTCAGGCTGTCCGCGCCGCGGGCGATGCCGGCCTCGCCGGTCGTATAAGAGCCGCTGCCTTCCGTCGTCGCCCCGGAAGCGTTCAGCGTGATCGCATCCAGCACGACCGACCCGTCCGGTGCCGTCGCGCCCGCCGTGGAACGGCCGGAGATCACCACGCTGCGCGGATCGGAAAAGCTGTAGCGCAGGCCCGAGCCCGACAGCAGCCGCGCCAGCGCCTGCTCCGGGCGCAGGTTGCCCGACAGGCCGGTCGTGGTCTTGCCCGAGGTGACGGCGTCCAGATAGGAAATCTGCACCCCGGCCTGACGCCCCCAGACCAGCAGCGCCTGGCCCAGCGGCCCGGCGGGAATCGAGAAGGCCACGCCCTGCACGCTTTCCTGCGCCGCCGCGGGGCGGCTGGCGGCGATGGTGCCGCCTGCCAGCACCAGCGTGGAAAGCAGTAAGGCTCCCAGCAGCCGCGCCGGCCGGATCGCAGCCGGATATGACATTGAACACACTGAACTTTGGGCCATGGCGAGCCTCTCCTTCGGTCAAACTGGACTGGAGGGTGTGCCGTGCCTTCGCTCGCCAGAGCGCATTGGGTATTGCCCGACCCTATGACTGATACAATCGGGCGGACGATTCATTCGGTCGGCGGCGGAAAAAAGTTCAGACGCTGGAGATAACCGTCAGCAAGCCCGAGACCCGGCGCAACCGCCCGCCGGTCGGCCGGACGGCGGTATCCAGCGCGCGTTCGGGATCCGAGATGTCGAAGAGCCCGCTGATCCGCGCGCGGCCGATGGCGGCATCCGCGACCACCACACGGCCGGGCAGCCAGCGCGCGATGCGCGCGACCAGGGTTTGCAGCGGCTCGGCCTCGGCCACGACGGTGCCGGTGCGCCAGGCACCGGCCAGGGCACCGTCGCGGCTGCCCGTCTCGTGCCGGCCGTTTTCGGCATCAAGGCGGATCCACTGCCCGGCCGCGATGCTGGCGCGGGACGGGGCGATCAGCTCGACCGAGTCGCGCGCCACGGCAAGATTGACCACGCCCGCATCCTGCGACACCTCGAAGGCGCCGCCGGCCGTCCGCATTTCGACGCCGTCGTTCAACCGCAGGACCAGGGGACGCGCCGGATCGGGCGCGACGTCGAACCAGGCCATGCCCTGCAACAGGCGGATGGAGCGCGTCCCGCCCTGTTGTTGCGCCGTCGCCATGGCGCTGGCCGGACCCAGCGTGATCCGCGTGCCGTCCCCCCAGGCCATCGGCAGCAATTCCGCGGTGGCGGTCAACTGGTCCGCCTGCAGCCGCAACCGCATGGCGGGCAGGCCCCAGGTCCCCAGAGCCCCGGCCCCCAGGCCGACCGCCCCCGCCAGCAGCAGGTTGCGCCGCGTCAGCGCAGGTTTCGCCGATCCGCCCAGGGCGCTGCCGCTTAGCCCATGCGCCTCGGTCACCCGCCGCCAGATGCGGTCGTGATCGGCGCTGCGGCCCCGCCAGGCGGCGATCGCCTGCAGCGTCGCGGCGCTTTCCGGCGCGTTCTGCCGCCGGATCACCAGATCGATGGCTTCATCCAGCAGGCGGGACGCGCGATGGTCCGGTTCCGGCCGATCTTCGGGTCCGGGGCGCATTTCAAAGCCCTCCGGCCCGCAGCACGATCCGGCGATAGCTGTCGCGGACCAGCTCCCAGGTCCGGGTCGGAGACAGCCCGATCTGGTCGGCGATGCGGGCGATGGGCAGCCCCTCGATCCGATGCAGCAGGAACGCCCGCCGCTGCCGTTCCGGCAGGCCGGCCAGAACCTCCGCCACCAGCCGCAGCTGTTCCCGCGAGGCGAGGATCGCCTCGCCGTCCGGCGCGCAGGCCAGCGCGCGCTGCGCCTCGGGCCGTTCCAGCGGCAGCGAAAGCACCAGGGCCTGCCGCTTCGCGTGATTGATGCCCAGATTGCGCGCCACCCGGTAAAGATAGGCCCGCGACAGGCAGTCGGAAACGTCCTGGGCCGGCCCGTGGGCGATGACCCTTGCGAAGGCGTCCTGGGTCAGATCCGCCGCGGCCTCGGCATCCAGCCCGCGCCGGCGCAGCGAACGGGCGATGCCCGGCGCGTGCCGCTGGAAAAGGCTCTGAAAATCCCAGGCCATGCCTGTCGCTCCCACGTTCCGCCCCACGTCGCGGTCCCCCGCTTGCGAGCGGCACTGCAACTGTTTGCGGCTTGTGTCAATCGCGCGATGCCCGGTCACGACCCGGGCCGGACGCCTCAGGCCGGGGAATGGTCCCGCGGCGGGAAGGTTGTCGGCACGCCCCACCAATGCTGGGTGCGGCGACAATGATGGGCGATGGCTTCCACCGCGGCGGCGGCATCGCCTGCCTGCACCGCGTCGATGATCGCCAGATGTTCCTGCATCGCCGACAGGATGCGTTCCTGCACGAAGGGCCGGACGCGCTGGATGATGGCGATGCGGATGCGGTTGGCGTCGTAGCTGGCGCGCAGCAGCGGGTTGTCCAGGCCCCCGGCCAGGAAATCGTGCAGCGACAGATCGACGGCGATGGCCCGCGGCGACAGCTCGGCCGACGCGGGACCGCCCGCCGCCTCGAGCATCTGCTCGTGCGACCGGCGCAGCGCGTCCAGATCGGCAAGCGCGGTCTGGTCCTGGATGCGGCGGCGCGCGCCCTCCTGGTCCAGCACCATGCGCAGGTCCAGGCTGTCGCGGATCAGCTCGGGCCGCGCATCCATGATCTGCACCCCGCGCTTGGGGATGATCTCCAGCCAGCCCGAGGCGCTGGCATGCCGCGTCGCCTCGCGCACCGCCGCCAGCGGCAGGCCCAGCACATCGACCAGCTGGGGCATCGACACGAACTGCCCCGCCCGCAGCTCGCCCCGGCGCAGCGCCCCGACCAGCGCAGTCTGCGCGCGCGTATTCAGCATGTCTTCCCCTGCCATCGACCTTCTCTCCCCTTGCGGCTTTTCACTGTGTCATGCGGCAACACCGGCTGATTTTTAAAATTACATATAAGGTGCTATTCGATATGCTATATAGACGCATATAAAGAATATCATCTAACATTTTACATGCAAGTCCAGCATTGCGGACCTGCCGTGCCGGGGAAGGGCCGGCTGCCAGAGGAAACGGGAGGTAACCATGGCATCCACTACGGTTCGGGGCCGTCGCATCGCGACGCGCCCCTGGGCAAGGCTTTCGCGCAAGCCTCAGCCCGCAAAACATGTCACCATTCCTGAGGATCATCCGCCCCGGCCGTGCAGCGGGAGGAGCGGGCAATGAACCTGAACACCGCCGAAACCGGCCAGGACCACCTGCACGGCGTCGCCCTGCACGAGGCCATCCCGCCGGGCGTCTCGCCCGGCCTCTACAACCGCGACCTTGCCCCCACCAAGCAGGAAGGCCGCACCTGGAGCGCCTACAACATCTTCGCCCTCTGGGCCAATGACGTGCACAGCCTGGGCAACTACTCCTTCGCCATCGGACTTTTCGCGCTCGGGCTGGGCGGATGGCAGATCCTGGCCGCGCTGCTGTTCGGCGCGCTGTTCCTGTTCGTCCTGCTGAACCTGTCGGGCTACATGGGCATCAAGACCGGCGTGCCCTTCCCGGTGATGAGCCGCATCAGCTTCGGCACCCGCGGCGCGCAGATCCCGGCGCTGATCCGGGGCGGCGTCGCCATCGTCTGGTTCGGCATCCAGACCTACCTGGCCTCGATGGTGCTGGACGTGCTGCTGATCGCGCTGATGCCCAGCCTCGCCTCGCTGTCGCAGCAGATGCTGCTGGGCCTTTCGGTGCTGGGCTGGATCAGCTTCAGCATCCTCTGGGTCGTCCAGGTGGTCATCGCCTGCTACGGCATGGAGAGCATCCGCAAATACGAAGCCTTCGCCGGCCCGGTGATCCTGATCACCTTCGTGGCGCTGGCGGGCTGGGTGCTTTACAGCGCCGGCGGGACGCTGCGCTGGTCGCCGCCGAACGCGCTGACCGGCGGTGCGATGTGGGCGCAGATCCTGGGCGGGGCCTCGCTCTGGGTGGCGATCTACGGCACGTTCGTGCTGAACTTCTGCGACTTCACCCGGGGCGCGGTCTCGCGCAAGGCGGTGGTCATGGGCAATTTCTGGGGCATCCCGATCAACATGCTGATCTTCGGGATGATCGTGGTGATCCTGACCGGCGGCCAGCTGGTGATCGACGGCACGCTGATCCAGAGCCCGACCGACGTGGTGCAGAAGATCCCGAACACGCCGCTGCTGGTCCTGGCCAGCCTGTCGCTGCTGATCCTGACCATCGCCGTGAACCTGATGGCGAATTTCGTGGCCCCGGCCTTCGCGCTGGCGAACCTGATGCCGCGGCAGCTGAACTTCCGCCGCGCCGCCGTGGTCAGCGCCGTCATCGGCTTCGTGATCCTGCCCTGGAACCTCTACAATTCGCCGGTGGTGATCGTCTATTTCCTGGGCGGCCTCGGCGCCTTCCTGGGGCCGCTGTTCGGGATCGTGATGGCCGACTACTGGCTGATCCGCAAACAGCAGGTGGACGTGCCGGCGCTCTACAG
Source organism: Paracoccus aminovorans (assembly GCF_900005615.1). Lineage (NCBI taxonomy): Bacteria > Pseudomonadati > Pseudomonadota > Alphaproteobacteria > Rhodobacterales > Paracoccaceae > Paracoccus > Paracoccus aminovorans. Next base: position 231,448 of record NZ_LN832562.1, on the reverse strand, counting down.
CGACGATACGGCCGGTCCCTATCACTATGTGAACGGCATCAACCCGGCGGCGATCAAGGCGCTGGTGCCCTCGGCCGCGATCTCGCTGATGTTCGCCTTCCTGCCGGCGCTGCATTCGCTGTCGCAGTTCTCGTGGTTCATCGCCGCCGGGCTCGGGGCGCTGTTCTACTGGCTGATCGCACCCAAGGGCCTGCGCTATGCCGACCGGGACGGCGAATCCATCGCCGTGGCCATCCATCACTGATCCCGAGACGGAGAACACATGCGTATCCTCGTTGTGAACGTGAACACCACCGAAACGATGACCCACGGCATCGGCCTTCAGGCGCAGAAGGTCGCCGCGCCGGGAACCGAGATCGTTGCCCTGACCCCGCGCTTCGGCGCGGAATCGGTCGAGGGCAACTTCGAAAGCTACCTTGCCGCCGTCGGCGTCATGGATGCGGTGATGCGCTACGACCAGCCCTTCGATGCCGTGATACAGGCCGGCTACGGCGAACATGGCCGCGAAGGGTTGCAGGAGCTGCTGGAGGTGCCCGTGGTGGACATCACCGAGGCGGCCGCCTCGACCGCGATGTTCCTGGGGCACAAATATTCGGTCGTGACCACCCTCGACCGGGCGGTGCCGATGATCGAGGACCGGCTGAAGCTCGCCGGGCTCGATGCCCGCTGCGCCTCGGTCCGGGCCAGCGGCATGGCGGTGCTGGAGCTTGAAACCCAGCCCGAGCGCGCGGTCGAAGCCATCGTCGAACAGGCCGCCGCCGCCGTCGAGCAGGACCATGCCGAGGTGATCTGCCTCGGCTGCGGCGGCATGGCCGAGCTGGAGGCCAAGGTGCGCGAGCGGACCGGCGTGCCGGTGGTCGACGGGGTGGCCTCGGCGGTCACCATCGCCGAAGCATTGGTGCGCATGGGGCTTAAAACCTCGAAGGTGCGCACCTACGCCCCGCCCCGGCCGAAGCGGATCACGGGTTTTCCCCTGCCGTCCGCATAAGCCCCGCCGGGGCCGCGCTCCGCAGGCGGCCCCGATACCCAAGCCGGCGGCGGCTCCGATGGGGCCGCCGCCAGCCACACCGGATAACGGCGGCACGACCGCCGACCTGAGGGCCGCCGCCGCAAGGGGGCGGCCCTTCTGCTGCCTATGGGTCTGGCGCGGGGTCGCGCCGCCGCAGCGCCTTTCCGCAGCCTGCCGGCAGTCAGACCCATTGGCTCGGGCGGCCTTGCAGACCTTTGCCCCGACCGCCTGCAGGCATCTTGTGCTGGTCCCGAAGCTACCGTAGAAAACCTCGTTCCTGCAGTGCTGCAGCTTTTTCGCCACAGCACTGCCGCGCACCCCCGGTCAACGTCCAGAGAAATCGCCTGCATGAGCATCTATCGTTTCGGCGCCGAACTCGAGATGGCGGCCAGCATGCCCAGGCATGACATGCGCGCAAGGGAGCCGGTGCGGATCGGGGTGCTGGCGCCGCTGACCGGCGCCGCGGCCTCCTGGGGCATGCCGGGCTACGAGGGCTGCCAGATCTGGGCCGACCGGGTCAATGCCGACGGCGGCATACGCATCGGCGGGCAGCGGCGGCTGGTCGAGATCGTCGCCTACGACGATCAATACGATCCCGCCCGCGCGATCCTGGGCGCCAAGCAGCTCGTCCTGGATGCCGGGGTCAAGATCATCCTGATGCTGGGCGGCGATACCGTGCCGGTGATCGCGGATTTCCTGACCCGCTCGCGCATGCTGGCGACGACGCTGCTGCCCAGCGACCTGTCGCCCGACATCCCCTACCTGATCGCCCCCTGCGAGGTGCATCCGATCTATGTGGTGACCGGCGTGGACTGGCTGGCCGAGAACCGGCCCGAGCTGCGCACCGTGGCGCTCTGCGCCCAGAAGGACGCGCTTGGCCTGCCCTCGCTCGCCACCTACCGGGCCGCGTTCGAGGCGGCCGGGATCGCCGTCGTCAAGGAGGTGCTCTATACCGGCGCCCCCGAGGACCCGGTCGCCGTCGCCGACGCCATGCTCAGCGCCAATCCCGACATCCTGTGCTGGGATACCGCCTATGAACCCTTCGTCCACGCGCTGACGGAAACCGCCTATCGCCGCGGGTTCCGCGGTCAGATCCTGTCCTGCACCTGCGACAACTATCCCGCGCTGGTCGCGCGGACCAGCCGCGAGTTCATGGAAGGCTTCATCTTTCACTTCCCGGAATTCGACGATCCGGCGCTGGACCGGCTGGACATCGGCTTCCCCCGCCCGCACGATTTCTACGCCGAGTTCAACCGACGCTATCCGGGGCATTGGAGCGCGGTGTCCTGGGAATATTGCGCCATCCTGGAAATGTGGCGCAAGGCGGTCGAACAGATCCAGACGGTCGAGCCGGCGGTGGTGCTGTCCGCCATGCGCATGGGCGGAGGCAGCCGCAACGTCTTCGGCGAGGCGCGCTGGTGGGGGCGCGAGCTGTTCGGCGTCGACAATGCGCTGGTCGGATCCTGGCCGGTGGTGCGGATCACCGACGGCGTGGCGCGCATCGTCGAGCTGCGCTCGGTCCTGGCCTGGTGGGAAAAGCACGGCCCGCTGCTGCTGCGGCACATGCGGGCCTGCGGCCAGATGTGGGACCAGCGCCTGACCGCCGCCGCGCTGGACCGGGATCAGCCGCCCGGCATCAGGTCCTGATGCGCGTCCGCCAGCATCAGCCGGACGAACTCCACCGCCTTCTCGATGTCGCGGCTTTCGATCGCCTCGCAGAGCGAGCGGTATTGCAGCTTGTATTCCCGGATCCTGGCCGGTGACAGCCGCCACCGCCGCTGCACCGACCAGCTGGCGTCGCGCCGGACCTGGTTAACCATGGCATAGACCGCCTCGAGAAGCGGGTTGTGCGTCCCCGAGGCCAGCCGCATCCGGAAGGCGTCCTCCAGCGCCGCGAATTGCTCGCCATTGGTCATGACCTCTTCCATTTCGGCCTGCACGGCCTTGATCGCCTCGATGTCGCGCGCGGTCATGTTCAAGACGGCGAGCCGCGCGATCTCGGGCTCGACGATCGAGCGCACCACGCCCAGTTCCAGCGGGCTGGTGGAACTGCCGATCTCGGTCAGGTCCAGGATGCCGGCAGGGGGTGCGGCCGCTTCCGGCGCCGGCTGGCGGCGGCTGAAGCAGACCACCGATCCGCTGCCGACCCTGCGTTCGATGATGCCGAAACTTTCCATCAATCCCAAGGCTTGGCGCACGGTGCTGCGCGACAGATCGTGGGTGTCGGACAAGACGCGCTCGGCCGGAAGCCGGGTGCCGAAACCGTATACGCCGGCGACGATCTCGCCGAAGAGCCGGTCGGCCAGGTCGCGGGCCTTGGCGGTGACGGGATAGCGCACCTCGCCCTCGGTTTCCCACGGCGGATCCAGAACCTCGGTCATGTGTCGGACTCCTTTTGCGGGGCGGACCCCGGGATGATTCGCTGGGTGGCGGGGCGGATGGGCAAGGGACGGGAGGAATTTGGCAACCAATAGGACCGATAGAGCGAGATTGGTTGTTTTTGGTATTGCATTGGAAAGTAACGAGAAAGCGGCAAGGACGATCCAATTTGTGTCACTTGGATACGAAAGTCAACCAATTATTGCGAAATCGAGAAGGATTTTAGCATTTTGTTGAAATCTTTCGGCGGACTGTGTTACAGATTGGTTGTTACCCCTCGTTCAACGGCCTGAAGAGGCAGTATCGGGAGAAATTGGTAACAATCGGCTCAAACGGGTCGAATGATGCAGGCAGCTGTCTCGGGGAGGAGATATGCTAACCCACATGGAGGATACGCCGCCTGCGGTAGCGCAGGGCGGCGGACGCAGAAGTCATGGCGACGCGCCTGCCTTCGTGATCCACGGCGATGGCATTGCCGCGGCGGGAAAGCCCCGCGACCTTCCGGGCGCAAGCGCCAGTTTTCTGATGATTTTTTCCGAATGCGCCGAAACCGGTCTTGCCGGCGATGCGACGCAGGCTGCGGCTCGTGCCGCCGGTTGGCGCGACTGCGACCTTGCCTGGGAACGCCTGCAGGAACGCGCGCTCGATGCGCTGCGCGACGGCGATACGGCGGCGGCGCTGCGGGACTGGCAGCTGGGCTGGCGCGTCGCCTTGCTGTGCTTTCGCCGCGACGATCCCCGCTATGCGGCCAGCCAGGCCAATCTGGGCCTTGGCGCCCGCCTGGCGGGACGCGAAAGCCTGGCCCGCCGCCGCTATGCCGCGGCGCTGCGGCGCTGGGGCGCGGTCTCGGGCTGGATCGACAGCATGACCATCGCCCGCCGCGGCCGCAGTTCGCTGTTCCACCTAAAAAGCGAGGCCCTGCATTGGGGCGCCTACGACCGCAGCCTGCGCGGCCATGCGCTGCGCCTGGCGGGCGAGGTCGCGATGCATCTGGACGCGGCATCCCGTAGCCAGCCGCCGCCCGCGCGGCTGTGCGACCGCTGGCCGGGCGAGAAGCCGACCACCTTCGACGACCTGCGCAAGTTTCTCGGCGGCGCGCTGCTGATCGCCGAGACACGGCAACCTGACGACAACCGACATTGACGTTTTCGACCCGCCCCGGAGGGCGGAAGAGAAAGGGAGAGGGAACCCATGACTAACGCCAGACCGGCCAAATACGACATCCTGTTCGAGCCGATCCAGCTCGGTCCCAAGACCATGAAGAACCGCTTTCACCAAAGCCCGCACTGCATCGGCGCCGGCACCGACCGGCCCGGTTTCCAGATGGCGCACCGCGGCGTGAAGGCGGAAGGCGGCTGGGGCGCGATCAATACCGAGTATTGCTCGATCCACCCGGAATCCGACGACACCATGCGGGTTTCCGCCCGGATCTGGGACGCGGGCGACGTGCGCAACCTGCGCGCCATGTGCGACGAGGTGCACAAATACGGCGCCCTTGCCGGCATCGAGATGTGGTACGGCGGCGGTCACGCCCCGAACATGGAATCGCGCCAGACGCCGCGCGGCCCCAGCCAGTATGCGTCGGAATTCGAAACGCTGACCTATTGCAAGGAGATGGACGAGGACGACATCCGGCAGGTGCAGCAGTTCTATGTGGACGCCGCGCTGCGTGCCCGCGATGCGGGTTTCGACATCGTCAACGTCTATGGCGGCCACGCCTACGGCCCGATGCAGTGGCTGAGCCCCTATTTCAACAAGCGCACCGACGGCTACGGCGGCTCGGTCGAGAACCGCGCCCGTTTCTGGATCGAGACGCTGGAAAAGGTCAGGAGGGCGGTCGGCGACGATTGCGCCATCGCCTCGCGCTGCGCCATCGACACGCTCTACGGCCCCGGCGGGCTTGAGGTCGAGGTGGACGGCGTGCGGCTGATCGAGATGGCCGACGACCTGGTCGACGTCTGGGACATCAACGTCGGCGACATCGCCCAATGGGGCGAGGACGCGGCGCCGTCGCGCTTCCAGCGTCAGGGCCACGCGATCCCCTGGCAGCGCTTCGTCAAGATGCACTCGAAAAAGCCCGTGCTGGGCATCGGCCGCTTCACCGATCCCGAGAAGATGGCCGAGGTCATCCGCAACGGCGAACTGGACATCATCAGCTGCGCGCGGCCCTCGATCGCCGACCCCTTCCTGCCCGAGAAGATCGAGCAGGGCCGGCTTGACGACATCCGCACCTGCATCGGCTGCAACGTCTGCATCTCGCGCTGGGAAATCGGCGGCCCGCCGATGATCTGCACCCAGAACGCCACCGCCGGCGAGGAATACCGCCGCAGCTGGCACCCCGAGAAGTTCGAGAAGGCGAAATCCGACGATACCGTGCTGGTGGTCGGCGCCGGTCCGTCCGGCTCGGAGGCGGCGCGGGTGCTGCTGGAGCGCGGCTACGTCACCCATCTCGTGGACAGCGCCGAAAAGGTCGGCGGCCACCTGAACGACGTCGCCACCCTGCCGGGTCTGGGCGAGTGGGGCTTTCACCGCGACTATCGCGAGGTCCAGCTCAACAAGCTCGTCAAGCGGGTCAAGGGATCGCAGCTGGCGCTCGGCCAGAAGCGGCTGACGGCGGACGACGTGCTGGACTATGGCGCCGAGAAGGTCATCATCGCCACCGGTTCGTCCTGGAACACCGACGGCACCAACTGCCTCAGCCACGACCCCATTCCGGGCGTCGATGCCAGCAAGCCGAACCAGGTCACGCCCGAGCAGATCTTCCGCGGCGAGAAGCCGATCGGCAAGCGCGTCGTGATCCTGAACGCCGACACCTATTTCATGGCCCCCTCGCTTGCCGAACAGCTGGCGGCCAAGGGTCATGAGGTGACGGTGATCAGCGGCGTCGACTTCGGCCATTACATGCACTTCTCGCTGGAATACCCGAACATGCGCCGCCGCATGATCGAGCTGAACGTCAACATCATCGGCGAAGCCTGGGCATCGCGGGTCGAGGACGGGCGGATCGAGTATTACGACATCTGGGCCGAAGGCTCGCGGCGCGAATACCGCGGCCCCGGCAAGCTGCCGCGGGACGAGAACAAGAGCCATCAGTGGCTTGAGTTCGACACGCTGGTCCTGACCACCGGCCGCCATTCCGACTCGTCGCTGTTCAACGAACTCAAGGCGCGGCGCGGCGAATGGGAAGAGAAGGGCATCAAGGACGTCTATGTGATCGGCGACGCCTGGGCGCCCAAGCTGATCGCCGACGCCACATTCGACGGCCACCGCATCGCCCGCGAGATCGAGGACGCCGATCCGCAGCACCCGCTGCCCTACAAGCGCGAGGTCATCTCCTGGGGCACGGCCTATCAGCCCGGCGGCGAATACAAGCTGGAATGGCGGCTCTGAGCCAGGAACGGCGGTCGCGGCGCCAGGCGCCCGCGACCGCCTGCGTCCCGCCGCGGCAACCGATGCCGCGGCGCTGAAAGAAGACAAGAGGACTGACGGCGATGCTCACCGATCACGACCCGCAAGACATTACGCGCGTCCTGTTCCAGGACTTCCCGCTGTGGATGCTGGTGTCATTCTATATCGTCGCCATCGGGGCGATGGGGGTGTTTCTCTACGGGGTCTGGGCGCAGATCCGCAAATACCGCCGCGGCAAGCGGTCGGGGGCGTGGACGCCGTTCTGGCCGCGCATGGCCACCATGGCCCGCCAGGTCGCCGAACACACCACGATCCGGCGCCGGGCCCGAGGCGCCGGCGCCGCCCACATGTTCATCTTCTACGGCTTCGCCGTGCTCTTCATCGGGACGACCACGATCACGGTCGACCACGACATCACCGGGCCGGCGGCCGGGCTGCATTTCTGGAACGGCGCCTTCTACCTGGTCTTTTCGCTGGCGATGGACCTTGCGGGACTCTCGCTGATCGGCGGCCTGCTTTACATGATGTATCGCCGGGGCTGGATGGCGCTGCCGCGGCTCGACTACCACCGCCCCGACCGCAAGCCCGAGGACCCCGACTACGACCGCTCCTCCTACCGGCGCGAGGATTGGGCCTTTCTGTGGATCCTGGTGCTCATCGGCGTGACCGGCTTCCTGCTGGAAGCGGTGCGTCTGGTCTGGCTGCAGGACAATCCCGCGGTCTGGGGCTATCGCTGGTGGTCGCCGGTCGGGGCCCTGATCGCGCAGGCGATGGCCGGGCTGGGCGTCGGCCCGCAAGGCGCCGCCACCATCCGCATGGTGCTGTGGTGGACGCATGGGATGCTGGCGCTGACCTTCATCGCGCTGATCCCCTATACCAAGATCAAGCATATCTTCACCGCGATGGGCAGCCTGGCGGCGCGCGATCCGCAGGCCAAGCAGCGGATGCCGGCGGCCGACATGGAGGCCGAGCGCATCGGCTTCTCGGTGCTCACCGATTTCAGCGACAAGTATCTGCTGAACGTCGACGCCTGCACCAAATGCGGCCGCTGCCACGAGGCCTGCCCCGCGAACGCCTCGGGCTATCCGCTGTCGCCGCGCGATCTGGTGCTGAGCCTGCGTGAACTGGCGAACGACGCCCTGTCCGGCGCCAGGATGCCCGAAGGGCCGATCCAGGTCATCGGCGACGGCGTCAACATGATCCGGCCCGAGACGCTGTGGTCCTGCCGCAGCTGCGCCGCCTGCGTGGAAATCTGCCCCGTCGGCGTCGAGCATCTGCCGATGATCGTGCAGATGCGCCGGTCGCTGGTCGAGGCGGGCGAATTCGACACCATGCTGCAGCCGACGCTGAAGAGCCTGCAGAAGTCCGGCAACTCGCTGGGCGAGTCGAAGCGCAAGCGGCCGCGCTGGACCCAGAAGCTGGACTTCGAGATCAAGGACGCCCGCACCGAGCCTGTCGACGTGCTGTGGTATGTCGGCGACTACGCCTCGTTCGACCCGCGCTCGCAGAAGGTCACCATCACCTTCGCCCGCATCCTCAAGGCGGCCGGGATCGATTTCGGCATCCTGTTCGAGGACGAGCAGACCGCCGGCAACGACGTCCGCCGCGTGGGCGAGGAAGGCCTGTTCCAGTCCCTGGCCGAGGCCAACATCGAACTGCTGAACGATTGCACGTTCAACACCATCGTGACCACGGACCCGCATACATTCAACACCATCCGCAACGAATATCCCGAATTCGGCGGCAACTACACCATCGAACACGCCAGTTCGCTGCTGGAGCGGCTGATCCGCGAAGGCCGCATCCCGCAGCCGGCGAACCTGGACTATCGCGTCACCTATCACGACCCCTGCCACCTGGGCCGCATCAACGGCTGCACCGAGGCGCCGCGCCAGGTGCTGAACAGCCTCGGCGTCGAGCTGGTGGAACTGCGGCGCAGCCGGGACAACTCGTTCTGCTGCGGCGCGGGCGGCGGCCGCATCTGGCTGCCCGATCCGCCGGAACTCAAGAAACCGGCCGAGCTGCGCGCCGCCGAGGCGGCCGAGATCCCCGATCTGGACGTGCTGGTGGTCAACTGCCCGAAATGCCTCAACATGCTTGAGGACGGCGTGAAGGGAACCGGGAACGAAGGCAATTTCCGCGTGCTCGAACTGACCGAATTGCTGGCCGAGGCCATGGGGCTCGACAAGCAGAAGGGCACCGACGAAGGCGGCGCGGACGAGGAAACCCGCCAGTCCCCGGTCCCGGCATGACGGCAGCGGCGACCGATATGCGGGCTCCGCCGGGACAGGGCGACTTCGGAGCGCTCGTCGCCCGAGTCGGTGCCGGCGGCGACCTCTACGCGGCGCTCGGCGTCTATGCCGAAGCCGGCCCGGAAGCGCGGGCCGCGCTCGAGCCGGTGATCTTCGCCACGCCGCGGCAAAGGCTGATCGTCGCCGCGGCCGCCTATGCGCCCCCCGGCCTGCTCGACCTGCTGGCGACCGATGCCGCCGAGGCGCTGGCGCTGCGGCTGGCGAAGAACCCGGCGACGCCGGTCTCGGCGCTGCGCAAGCTGCTGGGGCAGGCGGTTGACGCGCGCCTGGCCCGCTGCCTGGCCGACCACGGCCATGCCGATGCCGCGATCCTGGGCGAACTGGCGCGGCACGAGGCGGTCGAGGTGCGGCGCGCGGTCGCCGGCAACCCCGCGGTCCCCCCCGAGGTCATCGCGCGGCTTGCGGCCGAGGACGACGGGCTGATCCAGCGCGCCATCGCGGCCGCGCCCGGCGCCGATGCGGAAACGCTGACCCGCCTGTGGGCGGCGGGCGACGCCTGGGTCCAGGCCGAGATCGCGGCGCATCCGAACTGCCCCGCCGCGCTGCGGACGGCGGCGGAACAGGCGCCCGACTCGCGGCTGCGGCGCAAGCTGGCGGGGAACCCGACCCTGGATGCCGCGGCGCTGGAGCGGCTGCTGGCCGACCCCGACGACGCAGTCCGCGCCGCCGCCGTGCGCAACCCGATCGTTTCGGGCGCCGAAATCGACCCCGAAGGCGACGCCTCGGCCCGGGTCCGCCGCGTCCTCGCCCGCCGCCAGCGGCTGGGGGCGGAGCTTATCGCGCGGCTGGCCGTCGATCCCGATCCCTGGGTGCGGCGCTGGATCGCGCGCCATCCCGATCTGCCGGCGCCGCTGCTGGCGCAGCTCGCCGCCTCGGACGACCCCGAGATCCGCCGCAGCGTCGCGCGCAACCCGGCCTGCCCGCCCGCGCTGCTGACCCGGCTCACCGCCGATGCGGCGCCCTGGGTCCAGGCGGGAGTGGCGCTGCGCGAGGATGCGCCGGCCGAAGCCATCGCCGCCCTTCTGGGCAGCGGCGACCGCGACGTGCTGGGGGCGCTCGGCCGCAATCCGCGCACGCCGGCGGCGACGCTGGACGCCATCGCCGCCCATGACGATTCCGACGTGCGCCGCGCCATCGCATTCAACCGTGCGGCGCCGCAAACGGCCATCCTCCGGCTGGCCGCCGACCCCTATCCGCTCAACCGTGCGATGATCGTCGGCCACCCCGGCCTCGACGATGCGACCGTCGCGTCGCTGACGGATGATCCAGAACCGCAAGTGCGGTTTGCCGCCGCGCGCCGACTCGCCAGACAGGTGGCTTCGCTTCTCACCCCGAAATCATGATGCAAGACTTGGAGACGATGAATGAAGATACTTGTTCCAGTAAAGCAGATCGCCAGCCTCGACGACCAGTTCGAGCTGCGCGACGACGGCCGCGACGTCGATGACGACTATTTCGAGAAGGATCTGAACGAGTTCGATCACTTCTCGGTCGAAGAGGCCCTGCTCATCAAGGAGGCCGCGGGCGACGCGGTCGAGGTCGTGGTCGCCATCGTCGGCGACGACGACGCGGACGACGCGCTGCGGACCGCGCTGGCCAAGGGTGCCGACCGCGGTATCCGGGTCTGGGACGATTCCCTGGCCGATGCGGACGGGATCGCCGTCGCCAGGGTGCTGGCGAAGCTGGTCGAGCGCGAAAAGCCCGACATGGTCTTTACCGGCGCCCAGTCGAGCGACTTCGGCTCGGCGACGACGGGCATGGCGCTGGCCGGCCTGCTGGGCTGGCCCCATGCCGCCGTGGTCAGCCATCTCGACTACAAGCCCGGTTCGGCCACGGCCGGCCTGCGGCGCGAGCTGGAAGGCGGCCTCGAAGAGGTGATGACCATCCGCTGCCCGGCGGTGCTGTCGATCCAGCTGGGCATCAACCAGCCGCGCTATGCCTCGCTGCGCGGCATCAAGCAGGCCAAGCAGAAGCCGGTGGACGAGCTGTCGCTCGACGATCTCGGCCTGGGTGATGACGACGTCCGGCCCGCGTCCAACGTCCGGCGCATGTATGTGCCCGAACGCGGCAAGGCCGAGCTGATTACCGGCACCGCCGCCGAACAGGCGGCCCGGCTGGCAGAGATCATCAAAGAAATCCGGGGGATGTGATCATGGGCGAGATTATTGTCATTGCAACGCAGCGCGACGGCGAGCTGCGGCCGAGTTCGCTGGAGGCGATCACCGCGGCGCGCGGCGTCAAGCAGGCCGGCGACAGCCTGGCGGTGGTGATCGTCGCGGCCGATCCGCAGGCGCTGGCCGGCGGGCTTTCGGTCGAGGGCGTAGACGAGGTGATCGCGGTCAAGGCGTCGGACGACTTCCAGCCCGACCTGATCGAGGCCGTGGCGGCCGAGCTCGTGGCGCAGCGCAAGCCGTCGCTGGTGCTGACCGCGCATGGCGTGGACGCCTGGTCCTTTGCGCCGACCCTCGCGGCCAGGAACGGCCTGGGCTTCGCCACCGACGTCCTGGCCCTGCGCCGCGACGGCGGCGACCTGGTCGCGACCCGCGCCGGCTATGCCGAGAAGGTCCTGATGGACATCGACTTCCCGGGCAAGGAAACCGTGCTGCTGACGGTCCGGACCAACGTGTTCGAGCCGGCCTCGGGCCAGGGCTCGGCCAAGGTCACCGACATGGCGGCGCCCGCCGCCGACATCGCCACCACGCATGAAGGCTGGAAGCCGCCGGCGGATGCGGGCGGGATCGACATTCCCGGCTCGGAATTCATCCTGTCGATCGGCCGCGGCGTCGCGGATGAATCGAACGTCGAGCAGTTCCTGGAACTGGCCGACAAGGTCGGAGCGACGCTGGGCTGCTCGCGGCCCATCGCCGACAACGGCTGGCTGCCGAAGGCGCGCCAGGTCGGCCAGTCGGGCCAGCTTGCGGCAAGCTGCCGGCTTTACGTGGCGATGGGCGTGTCCGGCTCGGTCCAGCACCAGTGGGGTATGAAACACGTCGAGAACATCGTCGCGGTGAACTCGGACCCCGAGGCGTCGATCTTCAGCATCGCCCGCTACGGCATCGTCGGCGACATGTTCGAGATCGCCTCCGAACTCGAAAACCACTTCTGACCTCCCTTGGCGGCACGGCTCCGGCCGTTGCCGCCATTTTTTTACGAAAAGGAAACGACATGACCAAGCGGGTATCGGAGCTCGAAAACGAGCATAAGAAACTCGGAGCCGGCCTGGGCGACTGGAACGACATGGATGTCGCATGGAGCTATGCGACCTCGGCCGAAAAGGAACATGACGCCGTCCGCGAGGCCGCGGGCCTGTTCGACGTCTCGGCCCTGAAAAAGATCTGGATCACCGGCGCCGACGCCGCGGCCCTGGTCGATCACGTCGCGACCCGCGACATGAGCCGCATCTACCGCGGCAAGTCGGCCTACAACCCGCTGCTGACCGACGACGGCACGATCTGCGACGACAACATCATCTTCCACATCGACGACAACAAATACCTGTATGTCCACGGCGCGGGCTCCAGCCTGCAGCGGCTGCAGGACGCCGCCAAGGGCCGCGACGTCGAGGTCCGTTTCGACGACGAGCTGCACGACCTGTCCCTGCAGGGCCAGAAGGCGCTGCCCTTCCTGCAGCGCTTCTGCCCGGCCGAGCTGGACGGCCTGGCCTATTTCCACCAGGTCGAGACCGAGCTTTTCGGCCGCAAGGTGCTCCTGTCGCGCACCGGCTATTCGGGCGAGCGCGGCTATGAGATCTTCGTCGATCGCAAGGATGTCGTGGACCTGTGGAACAACATCCTGGGCGAGGGCGAAAGCGACGGCATCATGGCCTGCTCGTTCAACTGCCTCGACAAGATCCGCATCGAGGCGGGCCTGCTGTTCTATCCCTACGACATGAGCGAAGAGTTCACGCCGTGGGAAGTCGGGCTGGGCTGGACGATCTCGCGCAAGAAGCCCGGTTTCCTGGGGCGCGATGCGCTGATGGCCAAGGAAGGCAAGGAAAAGGTCCGCATCGCCGGCGTCTCGACCGGCGCGCTGACCGAGCCGATGGAAGGCGGCGCCAAGCTTTATCGCGACGGGCAAGAGGTGGGGGTGATCAACAGCCCCGGCTATTCGCACCGCATGAAGAAATCGCTGGCGCTGGTCCATGTCGACCCGACAATCGCCGACGGGACCATCCTTCGGGTCGGCGATGCCGGCACCGGGGTCGAGGTGACCGTCGATCCCCTGCCCTTCTTCGATCCGAACAAGGCCAATACCCACGCGTAAGACGCAAACCACAACCACAGCACGGCAGCCAAGGCTCTCCCGGCGCGGGCATGCGCCGGGGAACAAAAGCGGGCAAAACCGCAAGGCCGGCTGCCGCGCCCATCCAATACGGGAGGATTGAATGGCATCTGGCGTTACACTTCAGGCTCTGAGAGAGAAGAGCCGAAACTATCAGGTCCGATGGGGCTTCATCTGGGCATTCTGGTGCGCGGTCCTGTGGGCCGCCTGGTATGTGCCCGGCTATGCGATCTATTACGAACAGCCCTTCGTCCAGCTGACGCAGGGCGGCAATGCGGACAACCTTCTTGCCGCCATGGTGGTGGCGTTTCTGAACGCGATCGCGGTTCTGGTCTTCATGTTTCTCTGGGTCGGCACGCTGGGCAAGACCGGGGAATATTTCCGCACCCTGCGTCAGCCCAAGATCTCGCTCTGGTACCTGCCCGCGGGTCTGGCGGGCGGCTGCGCGATCTTCGGCACCTATGTCGCCATGGTCTATGTCGGGCCGGGCTTCGCCGCGGTGGCCGGGCTGCTCTATCCGCTGGTCGGCGCCATGCTGGCGCGCCTGTGGTATAACGAACGCATCACCGCCCGGGCGACCGTGGGGCTGCTGGTCCTGGTCACCGGGGCGGTGCTGATCTTCCTGCCCGGCCTGATCGGCGACCTGCGCGGCGAAGGCGGCAACAGCCGCTGGATCGGCTATATCGGCGGCGCGCTGGCCTTTATCGGCTGGGGGCTCGAGGGCGCCGTCGCCGGACGGGCGCTGGACGTCAGCGATCCCGACGTCGGCCTGACTCTGCGTTTCACCGCCGAACTGCTGATCTGGGTCGTGGTCGGGGTGCCGGTGACCTGGATGCTGGCCGGCGACCAGCTTTGGATCTCGATCCAGACGGCGCTTGCGCAGCCCGGGGTGTGGCACATGCTGGTGCTGATGGGGATGACCTTCGCCTTCTGCTATGTCTCCTGGTACAAGTCGTTCCCGCTGATCGGCGTCGGCCGCGGCCAGGCCATCGCGGCGCTCTATGGTCCGCTGTCGCTGGTCTACCTGTGGATCTTCGGCGGGCTCGCGCCGGACATCTGGTTCGCCATGGGGGCCGCCGTCGCGGTGACGGGCAGCTTCATCCTGTTCACGGAAGGCCGCGGCGTGCTCGAAGTCATTCGCGCGGTGGAGAAAGGTTGAACCATGGGCAAGATCCATCTGAAGGGCCGCATCCTGCAGTTGCTGGAACGCGCCGAGTCCCTGTGGGACCACGAGATCCGGGACGTGATCCTGAGGGAATACGGGCTGAGCGGCCCCTATTGGGCCGGCACCATCCGCATGACGCTGACCGATCTGCATGCGGGCGGGTTGATCCATCACATCGAGTCGCAGATCGACCCCAGCAGCACGGCCGGGGCCGAGAAACTGTTGAACCGCTATCGTCTGAACTCCTTCGGACGCGAGAGAATGCGCCAGACCGGCCTGTTGGAGGGAACAGCATGATCGAATTCTTCGCCTGGGGCATGCCCGGCGTGATCGCCGCCACCGTCGTCTGCATCGGCCTGCCGCTGCTCGCGCTTTATCATGCGCGGACCTTCGTGACGAAGATCTGACGGCCGGCGCCGAGCGGGCGCGCGGCGCCGGCTTTGCGCCAGGTTTCACGGTTTGGCGGAGGGCCGCGCCTCGCCCCCCCCCCCGCCACGGCCGAAAGGCAGCCCCTGGGCTGCCCTGTCGGTGGGCCGGATACGGCCCGCCTGTGGTGCGGGCCGCGCTTGTTCCCTGCCGGCCGCGGTCCGTACCACGCCCTTGCAGATGCGGCGGGATTGACAAGTCGCCGTGGCCGTACAGACTGCTTGCCATCGGCGGCGCCTCGGATCGCGGCTCCGCCTTCCGGTGCGACCGGGCGGTTCCAAGGAGAAGGCCGATGTTTCGCAAATTCACCCTTTCCGTCGCCTTGGCCGCGGCCCTGGCCGCTCCGGCCGCCGAGGCCTGCACCCGCGTCGTCTACCTGGGCCCCGAGGGGCGGGTGCTGACCGGCCGCTCGATGGACTGGTCGATGCCGATGGTCAGCAACCTCTGGGTGTTCCCGCGCGGCATGACCCGCGACGGGGCGGCGGGGCCGCGCTCGCTGGAATGGACCTCGAAATACGGCAGCATGATCGTCAGCGGTTACGACATCGCCACCGTGGACGGCATGAACGAACAGGGGCTGGTCGCCAACATGCTGTGGCTGGCGGATTCGCAATATCCCCAGGACGACGGCCGGACGCCGCGGATGTCGCTGTCGCTTTGGGCGCAGTTCTTTCTCGACCGTTTCGCCACGGTCGAAGAGGCCGTGGCCTGGCTGAACGAGAACCCGCTCGACGTGGTGACCAAGGACGTGCCGGTCCAGCCCGGCAAGCTGACCACGGTGCATCTGTCGCTGTCCGACGCCACGGGCGACAGCGCCATCCTGGAATGGCTGGCAGGCAAGCTGGTCATCCACCATGGCCGCGGCTATCGGGTGATGACCAACGACCCGCCCTATGACGAACAGCTTGCCATCGCCGCCTATTGGAAGGGCGTGAACCCGCGCGAGGCGATGCCCGGCACCAGCCGCGCCGCCGACCGCTTCGTGCGCGCCGGCACCTTCGTCGACATGGTGGTGCAGTCGGACGATCCGCGCACCGCCGCCGCCGCGGTGTTCAGCGTGGTGCGCAACGCCTCGGTGCCCTATGGCGTCAGCATTCCCGACGCGCCGAACCTGTCCACGACGCGCTGGCGCGTGGTGGCGGACCACAAGGACCGGCTGTTCCATGTCGAATCCGCGATCTCGCCCAATGTATTCAGCGTGGACCTGGGAAAGCTCGACTTTGCCGAGGGCAGCGGCGTGCGCAAGCTGGATCTCGGCATGGACATGGAGCGGATCCAGTCCGGCGAAGTCTCGGCAGCCTTCGTGGCGGCGGACCCCTTCGCGTTCGAGCCGGCCGACTGATCCGCCGAACGCGCAGGACCGCGGCCTGTGCCGGCAAACGCGGCCTTGCCCACGCGGAATGCCACGAGGCAAGGCCGTGATCGGCGGGACGGGCTCTGGTTCCGTTTTGGGAACGGCCCGTGCGTTCCCGACCCTGGCGGGCAGGCGCCCTGCCCTTCAATCGATCAGACGGCGAAATCCGCGAGCGATTTCCCGGCCTCCAACGCCTCGGCGATCCATTTGGGCTTGCGGCCGCGGCCGCTCCAAGTGATCTCCGGGTTTTCCGGATGGCGGTATTTCGGCGCCGAAGCCGCAGGTTTCTGCGCCGAGGCCGCTTCTGCGAGATCGCTCAGCGAGAAGCCGTGCTGGTTCGCCGCCGCTTCCGCCGCGGCACGCGCCTCGGCTTTGCGGCGGGCCTCGAACGAGGCGATCGCCTTCTCCACGTTCTTCTGCAGCTGCTTCAGCTCGGCCAGCGGCAAGGTCTTCAGGTCGAAATCGGTCATGGACGTCCCCTGTCGTTATGCCGCAGGTCTAGTTCAGCGGATGTCGAACGGCAATTCCGTTCTCTTGGTCGGTGCTCCGCGAAGGCAGGCCATGCCGCAGCCGCCTGAGCCAGCCGAACAGCCCGGACGGGTTCCCGCCCGGCGGCGTTGCCACGCGGCAGGCACGTTCGGGCGCGCGTCTTTCCGACCCTTCGGCAAGCGCGAAGGCACAAAGCCGTCCGACATAGAACAGGCCATAGGCGGCGGCCTGACGATGCTCCGGCCGGTCGGGCACAGCGAGAGAGGCGCGCATCCGGTCTATTCCATCACGAGATGCCCGTCCGCGGGCGACCAGGACAGGTGGAACGACCGCCCCACCGCCAGCGGAAGGTGGGTCAGGTCCTCATGCGATTTCTGCACCCGGATCTCCTGCCCCTCGCCGGATTCGAAATAGATGGTCGCGGTGGCGCCGACGAATTCCTCGCCGATCATGCGCGCCTCGACCGTGTTCGGCGCGTCCTGCGGCGGCTGCAGGTGGATCTGCATCCTGGTGTCCAGCACGGTCAGGCTGGCCGCTTGGCCCACCGCCGCATGCTGGTCCGGGGGCAGGACGAAATCGCCGCTGGCGGTGGCGATGGCCGGGCGACCGTGAGGATCCCGCTTCAGCTGGCCGGGGAAGATGTTCGACGAGCCCAGGAAGTCCGCGACGAAGCGCGTGCGCGGCGTGCGATAGATTTCCTGCGGCGTGCCGATCTGCTCGATCTTGCCGCGGCTCATGATGACGACGCGGTCGGCCATCGAGAAGGCCTCGGACTGGCTGTGGGTGACATAGACGAAGGTGATGCCGGTTTCGCGTTGCAGGTTCTTGAGCACCGATTGCATCCGCACCTTCAGCGCCGCGTCCAGCGCCGACAGCGGCTCGTCCAGCAGCAGGATCTCGGGCTCGACCACCAGCGAGCGGGCAAGGGCGACGCGCTGGCGCTGGCCGCCGGACAGCTGGCTGATGTTGCGGCCGGCGAATTCGGCGATCTGCATCCGCTCCAGCCATTGCTCGGCCCGCCGCTGGCGCTCGGCCCGGCTGACGCCCCGCATCTTCAGCGCGAACTCGACATTCTCGACGACGTTCAGGAAGGGAAACAGCGCCAGGCTCTGCCAGACCATCGGCGTGTCCCGGCTCCAGGTCGGCAGGTCGTTGATCGGCTTGCCCGCCAGGCGGATCACGCCCTCGCTGGGGGCCTCCAGCCCGGCCAGCATCCGCAGCGTCGTGGTCTTGCCGCAGCCGGACGAGCCCATGATGGCCAGGAACTCGCCCTTGTGGATCTGCAGGTCCATCTTTTGCACGGCGGTATAGCTGCCGAAACGCTTGGCGACGCCCTCGAAGGAAACCAGGGGTTCTTGCATCGGATTCATTCCTTGTCGGTTGCGGGGCCGCGCCCCGACAGCAGCAGTTGCGCCAGGATCACCAGGGTCATCGAGGTGACGAAGACGAAGGTGCCGATGGCGTTGATGCGCGGGCTGACCTGGCCTTGCAGGAAGCCCAGCACCTTGACCGGCAGCGTCTCGTTCAGGCCCGAGACGAACCAGGCGATGGCGAATTCGTCGAAGGACACCGCCATGGTGACGAAAAGCGCGCCCAGGATCGCCGGCCGGGTGAAGGGGACGATGACATGGCGCATCGTCGCCCATTCCGAGGCGCCGAGGTTCCAGGCCGCCGGTTCAAGCGAGGGGTCCATCTGCGACAGCCGCAGCCTGATCACCGCCATGGCGAAGGGCGAACAGATCACCACATGGGCGATGATCACCGACAGCGCATTGCCCGACAGGTCGATGCGCGACAGATAGGCCAGCATCGCCAGCCCCATGATCACCACCGGGATGGTCGGCGGCAGCAGCGCCAGCGCCAGATAGACCTGCTTGCCGAAGAAGTGGTAGCGATAGTCGGTATAAGCCGCCCCGAACCCCAGCGCGGTCGAGATCACCCCCACCGCCAGGCCGATCCCCAGCGTGTTGCGCAAACCCTCCCAGACCAGCGGGTCCGAGGCGACGGCGCGATACCACTCGGTCGAGAAATGCCCCAGCGGGATCGACGGGAACCGGTCCGAGTTGAACGAAAAGACGAAGCTGGCCAAGATCGGCGCGAAGACGAAGAGATAGGCCAGCAGGACATAGAATTTCAGCCCGGCCTCGATCAGCGGATTGCGGTTCAATTCGTTCCGTTCGTTCATTTCGCGCGTCCCTTGTAGGCGAAGCGGACGGCCAGGAAGGCCACGACCAGTAGGGTCGCGATCATCGTCAGCGCAATCACCGCCGCCCGGGGCCATTGCTGGCCGGATTTGGTGGTGTCGGTGATCAGGATCGACAGCGTGGTCGGGTCGCCTCCGCCCAGATAGATCGGGCTGACGAAATCGCCGAAGCACAGGATGAAGCTGAACAGCGCCGCGATCACCAGCCCGACCCGGGCCGAGGGGATCACCACGGCAAAGACCGTGCGCAGCCTTCCGCAGCGCATGTTGTGCGCGGCCTCGATCAGCGTGCGGTCGATGAAGACCAGGCTGAAGAGCTGCAACAGCACCACCAGCGGAAAGCTGAGCGTCATGTAGCCCAGCATGGTCGCGCCGATGGTGTTCAAGAGCCGGAAGGGACCCAGCCCGATCCAGCCCAGCATGACGTTGATGATGCCGACATCCGACAGGAACACCTGCCAGGAATAGACCCGCACCAGATAGCTGGTGAAGAAGGGGATCACCATCAGGAACACCGCCCATCGCTGCGCCTTGGGCGACAGCTTGAAGGCGATGGCATAGGCGCAGGGGAATGCCAGCGCGCTGGTCAGGGCGGCGGCCGCGGCGGCCATCGCCAGCGTGGTGCCATAGGCCTGCCAGAACACCGGGCGGCCGAACATGGTCACCCAGTTCACGGTGTCGAAACCGGCTTCCAGCCGGAAGTTGCGGACGGTCCAGAAGCTGAGGGCGATCAGGAAGACCAGCGGGAAGACGAAGAAAAGCAGCTGCCAGATCAGCAGCGGCAGCGAGAAGGTCAGTCCGTAAAGCGAGACATGGCGGCGCATGGGCGGGCTCCGGCAGGGAACGGGCGGCGCGACCGGCCGGAACCGGCCGCGCCGGGCTCAGGTTCGGGCGCTCTTGTAGTCGGACCAGAAGTCGTTCCAGTCCTCCAGCGGCTGCTGCACCGGCAGCTGGCGATACTTGATGCGGCCCGACCGGATCAGGTCCATGACGTTGCTTTCGCCCAGGACCATGCCTTGGCGCCTGGCCTCGGCAGGGTTTTCCTGGTTCAGCACCTGCCAGCCCTTCTCGTTCGGGATCAGGCAGGGATAGGCCGCCATCTGCGCCGATTTCGCCTGCCCCTTGGCCGAGGTGATGTACTGGATCCATTTCCTGGCCAGCTCGGCCTTGCTTGATCCCTTGCCGATCGAAAAGCTTTCGGTGAACTGCAACCCGCCCTGTTCCGGGATCACCGAGCGGACCTTGGCGCCGTTCTTTTCCAGCGTGCCGGTGATCCAGTCGCCGATCCCGGCGAAGGCCAGCATCTGGCCGTTGTTTAAGGACGAGAAGGTGCCGCCGTAGTCGAAGAAGCCGCCGATTTGCGGGCGCAGGGTCATGGTCTTGTCCTTGACCGCCTTCCAGGCCGTTTCGTCGATGTCATAGGGGCTGGCATTGCCGTTCAAAAGGCTCATCTGCCCCAGGTTCGGCAGGTGCCAGTCGAAATGCCCGACCTTGCCCTTCAGCGCCGGGTCCCAGAACACGTCATAGGTCGAGGCCTGCGCCTCAGTCAGCGCATCGGTGTTGTAGGCCACGCCCAGGAAGCCGAAGCGGGTGATGACGGAATACAGCGTATTGCCGTTCCAATGGCCGGGGAAATGCTGGAATTCGGGGAAGAACTCGTCGAAGGGATAGTCGGCCGGGTCCAGCGCCTCGATATAGCCGGCCGCGTTCAGCTGCTGGACATATTCGGCATCCGACAGGATCACGTCGAAGGTGCCGGGCGGGCTTTGCGAGATCAGCCCCAGCATGTTGTCGCCGCCGGTATAGTATTTCGGCACGAACTTGACGTTGTTCTCGGCCTCGAACTCGGCGACGATGTCGGGCTCGGCATGGCCGTACCAGGCCAGCATGGTCAGTTGCGTCGGGGCCGCAAAGGCGCGGCGCGACAGCATCGGCGTGGCCAGAGCCGCCGCGCCCAGCGACAGCACCGCACGGCGCGAAAAGCCGGGACGGGCGCCCCGTTCTTCCTGTGTCATCTCATCACCCTGTCTGATTGTTCTGCTTATTGGTTATTGGCTGGTATCAGGCTAGGAGAAGGGACGGGTCATGCAAAATCGGTTCTTCCAATCGTCACATTTGCGCGCGTTATGTGCCCGGAGATTCACGCCGAAACCGCCTGGATACCCGAACCGACGCTGTCCAGATCTGCCACCAGGTCGCTGACCAGCTGCAGCCCGGCGGCCGACATGCGCGGATGCTTGTAGAACAGCCCGACTCGCAACGGCTCCAGCGCCGGAAAACCCTCGGCCTCGGTCAGGGTCCGCATCCCGGGCAGCATGGTGGCGCGGGTCAGCGCGGTGACGCAAAGCCCGTTGCCGACGGCATTCTGCAGCCCCGAGATGCCCGGCCCGGTATAGACGATGCGCCAGCGCCGCTCGATGGCGTCCAGGGCCTGGATCATGCGGGCGCGATAGTCGCAGCCCTCGGGATGGGCGCCCAGCGGCACCGGCTTGTGGGCCTCGGGCCGGAAATCCTCGGCCGCGGCCCAGATCGGCTGTTCGCTCCACATCCGCGACAGATAGGGCATCCGCGCCGTCGGCATCACCGCCACGATGATGTCCAGGTCGTCCGAGCGCAGATGCTGGTGCAATTCGCGCGACAGGTCGCAATGCACCTCCAGCTCGACCTCGGCATGGTCGCGGATATAGCGGGTCAGCGTGCCTTGCAGAAAGGCCACCGCGTAATCCGTGGGCAGGCCGATGCGCAGCACGCCGGTCTTGTCCGAGCGGTGGAAATAGCCGACCGCCTCGTCGTTGATGCGCATCATCTCGCGCGCATAGCTCAGCAGCGCCTCGCCGGCAGGGGTGGGCAGGATCGTACGCCCCTCCTGCGTCAGCAGCGGCGCGCGCACGAGCTCTTCGAGCCGGCGGATCTGCAGCGAGATCGCGGGCTGGCTGCGCCCCAGCGCGGCACCGGCGCGCGAATGCCCGCCCAGTTCGACGACGGCGATGAAGCTGCGCAACAGATCGGTGGGAAGGTTGGTGATTCCGGCCATGGATTTACCCCTGCAATCCAAGGATTGCGACTATATATTTCCTTTATATTCAACGCACAACTCTAATTCCGGCATCCCCCTTGACCAGAAAGGTGCATCATGCCGGAAAAAACCGCCTTTGCTTCGGAGCTTGCCTGGCCCGACTATCATGCCGCGGTGAAGGACGGCGCCACGCCGATCCTGATTCCCATCGGCTCGATGGAGCAGCACGGCCATCACATGCCGCTGCATGTCGACGTGCTGCTGCCGACCGAGTTCGCCCGCCGCGCCGCCTTGCAGACCGGCGGGCTGGTCGCGCCGCCCTTCACCTATGGCTACAAGTCGCATCAGAAATCGGGCGGCGGCAACCACCTGCCCGGCACCACCAGCCTGGACGGCGCCACGCTGGTCGCGGCGCTGCGCGACGTGATCAAGGAATTCGCCCGCCACGGCGCCCGGCGGATCTGTCTGGTCAACGGGCATTACGAGAACTCCTGGTTCATCATCGAGGGCATCGACCTGGCCCTGCGGGAACTGCGCTGGGACGGCATCGCCGACATGAAGATCGTGGTGCTGTCCTATTGGGATTTCGTCGGCGAGGCGGATATCGCGCGCCTCTATCCCGACGGCTTTCCCGGCTGGGACCTGGAACATGGCGGCGTGCTGGAAACCTCGCTGATGCTGGCACTCTATCCGCATTTCGTGGACCTGTCGCGGGCGGTGGATGTCGCGCCGGCCAGCTTCCCGCCCTATGACGTCTATCCGGTCAAGCCGGAATGGACGCCCGAATCGGGCACGCTGTCCTCGCCGAAACAGGCCTCGGCCGAAAAGGGCGAACTGCTGCTGGATGTCTGCACCCGCGGCATCGTCGAGGCGCTGCGCGCCGAGTTCGGCTGAACGACGCGAAACGGGCCCGTGGTCGCGGGCCCGTTCTTCCTTGCTGATCGGGGTCAATTGCGGATGACGTTGTGCTCGGGTCCGAAGGGGAAGCCGGTGATGTTCTCGGCCCCGTCCTCGGTCACGATCAGGATGTCGTGCTCGCGATAGCCGCCGGCGCCGGGGGTGCCCTCGGGCAGCATCACCATTGGCTCCATGCTGACGACCATGCCGGGCTTCAATTCGGTCTCGATGTCCTCGCGCAGTTCCACCCCTGCCTCGCGGCCGTAATAATGGCAGAGCACGCCGAAGCTGTGGCCGTAGCCGAAGCTGCGGTATTTCAGCAGGTCCCATTGCCGGTACATGTTATTCAGTTCCAGCGCGATCTCGTTGCATTTCGCGCCGGGCTTGATCAGGTCCAGCCCGCGCCGGTGCACGGCCACGTTCTTTTCCCAGATGTCCAGGCTGGCATCGTCCACATGATCGCAGAACATCGTGCGCTCCAGCGCGGTGTAATAGCCGAAGATCATCGGGAAGCAGTTCAGCGACAGGATCTCGCCCGGTTTGATCTTCTTGTTGGTGACCGGGTTGTGCGCGCCGTCGGTGTTGATGCCGGACTGGAACCAGGTCCAGGTGTCCATCAGCTCGACGAAGGGAAACGAATTCGCGATCTCGCGGATCATGGCGTTGGTCGAGGCGATGGCGACCTCATGCTCGGGCACGCCGGCCTTGACCGCCGCCGCCACCGCCGCGCCGCCGACGTCGCAGATGCGCGCGCCCTCGCGGATCAGCTTGTGCTCCTCGGCCGACTTGATCGAGCGCATCCACATCGACGGCTGGCCGACATCGACGAATTCCACCCCCGGCAGCGCCGCTTCCAGCTGGCGGCGGAAATCCAGGTTGACGTGGTCGAACTCGATCCCAAGCCGCTTGACGCCGGGGGTCAGCTGCCGCACCGCGCGATAGAAATTGTCGCGGCGCCAGTCGGTATAGGTGATGTTGTCGCCGAAGCTGCGGCGCCAGGGCTGGCCGCCGTCGATGCCGGCGCTGATCGTGGTGGCGGCGTCCTGGGTGACGACCATGCCGTATTTGCGCCCGAAATAGCAGTAGAGCCAGCCCGAATAATAATTGATGCAATGATACGAGGTGAACAGCGCCGCATCGACGCTGTTCTCGGCCATCCAGTGACGCACGTCGTCCTGGCGCCGCCGCATCTCGGCGTCCGAGAAGGGGGAATAATCCTTGTCGCCATTGTGCCATTCCATGACATGAAGCATGTCGTCGGTCATGAGATCCGTCCTCCGTCTGTCTCCTGACGGCAAGGCTATCCGGCGGCCGGTCCGGACTAAAATTTGTTTTTACAATCCCAGGATTTGGACGCCGCGCCGCGCCGAAGGACGCCTGCGGCACACGCGCTTTGCGCCCGGGCGGCGTCGCCGGCCGGGCGAAATATCGCGCTGTGGGGATGGGAAGGCCTCGGCGCGCCCCTCGGGAAAGGCGGATGCAGGTCGCGGGCCGGGGGCCCGCGGCGGCATGGCCGGCCGGGGTCGACGCCCCGGCCGGCCGGCAGGTCTCAGAAGGTCATGCGCGTGGTCAGGAAGAACGACCGTCCCGGCTCGGGATAGCCTTCGACCAGCTGGTAGTTCCGGTCGAAGATGTTGCGGATGCCGAACACCACGCTGGCCTGGTCGGTCGCCTGCCATTCGGCGTCCAGGTTGGCCAGCCCGAAGCCGCCCATGCGGCTATAGGCGATCTGGTCCGGATCCTCGGGCTGGATCGCGCTTTCCGACAGCCGGGAACTGGACACCTCGACCGAGGGTGAGATGGTCAGATTGTCCAGCGCCCGCCAGTCGAGCCGCAGATAGGCGTTGTGGCGCGGCGTGTTGGTCGGGCGGTAGTCGGCGCGGATCGGGTCGGAAATGTCGCGGTCCAGGAAGGTATAATTCGCCACCAGCCCCAGCCGGTCGCCGATGTCCCAGCTCGCCGCGATCTCGAAGCCCTTGTAGGTGCCGTCGCCGACATTGCGGCTTTGCGACAGGGCCTCGCCCTCGCCGTTCAATTCGCCGGTCGGCACCGACTGGATCATGTCCTTGACCTTGCTGTAGAACAGCGCCGTCTCGATCCGCGCCGGACCCAGGTCGCCGCCATAGCCCAGTTCGGCATTCAGCGCGCGCTCGGACTTCAGGTCGGGATTGGGCACGGCCGAGCCGAACCGCGTGCTGTAGCGGTCGAACAGCGTCGGGAAGCGGGTGCGCGAGGACAGGCTGGCGTGGAATTCGCCGCCGGCGGCCGGCTGCCAGATCGCGGCCAGCTGCCAGTTCACCGCATCGGTCGATCCGGTCGGCAGGCCGGCGTCTTCGGCGGTGCGGTCGGCCTCCAGCACCTCGGCGCGGTCGTAGCTGATCCCGGCGATCACGCTCAGGTCTTCGCGCGCTTGCCAGGTGTTTTCCAGCGCCAGCGACAGGGTTTCCTCTTCGCTCACCTCGGTCGGGTCGGCGCCGCCGCCCAAGCCCGGCCGGGCATATTGGATCGACTGGTGCTTGTCGCGGCGGTAATGCAGCGCGCCGCGCAGGGTGTTCGCCGCGCCCAGGTCGGCCCCGGCCTCGAGGCTGAGCCCCCAGGCCCGGTCCTTGTAGCGGCTGTCGAAGGCGCGGCGCTCGGTCTGGGTGGAATGGCTGGAATCGTCCCAGGCCGACAACAGGTTGTCGAAACGGTTGTAATAGGCGCGCGTCTTCAGGTAGCCCGCGCCCAGCTCGGTGTGGGAATAGAAGGCCAGGCTGTCCAGATCCCATTCAGGCCAGGTCCAGTCGCGTTGCCAGCTCTGGCCCGGACCGGGGTCGCCGGTGATGCCGCGGATCGGCTGGTCGACGTTGTAGGGCGCCTTCTTCTCGCCGGTCTGGCGGGTGTAGCTGAGGACATATTCATCCGTCGCGTTCGGCGTCCAGCCGGCCTTCAGGTTCAGGCGGCTGTCGTCGCTGTCGCTGTTGTCGCGCAGGCCCGCACCCTGCTGCGGGCGCGGTTCATAGTCCCGCGACAGATAGAAGCCGTCGCTGTCCCGCCGCATGTAGCTGCCTTGCAGCCAGTAGTCCTGCTGCCGCATGCCCAGCGACAGGAAGCCGCTGCGCGCGGTCACGTCGCCGCGGTTGCCGGCCTCGACGCCCAGCCGCGCCTCGCCCTCGAAGGGCTTGGTCGGCTGGCGGGTCACCAGGTTGATCGCGCCCCCCATGCCGCCCGGCCCGCTCAGCACCGAGACATAGCCTTTCTGCACCTGGATCTCGGCTAGGTCCGGGGTCAGGAAGCGCCCGTAATCCAGCCGGTTGTCGGCGGGCAGATAGACGCGGATGCCGTCGACCGACAGCGGCACCTGGAAGCGGTCGAAGCCGCGGACATAGATCAGCCGCTCGTTGCGGCTGCCGCCGGTATTGCCGACCTGCACCCCCGGGGCGACCCGCAGCGCATCGTCCAGCGTGGCCCTGTTGCTGCGCAGGACGTCCTCGGAGGATACGCTGGTCGTGGTCCCGCCCCGGCTTTCCTCGCTTTCCGCCGTCAGCGTGATCGTGCCCAGCACGAAGACCTGCGACGGCGCCGCCTCCTGCGCCGATACCGGCGCGGCCGCCCAGCCCAATATGGTGGCGCAGAGCAATCCCGCCTTTGTCGTCACCCGCATCATGTCCCTCCTGAATCACCTCTCTGTCCGCAGAGAGAATCGTTATGTTTTAACGAACATAATGGAACGGGGATGGAAGAACAAAGGGCAACCGCCTGAAAGCGCTTCTTTTCCGGCCGCGACGATTTGTGCCGGCCGGAACTGCCGCGGGCGCTTGCCAGCAGCTGGCGATATGTTCCAATATCTACAACGACCATGCCCGGGCACCCTGCCAAGGCCCCCGACCCGCAACCGATCGAAGAAAGACCCCGCGATGCAACCCAGTGCCGGAAACCTCTTGCCCGCCGCGGTCACGGGCGGCGCCGATGACTGATCTTTCATCCGATCCCCTGCGCCCGCATGAGCAGGCCGTGCCGCTGCCGGCCGCGTTCGATGCCCAGTTGTGGTTCATCGGCCGCATCCGCACACCCTGGACCCAGCGCGGTCAATGCCCGCGCCGCGGCGACCCCGTCGAAGGCCCGGAGTGCCGGATCGAACTGTTCGAGCCCTGGACGCCGGGCCTGACCGGGATCCAGCGGCACGACCATGTGCAGGTGCTCTACTGGATGGATCGGGCCCGGCGCGACCTGGTGCAGCAGAACCCGAACTACGGCGACCGCGCCACGGGGACCTTTGCGCTGCGCTCTCCGGTGCGGCCAAACCCGGTCGCCTCGTCGGTGGTGCGGCTTCTGGCGGTCGAGGGTCCGGTGCTGATCGTGCGCGGCCTGGATTGCCTGGACGGCACGCCGCTTGTCGACATCAAGGCAGAATTCGGAAACACGCGATGATGCACCTTACCCGCCGAACCCTAGCCGGGGTCCTTCTGGCCCTTCTCGCGGCCGCGCCCGCCCTGGCCCTGGACGGCCGCACGATCACCGATGCCACCGGACGCGAGATCCGGGTTCCGGCCGACCCCGGCCGGGTCTTTGCCGCCGGTCCTCCGGCCGCCACGCTGCTTTACGCGCTCAAGCCCGAAGCGATGCTCGGCTGGGTGCGGGCGCCGAAGCCGGCGGACCTGGCCTGGCTGCGGCCCGAGGTCGCGGCGCTTCCCGAACTGGGGCGGCTGACCGGCCGCGGCGACACCCTGAACCTGGAGGTTCTGCTTTCGGCCAAGCCCGAACTGATCGTCGATTACGGCACGGTAAACCCGACCTATATCGACCTTGCGGGCCGCATCCAGGATCAGGCCGGCGTGCCCTATGTGCTGATCGACGGCCGCTTCGCGCAGATGCCCGGCTCGATCCGGCAGATGGCGGGTGTGCTCGGGGTGCCCGAGCGCGGCGAGGTCCTGGCCGCTTATGCCGAAACCACGCTGGCGGATCTGGACGCGCTGCTGGCGCGGGTGCCGGACAGCGCGCGTCCCCGGGTCTATCTGGCCCGCGGCCCGGAAGGCGTCGAGACCGCCGGTCCCGGCTCGATCAACGCCGAGATCATCGAGCGCGTGGGGGCCAAGAACGTCGTCCGGACCGAAGGCGACGGGCTTGCCGCCGTCTCGCCCGAACAGGTCCAGGCCTGGGCGCCCGACGTGATCGTCACCGTCGATCCGGATTTCGCCGCCCGCGTCGCCAAGATGCCGGAATGGCAGGGCATCCCGGCGGTGGCGAACGGGCGCGTCTATCTGGCGCCCGCCTCGCCCTTCGGCTTCATCGACGCGCCGCCCTCGGTCAATCGCCTGGCGGGGGTGATCTGGCTTGCGCACAAGCTTTACCCCCAGGCCGCGACCGGCGATCTGCATGCCGACATCGCCGGGTTCTACGCACTGTTCTATGGCCGGCGCCCGGACGATGCCGCGCTGACGGCCCTGCTGGGTGACTGAGCGCCGGTTGAACGGCTGGCTCGCCCTGGGGCTGATCGCCGCGCTGGTGATCGGCATCGCGGTCGGCCCCTATGCGATCACGCCCGCCCAGCTGATCGCGGTGCTGTCCGGGGACCGCTCGGACCCTCAGGCGGCGACGGTCTTGTGGAACATCCGCCTGCCCCGGGTGCTGGCGACGGCCGTGATCGGGGCGGCGCTGGCAGCGGCGGGGGCGGGCTATCAGACGGTGTTCCGCAACCCGCTGGTGTCGCCGGACATCCTGGGGGTCTCGGCCGGGGCGGGCTTCGGCGCGGTGCTGGGCATCCTGCTGGGCTGGCCGGTCATGGCGATCCAGATGCTGGGATTCGGCACGGGGCTTGCCACCGTGGCCCTGGTCCTGATCCTGACCATGGCGCTGCGCGGCGCCGGCCAGGTGCTGGTCATGGTGCTGTGCGGCATCGCCGTCGGCGCGCTGGCCGGGGCCGGGATCTCGCTGGTGAAGCTGCTTGCGGATCCCGAGCAGCAATTGCCCGCCATCACCTTCTGGCTGATGGGCAGCCTCGCCGGCGTCAAGCGTCCCGACGTGGCGGCGGCGCTGCCCGCGCTGCTGGCCGGGCTGGCGCCGCTCTTGGCGCTGCGCTGGCGGATCGGGCTTCTGGCGATGGGCGACGACGAAGCCCGGTCGATGGGAATCGACGCCACCCGCCTGCGGCTGCTGGTCGTCGCCTGCGCCACGCTGATGACGGCCGCGGCAGTGGCGATGGCCGGGGTGATCGGTTGGGTCGGGCTGATGGTGCCGCATATGGCGCGGCTGCTGGCCGGACCCCGCTTCGACCGGCTGCTGCCGGCGGCGGCGCTGATCGGCGCGGGCTTCATGGTGCTGGTCGATACCGCCGCCCGCAGCATCGCGCCGACCGAGGTGCCGCTGGGCATCCTGACCGCCGTGCTGGGCGCGCCGGTGTTCGTCTGGCTGCTGGCGCGGGGGGCCAGGGCATGGAGCGAATGACGCCGCTGCTGGCGGCCACCGACCTGGCCGTCGGCCATGGCGGCAAGGCGCTGATCCGGGGCATCGACCTGCGCGTCGACCCGGGCAGCGTGCTTTGCCTGCTGGGACCGAACGGCGCCGGCAAGACCACGCTGTTCCGGACCCTGCTGGGACTGATCCCGCCGGTCCGCGGCCGGATCGTGCTGGGCGGCACGCCGCTGGCGCAGCTGTCGCTGCTCCAGATCGCCGCCCGGCTGGCCCATGTGCCGCAGGCGCTGACGACGCCCTTTGCCTTCAGCGCCCTCGACATCGTGCTGATGGGGGCGGCGGCCGGGCTCGGTCCCTTCGCCCGTCCCGGCAAGGCCGAGACCGGGCGGGCGATGGCTGCGCTGGAGCGTCTGGGCATCGCCGACCTCGCCGGCGCCGAGGTCACCCGGCTGTCCGGCGGCCAGCGCCAGCTGGTGCTGATCGCGCGGGCGCTGGCGCAGGAGGCTGCGGCGGTGGTGATGGACGAGCCCACGGCCAGCCTCGACTTCGCGAACCGCCGGCTGGTCGGCCAGGCGATCCGCGGCCTTGCCGAGGCCGGCATCGGCGTCGTGCTGTCCAGCCACGATCCCGACCACGCCGCCGCGGTCGCGGACCGGGCGCTGCTCTTGAACCGCTCGGGTCTGATCGCCTCGGGCCCCGTCGCCGAGACGATGACCGCCGCGAACCTGACCCGCCTTTACGGCATCCCCGTCCGCAGCGAGTTGGGCCAGGAAGGCCGGCTGCGGTTCTATTGACGGCGCATCGCAGGCCATGGCGCCGATCCGGCCGCTCCGGGTCGCTTCACCGGCAACACGCGTCTTTCGGCGCGGCCGCACCGGCGCGATGCGTCATCCCGGGCTGACGCCGCGCAGCCGCTCGGACCGGCGGCGCAGCAGTTCGATGGTGGCCAGCAGGCCGATCGAGACCAGCACCAGGATGGTTGCCATGGCCAGGATGGCCGGGCTGATCGCCTCGCGGATGCCGTTCCACATCTGGCGGGGGATGGTTTGCTGCTCCGGCCCCGCGATCAGCAGCACCGCCACCACCTCATCGAATGAGGTGACGAAGGCGAACAGCGCCCCCGAAACGACACCGGGCAGGATCAGCGGCATGGTCACGCGGAAGAACGTGGTCCGTGGATTGCCGCCAAGGCTGGCCGCGGCGCGGCTCAGCGACTGGTCGAATCCCGACAGGGTCGCCGTCACCGTGATGATGACGAAGGGGATCCCCAGCACCGCATGGGCCAGGATCACCCCGAGATAGGTCGAGGTCAGCCGCCAGGGCGCCTCTGCCGGTCCGCAGGTGGTGCCCAGGATGCCGCAGGGGTTCGAGAAGAAGAAGAACATCCCCGTCGCCACGATGATGATCGGCACGATCATGGGCGAGATCAGCACGGCCATGATCAACCGGCGGCAGGGCATCTCCGGCCGCGTCAGCCCCAGCGCCGCCAGCGTGCCCAGCACCGTGGACAGGATCGTCGCCCAGAAGCCGATCACGATCGAATTCCTGGCCGCCTTCACCCAGACCGAATTGTGCCACAGGTCCGCCCACCAAGCGGCGCCGGCGGCGGCCGTCCCGCTCATGCCCTTGGTCGCCAGTTCGTCGTACCAGCGCAGACTGTAGCCCTGCGGGTCGAGCGTCAGCATCTTCGAGGTGAAGGTGAAATAGGGCTCGGCGTTGAAGGACAGCGGGATCACCACCAGGATCGGCGCGATCAGAAAGACGAAGACCAGCGCGCAGATCAGCAGATAGGCATAGTGCCAGCCGCGCTCCAGCGGATCGGCATAGGTCGGCAGGGCCATGGCTGTTTTCTCCTTCTCAGCCGAGCTTCAGCTTGTCGATGCCGACGAGCCGGTCGTAGAGCCAGTAGAGCAGCAGCACGCCCGCCAGCAGCATCGCCGCCAGAGCCGCGGCCTGGCTCCAGTTGGATTTGGTCATGTGGAACTGGATCTGGTTCGAGAAAAGCTGCCCGTCGGCGCCGCCGACCAGCGCGGGGGTGATGTAATAGCCCACCGCCAGGATGAACACGAGCAGCACCCCCGCCCCGATGCCGGGCAGCGTCTGCGGCAGGTAGATGCGGCGGAAGGTGGTCCAGGAGGTGGCGCCCAGCGACCGCGCGGCCCGGGCATAGCTGGGCGGAATGACCCGCATGACCGAATAGAGCGGCAGGATCATGAAGGGCAGCAGGATATGCATCATGACGATGATCGTGCCCGTCCGGTTGTAGATCAGCGCCAGCCGCCCGCCGTCGTCGACGATCCCCAGCGCCACCAGCAGCGAATTCAGCACCCCCTGCCCCTGCAGCAGCACGATCCACGAGGTCGTGCGCACCAGAAGCGAGGTCCAGAACGGCAGCAGCACCAGGATCATCAGCAGGTTGGCCCGCGCCATCGGCAGCGTCGCCAGCAGATGCGCGACGGGAAAGGCCAGGATCAGGCACAGGCCGGTGATCACCGCCGACAGGATGAAGGTCCGGGCGAACAGCCACAGATAGACGCGGTTCGACTCGGCCACCCGCTCGACCCCGCCGTCGGCGGCGCGGCGCATGTCGAAGCCGGTCAGATAGAAATCGGCGGTCCAGGGCGAGGACGCCGAGCGCATCGCCATCCATAGCAGCGGATCGCCCCATCTGACGTCCTGGGCCAGCAGCGCCGGCCGGAAGGGCGGTTTCAACGCGTCCGCATCGCGCGCGGCGGCGGTGAACAGCGAGCGCGTGCCGGGCATCGCGTAATTGATCCGGGTCCCGGCCTCGCCCGCCAGCCGGTTCCGCTTCATCGCCGCCAGATCGGCGGCCAGCGCGGCAAAGGCCGCCTCGTCGGGCTCGGTTCCGGCCGGATTGGCCTGGAACCAGACGGAGAGATGGCCGGCGGCCTTGGAAAAACCGTCGTGATAGACCGAGCGTTGCAGCATCTGCCCGATCGGCATCAGGAAGGTGATCAGGATGAACAGCAGCAGCGGCAGCACCAGCAGGAAGGCGCGGCGGCGGGCACGCGCCTGCGCCCGCGCGATGGCCTGTTTCAGCGGCACGCCCTGGGCAGAGCGGGGCATGGCGGCAAGGTCGGCGGCAAGAATATCGGCCATAGGCATCTCGTCCGGAATGGAGGGACGGGCCGGAAAGCGGCGCTTCCCGGCCCCGCGGTTCAGCTCAGCATCAGCCAGGCGTTGAAGCGCTCGTTCAGCTCGGCATCGCGGTCGACCCAGAAATCCGACGACGATTCCAGCGCGTTGCCCATGTTCTCGGGCGAGGACGGCAGGTTCGGCCGCATGACGGTGTGGCCGTCCTTGTAGATGATGTCGAGCGCGTTCGAGGACCGCCGCGCCGGCCCGTAGGAGATATAGCCCGCCTGCCGCGCCAGACCCTCGGTCGAGGTGGCAAAGCGCACGAAATCAAGTGCCTGCTCCAGGTTCTTCGCGCCCTTTGGAATGGCATAGACGTTCAGTTCGTAGATCTGGCCGTCCCAGATGATCTCGAAGGGCTTGCCCTCGTCGATCAGGGCGTTGAAGATGCGGCCGTTATAGGCGGTGGTCATCGCCACCTCGCCATCGGCCAGCAGTTGCGGCGGCTGGGCGCCCGCCTCCCACCAGACGATATCGCGCTTGATCTTGTCGAGCCGGGCAAAGGCGCGGTCCTGGCCCTCGCGGGTGGCCAGCAGCGCATAGACCTGGTCGGCGGGCACGCCGTCGCCCAGCAGCGCCAGTTCCAGAACCGCCTTGGCGCTTTTCTTCAGCCCGCGCTTGCCCGGGAACCGGTCGGTGTCAAAGAAATCCGCGGCGGCCGAGGGTTTCTCACCGGCGAATTTCGAACTGTCGAAGGCGATGACATTGGCCCACAGATCGGTGGCGACGGCGCAATCCGTGATGCCGCCATGAAAGAAGTCCTCGGCGGCGGGCGTGCCGTCGCTGCCGGCGGGCAGGATCGCGGGGTCGATCGGCTCCAGCATGCCCTCGTCGCACAGCCGGATCGCGTCCGAGAGCTCCAGCGAGGTCACATCGACGGTGACGTCCCCGGCCTGCACCATGGCCTTGATCGGCCCGGCGGCATTGTCGGTATCGACCATCACCGTGCGGATGCCGGTCTTTTCGGCAAAGGGCTTCAGATGCGCCTCGTTCTGGGCAAAGCCGTAGGCGCCGCCCCAGGACATCACCGTGACATCGGCCTGTGCGGCGCCGGCCAAGCAGCCAAGGGCGGCGGAAAGCAGGATCTTCTTCATTGTCGGACTCCCTGTTGTTGATTGTCTTGGTTGTTGTTTTATCTTGATTTTTATCCCGGCGTCGGGGTCTTCCGGATCGACGAGGGGCATCACGTCCCGTCAAGCGCCCGCGCATCCTGCGGATGCCAGCCGATCCTCAGCCGCTGCCCTGGATCGAGCCGGGTCTGATCCAGCGTATTGCGGCACTTCACCACGAAATCGTCCTGGCCGGCGACGCGCATCCGGGTGCGCAGGATGTCGCCCATATAGATGACCTCCAGCACCTCGGCCTGCAGCGTCAGCGCCCCGGCGGGGATCTGGTCGGGCTTGAACTCGACCCGCTCGGGCCGGATCGAGATCAGCGTCCTCTGCCCCGGGACGCCGACATTGGCCGGCGTGGCCTCGATCAGCTCGCCGGTGCTCAGCCGCACGCGGGCCCGGCCGCCCTGCATCTCCTCGACGGTGCCGGGCAGCTTGTTGTTCTCGCCGATGAAGCCGGCGACGAAGCTGTTTTCCGGCCGCTCGTAAAGATCGGCGGGCGGCGCCAGCTGCTGGATGCGCCCGTCGTTGAAGACGGCGATGCGGTCCGACATGGTCAGCGCCTCGCCCTGGTCGTGGGTGACATAGACCACGGTGATGCCCAGCCGGTCGTGCAGCGCCTTGATCTCGAACTGCATATGTTCGCGTAGCTGCTTGTCGAGCGCGCCCAGCGGTTCGTCCATCAGCACCAGCTCCGGATCAAAGACCAGCGCCCGCGCCAGCGCGATGCGCTGCTGCTGGCCGCCAGACAGCTGCGCCGGCCGGCGGCTGCCGAACCGTCCCATCTGCACCATGTCCAGCGCGCGGGCCACGCGCCGCTCGCGCTCGGCCCTGGCCATGCCGCGCACCTGCAGCGGAAAGGCCAGGTTTTCCGCAATGGTCATGTGCGGAAACAGGGCGTAGTTCTGGAACACCATGCCGATGCCGCGCTTGTGCGGCGGCACGTCGTTGATGTTGCGGCCTGCCAGCAGGATCCGGCCGCTGGTCGCGGTCTCGAACCCCGCCAGCATCATCAGCGACGTCGTCTTGCCCGAGCCCGAGGGGCCGAGCATGGTCAGGAATTCGCCCCGCCCGATCGAAAGATTCAAATCCTTTACCACAAGCGTTTGACCGTCATAGCTTTTCTGCACGTGGTCAAAGACGACGTAATCGTCGTTCTCAAGCGCCGATCGCATTCGTTGCCTCCCTGATGCCCGTCTGCGCGGGTCTGTTCTCGTCGTGTCAGCCGTCGCGGCCCGCATGGTCCCGCGCCGCGTCGTCGGACAGGTCCGGCCGGCGGGCGGCGGGCAGCAGGCTTTCGGCCCAAAGCGCATGGGCCAGCAGCGCCTCGTCCGCGTCCATGGCCGCCAGAAGCTGGATGCCGACCGGCAGGCCCGTCGGGCCGGTCAGCCCCGGCAGCGTGATCGACGGCAGTCGAAGCAGGCTCCACAGCCGGCTGAAGATCGGGTCCCCGGTCGCCGCAAGGCCCAGAGGCGCCTCGCCCGGTGCGGCCGGGGCCAGCAGCAGGTCCAGCCCGCCGAACAGGTCGGCCACGCGCCGGCGCAGATCCCGCGCCCGGCCAAGGTTGCGGCGGTGCTGGTCCCGGTCGATCCCGACGCCGGCGCGCAGCATGTCGCGCAGCACCGGGCTCAGGCCATCGGGCCGGGTCAACCGCTCGGCCGCCAGGGTCTGCGCCGCCTCGTAGGCCATGATCCGGGCTTGCAGGTCTGCGCCCTCGGCAAAGGCCGCGAGGTCCAGGTCGATCACCTCGGCCCCGGTCGCGAACGCCTTTTGCGCCAGGTGCATCGCCTGCCGGGTCGCGGGCTCTGCCCGGTCCCACCACGGCGTCCGGCACAGGCCGATGCGCCGCGGCGGGCACGCCGCCCGGACCGGCGCCGCCGGCGCGGGACCCGCCAGCACGGCATGCACCGCCGCCGCGCCGGCCACGTCTCGGGCCAGCACCCCGGGGGTGTCGAACGAGGGCGCAAGACCGCCGATGCCGGTCAGGGCATAGCTGCCGTGGCTGGGCTTGAACCCGACCACGCCGCAATAGGACGCCGGCCGGGTGATCGACGCCGCGGTCTGCGATCCCAGCGCCGCATCGACGAAGCCGCAGGCCACCGCCGCCGCCGAGCCGCTGGACGAGCCTCCGGGGGTTCGGGCGCGGTCATGCGGATTGCGGGTGGGTCCGGGCGAAAAGAATGCGAATTCGGTGGTGACCGTCTTGCCCATGACCACGGCCCCGGCCGCGCGCAGCTGCGCCACCACGGCGGCATCGGCGGCCGGCTGCCGCCCGGCGTGCAGGACCGAGCCGCTGGCGGTCGGATAGGGCAGCGCGTCGATGATGTCCTTGACCCCCAGCGCCATCCCCGCCAGCGGCGCGCCGGGTGCCGCCGGCTGCGCCAGCTGCGCGCGCACCGCCTGCGGATCATGGGCGACAAAGGCGCGGATGCCGGGTTCGTGGCGCGCGATGCGCGCAAGGCAGTCCTCGATATGGCGGGCGGGCGATTGCATGCTTTGATCCATTCTATCTGCCGGTCGAAGGGTTTGGGCCGTGGCCCGGAGGGCCGCGCCTACCAGCTGCCGCTGTTCGGCAACGAGGCCCAGGGTTCCTGCGGCGGGCGCCGGTCGCCGGCTTGCAGAAGCTCGACCGAGATGCCGTCGGGCGAGCGGATGAAGGCCATGTAGCCGTCGCGGGGCGGACGGTTGATCGTCACCCCGGCGGCGGCGAGGCGGGCGCAGGTCTGGTAGATGTCCTCGACTTCGAAGGCGAGATGGCCGAAGTTGCGACCGCCGCCATAGGTCTCGGGATCCCAGTTCCAGGTCAGCTCCAGGATCGGCGCATGGTTCTGCCGGGCCGCCTCTAGATCCGCGGGCGCGGCCAGATAGACCAGGGTGAAGCGTCCCTCGGTCGAGGACCGGCGCCGCAATTCGCGCAGCCCCAGGATGCCGCACCAGAACTGCATCGCCGTCTCCAGGTCCGCGACCCGGACCATCGTGTGCAAATACCGCATTCGCTCTTCTCCTCTGCCTTCATGCCGCCGGCGCGCCGTCCCGGCCGGGCGTGAACTCCGCCGCCGAGGTCACCACGCAGCCGCCGCCCACCCGGCCGTGCCGGCCGTCCGCGTCGATCATCCCCAGCAGGATCACCGGCCCCTTGCCGCCGGCACGGACCTTGGCGGCATCGGTGGCGGCGGGGGCCGCGAACCCGTCCAGCACGCCATGCAGAAACCCGGCGGGGCGGGTCAGCACGTCGTCGGGCAGATGCGCGGCCATGGCCTCGCGCACCGGGGTCGCGGTGGCCAGCGCCTGTCCGCCCAGCCCCATCAGGTCGACGATGGCGCTGTCGCCCAGGGCCGGTAGCGGCGCGCTGTCGGCGAAGCGCGGCTCGACGTCGCCGCGCAGCCGGCTTGCCGGCACGCAATGCCAATGTTTCGGTTCGCCGGCCAGGCAGAAGCCGAAGCGCCGGCCGTTGCCGCCGGCGCGGGTGACAAGGGTCGCGCCCGGGACACCTTCGGCGGCGGCGGCGATCAGGCCGCACATCGCCATCCAGACGTTCAGCGCAAAGGCCGGAGCGTCGCGCAGAAAGTCCAGCACCGCCGCGTCGCCGGGCGCCGCCGGACGGCGCTGCAGCAGCGCCGCGACCAGCAGCTCGGATCCGGCGACGGTGCGCGAATGGCAATCGTCCTGCCGCGCCATGGCGGCGCGCAGCACCGCGAACAGCGGCAGCGGCGCCTGGGCCAGCCGCTCGGCGATCCAGGGGGCCAGCACCTGATCCAGCCAGCGCAGATGCGCCACCAGGCCTGGGTCCCGGATGCCCAGCCGGGTGCAAAGCCGCATGCCCTCGTTCAGCGGGCTATAGGCCGCCCCGCCGCCCGCCTGGTCCGAGACCTCGACGAGCATGGTCGAAGGTCCCGCAGCCCCGGCCAGCGGCACGAAGACCCGATGGTCCTGCGCCGGCTCGACCGCAACGGCGCCGGTCCGCAGCAGGTCCAGCGCCGCGGGTTCGTCCGCCGCCCAGGCCTCGCGCAGCACGACATTGACCAGCGAGTTGCACACCGCGGCCGGAATGTCGGCAAGGGGACCATGCGCCGGCCCGGCGTGCAGCACGACGCGGCGATCCAGCCCGGGCAGGCTGCCCAGCGGGCGCATGGCGCTCCACACCGGATCGACCCGGTTCATCCGGCGAAACGCCCGTTCGTTCGGTGTTGGCTGTGACATCGGATGTCCCTTGCTGTTCTGGCGGCGGGCGGCCGGAAACCCGGCCGCGGGGCGTTCATGGGGATGTCAGGCGCAGATCCAGGATTCGCTATGCGCCAGGGCCGCGGACTGGGCGCGGCGGTCGAAGAAGTCGCGCTCGACCGTGGCGCCGGGCAGTTGCCGGCCGTCGAGCGTGATGCTGGCCGAGGCCGCGGGCTGGAAGACGCTGAACATCTCGTGCCGGCCGGTCTGGCTGTCGCCGGGCGGCTGCGCCACCGCGAACATCGCCTGCAAGCCGTTCCAGCGCAGTTCGACCCGGTGACCGTCGAATTCGGCCAGTTCGGTGACGTGACGGGGATAATCCGCCTGGACCCCGAACCGCGCGCCGTCGACGATGTCCAGCGCATCCAGCGCCGCGGCCGCCGGGCGGAAGAGGCCGAACTTGCGGACGAAATCGTCCAGCAGCCAGCGCGCCAGCGGCGGGTTGTCGGTGCAGCACAGCCGCACCGGATCGGCGACGCCGGTGCCATAGGGATCCTCGATCACCAGGATCATGTGGCCGCGTCCCAGGTCCGAGCCGTTGATGCGAAAGAACAGCGCCAGCGTCGACCAGTCCCCCTGCGGATCGGTCTTCAGATAGATCGGCGGGTTGTCCCCCGTCCATTCGACCTTGCCGCTTCTGACGTAATCCATGTTCAGGCCCTTTCCATGTCGCTTTGCCGGGTTTCGGCGTGGCGCCGGCGCAGCAGCGCGAAATCCGAGACAGGGCGCCAGCCCAGCAGCCGCCGGGCCTTGGCATTGCTGAAGACCGAGGCGCGCGGATTGGCGCGGTAATGCGCCGCGTCGACCACCTTTGGCAGCCCGCCCAGCAGCGCGGCCGCCCAGTCCAGCGTCGCCGCGGGGTGGGAGCTGTCGTCGGCGCCGATATAGAAGCTTTCGCCGCCGATGCCCGGCACCTCGGCCGCCAGGCGAAAGGCCTGGGCCAGATCCTCGGCGGTGACGTAGTAGAACAGCCAGTGCCGGTCGGGCGCATCGACGAATTCCAGATACTGGCCCAGCGTCTCGGGCAGGATCACCGCCAGCGGCCGCAGGCTGACCACCTCGACGGTGCCGCGCCGGGCGAAGCTTTCCCCCATCACCTCGGCCAGCTGCTTGCTGACGCCATAGGGATAGACCGGCCGGTTCTCATGCGTCTCGTCCACGGGCAGGGTCTGCGGCTTCCAATCGGGCCGCATCTCCTGCAACCCGCAGATCGAGATCGACGAACACAGCACCACCCGGCGGACGCCGGCCTCTTCGGCGATCTGCAGCACGTGCCAGCTGCCACGGGCGTTGACGTTGATATAGGCCTCGCTGGGGCAGCCCCAGTCGTAGTCTAGCCCCGCCAGGTGAATGACCACGTCGGCGCCGGCAAAGGCCTTGCGCAGGTCGTCCATCTGCATGACGTCGGCGCGAACGTAGTCGACGCCGGCGGCCTCGGGCGCATCGGGAACGGCGGGGGCCAGATCGGCATTCACCACCTGGTGGCGGCCGGCCAGGGCTGCGACGACATGGCGCCCGACCCGGCCCGAGCCGCCGGTCACAACGATCTTCAGTCTTTCCATCTGCGGTCTTTCTATATGTCCAGTTCAAGCACATCGCCGACGGCGCGCGAGACGCAGACCATCATATGCGTTCCCTCGGCGCGTTCCTCGGCGGTCAGCACGCTGTCGCGGTGATCGGGGGTCCCGGCCAGAACCCGCAATTCGCAGGTGCCGCAGACCCCGTCGCGGCACGAGCTTTCGACCCGCAGCCCGGCCTCGCGCAGCACCTGCAGCACGCTCTTGTCGGCCGGCACCCGAAGCCGCTTGCCGCTGGCGCGGCAGACCACCTCGAAGGGCCGGTCGCTGCGCCCCGCCGGTGCCGGCTGCGCCGAGAAGCGTTCGATCCGCAACTGCCAGGGCGCGTCCTCGGCCAGGCTTTGCAGTGCGTCCAGCAGCGGCGCCGGCCCGCAGGAATAGACCGTGGTCCCGGCCCCTTCCCCGGCCAGCAAGCCGGCGAGGTCCAGAAGCCCGGCTTCGTCGTCGCAATGCAGCCGCAGCCGGTGCGCCGGCAGGGCCGCGAGCTCGGCCCGGAACGGCAGGCGGGCGCGGCTGCGCGCCGCCGCCACCAGCCGCCAGTCGCGGTCCTCGGCCATGGCCTGGCGCAGCATGGGCAGGATCGGCGTGATGCCGATGCCGCCGGCGATGAACAGGGTCCGCGCCGCCGGGGCCGCGACCGGGGCAAAGGGAAAATGGTTGCGCGGCGCCCCCACCGCGATCTCGTCCCCCACGCGCAGCCGGTCATGCACCCAGGTCGAGCCGCCACGGCCGTCCGCTTCGCGCAGGATGCCGAAGTGATACTCGGACAGGTCCGCCGGATCGCCGCATAGCGAATATTGCCGAACCAGCGGTTCGCCCGCGGCGTCGCCGCCGGGCAGCACCAGGTCGGCATGCGCCCCGGGTTGCCAGGCGGGAAAGCCGGGGGCACCGACCGGGGCCAGCACCAGCCGCAGCACCCCTTCGCCCGCCGGCTCGCGCCGCAGCACCCGGGCGGGAATATGCCCCGCGCCGCCCATCATCCGGCCGTTTGCAGCGCGGCGCGGGCGCGCGCCTCTTCGGCGGCGTATTTGCGCACCAGCCAGGTCTGCAGCCGCTTGATCACCTCTTCCTCGGGTGCCAGCGGGCCGCGGGCGGCGAAAGAGGAATTGTAGCCCTGCTGGCAGCTGCGCCAGGCATAGAGGTCCTCTTCCATCACCGGGCGCAGATCGTGCATCTCGCGCTCGTAGGTCTCGCGGAAATCCTCGCGCGCCAGGGTGGTTTCGGGATACATCCAGCTGACGGCGTAAAGCGACTTCTGCGCCCCGACCGGCAGCCACAGGAAATATTTCACCTTGTCCGGCATGGCCACGATCAGCAGGTTCGGCGCCACCGTCACATAGCTCAGCTGGGTGCGCTCCTGATCGGTCAGCCCCTCGATCGGCGGCTGCAGGATGGTCTTGGTATGGGTCGGCGCCGCGTCCCGATGCGGGCTGCACAGGTTGTAGGAGATGACTCCCTTGTCGAGGTCGTTGAACTCGACCGCCTCGTCCAGCGTCCGGCCGCGGTTCAGCTCATACATGTCCCCCCAAGAGCTGGAGTGGAGATACATGCAGTGATAGCATTCGTCGTTGAAGATCTTCCAGTTCCAGTCGAGCTCTTCCATCATCAGCGGGTCGGCGCCGCGCAGCGCGGCCATGTCGTAATTCGCCAGCTGCCCGCCCAGCTTGCCCAGCCGCTCGCCCAGCGGCGGCAGGCTTTCGTCGAAGGTGATGAAGACGAAGCCTTCCCAGATCTCGCTGCGGATGCGCGGGATGCAGATGCCGGCGATCGCCTCCTTGTCGCCGTCGCCGTCGCTCAGCCCCGGGGCCGCGATCAGCTTGCCGCCCAGGTCATAGGTCCAGGCATGCAGTGGGCAGCGCAGACGGCGCAGGTTGCCGCGGCCCTCGACCAGGATCATGCCGCGATGCTGGCAGACATTGGCCAGCACCGCCACCTCGCCGCCGCGGTCGCGCAGCACCACCAGCGGATCCTTCCCGACCCGGATCGTGTAATAGTCTCCGGCCTTGGGGATCTCGCCGACATGGCCGACGCAGAACCATTCGTGGCGCCAGACCGCGTTCATCTCGAACTCAAAAAACTCACCACTGGAAAAGACGGCGGCCGGCAGAGCCACGACTTTCCCGGCGTCCAGCGTGCTGGAATGAAGGTCTTCGAGCGGAACCGGAGAGGTAAGAAGGGGCTTGTTCATCGGGAAACCCTGCTGGCTGTGCCGCTGGCGCGACGTTTCGCTTGTCCTTTGACTATCCCGGCGGGGGCCGGGATGGGAAACATCG
Source organism: Paracoccus aminovorans (assembly GCF_900005615.1). Classification (NCBI taxonomy): domain Bacteria; kingdom Pseudomonadati; phylum Pseudomonadota; class Alphaproteobacteria; order Rhodobacterales; family Paracoccaceae; genus Paracoccus; species Paracoccus aminovorans. Next base: position 189,780 of record NZ_LN832562.1, on the reverse strand, counting down.
TTTCTTCAGCCATGGATGAGAAAATCTCACCCGAAGCCCCTTGCCAGCACGGCAGCTAAACGCGCAGGATGGGCGCGCCGACGGCCGGCACGGACGGGGCTAGGAGAGCGCGATGGCGTCGGGAAATCTTACCCATCTGAACGGGCTGCGGGTCTTTACCGTCGCGGCCACGCATCTGAACTTCGCCCTGGCCGCGAAAGAGCTGAACGTGTCGCCCTCGGCGGTCAGCCACCAGATCCGCACGCTCGAAGAGCACCTGGGGTCCCGGCTGTTCCTGCGCCAGCCCAAGCAGCTGCAGCTGACGCAAGAGGGCGAGCACCTGTATCAGCGCCTGACCGGCCCGTTCCGCGAGATCGAGACGGTGATCGGGCAGATCCGCCACCAGACCGGAACGCATCAGGTGAACCTGATCTGCCGACCGTTCTTTTCCAGCTTCTGGCTGGCGGGGCGGCTACAAGGCTTCTGGGCGACGCATCCGCGGATCTCGCTGAACCTGATCCACCAGAACTCGTTTTCGCCGCATGATTTCGAGCGCGCCGATCTTGCGGTCGTCTGGGGCAAGGCGCCGCCTGCCCATGTCACCGCCATGCCGCTGGTCGCGGCCGGGCTGTCGCCGATCCTGCACGTTTCGCTGGCCGGTCGGCTGGGGGTGCCGCACACGCCCGCGGCGCTGAAGGGCTATCCGCTGCTGCACGAGGACAGCCGGCTGGGCTGGACGGAGTGGTTCGAGCATGCCGGCGCGCCCAATGCCGAGGGCAGCCCGGCCTATCTGATCGACGACACCAACGTGCGCTATCGCAGCATGTGCAACGGCCAGGGGGTGATGCTGGGCAGCGCGGCGCTGCTGCGCCCGCAGATCGAATCGGGCGAGCTGATCCAGCCTTTCGACATCGTCCTGTCGCAATACCGCTATTGGCTGGTGCTGCCGCAGGGCCGGCGGCTGTCGTCGCGCTGCGAACAGCTGGTCGACTGGCTGCGGCACGAGGCGGCGCAATCGGCCAGGACCCCGGTCGCGGCCGGCCCGAACGGCGGATAGCCGGCCCGCCGATGCGCGCGGCCGGCGCACCCGCACGGCTGGCATTGTCCCTCGCCGCGCCGGCCGATCCTCTGGCATATGGCATCGCGATCCGCTAACCGTCGCGCATCTTCAGTGACGATGGGCGCCTGTTTCCAGATGGCTGCGAGGAACGACGAGTTCGCCGAGCTTTACGCCGCCGAGCATGAGCGGCTGGAACGGCAGATCGCGCGCCGCGTCGGATGCCGCAGCACCGCCCGCGACCTGGTGCATGACGTGTTTCTGCGCCTTTGGGAACGCGCCGTCGATTGGCGGGGCGATTCCGCGGCCTATCTGACGCGATGCGCGCGCAACGCCACCATCGACCATATCCGCGCCGAAAGAAGGCATGCCCATATCCTGGCCGGGGTCCTGCCCGAACAGCAGGCCGCCGCCGCGCCCTCGGCGGCCGAAAGGCTGGGCAGCCGCGAGCAGCTGGGCCGGGTCGAGACGGCCATCGCCGCCCTGCCGCAGCCGACGCAGGACATATTTCTGCTGAACCGCGTTCACGGCAAAAGCTTCAGCGAGATCGCGCATGCCATGGACATCTCGCGGCGTACGGTCGCGTCGCATATGGCCCGCGCCCTGGCGGCCTGCGAAAAATCGCGCGAGGCGGGGGAATGACCGGCGACCCGCACCAGAGACCCGACGACGACGCGATGCGCGAAACCGCCCGCGCCCTGTTCCTGGAGTTGGCGGACCGTCCGACCGCGCGGCGCCAAGCCCGGGCCCTGGCCTGGCGCCGCGCGGACCCGGCGCATGAGGCCGCCTGGCAGCGGGTGGCCGCAGCCTGGCAGTCCGGCGGCCAGGTCTCGGATCTGGCGCAGGCGCGCGGGCCGGCGCTCTCGGCCCATCTGGACCGGATCGGCCGGATGCACGGGCGAAGGCGGCGGCGAAGAAGGCAGGCGCTGGCCGGCGCGGTCGCGGCCTGCCTGGCCGTGGCGGCGCTTTGGGTCGAACGGCCGCATCTTCTGCAGGACATGGCCGCCGATCACGTCGCCGCCCGCGCCCGGCCGCTGTCGGTGACCCTGTATGACGGCTCGACCGTGCTGCTGGACGCCGACAGCGCCCTGGCAGAAGCCGACACCCCGACCCAGCGCCGCGTTCGCCTGTTGCGCGGCGGCGCCTATTTCGAGGTGCGGCCGGGCAGCCTGCCCTTCGTCGTCGAAACGCCCGAGGGCGAGGTCCGGGTCCTGGGCACCGGTTTCGATGTCCAGCTTCTGCAAGGCGCCGTCACCGTGACCCTGGCCCATGGCCGGGTCGAGGTCAGCGGTGCGGCCGGCTCGGCCGTGCTGGGGCCCGGCCAGACGGTGCGGCTGACGGCCGGCGGCGTCGGTCCGGTCGAACAGGCGAGCCTGGAAAGCGCGCTTGCCTGGCGGGACGGGCGCTTCGTCTTTTACGACGCCCGGCTGGCGGATGTGCTGGGCCAGATCGAACGCTATCGCCGGGGCCGGATCGTGGTCGCGACGCCCGGACTGGCGGAAGAGCGAGTCTCGGGCAGCTTCGCGCTCGCCGACCCCGATGCGGCGCTGGCATCGTTGCAGGCCAGCTTCGGCTTCCGCGTCCTGGATCTGGGCCATCTGACCATCATCGGGCCCTGAGGCACGTTTTTTCTGCACCGATGCCCCGTTCCGGTCGTGAAGGATTCGAGAGCACGCAAGGGACATCGGGTTCGAGTAGCCGCTCGTCAGAACAGGAACGAGAGGGCTATGAACTTCAGTCGAAAATCGGCCGCCGGGATCGGCCGCACCCTGCTGGTCGTCTTGCTGTGCAGCCCCGCTCCGGCGACGCTGGCGCAGGCGCAGGACCGGCGGCAGGAGCAGGTCTATCGCTTCGACATTCCGGCGCGTCCCGTCGCCGAGGCCGCGAACCGGATCGGCGCGGTGACCGGCCTGTCGGTGGTCATCCGCGAAAACCGCCGGACCGCGGTGCAGGCCAACCCGGTGCACGGCATCATGTCCGCGCAGCAGGCGCTGACGCGTTTGCTGGCGGGCACCGGGCTGAGCCATCGCATAGACGGCACCGGGACGGTGGTGATCGAACCCGCCGCCGCCCCCGCCGCTGCGGCCGAGTCCGGGGCCGTGGTGCTGGAAACCGTGACCCTGGCGACCTCGGCCCCCGGCACGACCGAGGGCACCCATTCCTACACCACCGATGTCGCCACCGGCGCGACCGGCCTGCCGCTGACGCTGAAGGAAACGCCGCAATCGGTCAGCGTGGTGACCAGCCAGCGCATGGCCGACCAGGGGTTGCAGACCACGCAACAGGTGCTGGCCTATACCACCGGCGTCAATTCCTCGACCTACGAGACCGACCGCGACAACACCTGGGCGCGCGGGCAATGGGTGTCGAGCTATATCATCGACGGCGTGCTGGTCGATGCCGGCTGGGGCTTCTTCGCCGGCACCGGGGTGCAATCCTCGACCGCGGCCTACGACCATGTCGAGGTGATCCGCGGCGCGAGCGGGCTGCTGACCGGCACCGGCGATCCGGCCGCCGCCGTGCGCATCACCCGCAAGCAAGCCGATGCCCGGGAACTGACCGGCAGCGTCGAGACCCGCTACGGCACCTGGAACCGCTTCGGCGCCACGCTGGACGTGCAGAGCCCGCTGAACGCCCAGGGCAGCCTGCGCGGTCGGCTGGTCGCCGATCTTTACAGCGGCGACTGGTTCCGCGACCGCTATCACGTCGACAAGCAGACGGTTTACGGCACGCTGGCCTGGGACGTGACGCCCGACACCATGCTGACCTTCAGCCTCGAGCACCGCAACCACGATCCCAGCGGCTCGGAATGGGCGGGGTGGCCGTCGATGTTCAGCGACGGCTCGCTGACGCATTTCCCGCGCGGCTTTTCCAGCGCGCCCTGGTGGACCAGTTGGAGCGGCAAGCAGGACCTGGCCACCGCCCGCATCGACCATGACTTCGGCAACGGCTGGACCGCCGATGCCACGCTGAGCCTGATGCGCAAGACCTATACCGCCGAGCACATGCGCTTTTACGGCCAGCCCGATCCGGTGACCGGCGAGGGGCTGCAGCCCTTTGCGCAAAAGGACAAGGTCGATGGCCGCCAGATCGCGCTGGATGCGCAGGTCGGCGGACCCCTGCGGGCCTTCGGCCGCGAGCATGCGCTGAACTTCGGTTTCCACGGCGGCCGCGAGTGGAGCCGGCAGACCATCTATACCCCCGCCGCCCAGCCGGTGATCGGCAGCGTCTTCGACTGGATCGGCGACATGGCGCGGCCGGACTGGGTGCTCGACAGCCGCGGCGGCTGGGACCTCGGCGCCACGCAATACGCGGTCTATGGCTCGGCCAGGGTCTCGCTCGCCGATCCGCTGACCGCTATCCTGGGGCTGCGCTATACCGACTGGAAATCAGACGACCGCCATTTCACCGAGCCGACGCCCTATGTCGGGCTGGTCTATGCGGTGACGCCGGACCTGTCGGTCTATGCCAGCTACACCTCGATCTTCAACCCGCAGCAGCTCAAGGACCGCAACGGCGACTATCTGGACCCCGTGCAGGGCAAGAACAAGGAGATCGGCGTCAAGGGTGCCTGGATGGACGACCGGCTGAACGCCTCGCTGTCCTGGTATCACACCTATCAGGACAATGTCGCGGAAATCGACGAGGGCCATTTCCTGCCGGGCGGCGAACAGGCCTATATCGGCCGGGACGGGGTCAGCGCCAAGGGTGTTGAATTCGAGATCTCGGGCGAGATCCGCCCCGGGCTGAACCTGTTCTTCGGCGCGGCGACGATGAAGCAGCGCAATCCCGACGGCAGCCAGGCCATGACCAGCCTGCCCACGCGCAGCGCCAAGGTCTTCGCCACCTGGAACCTGCCCGGCCGCTGGGAGAAATGGACCGTCGGCGGCGGCGCGCGCTGGCAGAACCGGACCTGGACCGATGTCTATGTCGGCGGCAACCCGATCCGGTTGGACCGTGCCGGCTATACCGTCGCCGATGCGATGGTGCGCTACGATATCGACGAGCGCTGGTCGGCGCAGCTGAACCTGAACAACGTCTTCGACAAGACTTATTTCACCGGCGCCGCGAACATCGCCACCTATGGAGAGCCGCGCAACGCCATGCTGACGCTGGTGTCCCGCTTCTGAAGCGCCTGCGGTGCCTTCGCGGAGCCAGCCTGCGGAGGCATGGCGGCGCGTCGGGCGCGGCTCGGCGGGGTGCTGCCGCAGGACGACAAGAGGTCGCTGCGGTTTCGTCGGCGACGGCCGTCGATCCCCCTCCGGCGAAGGCCGTTCGGGTCTGCGCCTGCATCTCGTGGCCCGCTGTCTGGCGGTGCTCGGCAGGCCGCCGCGGGCCGGCGAATCCCGCCCATCCTGTCGGGCAAAGCGGGTCCTCGGAAGCCGCCGCGGGCGCGCAGCCATATTGCGTATCCGCCTTAGCCGGCCGTCCTTGCATCCCATTCTCAAACCACGAAAACCCCCGCCTCGGTTCCACGAGGCGGGGGCGCTTTCCGGTTTCAACCCTTGCCGGTCAGCGGCGATAGGACAGGCCACCCCAGACGCGGCCGTTGTCGCGGTCGCGACCGCCGTTGACAGCGCCGATACAGGCGGCCGCCGCAGCGACCAGCGCGGAAGCGGCAAGAAGGAACGCGGTCAGGATACCGGTCACGCGCGCCTTCTCGGCGGCATCCGCGGCCTGCTGCTTCGCCTCTTCCAGGCGTTGCTCGGCCTCGACCTTCAACTGCTCGGCCTGGGCCTTGGCCTCTTCGACTTTCTTCTCGGCCTCTTGCCGGATGGCCTGGGCCCTGTTCACCGCCTCATCGACGCGGGCATCGACCTCCTGCTCGCTGAGCCCCGTGCGGACGGCGACCTGCTGGCGCAGATAGGCCCGGTCCTGGTCCGAGATCTCGCCGGTGCGGATCAGGTTGGCAAAGATGCCGACCATCTGGCGCTGGGTCTCGGTAGCGTTGGCCTCGGCGTCCTGCTGCAGCGTGGTCATGGGGTTCTGGCCATCGGGCCGCAAGAGCGTGTCGGTGATGTAATCCAGCGGGTTCGATTGCATTCCCGCCGGCATGGCGTCCTCCAGCGCGGGGGCCGCAGCCTGGCCGACACCTTGCACCACGCCGCCCACCGCCTGCCCGGCGCCCGAGATGACACCGCCGGCCAGCTGTCCGGCGCCCTGGGCGATCCCGCCCACGGCCGCACCTGTCGCCTGCACCGCGGTTTCGGCGGCGGCACCCGCCGCACGCAGGCCGCCGGTCACCGCGGTCGTCGCCAGAACGGCGCTGACGACGATGCCTAGGCCCCACACGGCCAGACCGTTGATGCCGTCGCGCACCGCGACCTCGTCGCTGGTTGCGGCCTCTACGGGACGGCGCATCCGGCCGGCGATATAGCCGCCCAGAAGGTTGGCCGCGACCAGGGAAACGACGGCGAAAAAGGCGGTGACGATCAGCCATCCCAGGCTGATTCCGCCATCCGTCCCCACGGAAATCGAGCCGAGCCCCAACCCCGCCGCAAATGTCGCGAACACGACCGCCACCCCCGCCGAGACGACGGTGCCGGCAAAGACGGCCGCCCAGTCGACATAGCTGCGATCCGAGCCGCGCGGAATATCCAGATCAGCCATCAGCGCAACCCCAGCAAAGACAGGACAAACAGGACAACCACGACAAGGCCAACCAAATAGATTATCGAATGCATGCTAATTTCGTCCTTCCCAGTTGGAGCGGTGTTATCGCATCACAACGTGCATCCGGGACCGCTGGTTGCATGGCCATCCCGCGGCTTAATCTTAGTTAAGCCGTTCAACGGGATTTGTCGGCTTGCGATCCGCGGGGCTTCGGCAAAGGTGTCGCGGTCGGGCGTGGTTTGGGATAGGCTGGGGCGGCAAGAAGGAGTCTTTCCGATGAACCGCATCCCGCTCGCCATCGCCTGCGCCGCCCTGGCCGGGCTGACCTCCTGCGGCACGCCGACCGAGCGCTGCGAGGCGCGCGTCTCGGCCGAACAGCGGAACGTCGCGCGGCTTCTGCAAGAGGTCGAGGCGAATATCGCCCGCGGTTATGCCTGGGAAACCAACGTGGCGGGCGACACCGGATTCCGCCTCTGTGCGGGCGGCTTCCGGGGCGGTTACGGTCGTTTGGGACTGGGCTATTCCAGCTGCTACGGCGGCCCCGAGACGGTGCGCAAGCAGGTGCCCATCGACCCCGCCGCGGAAATGCGCAAGCGCGAGGCCCTGCAAAAGCGCCTGGCCGCGCTGTCCTCGCAAGGGACATCGCAATGCATCGCGCGTGAAAGCGGAACGAGGTGAACCTGGGCGCAGGCTGCTTCAGCCCGCATGTCCGGCATTGAAGGGCACCGAGGATCGGCCCAACCGGGAGGCAGCCATTTCCCCGGCTCATCTGCGCCTTTGCGCGCGGATTCGACGCCGCGCGATGCGCTTTCAGGTCTCGTCCAGCATGACGGCTTTCTCTTGCCCAGTGTTGGAGGCCAGCCCCTTCATCATCCTGGCGAACACCCCCCCATACAAATGCTCTCGGGGTTCCTTTTCAGCAGCCTGTCGGAAATGAACCGCCACCATGACCTGACAGAAAGGCGGCCAATCGGCTGGAAAAAGCGTTTGCACAGTGTATCGCGGCGAGAAAGCCATCCTGGGTTCGGTGCCCCGAGCGACAGGCACTCCGGTCCAATTGAGCGGATTTTCAGGTTTCCAGCCCCGGCTCTACCACCGCACGGAGGTTTCAGGCGCTCAAGCTACGGCCGGCCGCGGGGCGAGCCGTGCCCGTTGAGTTGCCTGCCCCGGACCGACGGCGGAGGCTTCGCGCCTCGGCCCCATGCGAAGGCGCCGCGGTCTCAATAGGTCACGCTGACCACCACCGTATCGGAATAGGCGCCGGGCCTTGGGGTCGCCTGCGGCGGGACGCGGCCGTGGACGGTGAAGCTCTGCGCCGTGCCCGAGCCGGCCGAGGTCGTCGCCAGCCCATCGGCGAGCAGGCCCCAGCTCAGCGTCCGGCCGCTGTCGCGATACAGCTGATAGCCGATCCGGTCACCCGTCAGGTCCTGCATGTGCCGGTCGTTCACGCCGCTGCCATACAGGCCGTAGCCCAGGCCGACGTCGAAGCTGGACCCGGCCGTGCAGGTGACGCGGATCTGGCTGGTGGCATCCACCGGCCGGTCCAGCAGGCCGACGGTGCCGAAATCCAGGTCGTCCGCCTGCACCCGGCAATCGGGCACCACCTGCGCCCGCACGGTGAAGCTGAAGGTCGCCGTCCGGTCGGTGCAGAGCAGCAGGATGTTGCAGGTCCGGTAGTCCACCCGCACGTCCAGCGGGTTGCGCGAGAAGGCCGAGGCATAGTTGCCCGGGGCGACCGCATTCTGCCCGGCGGGCACCCGGGCATAGACGGGCACGTTCATGCCCGATCCGGTCAGCAGGTTCAGGATGCTGGACCCGGTCAGCCGCAGGTTCTGCCCGCCGTGGCCGCCGTAGCTGCCGCCGAAGACCACGCTGCGGGCGGCGTCCTGGTAAAGCTCGTAGCCGAGTCCGGTCGAGGTCCCGGCGCTGGTCATCCGCCGCAATCCGCCGCCGAGCCCGCCCGCCCCCTCGCCCAAATGGATGCGCATGTCGATCGAGGACAGAAGCCCCAGGAAGGCCGAGCAGCTGACGGCGATGTTGCCCACCGCGTCGGTCGGGCCGGTGCCCAGCACGTCCACCTGCCCCAGCACCACGTCGCTGGCGGTGAAGCTGCAGCTTTGCGCCCGCACCAGCCCCGCCGAGACGAGCAGGAACAGCAGCACGGCGGCGGGCAGGCGCAGCAGGCGCGCGGATCGGGTCACAGGCAGGGCACTCCTCGGATTTCGGTCAGGGTTCCGGGTTCGTCGGCATAGTCGAACCGCGCCGTGCAGGCGCGGCCGTCGGGATAGGAGACCAGGATCTCGTTGCGGTCCTTGAGATCCAGCGCGAAGACCTCGCCGTCGAAGCCGACGAGCAGCTCGTCGTCGATGCCGTTCAGCACCACCTTGCCGCCGACCTGCAGGGCCGCGCCATCGGGGCCGACCAGGGCGACCAGCGCCTCGCGCGCGCTGGCCTGAACGCCGAAATCGACCCGCGCGCCGGCGTGATGGGCGGGACGCACCGACTGTCTGGTGACCCCCACCGCCGCATCCAGCGGCAAGCCGGCCGGGTCGATCGAGACGCTGTTCGCCTCGTAGGCGCGCAGGTCGGGGACCAGGATCTTGCCCGAGCGGCCGGTGCGGCCGACGGGGCGGTTCTCGGCGCTGACCTCGACCCCGGGCGCACCGACGTCGACCACGGCGAAGGCGTCGTCGATGCGCCGCGACAGGAACACGCCGCCGCCCGCCGCGACCACCGAGCCGTCCAGCCGCAGGCCCAGGCCGCGACTGCCCTGCGAGACCCGGGCGGCAAGCTCGGCCCGGCCCAGCCGGCCCTCGCGCGCGGCACTGCCCTGCAAGGCCAAATGCTCGCCCCGGTCGGCTTGCAGGCGCCAGCTCCAGCCCGGCACGCGGTCCTTGCTACGGCCGCTGGCGGTGGCGTACTGGCGCCAGCCGGCGCGGCGGCGCTCGACCATCAGGCCGGCGTCGTGCCGCGCGCCCAGCGGGACATGCAGCTGCGCACCGATCATCCGGTCCGATTGCGTGCCGCGCTGTGCCAGGGCGGTCAGGGTCAGGCTGGCATCGCCCAGGACCTGCCGGTTGTAGGACAGGCCGATGCTGGTTTCCGTCCGCGCGTCGGCATGGCGCAGGTCGGACAGGAACAGGCTGGCGGCGCTGCCCCGGTCGGCCAGGGGCAGCGAAAAGGCCAGCTGCGCCAGATGCCGGGGAAACCCGGCCAGGTCCGGCTCGACCAGCTCGGGATCGGCGGTCAGCGCCGCGATGTCGGTGAAGCGGCCGCCGGTGCGGGTAAGCCGGCCCGAGACCTGCGCCCGCCCCAGCGCAATCTGGGTCGAGAAGTCCAGCAGGTGCCCCTCGCCCCAGTCGGCGCGGCTTCGGGCCATGCTCAGGCTGGCGGTGCCCAGATGCGCGATGCGGAAGGTGGCGCCCAGCCCCGCCATGGCCAGATCCTCGCCGCCCTCGGCATGGGCCATCAGGGTCAGCGCGTCGGTCAGACCATAGCGCAGCGTCGCCACGCCGAAGGTGCCCTCGGCATAGCGGTCGCTGTCCGAGCCGATGCCCAGCCGCGGCCGCCCCGCCGCCAGCGCGAAATCCGCCACGCCCCGGCGCAGCAGCTCGCCCGAGACCAGGAAAGGCAGGTCCATCTGCGTCTCGCGTCCGGTCACGTCGCGCACCACCACCCGCGCCATCCCCGAGCCCCCGGCCAGCGGCAGGTCGTCGATGCGGAACGGGCCGGCGGGGACGTCGGCGGCATAGGTGCGGATCGAATCGGCAAAGACCTCGACGGTCGAGGGCAAGGCGGCGCTGCCCTCGAATCCCGGCAGCGGCAGGGTGACCAAGTCGGGGCGCAGGCCGAAGTTGCGCTCGACCATCAGCCCGCCCAGCCGCACCGGCCGCGACCAGCCGGGCCCGCGCGTGGCGATGTCGCCCAGCTGCACCTGCACGGCGCGGCCGGGAAAGGAACTGCGCCAATAGGTGTCGAGCCGACGATAGCGCAGCACGTCCCTGTCGTCCTCGGCCAGGACGAAACCGTGGGTCAGCGTGCCCAGCGGCATGAACAGCCGGCTGTCGAAGCTGGCGCCCAGGCTGCGATCCGTCGCGCCGTCGGCGCCCTGCCAGCCGTCGAGCGTCACGCCATAATTCAGCACCAGCCCATAGCCGTGGTCGACCGCTGGAACCGCCTCGCCTTCCTCGGCCGCGGCAACGTTGTCCGGGGCGGCGTTCAGCACATGCGGCGCCAGCAATGCGTCGGGCACCACGAGGCGGATGGTCTGTTCGGGTTCGATCAGGCGCCACCCAAGCCCCGGGATCTGGTCCAGACGCACCTCGCCCCGCGCCGCCGCCGCATCGGGCAGCACACCGCTGTTGCGCAATTCCCCGGCATCGGCCGAAAGCGTGCCGTCGCCGAGGTCGGTGAAGCGGGTGATCAGGTTCATCGGCCGGCCGTTGACGAAGACCTCGAGATAGAGGTCCCGCCCCTCCTGCCGGCCGGCCTCCTGCTGCGCCGCCAGCGGGCCGGCCAGGGCGCCGCAGAACAGCAGCGCCAGCAGGCTGGGTATCGAGAAATGCCGCAGGCCCCGGCTACCTTGCCGGCACGCGGGCATCCAGCGCCCCGAAGTTGGTCGCCGCCTTCAGGCTGGCGCCGCCGCCCAGCCGCCCGGCGGGCGCGACCGGCCATTGCATGGTCGCCCCGCCCAGCACATAGCCCATCAGGCCGGGCCGCTTGACCGAGGCGCCGCTGGCGCCGCTGAGCCGCAGGTCGGCCAGCCGCAGGCGGGTGTCGCCGCGGTTCTGCCCGACCAGATAGGTCGCGCCGCCGGCATTGCGCAGCGACCAGGCGACCTCGGGGTTGCGGGCGCCGCGCGCGGTGAAGAAGACCGGGATGCGCAGCTCGGTCGCCAGCGCGACCGAACCGTTGCGGCGGCGGCCCTGATCGGGAACCTCGTTGATGACGACGCGATAGGCCTCCTCGCCCCTGACGGGCGATTTGGCGGTGCGGACCACGCGGATGGTCTGGGTGGCGCCGGGCGGCAGCCGGGTGGCCGGCGGGCTGATCACCACATCGCCGCTGCGGCGCAACTGCTCCTGCCCGCCGGACTGGGTCCAGCGGAAGCTGCGGGCCTGCACGGTGATGGGCTGACGCCCCTCGTTGCGCAGGGTCAGGGTGGCGGCGGCGCCGGGTGCGGGGATGTCCAGCGTGACCGGCGACACCCGCAACCCCTCGGCCACGGCCGCTCCCGGCAGGGCAAGCGCCACCGCTGCGGCCAGCAGGCCGCGACGAAACAGGTCGAACATGCTGAAGTCCCGCTCAGTAGGTGACGGTCACCGTCACGGTGTCGGTATAGGTCCCGGGCGCCGGCGTGGTCTGGGCCAGCACCCGGCCATAGACCGTGAAGGACTGCGCCGAGCCGGTGCCGGTCGAGGCAAGGGTGTCGGTGCCGACGGTGTCGCCCCAGTTCGTGGTGCGGCCGCTGTCGCGGAACAGCTGATAGCCGACCGTCGCGCCGGCCGCGGTCATCTGCCGCGTGGTGATGGTCGCGCCCGAGCCGGTGCCCTCGTCCAGGCCGATGTCATAGGGCGTCGAATTGGTGCAGGCGACCTGCAGCGTGGCCGTGGCATCGACGTCGCTGGTCAGCACGCCGGCATTGCCGAAGTCCAGCGTCTCGGTCGAGATGATCTGGCATTCCTCGGCAATGGTGATACGGACATCGAAATTGTCCGTCGCGGTCTGGGCATGGGCCGTCAAAGGCAACAAGAATGCAAACCCTGCCAGCGCGGGGCGAATTTTAGCTGTCATCATGATCGTTCTCGGGTTGGGTCGGGATATTCGGCGCGGTTATTTTGAACTTAACCGTTCAGTTTTGTTTTATCAACCAGGAGTTGTTGTCAATATGCATTTGAGAGGCGCCTTCTTTTGCCAGCCGGCAGAGCGTATCGGCGCCGGGTGACCGCGCTGATGCCTGACAAAGGCCGGCCGACGAGCGCGAAGCACTAATGCTGGACCAAAACGGCGGTCGGACCATGATACCGCCGCCGGCGGTATTGCCGATCCTCTGGACTCGTCATCGGACATCACGCTTTTGCGGCTGACATATCCATATTCACCATGAGTTGCGCAGGCGGGGCACGGAAGGCAGGCCTAAGCCCTCGGCCATCGCGGCATCATGCCCGCCGAAAAAGTCCGGCCGGCAGATCGGACTGCCGGCCGGTTCCAGGGCATTTGTTGATGCGGTTTGCCGGGATGCGCCCGCACGCTATTACTGCGGCGCCTCGACCAGGATCTTCACATGGGATTTCTCGGCCACCAGCGCCTCGAAACCCTCGGCCACGATGTCGTCCAGCGCGATGCGCTTGGTCACCAGCTGCTCGGCGTTGAAATAGCCTTGCGTCATCAACTCCATCACCGCCGGATAGACGTTGCGATAGGCGATGGTGCCCTGCAACTGCCGTTCCTTCAGCACGACGGTATTGGGATGGAAGGACGCCTCGCCCTCCCAGATCGAGACGATCAGCACCTGTCCCTCATGCCGGGTGGCGTCGATGCATTGCGGCAGCACGCGCGGCACGCCCGTCACCTCGAAGGCGACATGCACGCCGCCGGTCGCCTCGCGGATCGCGGCGACGGCATCGCCGGCCATGGGGTCGATGGCCGCGGTCGCGCCCAGGTCCAGCGCCCTTTGCCGCCGCACCTCGGAGGGCTCGACGACATGGATTTGGGCCGCGCCGGCGACGCGCAGCGCCTCGACCACCAGCAGGCCGATGGGGCCGGCGCCGAAGACCGCCGCGCTGTCGCCGGCCTTGATCTTCGACAGGCGGACGGCGTGCAGCGCCACCGCCGCCGGCTCGACCAGGGCGCCCTGCTCCATCGACAGGCCCTCGGGGATCTTGTGCACCATGCGGGCGGGCACCACCGAATAGCCCGCGAATCCCCCATGGCCACCCGACAGGCCGACGAAGCCCAGCTTGTCGCACAGGTTGTATTTGCCCTCGTGGCAGGCCGGGCAGGTGCCGCAGGCGAAGATCGGCTCGATGGCCACGCGGTCGCCGACGGCAAGGCCGGTGACGCCCTGCCCCAGTTCGGTGATGGTGCCGCAATATTCGTGGCCCATGGTGATCGGCGCCTGGTCGTGGCTCAGCGGATGGTCCTGCCCGACCGGCACGAAGATCGGCCCGGCCAGGTATTCGTGCAGGTCGCTGCCGCAGATCCCGGTCCAGGCGACCTTGACCTTGACCTCGCCCGGCCCGGCCTGGGGTTCGGGGACGTCCTCGACGCGAATGTCCCGGGCGCCGTGCCAACGTGCTGCTTTCATCTGCATTTCTCCGATTCTGGATGAAAAGGCCCGGCCGCGAGCCGGCCGGGCCAAGGGGCGTCAGGACAGGTGATGCACCTCTTGCAGGCCGTAGACGGGGGTGTCCAAGCCCTCCAGCCGCGCCTTCAGCTGCAGCGCCAGATACAGCGAATAATGCCGCGACTGGTGCAGGTTGCCGCCGTGGAACCACAAGTTCTGCGCTTGCGTCGGCTTCCACATGTTGCGCTGCTCGCCCTCCCAGGGCCCCGGGTCCTTGGTGGTGGCCGAGCCGAGGCCCCAGACCTTGCCCACCCTGTCGGCGACCTCCTGGCTGATCAGGTCGGCCGCCCAGCCGTTCATCGAGCCGAAGCCGGTGGCCAGCACCACCAGGTCCGCCGGCAGGCGGGTGCCGTCGGTCAGCACCACGGCGTCCGCCTCGAAGTGATCGACCTGGCCCGAGACCAGCTTGACCTCGCCGTCGATGATCAGCTGGCTCGCGCCCACGTCGATGTAATAGCCCGAGCCGCGGCGCAGGTATTTCATGAACAGGCCCGAGCCGTCGTCGCCCCAGTCGAGCTGGAAGCCGGCCTTTTCCAGCCCGGCATAGAATTCGGCGTCGCGTTCCCGCATCTTGTCGTAAAGCGGGATCTGGAACTCGTGCATGATCTTGTAGGGCAGCGAGGCGAAGATCATGTCGGCCTTTTCGGTCGTCACCCCGTTCGCCACCGCCTCCTCGGAATAAAGCGCGCCGAGACCAATCTCCATCAGGCTGTCCGAGCGCACGATATGAGTCGAAGAGCGCTGGACCATGGTCACGTCCGCGTCCGCCTCCCACAGCGCCGCGCAGATGTCATGGGCCGAGTTGTTCGAGCCGATGACAACGACCTTTTTCCCCGTCCATTCGTCCGGGCCCTTGTGCTGCGAGGAATGCTGGATCGTGCCCTTGAAGCTTTCCATACCCGGGAATTTCGGCATGTTCGGCTTGCCCGACATGCCGGTCGCCAGCACCAGCTGCGTCGGGCGCAGCACGACCTTTTCGCCGTCTCGGTCCACCTCGACGGTCCAGGTGCCCGAGGCCTCGTCGAAGGCGGCGCGCTCGACGGTCGAGCGGGTCCAGTAGTTCAGCTCCATGACCTTGGTATACATTTCCAGCCAGTCGCCCACCTTGTCCTTGGGCGTGAACACCGGCCAGTTGTCGGGAAACTTGATATAGGGCAGGTGGTCGTACCAGATCGGGTCGTGCAGGCACAAAGACTTGTAGCGGCTGCGCCATTGGTCGCCGGGGCGGTCGTGCTTGTCCAGTATGATGGTCGGCACGCCCAGTTGCCGTAGCCGCGCCCCCAGCGCGATGCCGCCCTGGCCGCCGCCGACGATCACCGTATAGGGCTGGGTGTCGTAGCCCAGCGAAGCCGCCTCGGTCTCGCGGCGTTCCTTCCAGGTGGTGCGGTTCTTCTTCGCGCCATGTTCGGCGCCCATCGGGCGGCGCTTGCCGCGGTTTTCCTCGAAGCCCTTCAGCTCTTGCAGGGCGGTGAGCAGGGTCCAGATCCGGTCCTCCTTCAGCCGGATCAGGCCCCAGCCGCGCCCGGCGGCGGTCTCGAAGGTGATCCAGGCGGTGATGACGCCGCCCTCCTCGGCGGGGATCTCTCCGGGCTGGAGTTGGAAATTGCCGGGGCGGGTCTGGGCCAGCTGCCGGTCCAGCATGTCGGCGACGCCGGCCGGGCCCTCGACGGTCTTCAGGTTCCAGCTGACGGCCACCAGGTCGCGCCAATAGCTGTCGGCGGCAAAAAGCCTGGCGGCGGCGTCCACGTCACTCTGTTCGAGCGCGGTATTGAGCTGGTCCAGCACCGCCTGCGTGCGGCTCGTGACGGTAGAATCGAGCATCGCGTCTCCTCCTCTGCGCGTTGTTCGAGGGGGAGTATCGCGGGCGCCTGCCCTTCCGATCCATCGCGGCATGCGCGCGGCGGCCGGAAAAACGAGTGCTGCGGTGCAGCGTGTTGCAGGCGCAACGGCGCGCAACGGCTCAGGCCGGGGGCTGCAACCCTGCATTGCGCAGCCGGCGCAGGACGGTCGAGCGGTTCACGCCCAGCCGGCGCGCGGCGCGGGCCATGTTCCAGCCGCAGGCCTCCATGACCTGCTCCAGCGTCTCGCCGGGGCCCAGCGGCTCGGCCGCGCGATCCACGGGCGGCGGCAGGTCCGGCAGGTCGATGACGCGCCCCTCGCACAGCGCGATGGCCACGTCCAGCACCTGTTCCAGCTCGCGCAGGTTGCCGGGCCAGCGGCGCCCCAGCAGCGCGGCCCGGGCCGAGGGCGACAGGCGCATGTCCTCGGGCGTGCGCCGGCGCAGGATCCGGTCCAGCAGCCAGCCGATGTCCTGGCGCTGGCGCAGCGGCGGCAGGTCCAGCACCGCGCCGGCCAGGCGGTGGAACAGCGGACGCGGCAGGTCCAGCACACCGGGCACCGCGCAGGTGGTCGAAAGCGGACGCAAGACATCGCAGCGGTCCAGCAGGGCGACCAGCGCCGGCGCGGTCTCGGCCGGC
Organism: Paracoccus aminovorans; assembly: GCF_900005615.1. Lineage (NCBI taxonomy): Bacteria > Pseudomonadati > Pseudomonadota > Alphaproteobacteria > Rhodobacterales > Paracoccaceae > Paracoccus > Paracoccus aminovorans. The sequence continues at coordinate 173,309 of NZ_LN832562.1, read as the reverse complement.
AGATCCTCGATCCGGCGCAGCAGCAGCGTCGTCGGGCCGCCGATCTCGCCGCAGGCCTGCCGCACCGCCTGGGCGGTCAGCCCGGCACAGTCCAGCGCCAGGAAGCCGCCTGCGGATCCGGCCATGTGGATCGCCCGCGCCAGCTTGGTCTTGCCGGTCCCGGTCTCGCCTGCGATCAGCAGCGGCACCGAGGTCGGCGCCAGCCTGGCCGCCTGGGCCAGCAGCCGCGTCATCGCCGGATCGCCGCCCGAGAGCCCGGCCAGCGGCCCGCCGCGCCGGTCGCCGCGCAAGGGCGCGCGCGGAGCCTGCGGCGCGATGGCATGGCCGAACAGCGCGCCGCCGTCGCGCATCTCGACGATGCGCTCCTCGGTCGGGCGGTCGCGCATCAGGTCGGGCAGATCGTCGACGGTCAGGCCCAGCACCTCGTCGATGCGGCGGCCGATCACCTCGCCCCCGTCCGGGAACAGCCGCGCCGCCCCGCGGGTATAGCCCAGCACCCGCCCCGACCCGTCCAGCCGCACCGCGGCCTCGGGATCGACGTCGAGGAATTCGGGACTGTCCGAAAGGCGCAGCACCCAGTCGCGGCGGCTTTCGGCCATCAGGTTCGCCATCTCGACCCGCCTTGCGGCATTGGTCACCAGGCTCATGGCCAGGTTCTGGCTGCGCTTCGGCGTGGGCGAGCGCAGCAGCGAGATGTCCAGAATCGCCGCCAGCCCGCCCAGGCTGTCGAAGATCGGCGCCGCCGTGCAGCTGAGCGGGGTATGGGCATTGCCGAAATGGTCGTCCTGATGGACGGTCACCGGCTGTTTCGTGACGATGCAGGCGCCGACGCCGCAGGTGCCGGCCAGATCCTCGGACCAGTTCGACCCCAGATACAGCCCCGCCGTCCGCAAGTCGTCGAGGAACAGATCGTCGCCGAAGAAGTCGACGCAGACGCCCTTGGCGTCGGTCAGCAGCAGCACATAGTTCTGCCCGGCGATCTGCCGGAACAGGCTTTGCAGGCTCGAGCGTGCCGCTCCGATCATCCGCTCCGCCTGCTTGCGATGGTCCCGCAATTCGGTCTCGGTGACGATATGGGCCGGGTCGCGGCGCATCGGGTCCATGCCGTAAAGCTCGACGCAGCGCCGCCAGGACGCCGAGACGAACCCGTCCCGCCCGGTCTGGGTGCCGCCCAGCACCCGCTCGATCTCTTCGACGTGCCGACGATCGCTCATGCCGCCTCCTTGCGCGCCAGATTATCACGGCGGCCGCGCCCTGAGAACGCCCATGGCGGATCTGGCGCTGCCCGAGGCCCTTTGGCGGTGCGCCGGCCGGGTTGCAAGGCGTGCACGCCGCTCGTGCGCGGGCATCGACCCTCGTCCCCGCGGTCAAGGGGCAGCAGGCATGCCCTTCATGGTCTTGGCGTCACCGTTCAGGCAATCATGCTCCCGCGCAGTCTCCATTTCCCGCCCGTGGCCTTTTCATGCACGCCTCCTGATCCTCGAACCGCTATGCGTTGAAGCCGCGTCCCGTGCCTTGACCGCCGCCGCTGGCCATGGAGCCGCCATGCCGCTGGCCATGCTGCGTGTCAGGCGGACCCGTCTTTCGCAACCGTGCGCCCTTCTTCCGATCTGCTTCAGCCGGCTTTCGGGCTCGGCTCCGCGACGATCCCTTTCGCCGAAACCGGTCGCTGCCTGCGGCAGAACGGCCCGCATGTCGCCAGCATCGGAGGCCCCTGCCGCGCGACGCGCAACCGGCTTCCAGCACCCTGGCCCAGGCGGGGCCGGTGTCAGTGCCGCAGCCGGCGCGTGCCGGCCCTGATGTTTTTCGAGGTTTTGACCTCCGGCCTTGCACAGGTATAGTCCGACGGCCAGCTTCGGATTCATCGAACGCGGCGGCCAGCGTCAAACGTCCATTTCAAGGCAGAGCATTCATGACATTCACAACGCAGCCCATTCCGTCCGTCGCCCGGGCGTGGCTCTGGCTTCTCGGCGCCGTCCTGCTGGCCGCAGGTCTGTTCTTCGTCGTCGGCGGCGGCAGGCTGCTGTCGCTGGGCGGCAGCTGGTATTTCGTGATCGCCGGCATCGTGCTGATGCTGTCGGCGATCCAGATCTTCCGCGCCCGCCCGGCCGGGGCCTGGCTTTACCTGGCGGCTTTCGCGGGCACCATCCTGTGGGCGCTGTTCGAGGTGGGGCTGGACTACTGGGGCCTGGTGTCGCGCCTGCTGGCGATGACCTTCGGCGCGGCTGTCGTGACCGCTTCGCTGCCGATCCTGAACCGGGCCGCCGGGCGCGCGGCACGGCCAGCGCCGCCGCTGGTCGCGGCGCTGGTGCTGCTGGCGGCAGGCGCCGCCGGCTTCGGCTCGATGTTCCGCATCCATCCCGAGGTCGCGGCCGCCGCTCCGGCCGCGCAGCCCGTGGCGGTGGCGCCGGACGCCCCCGCCGACTGGGCGCATTACGGCAACGGCACCGCCAACACCCGCTTCGCCGCGCTGGATCAGATCACCCCCGCGAACATCGACAGGCTCGAGGTCGCCTGGACCTATCGGACGGGCGACGTGCCGCTCTCGACCGGCTCGGGGGCCGAGGACCAGTCGACGCCGCTGCAGGTGGGCGACAAGCTGTTCCTCTGCACGCCCAAGAACAACGTCATCGCGCTGGATGCCGACACCGGGGCCGAGATCTGGCGCCGCGACATCAACGCCAATGTCGGCGGCGTCTGGGAACGCTGCCGGGGTCTGGCCTATTTCGACGCTGCCGCGCCGCTGGAACAGCCGACCGCGCCGGGCGCGACCCCGGTGCCCGTGGCGACCCTGCCCGAGGGCGCGGGTTGCCAGCGCCGCATCATCATGAACTCGATCGACGCGCGGCTCTTCGCCATCGACGCCGACACCGGCGCGCTGTGCGAAGGCTTCGGCAAGGGCGGCGCGGTCGACCTCAAGGAAGGCATCGGCGATGTCGCGAATATCGCCTATTACACGCTGACCTCGGCCCCGACCGTCGCCGGGACAACCGTGGTGATCGGCGGCCGCGTCGCCGACAACGTGCAGGTGGACATGCCGGGCGGCGTGATCCGGGGCTTCGACGTCATCACCGGCGCGCAGCGTTGGGCCTTCGACACCGGCTCGGCCACGCCGAATCGCGAATTGCAGCCGGGCGAGACCTATACCCGGTCCTCGGCCAACGTCTGGGCGGGCTCGACCTACGACCCGGCCTCGAACACGGTCTTCCTGCCGCTGGGCTCGCCCTCGGTCGATCTCTACGGCGCCACCCGGACCGAGGAGGACCACCGCTACGGCGCCTCGATCATGGCGCTGGACGCCACCACTGGCCGGCTGAAATGGGACTACCAAACGGTCCACAACGACCTGTGGGACTTCGACCTGCCGATGGCGCCGACGCTGATCGACTTCTCGGCCGAAGGCGGCGCGCGCGTGCCGGCGCTGGTGATCGCCACCAAGGCCGGGCAGATCTACGTGCTCGACCGCCAGACCGGCAAGCCGCTGACCGAGGTGCAGGAGATCCCCGTCAAGCCCGCGACCATCCCCGACGAGCCCTATGCGCTGACCCAGCCCCTGTCGGTCGGCATGCCGCAGATCGGCACCCGGACGCTGACCGAGGCCGACATGTGGGGCGCCACCCCCTTCGACCAGCTCATCTGCCGCATCGGCTTCAAGTCGATGCGCTACGAGGGGCTCTACACTGCGCCGGATACCGACCTGTCGCTGGCCTTCCCGGGTTCTCTGGGTGGCATGAACTGGGGCGGGGTATCGGTCGATCCGAACAACGACCTGCTGTTCGTCAACGACATGCGGCTGGGTCTGTGGGTGCAGATGGTGCCGCAACAGGCCGAAGCCGCGCTGTCCGACGGCGGCGAATCGCCCAATGTCGGCATGGGCCAGGTTCCGCTGGGCGGCACGCCCTATGCGGTGGTCAAGAACCGCTTTCTGTCGCCGCTGGGCATTCCCTGCCAGAAGCCGCCCTATGGCACGCTGACGGCGGTGGACCTGAAGACGCGAAGCGTCGCCTGGCAGGTGCCGGTCGGCACGGTTCGGGATACCGGCCCGCTGGGCATCAAGATGCGCCTGCCGATCCCGGTCGGCCTGCCCACGCTGGGCGGCACGCTGGCGACGCAGGGCGGGCTGGTGTTCATGGCCGGGACGCAGGACTATTACCTGCGGGCCTGGGACGCCGCCACCGGCCAGGAGATCTGGAAGTCCCGCCTGCCCGTCGGCAGCCAGGGCGGCCCGATGAGCTATCGCTCGCCCAAGACCGGCCGGCAATATGTCGTGATCTCGGCCGGCGGTGCGCGGCAGTCGATGGACCGGGGCGATTACGTCATCGCCTACGCCCTGCCCGAGACGAACTGAGCGTCGCCGCCCCCGTCGCGGGGCGGCCCACCGCGAGGCCCGCCATGTCCCCACCCGAAGAACCGCCCCGGCTGCCGCAGCGCCTGCGGGCCGAGGCGCTGGACCTGGTCCGGGGCGTCGCCGAGGCGCTGCGCTGGCTCGGCCGCCGCCCGACGCATGTCTGGCTGCGGCTCTTGGTGCTGCTCCTGGTCCTCGGGCTGTGGTCCTGGGGCGCAGAGGTGCTGCCGCGCGGCTTCTTCGCCTCGCCCTCCGAGACGCTGCAGGCCTTCGGCGAGATGCTGCACGACTACCGCAACGACTACGGCCGCGCGCTTGGCGATACGCTGGCGGTGTTTCTGGGCGGGCTGGCGCTGGCGGCGCTGATCGGCATCCCGGCGGGCCTGCTGCTGGGGGCGGTGCCGCTGCTGGGGCGCAGCCTGAACCCCTATCTGAACGCGCTGGCGGCGGTGCCGCTGATCGCGCTGATGCCGCTGGCGATCCTGTGGCTGGGGCTGGGGCCGGGTGCCAAGCTGGCGATGGTGGCGCTTGGCGCGGTGATGCCGATCCTGATCAACAGCTATACCGGCATGCGCGGCACCGATCCCGCGCTGGTCGAGATGGCCCGCGCCCATGGCGTCGGATCCTGGCGGCGGCTGATCCGCATCGCCCTGCCCTCGGCCCTGCATCCGGTCATGGCCGGGCTGCGGCTCGGGGCCGCGACGGGTCTGGTGACGGCGGTGATCGCCGATATCTATATGTCGATGACCGGGCTGGGCGCGCTGCTGATCTCTTACGGCAACAGCTTCCGCATGGGGCCTTACCTGGTCGTCGTGCTGACGCTGGCCGGCATCGGCATCGGCACCACCGGCCTGCTGGCGCTGGCCGAACTGCTTCTGACCCCGCGCCCGGCCCGCCGGCGCCTGTTTCCCTGAGGTCCCATGCTGCGCATCCTCGCCCTTCTCGCCCTGCTGGCCGGCGCCGCCGCGGCCGATCCCTTTCGCATTATCGTCACCGACCTGGAAACGCCGCTGGTGCCGAACGCGGTCCTGAACCTTGCCGCGCAAGAGGACTATTTCGACCGCGCCGGGGTCGAGGTCGAACTGGTCCATGTCCGCCAGACGCCCATGGCGGTCGCCGCCCTGCAGGCCGGCCAGGGCGAGATGGCGAATATCTCGGTCGAGGCGCTGCTGTCGCTGCATGCCGAGGGCGCGAACGACATCGTCGCGGTGCATTCCTCGGACAAGGCGCTGCCCTTCGTGATCGCGGCGCGCAAGGGGGTGACGCTGGGGACCATGGCCGGGACGCGCTTCGGCATCGGCCAGCCGGGCAGCCTGGACCAGACGCTGTCCGCCGCGGTGCTGGGCGCGAAAGGCGTCAGCCTGGGCGCGCTGGTGCAGGTGCCGCTGGGCCAGCCCGCCGTGCGCGGCCAGGCGCTGATGGCGGGACGGATCGACGCCACCACCCTGTCGATCGGCAGCTACCTGTCGCTGCCCGACCGCGACGGGCTGCAGCTGCTGGTCGGGGTCGAGGATTATTTCAGGGCGGCCGCCGTGGTCTCCAAGGTCAACGTGGTGGCGCGGGCGACCCTGGCCGGGCGCGCGCAGGATCTCGACCGGGTGCTGGAGGCACTGACGCTGGCCGCGCGCGACTATGCCGGCGATCCGGCGCTGTGGGTGGCGGCGATGGAACGCGCCCGCCCGGACGTCGCGCCCGCCACCCTGACCGAGCTTGCCGGCTATTACCGCGCAAGCTGGACCGTGAACGGCGGGCTGCAACGCGACGAGCTGCTGCATGCCCAGACCTGGTATTCCCACGGGATGGAGCGGAACACCCGCTGGATCGTCGATCCCGCCAAATGGATGGATTTCGCGCCGATGGACCGGGTGCTGGCGCGGATCGGGGTCTCGGACCTCGGCGATCCGGTCTCGCGCTGAAATGGCCGGACCGCTGCTACAGGTCGAGGACCTGCGCCACCGCTACGCCGGCGGCCCCGAGGTGCTGCGCGGCCTGTCCTTCGCGCTGGAAGCGGGGCGGATCTGCGTCGTGCTTGGCCCCTCGGGCTGCGGCAAGACCACGCTTCTGCGCCTGGTGGCGGGGCTGATGGCGCCCACCGCCGGGCGGGTGCTGGTGGACGGCCGACCGCCGCGCCCGGGCCGCGATACCGCGATGATCTTTCAGCAGCCGCGGCTGCTGCCCTGGCACACGGTGGCGCAGAACCTTGCCTTGGTGCTGCCGCGGCGGGGTCGTGCCGACCGCATCGCCGCGCTGTTGTCCCGCGTCGGGCTGTCCGATACCGCAGACCTCTATCCCGAGGAGCTTTCTTCGGGGATGCAGCAGCGCATCGCCCTGGTCCGCAGCCTGGCGGTCCCCGCGCCGCTACTGCTGATGGACGAACCCTTCGCCAATCTGGACGACGCCGCGCGGGCGCGGATGCAGCACGAAGTGCGCCGGGCCGTCGCGACCGAGCCGCGGCGCGGCGTCCTGTTCGTGACCCATTCGACCGCCGAGGCCGAGGCGCTCGCCGACGAGGTGATCCGCCTGGGAACGCCCCCGGCCGGATCATCGCAACAGGGCTGACGGCGGAAGAGGCCGCCGGCCCTTCCGTTGAAGCGGCCACTTCACGAGCCCTCCCCCGGATGCCTCGCCTCAATGAGACAATCGTATCTCCATGCGATTCAAAGAACCATTTGTTGCAATTCTTCGTGGGAATGCTATTTCTTCCTGAGCACGGCACCGCATTCACCAGGAACGCACCATGACCCGCATTCTTCATCGCAGCATCGGCCCCGACTTGCCCCGAGCGGTTTCGGGCCAGGGCGTTTATATCACCGACGCCGCCGGCCGGCGCTATATCGACGGCTCGGGCGGCGCCGCGGTGACCAGCATCGGCCATGGCAATGCCGAGGTGCTGGAGGCAATGCGCGCGCAGATGGATCGCATCGCCTATGCCCATACCTCGTTCTTCACCACCGATGCGGCGGAAAGCCTGGCCGACCGGCTGGTCGAGCTGGCGCCCGAGGGGCTGGACTACGTCTATCTGGTCTCGGGCGGCTCTGAGGCGGTCGAGGCGGCGCTGAAGATGGCGCGGCAGTATTGCGTCGAGATCGGCCAGCCGCAGCGCCGCCACATCATCGCCCGGCGGCAAAGCTATCACGGCAATACCATCGGCGCGCTGGCGACCGGCGGCAATGCCTGGCGGCGGGCGCAGTTCCAGCCGATCCTGCCGGAAACGCATCATGTCTCGCCCTGCTACGCCTGGCGCGACCAGCGCCCGGACGAGACCGCGCAGGATTACGCCGCGCGGCTGGCGCAGGAGCTCGAGGACAAGATCCTCGAACTCGGCGCGGACCAGGTCATCGCCTTCGTGGCCGAGCCGGTGGTCGGCGCGACCCTGGGCGCGGTGCCGGCGGTCGAGGGCTATTTCCGCCGCATCCGCGAGGTCTGCGACCGATACGGCGTGCTGCTGATCCTGGACGAGGTGATGTGCGGCATGGGCCGCACCGGCACCATCTTCGCCCATGAGCAGGAGGGGGTCGTTCCCGACATCGTCACCGTCGCCAAGGGGCTGGGCGGCGGCTACCAGCCCATCGGCGCGGTGCTGCTGTCGGCAAAGATCTACGACGCCTTCCGCGACGGCTCGGGGCTGTTCCAGCACGGCCACACCTATATCGGCCACCCGGTCGCCGCCGCCGCCGCCGGCAAGGTGGTCGAGATCATGACCCGGCCCGGCATGATGGACAACGTGCAGGCCATGGGCCTGCGCCTGCGCGAGGGCCTGAAGGCCGCGCTCGGCGAGCATCCGAACATCGGCGACATCCGGGGGCGCGGGCTGTTCTGCGGCGTCGAGCTGGTCGCCGACCGCGACAGCAAGCAGCCGCTGGATCCCGGGCTGAAAACCCACGCAAAAATCAAGCGCGAGGCGATGGCGCGCGGCCTGATGTGCTATCCGATGGGCGGCACCATCGACGGCATCCGCGGCGACCATGTCCTGCTGGCGCCGCCCTATATCATCCAGCCGGACGAGGTCGACCAGATCGTCGACCGTCTCGCCGCCGCGATCCGCGCGGCGGTCGGCTGATGCGCCTGCCCCGGATCATGCTGGCCCCGAACGGGGCGCGCCGGACCAAGGCCGACCACCCGCGCCTGCCGATGACCGTCGCCGAACTGATCGAGGAAACCCGGATGGCGGTCGCGGCCGGGGCGGACGGGCTGCATGCCCATGTCCGCGACGCCGAAGGCCGGCACAGCCTCGACGCCGGGCTCTATCGCGAATTGCTGGCCGAGACCGACCGCGCCTTTCCGGGCCTTTTCGTCCAGGTCACCACCGAGTCGGCCGGCATCTATCCGGCCGCGCGGCAGCGGGCGCTGGTTCGCGACCTGAAGCCGCGCCACGTCTCGATCGCCCTGCGCGAAATGCTTGCAGACGGCGAGACCGGGCAGACCGCCGATCTGTTCGCCTTCTGCGCGGACGAAGGGATCGACGTCCAGCATATCCTGTATGACGAGAACGACTGCCGCGACTTCCTGCGTCTGCGCGACCAGGGCGTCGTCCCTGGGGGGCCCGCGCAGGTCCTTCACGTGCTGGGCCGCTATTCCGAAGCCCAGGTCTCGGACCCTGCCGAGGTCCCGCGCCGGGCGGCGATGCTTGCGGGTCAGGCCCTGGACTGGGGCCTGTGCGCTTTCGGCCGGAACGAGACCGCATGCCTGCTGGAGACGCTTCGCCAGGGCGGCAAGGCAAGGATCGGATTCGAGAACAACCTCCAGCAGCCGGACGGAAGCATTGCCGAAAGCAATGCCGCACGGGTGCGGGACCTGGCGGCGCGCCTCTAGCAGGTTGTCGAAAACCGGCGTGCGAGGACAGGGCCTGGGGCTCCAGCCCCATTGATGGCCGTAGCAAGTCGGCACGGTTGCGGTCAGGCGTCGGCGCAAGGCGGTGTGCTAGTAGCGCGGGACAGGAATTTATCGGAACGCCGGATGCGACGCCGTATAAGCGGCGAGGTGTTCAATCCCGGTATTCGGCGGAGCCGGCTGACGTTGAAGCCGTCTGGTTCTGAAGTCCAGATTTTGCAATCTGTGTTCCTAAGGCATGAGGCCGTCAAAGGTCTTGAGCCTGGGGGCGAATTTATAGGCCGCCATGAAATCGGCAAGGCGTTTGCGCAACTGGACATGGCTGTCGTCGTGGAAGCGTTTGACAGCGGCATCCTTGATGGTGCTGGTTCATGCGCTAGACCGGGCCGGTCCATGGAGGACGACCGCCCGGTAACCACGCCGCTCGCGCCGGTTTCGTCTGCGACTGCCGCCTTGACGGCCGCGCGGTTCAGCGCATCCGCGACACGGCCGTTCTGCATCCATCTCGGCAACTGTCGCGTGATGATCGGGAAAGCCTATTGCCGACAGCCATGCGTTCAGCGTTTCGGCCACGGCCCGCGCAAGATCCTCAAGGACGGCGCTGTTGAGGGCATCGTGCGGCGATCCAGCCGAGGTGCTGATTGCCGTATTCCATCGCAGCTTTCTGCCTGTGCCGCAGCGTGGCCAAGGGCGGGCAGGACCCGCTCTGATCCCGAGCGTTGGCGGAAGAGATCGCACTGACGCCGAAAACCGATGGCGCGGGTCCGGCTATCGCGCTGCAAGGCGCCCTGGCTGGCCTCTGCCTCTGATCATCGGCTGGCCTTTGCCTCTGGCCATCGGCAGGCCGGCCGGCGCATGACCGCCAAGGAGGGGCATACAAAAGCGGCCTCGGGCGTGAACCGCGAGGCCGCCGATATGATTGGAGACTGATCATCGATTGCGACGAGGCAGTGCCAGAACGCTTACCTTTGTATCAAGGTCATTGGCGGCCGGCCGCAACCTTGGCCGCAGGAGCAATCCGGTTCGGAAAATCCATCCTCCCCGGAGAGCACCCGACTCCGACCGGCTCGCCCATCCCTTCAGCGATCCGCAGCCGCTTCCAGATCGGCTGCGTCACGGCTCGCACGCCTCGGACGCTATTTCAGCAAGGCTGCAAGGACCCTGCGGCCAGCGGGATCTCGGACTGCGCGCTGCGGCAGACCAGCCGACCCTTGGCGAAGACCGACGCAGCGACCGGCCCTCCGGCGACCAGCGTGTCGATGTCATCCGCCTGCATCACGTTGAGATTGGCGGGATTGCCCTTTTCGATCCCGTAGCCGTCCAGCCCCATCAGCCTGGCCGGAATCGCCGTGATCATGTCATAGGTGGCCGCAAGCTCATCGCCCTTCAGATGACCGGCCAGCAACGTCCAGCGCGCCATTTCCAGCATGTCGCCGCTGCCCGTCGGCACGAAGGGATCCTCGATATTGTCCGAGGCCGTGGCCAGCGGCACGCCCGCCCGCAAAAGCTGGGCCACCCGCGTCAGGCCGCGCGGCGGAAGCTGCTCCGCGTCGCGGCCCTGCAGATAAAGGTTCGCCGCCGGAAGCGTGACGAGCCCGATCTCCAGCTCCAGGATCTCTGCCATGATGCGCTGAAACTGCGCGGACGGCAGGGCGCTCAGCACCGAGGTATGGCCCAGCACCGTCCTGCCCTGCATGCCGAAACGCCGGACGCGCTCGAACACCTTGTCGAAATGCAGCCGCGTCGGGTCGAGATGCTCGTCCATGTGCAGGTCGACCGGCAGGCCGCGATCGGCCGCCGCCTGGAAGATCAGGTCGAGATAGCGGTCCGGATCCTCGGCGACGGCGGGCGTCCCGCCCACCGCATCCGCCGATGCCGCCGCGCGGTCGATATTCGCTGCCAGCCAGTCGAGGTCCTGCCCTGGATGCGGGGTCATGAAGGCGACCAGTTGCAGCGCCATGCGGTCGGCCCAATCGGCGCGCAGCTGGGCCAATGCCTCGATGCCGTTGAAGCCCGCGTCCTTGTCCACGTTGACATGACTGCGGATCGCGGTCGTGCCGTGCGCCATGCAGCGGCCGATGGTTTTCGATGCGCGGCGGAAGATATCCTCGGGCGGGGCCTGCCGCGCATAGGTGGCGAAGGCCTCGCGCGCGCCTTGCAGCGTGCCCGACGGGTTCGGGGCAAAGCGCAGGACGCCGGTCTTGTCCAGATGCTGGTGGCAATCGACGAAACCGGGCACGACCAGACTGTCGCTAGCGTCGACCAACGCGGCCTGTGCCGGCGGCACGATCCCAGGGGCGACTTCGGCGATCAGGCCCGCGGCGTCGATCAGCACGTCGGCCCGGATCAGCCTTCCGTCCGGGGCCGCGACACGGCCGCCCTGGATCAGGACATGCCGTTTTTCGGAAGATATGCGTTCGGTCTGGTTCATCTTCATTCCTCGTTATCAGGGTCATCCGGATCATGCGGCCCAGGCAGGAAGCCTGCCCGCACCCGCCGCAGGAGGCCGGGACAGGCCGGGGCGGCGCGTGCCCCGGCCCGGGTTTCAGACGCTGGGCCGCATTTTCAGTTGGCCGAGCTCTGCCTGATCCGGCTTGTGCCCGGGATCGCGCGGGGTCGGGTGATGGGCATCGTCGCAGTCCCCGCCCGTCCCGTTGAGCACCAGATTGAGCACGACCGAGACCACGCAAGCGACCACCACCGAACTGTGCAGCACCGATTGCGTCCAGGTCGGCAATTGCTCGAACAGGGTCGGCGACAGGATCGGAATGAAGGCCATGGCCAGCGTCAGCGCCACGATCAGCATGTTGTAGCGGTTGTTGGCGTAATCGACCTTGGCCAGCGACTGGATCCCGGCCGCGGCCACGATCCCGAACATCGCGATGCCCGCACCGCCAAGGGCCGGCGGCGGAACCGCTGCCAGAAGCGCGCCGAACTTGGGAAAGAAGGCGACGATGCAGAAGATCAGCCCGCACAGCGCGACCACCCAGCGGCTGCGCACGCCGCTGAGGATGACGAGCCCGACGTTCTCCATATGGGCGATAAAGGGGAAACCCGCGAAGACCCCGGCGACCGTGCTGGCAAGCCCGTTGGCACGGATGCCGTCGGCGACCTGCTCGGGCGTCACCTCGCGCTCGACGATGTCGCCGATCGAGATGAACAGGCCCATCGATTCCACCGTCTGCACCAGCATGACGATGAAGATCGTCGCAAAGGGCAGGAAGGCGAAGGTGGGCAGGCCGAATTCGAAGGGCCGCGGCGCGATCAGCCAGGGCGCCTCGCGCACCGGGGTCAGGTCGCCCATCCCGAACAGCACCGCCACCAGCGCCCCGACCGCCAGGCCGCCGAGCACGGCCAGGTTGCGCACCAGCGGTCCGCCGTAGCGGTTGAACAGCAGGATGGTGATCAGGACCAGCAAGGCGATGGCAAGATAGCCGGGATTGCCGAAGTTCTTGTTGCCGTGGCCGCCGCCGGCCCATTGATAGGCCACGGGCAACAGCTGCACGCCGATGGCGGTCACGATGCAGCCGGTGACGACCGGCGGAAAGAAGCGCCGCAACCTGCCGGCGATGGGTGCGATCAGCATGATCAGCACGCCGCCCAGCATCACCGCCCCGCAGACGCCCGCGATGCCGACGCCGGGCATGGTGCCGATGGCGATGATGGCCGAGACGCTGCTGAAGGCCACGCCGTTCATGATCGGCAGCCGCACGCCGAAGCGCCAGAAGCCGATGGTCTGCAACAGCGTGGCGACGCCCGAGCAGAAGAAGGTCGCGCTGATCAGCAGGATGGTTTCGTGCTGGCTGAAGCCAAGGGCGCCGGCGATGATCAGCGGCACGGCCACCGAACCGACATAGGACACGGCAAGGTGCTGGAGTGCCAGGGCGAGCATGGGCCGCGCCGGCAAGACTTCGTCAACCGGGTGTATTCCTCTTGTCATTTTCCCCTCCCAGAGATTTTTTGGCTTAGTCTGGTCCGACCTTCTCTGCCAGCGGCCCCCGCCCCTCCTCAGGCGGCTGCCAGGCACTCGGCCAGACGCGCCTGCAGGGCGGTGCGGTCGAGGTTCCGGCCGATGAAGATCATCTTGTTGCAACGCGTTTCGTTCGCCCACGGATGGTTCGGCCGAAACTCGATCTCGTTATGCACGCCGTGCAGGACATAGCAGTAATCGTCGTCCTTGACCGAGAAGATCCCTTTCATGCGAAAGAGATTGTCCAGGTTCTGGGCGCGCATCTCCTGGACCCAGGCCTGCATCGCCGCCGGGTTCATGTGGCCCGGCAATTCGATCCCGACCGAGCCGACCGAGGCGTCGTGGTCGTGGCTCGCATCGCCCAGCCAGGGCGCCTGGTGATGGTGGTGGTCGTGGCTGTCGTCGACCTCGGCCGCGATCTTGCGGCTCTGGTCGAAGGCGGCAAGGCCCAGGATCTTCTTCAGGTCGATCTGGGCAAAGCTGGACCGCACCTGCTCGGCGGTCTCGTTCAGGCTGGCGACGCGGGCCGAGACGGCGGCGATCTCGTCCTCGAACGCCAGATCGACCTTGTTCAGCACGATGCGGTCGGCGCAGACGATCTGGTCCACGGCCTGGTTGTCATGGGCCTCGATCTGGCTGTCGTCGAGATGGCGCAGGACATGCTTCACATCGACCAGCGCGATGACGCCGTCGAGGTTGGTCTCGTCCCGGATCGGATCGTCCAGGAAAAAGGTCTGCGCGATCGGATAGGGATCGGCCAGGCCGCTGGTCTCGATGATGATGTGGTCCAGCCGCTCGGGCCGGTCCAGAAGCTGGCGGATGACACGCAACAGGTCGTCGCGGGCCTCGGCCACGCAGCAGACGCAGCCGTTGGTCATCTCGAAGATTTCCTCGGTGCTGCCGACGACCAGCCCGCCGTCGATGCCGATCTCGCCGAACTCGTTCTCGATCACGGCGATCTTCATGCCGTGGTTCTCGCGCAGGATGTAGTTCAAGAGCGTGGTCTTGCCCGAACCCAGAAACCCGGTCAGCACAGTGACGGGGATCTTGTCCTTGATGGTCTTCTGCATGGTTCTTACCCTCCCAAGGTTTTGAAAAATCAGGGCGCCTTGACCCAGCGCCGCACGCCGGCGCAATCCAGATCGAACAGGTCGAGGACGCGGCCCAGCGTCTGGTCCACCATCGCGTCGATGCTGGCCGGCCGGGCGTAGAAGGCCGGGACCGGGGGTGCGACGATGCCCCCCATGCGCGTCACGGCCAGCATGTTTTGCAGATGGCTTTCGGTCAGCGGCGTCTCGCGCGCCAGCAGCACCAGCCGGCGGCGCTCCTTCAGCGTGACCTCGGCCGCGCGGCTGATCAGGCCCGAGGTGACGCCCTGCGCGATCTCGGCCAGGGTCTTCATCGAACAGGGCGCGACGATCATGCCCATGGTGCGGAACGAGCCGCTGGAGATCGAGGCCGCCACATCGTCCGAGCGGTAAAGCACATCCGCCCGCGCCTCGATGTCCGAAAGCTTGAACTCGGTTTCATGCACCATGGTCAGCAGCGCGGCGCGGCTGACGGTGACATGCGTCTCGACCCCAAGGTCGCGCAGCAGTTCCAGCAGGCGCAATCCGTAGACCACGCCCGAGGCGCCGCTGATCCCCACCGCCATCCGGGGGCGGCTGGGCCCACGCGGGATGGCAAAGGCGTTCACGCGCCCGCCCCCGAAAGGATGGCCGCGGCCCGCGCCCGCGCCTCGGGCGACAGCGTGGCGCGGATGCCGTGGAAATCGGGTCCGCGGGTCGCGTCCAGCGCCAGCCGCGAGGTGGTGCCGTCGGCGGTCGAGGACGGGTCCAGCGGGCTGCCGGGCAGGCCGTCGATGCTGAACATGTCGCGATGCGGCTGGAAATGCGTCGCCAAGGCCCAAAGCACCTGGCTGTCCTGCGCCACGTCCACGTCCTCGTCGACCGCGATCACGGTCTTCAGATAGGGGTCCCAGCCCAGCAGCCCCAGCATGACCTGGCGCGCCTCGCCCGGGCGGCTTTGCTTCAGCGCGACATAGGCGTGGAAATGCGTTCCCGAGGTCGGGTAATGCAGCCGCGTCACCGCCGGGAAGCGGGCCTTGATCTTCTCGAACATCTCGGCCTCGCGCGGCAGGCGAGCCAGGTTCAGGTGTTCGTCGGTCGCGCCGCCGACCACGTCGACCAACCAGGGGTCGCGCTTGCGCATTACGGTGTGGACATGGAACAGCGTGTTGGTCGAGCGGTCCGAACTGTAGCCCGAGAACTCGCCGAAGGGGCCTTCGGCCACATGCGCCTCGGGATCGAGAACGCCTTCCAGCACGAATTCGGCCGCGGCCGGCACGCCGATGCCGTGGCCGGGCGTGCGCACCACCTGCAAGGCTTCGCCCATCAGCGCGCCGGCGATGGCGCGTTCATCGACGCCGAAGGCCACGCGGGCCGAGGCGGCCATCATGAACAGCGGATGCGCGCCGATGACCATGGCGACGGGCAGCGGCCGGCCTGCCTCGCGCGCGGCCTGATACATGCGCCACAGGTGGCCGCGCGAATGCAGGCTGGTCGCCAGCGCATTGCGGGCATGGCGCATCGAGCGGTGGTAGCTGAGGTTCGCCACCCCGGTTTCCGGGTCCTCGGCGACGATGATCGCATTGGTGACATAGGGGCCCCGGTCGCTGTCGAAATGCCGGATCATGGGGATCTGTTCCAGATCGACGGCATCGCCCTCGGCCACCACCTCGGTCACCGGGCCGCTTTCGACCGGGGCGGGCGGGATCGGCGCATTGGCGCGGCGCTGGTATTCGGCATGCAGGTTTGTCAATCGGCATTCAAACGGGCCCCCTGATCGGCGTCCAAAAGTGACCCCTTTGGCGCGCGGGTGAGCAGGCCCGTGGCGGCGTAGCTTTCCAGCTGGCGCAGCCGACGCGGGCCTGCGTTTTGGAGGGTGTTCAGGCTCGGGTTTTGATGCGCCAGCTGTCGTTGCCGGTCTCGACGATGTCGCAGTGGTGGGTGAGCCGGTCGAGCAGCGCGGTGGTCATCTTTGCGTCTCCGAAGACGGTCGGCCACTCCCCGAATGCGAGGTTGGTGGTGACGATGACGGAAGTCTGCTCATAGAGCTTGCTGATCAGATGGAACAGCAGCTGGCCGCCGGACTGCGCGAATGGCAGGTATCCGAGTTCATCGAGGATGACGAAGTCGAGCCGCATCAGATGTTCTGCAAGCCGGCCTGCCCGTCCGGCACGGGCCTCGGCCTCCAGCCTGTTCACCAGATCGACGACATTGAAGAACCTGCCCCGGGCACCATTGCGGATGACCGCGCGCGCTATGGCCACAGAGATATGGGTCTTGCCGGTCCCGGTGCCGCCAACCAGCACGACATTGCGCTGTTGGCTGAGGAACTCCCCGCTGGCCAGATCTCGCACCAGGGTCTCGTTGATTGGGGTGTCATCGAAGGTGAACTCCTCGATCTCCCGGGCATAGGGCAGCTTGGCGGTGGTGATCTGGTATTTGACCGACCGCGCTTTCTTCTCGTTGATCTCGGCGGCCAGAAGATCTCCAACGATCTGGCGGGGTTCGTGCTGGCGGCGCACAGCCACCGCCATGAGTTCGTCATAAGCGGCGCGCATCCCGTAGAGCTTCAACTCGCCCATTGCAGCCATGATGTCAGCACGATCCATCAGCAGGCCCTCCGCAGCAGATCATAACGGGCGCAGTCCGCCACAGGCTCATGGGTCAACTGCAAGGCCGGAGAGGTCAGCAGAAGCGGTGGTGGTTCCGGATCTCGCCTGCGGGATAGAATATTGAGGATTACATCGGCAGAATGGACGCCTTGCGAGAGAGCTTCGGCACATGCCTTTTGAACCACAGGCATCCCTTCCGTCAGCACAGCGCCGAGGACCTTCACCATCTGGCGGTCGCCATCTGAGGAGCCCTGCAGCTTGCGGCGGATCTGTTCAAGAGCTCCGGGAAGAACCCAGTCCTTGAACGGTGCGCCGTTACGCAGCGCCCCGGGTTTGCGAAGCAGAACAGGCACATAATGCCAGGGATTGTAAACCGTTCGGTCCCGGCCGAAGTGACGCGGGTGGTCTCCGACCAGTCGGCCCTCCTGCCGGATCTCGATCCGCTCAGCATAGGCCCTGATCTCGACCTGCCGCCCGACAGCCGTTGCCGCGACGGAGTATTTGTTGTTGTCGAAGCGCACGAGACAGGTCTTTGACACCGCCGCAGGCAGTGAATGGAATCCGTCGAAGCGCCCGGCATAGGGGACAAGGTGCGGGCGCTCTTCCTGGAAGACCTGCCAGACGGTTTTGTCCGTCAGCTCCGGATGCTTGCTGGTTCTGGCCGAGGCGATGCACTTGTCCAGCAGCCAGGCATTCAGTTCCTCGTAGCTCTTGACCCTGACGCGGGGCGCGAAAAACCGCTGACGGACAGTGCCGACCTGGCTCTCCACCTGGCCTTTCTCCCAACCCGCAGCAGGGGTGCAGGCAACGGGTTCGACCAGATAATGGCTGGCCATCTGCAGGAACCGACGATTGTAGAGGCGTTCCTTGCCGGTGAAGATGGTCTCCACCGCCGTCTTCATGTTGTCGTAGATCCCGCGGGTGCAGGTGCCCTTGAAGAAGGCGAAAGCCCTGTCGTGGGCATCGAACACCATCTCCTGCGTCTCGCGCGGATAGGCCCGCACAAAGAACATCCGGCTGTGGCACAGGCGAACATGGGCCACTTTGATGGTGGTGGTCGCCCCATCGATCACCACAACCTCGTGGCTCCAGTCGAACTGATAGGCTTCACCGGGCGCAAAGCTCAGGGGCACGAAGGCGGCAGAAGCGCCTGAACTCTGAGTGCGTGCCCAGTTCGAGGCGTAGCGGCGCACCGCGTCATACCCACCTTCATAACCGAGACCGCTCAGTTCTTCGTAGATCTGTATCAGAGACTGACGTTCCCGGCTGGACCGCGCGGCGTTGACCTCCAGCAGCCGGTTGAGTTCCCCCAGCCAGGCACCCAGCTTCGGGCGCGGCTGCACCGTCCGGGTATAGGTGAACTCGGTAATCCCGGTGCGGATCACCTTCCGCACCACCTTCTTCGACAGCTTCAGGTCACGGCAGATCGTCTTGATCCCCTTGCCCTCGGTGAAATGTAGCCGCCTGATTTTTGCGATTGTCTCCACGATCAGCATCCCGTGCTCGGCCTCCGATAATCATCGAAGGCACAATGGACCCAACCCCCGGTCGGTGGGGTCCATTTTGGACGCCGATCACCCCAGAAGCGGGGTCCTTATTGCAAGCCGTTCAACAGCTCTTGTTGTTGCTGCGGCTGTCATTTGACCGGGTGGTGCGAGCGACCATCGAGGAGGTCGAACATTGAAGGAGTGAACAGACTGCCGGCGATGCTGTCAACCACCTGCCGCAGCGCATGGTTTCCTTCCAGTGCCCGGGCCCGGGGCCCGGGGCAGAGACAGTGCGAAGCGGGATCTCACCGCCGAGCAGCTTTCGCTTGACACAACCCGCTGATCGGCTGGCAGACTTCAGCGGGGCCAGCAGCTCGTTCCGGACATGAGGGAATCTCGTTCAGCAGGGATTGACGGCGTTCGGCGGATTGATGGCGACGCCGAGCGGCCGAACCATCGCCGGGGCGGCCTGAGCAGAAATGCCGCCTTGTTGCCAGCGGACTGAAGGCCGGGCGAACGTGCAACCGATTGGCATATTTTCGGCCGACAGGATAATCTACTGATCCCTCCGAAGATATACCCTGATCGGCGGAGCCATCCTGCTGTCAGCGATCCTGCTTAACACCGTCACGGGTGCTGCAAGGCGGCTGGTGCCGGCCTGAGTGCGACTCACGGCAAGGCGTTCTTGAGTTCGCGACTGTGGGCGCAGGTGCTCTTCGAAGCGGGGCTGCTCTTTCCTGGGACATCGACCGGCATGGCGCTCGTGCCCGGGCCGAACGGGTTGCTCGCCCTTGCGTATGGTGTGATTGTCGCTGCCGAAAGTCGGTGGTAACGATCAGCGGCGGTGTCTTGGGGTTTGTCGTCCTGCTAGCCCCTTTGCATGATCGGCGTCGATGCCATCGTCCAATCCTCGTAAACCGCCTTCGCGATCCTCAAACTTGTGGGCGGGGGCCGGGTCGCGGCGTTTCCCGCCCCTTGGGCTGGCGGGGACACGATCACCCTCACGGCTCCGGCAAGGACGCGGTCTCGGGCTTCCTCTCCGTCGCCACCAATCTGCGCGCCATTCTTGGAGCGCGGCAAGCCGATCCGCCCCGTTCTCGGTCTTTCGCTACGCGCTTCAGTCACGGGTTGACTTGTCGGCACCGACTCGCCGCGGAAGTCAGCGGTGTCCTAACGGCGTTTCCTTTCATCCTCGGCATCCTCGGCCACCCTCGCGACGGCAGTCAGGCGGCCACGCAGATCATGGGGGGCATGGTCGCGGGTCTATCTGCTTTTACGGTGCTCTTCCATGGGCTTTGCTGGTTGCTGACATGGGTGAACAGACCGACCGCATAGCTTTCCGCCGCCCTGCTGACTCTTTTCAGCCAGGTTCTCGCCCATCATGCAACCGCAGCCAGAAGGGGACAATGCTTCGTTGATGTTTCTGATCACCAAAGCTCAGTCGAGACGCGCCAGAACTGCCTCGACATCGTCGAGCAATTCCATCCAGGTGCCGTCTTCGGCGATGCCGTTGATCCGCATCAGGAACAGGCCCTCGACCGCCATGAAGGCAACGCGCGCGATCTGGTCCGCGGGCCGGGCGCCGCCCATCCGGGCAAAGATCCCGCGATACCATTCGCGCGTCTCGCGCAGGTTTGCGGGATTTTCGAGATAGCTGACCATCAGCCCGGCCATCTTCGCGTTCATCGCCTGCTGCGACGCCCGCATCGCCGCGATGTAGCGCCGGACAAAGCCCACCGGGTCGTCATGCTCATCGGCTTGCAGCATGGCGTCGAACTGGCTGGTCCAGCGGTCGATCAGGCTGCGCACGATCTCATCCTTCGATGCAAAGGAGTATTGAACGCCGCCCTTCGACAGGCCCGCCGCCTGCGCCAACGCACCGATGGTCAGCGCAGCGCCGCCGCCGTTGCGCACGAGATCTTCGGCCAGATCCAGCAGCCTGTCGCGCGAGATCGTCGGTTTTCTGCCCATCGCTCCTTCCATCCCTGAACCGGGGCGTTGAAAACCATACGTATGTATTTATATCGGCGTCTGCAACAGAATCCCGGGTGAACCATGTCTGTCCGTCCTTCCGATCCCAGGCGCTGGCTGGTGCTGTTGGCCGTCATGCTGGCCTTTCTGCCGGTGGTGCTGGACATGACGATCCTGCATGTGGCCGTGCCGACCTTGACCCAGGCCCTGGGCGCGACCAGCACCCAGGTCCTGTGGATCATCGACATCTATCCGCTGCTGATGGCCGGGCTTCTGGTGCCGATGGGCACGCTGGCCGACCGGGTCGGCAACCGCCGCATCCTGCTGACCGGGCTGACGATCTTCGGCATCGCCTCGGCGCTGGCGGCCTTTGCCCCCGACGCGCCCCTGCTCATCGCGTCGCGGATGCTGCTGGCGCTCGGCGGCTCGATGATCATGCCCTGCGTGCTGGGCATCATCCGCCGAACCTTCGAGGAGGAAAAGGAGCGCGGCCTGGCGCTTGGCCTGTGGGGAACGGTGGGAGCCGCAGGTGCCGCGGTCGGCCCCCTGATCGGGGGCGGGCTGCTGGGACATTTCTGGTGGGGATCGGTGTTTCTCATCAACGTTCCGGTGATGCTGATCGTCGCGCCAGCCTGCTGGTTCCTGTTGCCCCGGCACGAGAAGACCAGCCCCGGCCACTGGGCCATCGGGCAAGCCTTGCTACTGATTTTCGGCATGATCTCGGTCGTCTATGCGATCAAGGCGGGTTTCGGCGCCAAGCAGCCTCTGGCGGTGGTGCTGCTGGTCCTGGCTTTCGGCACCGCGCTGCTGGGCGCCTTCGCCCGCGCGCAGCTGCGCGCGGCGCAGCCGATGCTGGACCTGTCGCTGTTCGCGCATCCCGCGATCCTGGCCGGGATGATCATGGCCATGGTCGCCAGCGGCGCGCTGGCGGGGGTCGAGCTGACGCTGGCGCAGGAGCTGCAATACGTGCTGGACAAGACGCCGCTGCAGGCCGGGATCTTCATGATCCCGATCATGGCCGCGGCCGCAACCGGAGGGCCGGTCGCGGGCTGGCTGTCGGGCCGCTTCGGGCTGCGGCCGGTGGCCTGCCTGTCGCTGGCCGTCTCGGCGCTGGCGCTGACCTGGCTGGCCTTCAGCGACTTCCATCAGCCGGGGCTGATGGTGCCGGCGCTGCTGGCGGGCCTTGGCCTTGCGCTCAGCATCGGCCTGACCGCCTCGTCCATCGCGATCATGGGCGCGGTGGAGGCCAGCGAGGGCGGCGCGGCGGGCTCGCTTGAGGCCACCGGCTATGAGCTGGGCACTGGCTTGGGCATCACCCTGTTCGGCGTCTTCATGTCGGCGGTTTACGGGCGCCATTTCGACGGTCCTGCGGGGCTGTCGGCCGATCTGGCGGAACAGGCGGCACGCTCGATCGGGGACAGCTATCTGGTGGCCCGTCAGCTTGCGGCGGATCAGGGCGCGGCCGTGATCGCCGCAGGCAGGGCCGCGTTTTCCGCCACCCATTCGGTCCTGCTGCTGACCGCCGCGGCGCTGATCGGCGCGCTGGCCGCGCTGGTGTTCCTCTTGCTCGCCAAGGCGAAAAGCGGCGGCGCCAGCCATCATTGAGGCGCGGCGACGATCAGCCGTCGCGCAGCAGGGCGGCATAAAGCCCGCCCTGCGCCAGCAGCGCCTCGTGGCTGCCGGCCTCGACCATGCGGCCGTGCTGCATGACCACGATCAGGTCGGCATTGCGGATGGTCGACAGCCGATGCGCGATGGTGATCGTGGTCCGGCCCCGCGACATCGCCGCCAGCGCCAGGGACATCGCGCGCTCGGTCCTGGTGTCGAGCGCGCTGGTCGCCTCGTCCAGCAGCAGGATCGGCGGATCGCGCAGGATGGTGCGCGCCAGCGCCAGCCGCTGCTTTTCCCCGCCCGAAAAGCGATGGCCACCTTCGCCGACCAGCGTGTCATAGCCCGCAGGCAAGGCGGCGATGTGATCATGGATCTGCGCCACCTTCGCCGCAGCGATCAGTTCGGCCTCCGTGGCATCCGGTGGGGCAAAGCGCAGGTTTTCGGCCACCGAGGCATGCAGCAGATAAGGTTCCTGCGACACTACCTCCAGCATCTGCGACAGCGACTCGAAGCTGAGATCGCGCAGGTCCACCCCGTCAAGGTGGATCGCCCCGTCCTGCACGTCGTAAAGCCGCGCCAGCGGATAGCCCGGCGTCGTCTTGCCCGATGCGGTCGGGCCGACGATGGCGGCATGGATGCCGGGCGGAATGGTCAGGCTGACGTCATGGACCGCGGACCGGCCGCCGTCGGGATAGGCGAAACTGACATGGTCGATCTGCACCTCGCCGCGCATTTCGGCGTGGGGGATGGTGACGGGGTTGGCGGCTTCGGTGATCTCGACCGGTTCGTCCAGATATTCGAAGATGCGGGCGAACAGCGCGCGGGTCTTGCGGCTGTCGCGGCCGATCTCCAGCAACTGCTCGAAGGACCAGAGCAGCTGTTCCTGCAAGGCGATCATCGCGACCAGCGTGCCGATGCTGGCCGGGTTGTCGGTGTGCATGAGAAATCCCCCCGCCAGCAGCGTCAGCGCGGGCAGTGCCGCCAGCGCGAAACCGATCAGCGACCATTGCCATTCGCCCGCCTTGTGCAAGCGGACCTCAAGCCGCGACAGATCGTGCGAGATGCGGTCGAAGCGCCGCGTCAGATGCGGGCCGCCCCCCATGGTGCGCGCCAGGATGATGCCCCAGACCGACAGCGTTTCCCGCACCGCCGCAGACAGATCGGCGGCACGGGCGCGTTGCCGATAGGCCAGCGCTTCGCGCATCCGGGCGACACGGGCGCTGATCAGCACGGTGCCGGGGACCATCAGCAGCACGAACAGCGCCAGCCGCCAGTCGAGCAGGACGATGGCCACACCGCCGTCGCCGCCTGCGACAGCGGCACCATGTCGCCCTCGGCATTGCGCAGTTCGAGCTTCAGCACGTCCTCGACCCGCATCCGCGCCGGGGCACCCGCATGTAGCCGATGCCCAGCACTGCCAGAAGCAGCGCATAGAGGACCAGCATCCGCCCGCCGCGGCGCAGGGCCACGGTATAGCGTGCGGTCAGCGCGTCGAAGCGGCGATTGAAGCCGCCGAAGAAACCGCCGAGGCATGGCCGGCCGCTAGCTTCAGGATCGTCGCGCAAAGCGCGGGAACAGCACGTCCCCCGCGGCGACACGGGCGCCTTCGTCGACCGGCCGTTCCAGGATCAGTCCGCCGACCTGCGGGCGGATCTCGACCCGGCGAAAGGCGGCGACGCGGCCGGGGACCTCGTCCCGCAGCACCACGCGTTCCGGCACCAGGGTCGAGACGGTGACGGAAACCGGCGCGCCGGCCTCTGCTGCGCCGCCGCCGGGCCGCCTGGAGGCAGGGCCAGAGCAAGGGAAACCGCCGGCGCGGATAGCAACAGCGGATTCGAGGCGTAGCGGATCGTCATCCCGGGCTCCATCGTCGGACATCGACCAGCCTCATGCCAGTCCGTCGTCGAAGAACTGCTCAGGATATGTGGAGATTGCGGGGAGATCGCAGTGGCGGAGTCGATGGTGTCGGCTTTCTGGGAGCCGAAAAGCACCTAGGGCACGATCCCGGCCCCGGCGGCTGCAATCTGGTCTTGGCGGACAGATCTGCCGCAACCTGCCGATCTGGTGGCCGACAGAGGCTGGACGCGACCAACCCGTGAAATATGACAAGCGCCGCTACAAACGCCGCAACCGGACCGCAATCATGTTCGGCCGCGTTAAGGACTGGCGCGGGGACGCTGCCTGCTGTGACAGATTCCCCAAGGTCTTTCTCTCGCCCTTGCCGAAACCGTCTTGCTCTCGCTATGAAAAGACCGAGGCCTCACCCTGAGAAAGCCTGCTCCGCGCGTCCCTCGGGCTTCTCGACATCGCCTGCATCAGGTTTTGGCGGCGCGATCTGTAGACGCGCCCTGGGCGCCCGCAGAGGATATGGCGAAGCATTTGCGGATGTAGCGCGGCACGTGCCATTCCATCTCCATGCCGATCTCCATCACGAAGGACTGTCCCGCCTGCACGGTCCAGCGGCGGCCGTCGCTCAGGTCGATGATCTCGGCCTCGCCTTCGAGGATGTGGCAGAACTCGGTATAGCCGTCCATGCGGATGCGAAAGCGGCTGGCCCGGGCCTCCCACAGCCCGAATCTGGCGTTGGTCCGGGTATCGTCGCAGTAAAGCCAGAGGCCCTGCTCGGGATCGCCCGAGAGGGTTGCCGCGGCATTTTCCTTGGCCGCGCGCGGAATTTCCGGCGCGCCGAACAGGATCAGCCGGGGCTTGGTCGCCGCTTCGGCGGTGGGGATGCTGTCCATTCCTGTCTCCGTGATGCGGCGCCGGGCGGGCCTGCCACCCTGCCCGGCCGTTTGATGAACCCGGTCAGCCTTGCAGATAGACCACATGCGACTGTGTATAGTCGTAAAGCCCGTGCTTGCCGTCCGCCCCGCCGATGCCGGATTTCCGCGCCCCGGCGTGATAGCCCTGCATGGCCTCGAAATTCTCGCGGTTGATGTAGGTCTCGCCGAACTTCAACTCGCGGCAGGCCCGCATCGCGTTCGAGATGTCGCGGGTGTAGATCGACGAGGTCAGGCCGTATTCGCTGTCATTGGCACGCCCGATCGCCTGGTCGAGATCGTCCACGACATTGACCGGGATCACCGGGCCGAAGACCTCTTTCTGCATGATCTCGCTGTCCTGCGCGCAGCCGGTCAGCACCGTCGGCACGTAGAAGCTGCCCCGGCCCAGGTCGGCGGCCGCGCCGCCGGTGACCAGCTCGGCCCCCGCCGCGCGGGCCCGGTCCACCATGCCGGCGACCTTTTCCAGCGCGGCGCGGTTGATCAGCGGGCCGTAATCCACGTCCGGCTGCGCGCCCGGATCGCCGAAGCGGCGCGCGGACATGGCGGCGGTCAGCCGGGCGGTGAATTCGTCGGCGACCGCGCGCTCGACATAGACGCGTTCCGCGCAGTTGCAGACCTGCCCCGAGTTGATGACGCGGCTGTCGGTGATCGCCCGGGCCGCCAGGTCCAGATCGGCGTCGGCGCAGACGATAGCCGGGGCCTTGCCGCCCAGTTCCAGGTTGACCTTGGTGATGTTCCTGGCCGCCGCCGCCATGATCCGCGATCCCGTCGCGACCGAGCCGGTAAAGCTGATCAGCCCGACATCGGGATCGTCGCACAGCGCCGCGCCGGTGGTCGCGCCCCGGCCGTAGACGATATTGGCGACGCCGGCGGGCAGGTCGGCCTGCGCCAGCACCTCGGCGAACATCGCGGCGTTGTTCGGGGTTTCCTCGGACGGCTTGATGACGATGGTATTTCCGGTCAGCAGTGCCGGCGCCAGCTTGCGGGCGATCAGGAAGAACGGGAAGTTCCAGGGCAGGATGCCGCCCACGACCCCGATCGCCTGGCGGAACAGCAGGATCGTCTCGCCCGGCCGGTCCGAGGCGATGATCTCGCCCTCCAGCCGGCGCGCCCATTCCGCCATGTAATCCAGGTAGTCGGCGGTGAAGGCGACCTCGACCTGGGCCAAGGGCTGGATCTTGCCCTGTTCGGCGACGATGGCCCGGGCGATCCCGTCCGCGTTGGCGCGGATGCCCTGGGCCAGCTTGCGCAGGTAGCCGGCGCGCTCGATGGCCGGGCGGGCCTCCCAGCCCTTCTGGGCCTTGCGGGCAGCGGCGACGGCCTCGGCCACGCGGTCCGGCCCGTCGTCGGGAATGCGCGACAGCAGCTCGTCGGTGGCGGGGTTGAAGACCGGGATCTCGTCGCCCGGCCGGCTGTCGACGAACCGGCCGTCGACGAAACTCTGGTGCAGAACGGTCATGGTTTCCTCCTCATTGACGTTTTGGCGGTGCGGCGATCAGGACTTGCCCTTCCACGGCACCAGCATCCGCTCGGCCCATCGCATCAGCAGGTCGATCCCGAAGCCGATCAGACCGATCAGGATGATGCCCATGATGACGATGTCGGTGTTCTGGAACCGCGACGCGACCATGATCATCATGCCGGCGCCCTTTTCGGCCGCTACCAGTTCGGCGGCGACGACGGTGCCCCAGCACACGCCCATGGCGACGCGGGCGCCGGTAAAGATCTCGGGCAGCGAGTTCGGGATGATGACATGGCGCATGAGCTGCCATTTCCCCGCGCCCAGGCTGTAGGCGGCATGAACCTTGGTCAGGTTGATCCGCGACACGCCCGAGCGCGCGGCGATGGCCATGATCCACAGCGCGGCCAGGAACAGCAGGATGATCTTGCCGGCCTCGCCGATCCCCGCCCAGATGATGACCAGCGGGATCAGCGCCAGCGGCGGCACGGGGCGCATGAACTCGACGATGGGCTCGAACCAGCCGCGCACCCAGCCCGACAGCCCCATGGCATAGCCCAGCGGGATGCCGACCAGCGCGCCCAGGCCAAAGCCGGTCAGCACCCGCAGCATCGACCAGCCCAGATGTTCGAGCAGGGTGTAGTTGCGGAAACCGTGCTGGGCGATGTCGACCAGCCGGCTCCACACCGCTTCCGGCGACGGCAGCCAGATCGGCTCCATCTGCAGGCCGGGATAGGGGCGGATGTTCAGCGCCCCGCGCTGCGACATGGTGACCGAGCCGAAATCGGTGTCGACCTCGGCGCCCGGCGCGATGGGCTTGCCGTCGATGGCGACGATCTTGGCGCCGTCGGCGCGCTTCGCCTCGTCGTTCGCGTCGGGCTGGATCAGGGTGCTGCGCTGCGCGGGCACCACCACCACGTCGTCGCGGGCAAGGCCGGCGCTTTCGGGCGCGGCCGGCGCGGCGGGCAGCGCGTTCGCCGGGCGCACGATCACGGTGACGCGGGCATCGCCCTGGCGCCCGTCCGGCGTTTCCAGCGTATAGGTGAAGGCCGCGTCGCCGACGAAGGGCCCCGGCGCGTGCAGAAACGACGGCACCAGCTTCGAGCCGGTGAAGGCGCCCCACAGCAGGAATACGGTCAGGATCGAGAACACCGAGGCGAGGCGGTTCGCCGTGACCGCGCTTTCATCGCCGAAGGTCACCGTCTTGCGCATGCCGACGAGCTTGCGTCCGACCCCGCGCGAGACCAGCGAGGCCAGAACGAAGCAAAGCGCGAATATCGCGGCATAGATCAGGATGGCGATCATCGCGCGGCCTCCGAACGTCCCATGATTTCCTCTTCCATGTCCCAGATCATGTTGAGCAGTTCCTCGCGCCGGACGGCGAAATCGGGATGCTTCTTGACCTGGCGCAGGTCCTGGGCAACGCCCAGGTCGGCGAAGGGCAGCCGGAATTCGCGGTGGATGCGGCCGGGGCGCGGCGCCATGACGATCACCCGCTCGCCCAGCAGCAGCGCCTCCTCGACCGAATGGGTGATGAGGATGATGGTCTTGCCGGTTTCCTTCCACAGCTTCAGGACCAGGCTCTGCATCTTCTCGCGCATCAGCGCGTCCAGCGCGCCCAGCGGCTCGTCCATCAGGATCACGCCAGGGTCGTTGGCCAGGCAGCGGGCCAGCGCCACGCGCTGCTGCATCCCGCCCGAAAGCTCATAGACCGACTTGGTGTGGAAGTCGCGCAGGCCCACCACTTCAAGCAGGTGATCGACGGCGGGGCCGTATTCCGCCTCGCGCTGGCCGCGCAGCCGGGGGCCGAAGCTGACGTTGTCGCGCACGTTCATCCATTCGAACAGCGCGCCCTTCTGGAAGACCATGCCGCGCTCGGCGCCGGGGCCGGTCACGACATGGCCGTTCATCCGCACCTCGCCCGAGGTCGGGGCGAGGAAGCCGGCGACGATGTTCAGAAGCGTGGTCTTGCCGCAGCCGGAAGGGCCGAGAATGCTGACCATCTCGCCCTGCCGGATATCCAGCGATACGTTTTCGAGCGCGTTGACGGATTCTCCGCCCGGCAAGTCGAAGCGCATCGAGAGGTTCTCGACGGTCAGTCCGGTCATGGTTTCCCCGTTCGGATAAGAATGGCCTGGCATCGCGCCCCGCAGTGGCGGCGGGGCGCGACGGCGATCTTATTGCGCGCCGTTGGCGATGCGCATCGGTTCGGCGTTGACGGCGCCGTCGTAGCTGTCCATCGCGGCCCCGATGCTGCCCGCCGCCGCGAAGGTATCGGCGACGCCCTTCATGAAGGTCTGCACCCCGCCGCCCAGCCATTTCTCGGACAGCTTTTCATCGAGCGTCGGGAATTCCATCGTCGAGATCGCGGCGCGGGCCGGTTCCAAGTCCATCCCGGCTTCCTTGGCCAGCACCTCCAGCATGGCGTCCCCACCCTCGCCCGAGCGCCATTTGGCGTTCTCTTCCTCGGTGACCTTGATGAAGGCGGCAAGCAGATCGGGATATTCGGCGGCGAATTGGGACGGGGTCGAGACGACGTCGAAGACGAGGATGCCCAGGTCCTCCTTCTCCTTGCCGGTCAGCAGAACGTGGCCGTGCTCCTTCATCCGGGTCAGGCCGCCGCCATAGCCGCAGGCCATGTCCACCGCGCCCTGCGCCAGCGCGGCGGCGCCCTCGGGCGGGGCCATGTCCACGACGGCCATCGCCGAGGGGTCCACGCCGAAATGCTGCATCTGCCGCAGGAAGCCGTAATGGGCCGCGGTCCCCACCGGCACCGCCACCCGCTTGCCCGCCAGTTCCCCGGCGTTGGTCTTGTCGATCTCGAGGTTGTTCGAGACGACGCAATTGTCGTTCTCGGAATAGCTGACGGCGATGTCGATCACCTGGATCGGCTGGCCGGCCGAGGCCGCCACGACAAAGGGCGGCAGGCCCTGGCTGACGGCCAGCTGCACGTCGCCCGAAGCCAGCGCGGCGCTCATCGCGGTGCCGGTCTCGAAGCTGACCCAGTTCACCTTGGCGCCGAGCGCCTTTTCGAAACCGCCGTCGGCCTTGGCGGCCAGCATCGGCAGCGGCCATTCCAGGAAATAGGCCACGTTGATTTCCGCCGGCCCGTCGGCGGCCTGGGCAGCGGGGCCGGCCAGCGTCAGGGCAGAACCGGCAGCGAGAATCGCGATTAGTCTTGTCATCTCCTAACTCTCTCCTGTTGGCGGGCTGGCGCTGCGTCTCTGAAGGCGGACACTTTGGTGGTCGACAGCCAGTTTACTATCGTATTACGGAACATTAGTTCCTTATTAAGAGGTTATTTCCGTCGATGGCCGCCGTCAACGCTTTTCTTGCCGGTCGCCGGGGGGCTGGGTTTCGGAACGGCTTCTATCGCCCCGGAATGAGGGTTATGGGTTCCGTAATGCAATAGCGAAGGGAGGGCCCCATGAGCCGCACCGCGGAAAGCTCGATCGTGACCAAATGCGCGCAAATCATCGACCTGTTGACCAAGGCGAGGAGGCCTATGGGCTTTTCCGAGATCGTCTCCGGGACCGGCTTCGTGAAAAGCTCGTGCCACCGGCTGCTTGCCGTGCTGCAGGGGGAACGGCTGGTGGCCTATGACACCGAGAACCGCGTCTACAAATGCGGCCCGCGCTTGCAGGAATGGACGCGCGCGGTCTGGCGGCGGGCCGATTTGCAGGATGCCGCCGTCGAGCCGATGGGCCAGTTGCGCGAGCGCACCGGCATGAACGTCGCCCTGTCGATCCTCGACGAGGACGCGGTGCTTTACCTGCGCACCTCGGATCACGTGCCGGTGCGTTATGCCGCCCATCCCGGCGACCGCGCGCCGCTGCATTGCACCGCGGCGGGCAAGCTGTTCCTGACCCATATGTCCAGCGCGAACCGCCAGAAGATCCTGCTGGGCAAAGACCTTGAGCGGTTCACCGAGTTCACCCGCACCGACGCCGCCGCGCTGGAGCGCGAGTTGGAGCAGATCCGGGCCCAGGGCTATGCCAGCGCCATCAGCGAGGAATTTCTTCAGGTCATGGGCATCTCGGCCCCGATCCGCAACGAACAGGACCAAGTGATCGCGGCGCTGTCGCTCTGGACCCTGACGGTGATGGCCAAGCCCGAGGAGCTCATCGCGCTTGCGCCCGAACTGCAAGCCGCCGCCGGGCGGATCTCGGCGGGGGTGGCGCTGGGGGGCGGCGCATAATCCGATTGACGCAAAGCCATGTGATCCGCATTATAGAATGAAAGTTCCATAATGCGGTAGA
The DNA here is from genome assembly GCF_900005615.1 of Paracoccus aminovorans. NCBI lineage: Bacteria > Pseudomonadati > Pseudomonadota > Alphaproteobacteria > Rhodobacterales > Paracoccaceae > Paracoccus > Paracoccus aminovorans. Next base: position 142,915 of record NZ_LN832562.1, on the reverse strand, counting down.
TACATGCCAGCCGATCCCATTGCCACCCTGTCGTCTCCGCAATCCCTGTGGAGCGATACCGCCCCGCCCTGGCCCGAAAGCGGACCGCTGGCCGAATCGCTGCAATGCGACGTGGTCGTGGTCGGGGGCGGCTTCACCGGGATGCGCGCGGCCTCGGTCCTGGCCGAGGCGGGCGCTTCGGTCGCGGTTCTGGATGCAGGCGATACCGGCTGGGGCGCCTCGGGCCGCAACGGCGGCCAGGTCAACCCGATGCTGCCCTTCAATTCGCCCGAGCGGTTGCGGGGGATGCTGGGCACCCGCTATTTCGAGCGGCTGACCCAGGCCTCGCTGAACTCGGCCGACGAGCTTTTCGCGATGATCCGCGCCTATGGGATCGACTGCGGGGCGCGGCAGAACGGCTGGCTGAAGGTCAATCACAACGAGGCCGCGCTGCGCCGCGCGGAAAGCGACGTGAAAAGCTGGAACGCCTTCGGGGCGGGCATGGAGGTGCTGCACGGCGACGAGGTCCGCGCCATGTCGGGCAGCCGGGCCTATGCCAGCGGCGTCCTGACCCCGCGCGGCGGGGCGGTGCATCCGCTGCGGCTGGCGCAGGGGCTGGCCGCCCATTGCCAGCGGCTGGGCGTGCGCATCTTCGGGCGCAGCCCGGCCCTGGCGCATCGGCGCGACGGGACGAAATGGGTCGTGACCACGTCCTCGGGCACGGTCCGGGCCGGATGGATCCTGATCGCGACCAACGGCTATACCGGCGGCTTCTACCCGGGCCTCGCGCGCAGCATCATCCCGCTGGCCCCGATCCAGATCGCCACCCGGCCGCTGGACGCCTCGGTCGTGGGCGACATCCTGCCCGGCGGCCAGACCATATCCGACACCCGCCGCGTCATCATGTTCGCCCGCCGCGAACCGGACAACCGCATGGTCTATGGCGGGCTGGGCCGGATGCGCCCGGACGGCGGCATCGACGGCTTCGACTGGCTGCGCAAGGATGCGGAACGCGTCTATCCGCAATTGCGCGGGGTGGAATGGACCTATCGCTGGGGCGGCCGCATCGCGCTGACCGAGGACCACCTGCCCCACCTTCACGAGCCGGAAAAGGGCGTGCTGATCGGCCTGGGCTACAACGGCCGCGGTGTGGCCATGTCGCATCTGATGGGCCGGGTCATGGCCGAGCGCGTGCTCGGCACCGCCCCCGAGGCGCTGACCTTTCCAACCACGGCGCTGAAGGGCTTCTCGTTGCGCCCGTTCAAGATGGCGGGTCTGAACCTGGCGCTGAAAGCGATGCGCCTGGCCGACGCGCTGGAAGTCCGGCGCAGGAACTGATCTGAACGGAGGAATTGTCATGGATCCTTGTCTTTCCGGCCGGACCGCGCTGGTCACCGGCGCTTCGGGCGCCATCGGCGCCGCCACGGCCCGGATGCTGGCCGAAGGCGGTGCGAGGGTGGCGCTGCACTACAACCGCTCGCGCGACAGCGTCGAGGCGCTGGCCGCCGAGCCGGTCTTCCAGAAAGCCGGCTGCTACCCGGTCCAGGCCGACCTGACCCGGCCCGAGGACGTCGAGACCATGTTCGACCGCATGGAGCGCGACCTCGGCCCGGCCGACGTGCTGATCTGCAACGCCGGAATGCTGGTCGAAACCCCGGTGCCGATGGCCCGGATGACGCTGGAGCAATGGAACGGCACGCTGACCGCCAACCTGACGGCCTCGTTCCTGACGCTGCGGCGGTTTTTGCAGGGGCTCGAGGTTTCGGGCGTCTCCGACCCGTCGGTGGTGCTGATCGGGTCGATGTCCGGGGTCTGGGGCCAGCCCGGCCATGCCGACTATGCCGCCGCCAAGGCCGCAATGGTGCAGGGCCTGACGCCCACGCTCAAGGACGAGATCGTGCGCATCGCCCCGCGCGGCCGCGTCAACGCCATCGCGCCGGGCTTCGTGGTCACGCCGATGATCCGGAACAAGCTGCAGGATGCCGAGGCGATGCGCCGGGTGCTTCAGACCGCCTCGCTGCGCCGGTTCGGGCAGCCCGAGGACATCGCCGCCATGGCGACCTTCCTCGCCTCGAACCGGCTCAGCGGCCATGTCACTGGAGAGGTGATCCGCATGGCCGGCGGCAAGGAGGGGCGCGTGCTTTTCGACCTGGACGAAATCGACCTGACGGTGGCGGGGTGACGGGATGCGCATGACGGGAAAGACCGTATTTCTGACCGGCGGGGCCTCGGGGCTTGGTGCAGCCACGGCGCGGCGCATGGCGCGCGAAGGCGCCAGCGTGGCGCTGGCCGACCTGGACCTGGCGGCGGCGCAGCGGGTGGCGGCGGAAATCGCCGGCGCCGGCGGCAGCGCCATCGCGCTTCAGGCCGATGTCACGCAAAGCGACAGCCTCGCCGCCGCGGTGGCCGGGACGGTGGCGCGCTTCGGCCGGCTGGACACCGTGGTCGCGGCGGCGGGCATCACCATCAACGGCGACCCGGTCTCGATGGCCGAGGCGGACTGGGACCGGCTGATGGACATCAACCTCAAGGGCGTGTTCCTGACCTGCAAGCACGCCCTGCCGGAAATCGAGCGGGCCGGCGGCGGCGCGGTGGTGCTGTTCGGCTCGATCACCAGCTTCACCGGGCGGTCGCTGAGCTGCGCCTATGCGGCATCGAAATCCGCGCTGCTGTCGTTTTCGCGCAACGTGGCACTGAAATACGCCCGGCTGCCGATCCGGGTGAATGTGCTCTGCCCCGGCCACTGCGAAACGCCCCTGGTGGCGCGGCTGTTCGAGCAAACGCCGGGGACGCGCGAGCGGCTGCTGGACCTCTATCCGATGGGTCGGTTCGCGCGCGAGGACGAGATCGCGAATGCCGCGCTGTTCCTGGCCTCGGACGAGGCTTCCTACATCACCGGCACCGAGCTGGTGATCGACGGCGGCTTTCTGGCCCAATAGCTGGTCCCGGTTCCCGCGCGCCCCTTGCGCCGGTCCGCAGGCCGGACCGGCGATCGGCCCCGATGATGCGTGTCCCGGGCCCGGCATCCATCTGCAACACCATCGCGTCCTGGGATGCCCTGAAAAAGGGCTTGCGCAAAGCAGGGTATCGAGCCTGAGGGAGGAGGTCGAAACGCCTCGGAAGCGCAAGCCGGTCCATACGACCGACGCCATCGACAGCCTGAGCCGCGGGTTCCGTCCGTCAAGACGCACGGCTCGTTCCCAGCGGACGAGGCTGCGGCCAAGCCGATCCATCTGGCGATCCGCGGCTTCGGGCAGGCTAGCCGCAACCTGCGGGAACGGTTTGCGGCCCGCGACCAGTTCGCCATGGGTGCTTGGCGCGCGCCGCGTTTTGAACGTCCGAAACCGCATGGGAGCGGCCCGATAGCCAGCATTCACTCCCTCCTGGCGGACGGTGGACCAAGCAGCCCTTTGCCGAACGCCCCCGGTCCGTATGGGCGCGTCCTTGAGCCTGCGACGGCCCACCTCGCCGCAGAACATTCCGGGCGCGCCAGCGGTCAGAAAGCTTGCACGCGTTCGGATGCCGGGCCGTCCGGTCGAGGCCTGCAGGAAAACGGCCAAGGCGGAGTCAAACCTCGGAATCCTCAGGCCTGACGAAAGGCATTTCCGCCGAACGACGCTCCGGAAAACCTGAGTGGAGCTGTCGCAGGTTAATTCGGCGCCAAGATGTTCTGTGGCCGCCTGACCGCGTTTCGACACCGCCTCGTCCCGGCGTTGTCGGGCGTCACGCTGCGCACCGCCCATGCAGAGATGCTGCTGGATCGCCGCTGGTCGCGAAGGGAATTGCTGTTGTCAAAAACGATGCGTGGCCTTCATTGCACGCGCGACGGCCCGCCGCAGGACGAACCGGATCGCCCTGCTTCTCGGCGCCCGAGTGAACCGCGGGGTTTGCATCCGGCGGCATTCCTCCCTAAGTTCCGCCCCATGACGACAAACGACCGAAACACGGCCTTGCAGGCCGATGGCGGCCCGTCGCCCTGCGCTTCGCATGACATGGCCCCCCGCCCGCCCTTCCGCGGCGCCGGAGACGCCCCGCCCCCCCTGCCCGCGCCCGCCACCTGGGCCTTCTTTCTCGACCTCGACGGCACGCTGCTCGACCTTGCCGCGCGGCCCGACGCGGTCAGCCCCGAAGGCGGGCTGGCCGGGATGCTGGTCCGGCTCGAACGCATGGTCTCGGGCGCGCTGGCGCTGGTCACCGGGCGTGCGGTCGAGTTCGTGGACGAGCTTTTCCCCGAACAGCGCTTCACCGTCGCCGGGCTGCACGGGGCCGAGCTGCGCCCGTCGCCCAGCCTGGCCGGACACTTGTTGCCGCCGCCGCCGGGCACGGGCGATGCGGCGGCGTTCCGCGCAGCGCAGGACCTGGCCCGGGACCGGGCGCTGCCACTGCCGGGGGTGCTGTTCGAGGACAAGGGCCGCGCCTTCGCGCTGCATTACCGTCAAGCCCCGGAACAGCGCGACGCCGTGGCCCGGATCATGGCCGAGGCCCTGGCTCTGGCCGGGACCGGCCATCGCCTGCGCGACGGCAAATGCGTGGTCGAACTGGGCCCGGCCGGCCAGGATAAGGGCATGATCGTCAGGAACCTTATGGGCTCTGCGCCGTTTCAGGGCCGCTACCCCGTCGCTGCGGGGGACGATCTGACCGACGAGGCGATGTTCCGGGCCGTCAACGCCTTGGGCGGGCTGTCCGTGCGCGTCGGCCCCGAAGAGGCGCTGGCCCGCAGCGCGGCCTCGACGGGAATTGAAACGCCCGGGGCCTTCCGGTCCTGGCTGAGAGGAATGACCGGATGACAGCGCAGGCACCCGCCGCGACACCGAACCTTGACCGTGGCATCATCGGCAATGCCGGCCTTGCCGCGCTGATCGACGACCAGGGCGGGCTGGACTGGATGTGCGCGCCGCGCATGGACGGCGACCCGGTCTTCTGCGGCCTTCTGGGCGCCGGCGAGGGCGAGGGCGATGGCGACGGCTGCTGGCGGTTCCGGCTGTCCGGGCAGCGCGACAGCAGCCAGAGCTACCAGCGCAACACCGCCGTGCTGGAAACCATCCTGACCGACGACGAGGGCAACCGGGCGCGGATCATCGACTTCGCCCCGCGCTTTGTCATGGCGGGCCGCATCTTTCGCGGCCATTCCGTGGTGCGCATCGTCGAGCCGCTGTCGGGGACGCCGCGGCTGACCGTGTCGTTGCGGCCGCGCTTCGACTACGGGCTGCAGCGGCCCGAGGTGACGCGCGGGACCAATCATGTCCGCTATGTGCTGGGTCCGCAGTTGATGCGGCTGACCACCGACGCGCCGGTGGAATACGTGCTGTCCGAAACGCCCTTCCTGCTGGAGCATCCGCTGGCCTTCATCCTGGGGCCCGACGAAAGCCTGTCGGACCACCCCATGGCCATCGCGCGCAGATTCCTGCGCGACACAAGGCGCTATTGGCTGGATTGGGTGCGCAGCCTGGCGCTGCCGGCCGATTTCCAGGAGGTGGTGATCCGGGCCGCGATCACGCTGAAACTGTGCTCGAACGAGGAAACCGGGGCCATCGTCGCGGCGCTGACCACCTCGATCCCGGAATACGGCGCCAGCGGCCGGACCTGGGACTATCGCTGCTGCTGGCTGCGGGATTCCTATTTCACCGTGCAGGCGCTCAACAGCCTGAACGCGACCCGGACGATGGAGAACTATCTGGTCTATGTCTCGAACCTGGCGGCGGGTTCGGAGAGCGGCTATATGCAGCCGCTGTTCGGGCTGGGGCTGGAACGCAGCCTGGACGAGCATATCGTGCCGGGCCTGCCCGGCTATCGCGGCCTCGGCCCGGTGCGGCGCGGCAACGCCGCCTGGACGCAGGTGCAGAACGACGGCTACGGCTCGGTGATCTTGGCCGCGATCCAGTGCTTCTTCGACGAGCGGCTGCCGGACATGGGCGACGAGGGACTGTTCCGCCGCCTGGAACGGCTGGGGGCCGAGGCCGAGGCCCGCTGGAACCAGCCCGATGCCGGGCTGTGGGAGTTCCGCACCCGGGCCGAGATCCATACCCATTCCGCGCTGATGTGCTGGGCGGCCTGCGACCGGCTGGCGCGCATCGCCCGCAAGCTGGGGCTGACCCCGGACGAGGCGCGCTGGCGGGCCAGCGCCGAGCGGATCCGCTCCGCGATCCTGGAGCAGGGCTGGAACCACGACCGCGGCTGCTTCGTCGCCACGTTCGGCGGCGACGAGGTCGACGCGAGCCTGCTTCTGATGGCGCAGACCGGCTTCATCGCCGCCGAGGACCCGCGTTTCCTGGCCACCGTCGCCGCTTGCGAAGCCGACCTGCGCTTCGGCAACCATCTTTACCGCTATCGCCGCCCCGACGATTTCGGCGCCCCGGAAACCGCCTTCACCGCCTGCACCTTCTGGCTGATCGACGCGCTGGTCCGCACCGGCCGCGGCGACGAGGCGCGCGGCATCTTCGACGACATCCTGTCGCGCCGCAACCACCTGGGCCTGCTCTCCGAGGGGGTGCATGTCGAAAGCGGCGAGCTGTGGGGCAATTTTCCGCAGACCTATTCCATGGTCGGGCTGATCAACACCGCCATGGCGCTGTCGCGGCGGTGGGAGGACGTGCTGTGAGCCGGCTCATCGTGGTGTCGAACCGGGTGCCCTCGCCCGACCGCCCGCCGCAGGGCGGGCTTGCGGTGGCGGTCCATGCCGCGCTGCGCGACCGCGGCGGCGTCTGGATGGGCTGGTCGGGGAATTCCTCGGGCGACCGCGAGCCCGGCCCGCTGATCCGGCGCGAAGAGGGCCCGATCACCTATGCGCTGACCGATCTCATGCAGCGCGACCTGGCGGAATACTACCAGGGCCTCGCCAACAGCGTGCTCTGGCCGCTGTGCCATTACCGCATCGATCTGACCGACTACAGCCGCCGCGACGCCGCCGGCTATTTCCGGGTCAACCGCTTCTTCGCCGAGCGTCTGGCGCCGCTGGTGCGGCCGGACGACCTGATCTGGATCCACGACTATCACATGATCCCGCTGGCGGCCGAGCTGCGGCGCATGGGGCTGAAGAACCGCATCGGCTTCTTCATGCACATCCCCTGGCCGGCACCCGACGTCTATCTGACGCTGCCGGTGGGCGAGCAGCTGCTGCACGAGATGACCGCCTACGACCTGCTGGGCTTCCAGACCGAGGCGGATGTCGAGAACTTCAGCCTGTGCCTGCGCCGCAGCGGCATCGCGCGCCCCGTCCCCGGCGGCGAGGGACTGCACGAAGCGGGCGGGCGGCGCTTCCGGCTGGGTCATTTCCCGATCAGCATCGACGCCGAGGGCTTTGCCCGCACCGCCCGCAACGCGGTGCGCAACGTCGCCATGCGCAAGTTCCGCGACTCGCTCGAAGGCCGGACCCTGATCGTGGGCGTGGACCGGCTGGACTATACCAAGGGCCTGCCGCAGCGCATGGCCGCCTATCGCCGCTTCCTCGAAGGGAACCCGGCCTGGCTGGGGCGCACCACCTATCTGCAGGTGACGCCGCAGTCCCGCGCCGGCGTCGCCGAATACGAGGCGCTGGGGCGCGAGGTCGCCGAGCTTGCCGGCAATATCAACGGCCAGCTGGGGCGTCTGGACTGGTCGCCGGTGCGCTATGTGAACCGGGCGTTTTCGCAGCAGATCCTGGCGGCGCTCTATCGCATGGCGCGGCTGGCGCTGGTCACGCCGATGCGCGACGGCATGAACCTGGTCGCCAAGGAATATGTCGCGGCGCAGGACCCCGAGGACCCGGGCGTGCTGGTGCTGTCGCGCTTTGCGGGCGCCGCCGCCGAACTGGGCGAAGGCGCGGTGCTGGTCAATCCCTATGACGAGGAGATGATCGCCAACGCCATCGCCCGCGCCGTGTCGATGCCGCTGGACGAGCGGCGCGAGATGCACGGGTTGCTGGCCGACGTCCTGCGGCGCTACGACGTGTTCGACTGGTCGGACGACTATCTGGCGCAGCTCGAACGAACGGGCGGGCCGACGGGATAGGGCCTGGCAGGCTGCCGAAAACTTGGTGCGCGACCGGACGGAGCGGGCAAGGAATCCGGAAAGCCCGCCTCAAGCCGACCGCAGCACCCGGTTTCCATCGGCTCCGGAACGGTCTGGGCGACGATGCCCCTTTCAGATCCTTGTCCCGCAGCCAGCCAAGGACCGCGCAGGAACGGCCCGGCCCGCAGCAGCCGCCACCGAGCGGCGCGGTGGCGCAGTCCTTCTTAGCGAAGGATACCGCCGGCCGGCGGCGGGGAAACGGTTTGCCGGCACGGCCCGCTTGCCGCACCGACTGGGCCAAGGCCGGGCCGCTTCGGCGCCTGTTCGCGTTTGCGCACCCATCGCCGGCGCGACGGTCAGGACGTCCCGGTCCCATCCGCCTCGATCTCTTCGGCCACGAGCTGTTGCAAGGTCCAGATATAGTCGTCGTGGATGCCGAATTCCGCCAGGCCCTGGACCGTGCGCAGCAGATATTCCGCGCCCGAACCCGCGGCCCCCGCGGCCCGTGCCAGCCGCCGGGCCTGTTCCTCGACCGTCAGTTCGGCCAGTTCGGTGCCCACCGGATCGGCGTAGAAGGTCAGCGCCGGCTCGCGGCCGCGGTCGGTCTCGATCTCGATCCAGCAGGCATTGGCCGCCAGCTCATGCGCGACCAGTTCGCGCCGCAGGATGGCGCGCAGCGATTCGGGTTCGGTGCCGGCGGCGACCTCCAGCACCACCCCCTCGCAGCGGCCGCCCGAGGCCAGCGCCAGCATCAGCCCGGGCCGCCCGGGCGAGCCGCGGAAATGTTCGAGCGAGATTGAGAAGTCGCGATGCCAGCCGATCGCCGTGGCGCGGCGTCGCGCACCGACGGCAAAGCCCGGGTTCCAGATCAGCGAGCCATAGGCGAAGACCGCGATCGGCCGCGGCCGGTCCCGCGTCAGCCGGTCGGCCAGAAGGTCCAGGTCGGGGTCCGAAAGCATGCGCCAGCGCGGATCGTGCAGCGGCCCCTCGGCCGCGGCGACCCGGGCGACATGGCCGGGGGACAGCATGATGGGACGGGAACGGGTCATCGGGCTTCCTGCAGGCGGTGGTTGCCGCCAGAGGTCCTCTCGCAGCGGCCGCGGGTCAAGCCCCAATCGGGCCGCCGCCCGCCGCCAGCCGGTCAGCCCGCCGCGGCAAAGCCCGCGCGCAGACCGTCCAGCAGGTCGCGCGGATCCTCGAGCCCGACCGACAGCCGCAGCAGCCCGTCGCCGATCCCGGCCCGCTGCCGGCCCTCGGCGCCCATGCTGACATGGGTCATGGTCGCGGGATGCGCGATCAGGCTTTCGACGCCGCCCAGCGAATCCGCCAGGGTAAAGACCCGGACCGCCTCGACGAAACGCTGCACCGCGGGCTGACCGCCGCGCAGCTCGAAGCTGAGCATGGCGCCGAACCCGCGCTGCTGGCGGGCGGCCAGCGCATGGCCGGGGTCGTCGGGCAGGCCCGGGTAATGCACCGCCGCCACCGCGGGATGGTCGTGCAGGAACTGCGCCACCCCCATGGCATTGTCCTGCTGCTGGGCGATGCGGGCAAACAGCGTGCGGACACCGCGCAGGGTCAGGAAGGCGTCGAAGGGCGAACCGACGCTGCCGGTGATGTTCGCCCATTCCGTCAGCGCAGCGGCGTCCTCGGCCCGCGCGGCGACGACGGCGCCGCCCAGCACGTCCGAGTGGCCGTTCAGGTATTTGGTGGTGGAATGCACCACGAAATCCGCCCCCAGCAGCAGGGGCTGCTGCAAGGCGGGCGACAGGAAGGTGTTGTCCACCGCGACCTTCGCCCCCGCCTCATGCGCCTGCGCCGCCAGCGCGGCGATGTCGGTCACCCGCATCAGCGGGTTGCTGGGCGTCTCGATCAGCAGCAGCGCCGGCCGCTCGGCCAGCGCCGCGGCCATGGCGGCCGCGTCGGCCGGATCGACCAGCGCCAGGCGGAAGGCGCCGCGGTCGCGCTGGGCGTTCAGCAGCCGCTGGGTGCCGCCGTAGCAGTCGTGCGGCGCCACGATCAGCCCACCGGCCGGCACCAGCGACAGCAGCAGGTCCAGCGCCGCCATGCCCGAAGAGGTCACCACCGCCCCGGCACCATGTTCCAGCCCGGCCAGGGTCTCGGCCAGAAGGTCGCGGCTGGGGTTGCCGGCGCGGGTATAGTCGTAGCCATGCGTGCGGTCGAAGCCGGCAAAGGCGTAGCTGGTGCTCAGATAGATCGGCGGCACGATGGCGCCGAAGCGGTCGCGCCCGCCGACGCCATGGGCGGCCGCGATGGTGCGGTCCTGCGGTTCGTTCTCTGCCATCGCGGCCTCCTTGCGGGTTGGGCCATGCCGCCGGATCGGGGCGCAGGCCGGGGGCGGGGTCTGCCGGCCCCGCGGATCATGCGGCTCGGACCCGGTCCGCCCGGGAGAGTCGGCTTGCAGGTTACCAGAAAGGCCGGTTTTGCCGCATCGTCAATAAGGCTGTGGCGGGCGGCGGCGATCCGGCGCAGCCCGAACGCAGGAAGCGGGCGCGGCGCCGGCCATCCCGGGGCGAGAGGGGGCCTTGTCAGATCAGAGCGTGGACAGTGCCCAAGGCTTGTTCCCAGAAGGTATCGAAGAACGCCCGGCACCTGCTTCCCATCCGCCGCCGTGACGACGGCGGGCGAACAAGGCCAAGGGTGCGGCGGCTGGCCCGCAGCTCGCGTCCGGTCGCGCCGAACCCCGCCACGAGGCGACCCGGCGGCTCCCGGACGATCTCGATGCCGGGATCGCGGATTTGTCCGCATCCGGCGCCGGCCCGGCACGCCACTTCGGCGGCGCCGTTGTAGACGATGCCGGTGCCCGCCCGGCTTTTGCCAGACTGCTCACAGATTTCGGTCGAGTTGGCGCAAGATTGCGCACCGGCCCATTTCGTCACGGGCCGCTTCCCACCTCGACATGAATCGGCCAGGATTTCATCCAGGAGCAATGCTTCTGAGCCCGTGACGCCCATCGCATCCCGAACCAGCGGCCACCAGCCTCCATCACATGGAACGCCCGTCGGTTGCTTGGCCGCAGGGCGGGAACGGCGGCCGCCACGCTGATCCGGATGCGGTGCCGGGCGTCGCGGCTGGCCGATGTGCCAAGCTGCGGGGTGGTGGGCATGGGTCGGCGGGTTTCGTCCGTCCCAAACCGGCTTATCCCGGTCGTCCCGACCGCCGCCGCGTCCGCTTCCGCCGAGGCGCGGCGAAAGCGGCCGGCCCGGACGCTGGCCCGGACCGGGATCGGTTCGTCAGTCCCGCGCGGCCGGTGCGACCAGCCCGGCGGCTTCCAGCAGGTTCTTCTGCTTCAGGATGCTCGCCGCCAGCAACCCGCGGTAGCGGGTGACGATGCGCGCCCGGTGACCCACGTCGCTGACCGAATCGAGCGCGCCGATCACCGCCGCGATCGCTTCGCTGGCCGCGCGCAGCTCGTCCAGCAGCCTGGCGTTCTCGGCCACCCGGGCCAGGTCGTCCTGCGTCACCGGCGCGATGCCCAGCGGCGACTTGGACCCGCGCGAGACATAGCCGGCCGGCAGGTCGCCCTTGAGGTTGGTGACCGCGCGGTTGCGGATCGCGTCCAGCAGCTGATCCACCGCCTGCTTGGCACCGGCGACCCGGGTCGGGTGGTCGGTGTCCGCGGCCGCATGCGGCAGCAGCTCCAGCCTGCCCTCGTGCTTGGGCAGCAGCGACAGATAGGGCTTCATCGGACCGGTCACGCCCTCGGCCGACTGGAAGATGTCGGCGTCGATGGCGGCATGGCGCACCTTGCCCGCGGTCAGCGCCTTGTCCAGCGCCGCGACATCGACCAGTTCGCCGCGGTCGTAGTTCAGCAGCACCGCGCCGTCGTTCAGCGCCGACAGCACCGCATCGTCCACCAGCCCGGCATTGGCATAGCGGCCGGTGGCGGGGTCCTGCCGGCCCAGGCCCAGATGCACCGACAGCGCATCCGCGCCGCGCGCCGCGGCGACCGGGGATTCGGCATATTCATAGCCCTCGGCCAGGATGTTGTCGCGGTGGCCCGGGCGGGCATAGACCACGACGTCCATGTGGAAGGCCTTGGCGATGCGCGCCAGCTCCCGGCCGATGTTGCCATAGCCCAGGATCGCGATCCGCTTCCCTTCCAGTTTCGAGGTCGGGTATTCGGCCAGGTTCTTGCCGGTGTCGAAATCCCCGGCGGCGGTGCGGGCGTGCAGCGCATCGACCGGCAGGTCGGGCAACACCTTGAGCATCGCCTTGGCCGCCATCTGCGCCGTGGCGCGGCTGTTGATGCCGGGCGTGTTCATCAGCGGCGCCTCGCCGCCCTCGCCGTTCGGCCCGCCCCAGGAGGCCGAGCCCATATTGCCGGTGCCGGCGCCGATGCGCACGCCGCCCATGCGGAACTTCGCATCGGCGGGGATGAAGGTCGCCGCCGCGATCACGGCGTCGTATTGGCCCTCGCCGGCCTCGGCCAGCAGTTCCTCGGCGGTGCTCAGATGCGGCTGATAGAAGAAATGCACCTTGCCGTCGTCGGCGGGCGCACCGGCCTGGATCGAGGCCTCGTGGAAGACGCCGCCCTTTTCGGCGATATAGGCGGCCAGTTCGCTGTGGTCCAGCTTGCCGTCCGCGCCGAAGCGCAGGCCGATGGCATCGGCGATCAGTACCTTGACGGTGCCCTCGCGGGTGCCTTCGGCGGCGGCTCCGGCGGTTTCGGCATATTCGACCTTGACGCCGCGCCGCTCCAGCTCTTCCTCGATCACCACGGCCTTGGCGCGCAGATAGGCGTATTTCAGGTTTTCCAGCAGCGCGGTGACGTCCTCGGGCACGCGGATGCCGCCGACCCAGGCGCGATAGTCGCCGGGCGTGCCGGGGAAGGCGTTGACATAGCGGGCCGAGTCCAGCCCCGGCTCGTGTTCGCCGTTCGGATGGGTGATGCCTTCATAGCCTAGAAGCTGCTTCGAGCGGGCAATGATGCGGGGGTGCAGGTCCGACGCCGAGATCGCGCCGTCGTTCACCTGCAGCAGCGTGACCGCCGCGCCGCGCCGGTCGGCCTCGGCCACGGCAAGGCCCAGCAGCGGGTTGCGGGCGACCCATTCGTTCACCAGTTCGCGGTTCGCGGCCGAGCGGCGGTTCAGCTCGGTCACCGAGCCGACGCGCTCTTCGGTCTTGAGCAGGCCAAAGGTGGTCTCGGCAAAGGCCAGAACGCTGTAGGTGTTGATGACGCCGCCCAGCATCCGGTCCTCGGCCGCGTCGTAGAACGGGCCCTGGTCGACGGAGCGCTTGCTGCTGAAGGGCTGGCGCGGGTCCAGCGGCGGCGCGATCTTCAGCTGGCGCGGGATCGCCCAGGAGGGGTTCTGCTGGTTGCGTTCGATCAGCGCCAGCGCCTGGGGCGTGAACGATGCGGTGAAATAGCCCGAAACGCCGCCGACCGCCTTCTGGAACGGCATGAACATGCAGCATTTCGCCATGACGGCGCGGACGGTCTCGGGCGGCCAGGGCATGGCGCCCAGCATCGAGGTGGCGTCGAAGATCGCGTGCCGGTTGTCCGGGTCGGCGTCGAGCCAGGCCAGCAGCTCGTGGATTTCCGCGTCGGTATAGGAGTTCGCACCGGTCGTCTCGTGCCCCACGCCGATGAAGACCGAAACCCCCATCTCCGCCAGTTCCCTGGCCGTGGGGATCGCGCCCTCTTTCTGCGCGAAATGGATGCGGCTTTCGTCGCCGTTCTCGGCGAAGCGGTGCATCTCGATCAGCTGCGTGGCCCAGGACTGGCGGAAGAAGCCGGCGGGGCCGGCGTCGCTGCTTTCGGGGCGCGGCGTATCGACATAGACGCGCTGGCCGGCGTCGTTGGCGTTCAAGAGGTGCTGGACGCAGACGGTATAGCCGCTGTGGCCGCCGCCCAGACCGACGGCGATGCGGTTCGACTTCGGGAACTCGAAATAGCGGTGGATCGCCCGCATCATGTCCAGAAGGATCGCGTCGGCCGGATAGCCGCGATGCATGCTGCGCGACAGCTCGCCCGTGGTGAAGCCGCCGATGTCGTTGCCCTGGTCGTCGCGCTTGCGATAGGTGCGTTCGATCCAGCGGTCGAATTCCTGGCGCCGCAGGCGGCTGTCGACCTCGTCCGTGGTGGCGTCGGTGATCGGGCCCACGCCGAAGAAAGGATTCGATGGCACCGGAGGCACGCCGCCCCGGGTTTCATCGAGCGCAGACTTGCGATGCGCAAGCAGTTCGCCATCCGTAAGCATCAGATCGTCCTTTCGTTGATTGGGCGGCGGCAGGGGCGGCCGGGCCTTGGGATTATATGGTCAGAAAAGGGGCGGCCCACAGAACGCGCGCGAAGCATTTGCATCTGTTTTGCGACATGATCTCTCCCCCGCCGAAAGCCGCCCGATCCGCGTCCGGGCGGACCGCGGGGGCCATCGGCCGCAAGACTTAGCCGCCAAGCCGCCGTGCTGTCGAGACCTGCGGCGCAGAATTGTCCAGAATGAAGGAGAACCGGGGAATTTTCCGCCCGGTGGCCCGCCGGCCGGATGGCCGCGCTGCGGGCGCCGCAAGCCCGGGGCGCGCCAGCCTGCCGGCCCGGGCCCCCGCACTTGCGGAAGCCGGCGGCAGAGACTGCCGCCGGCGATTGCGTTCGACCTGCCTCAGCTCTTGGGCTTGGCGTTCTGCGGGTCGTAGAGCGGCTTGTAGCCGATCCCCGCCACTTCGACCGGGAAGGTTTCGCCCATGTATTCGACGTTGAACTTGCGGCCTTCCTGGCAATGCGACCAGGGCAGATAGGCCAGCGCGATGTTCTTGCCGATGGTCGGGCCATAGGCGATCGAGCTGGTGTAGGAGCGGCGGCCCAGCTCGTCGACCAGGGTCTCGCCGGTCTCGGGGTCCATCACCGGCAGGATGCCGACCGGGTAACGGGCGATGCCGTTGCTGTCGACATTGTCGGTCATCACCAGCGTGCACAGCATCGCGGGCTGATGCTCGCGGGCACGGTGTTCGAGATGCTTGGCCTTGCCGCGGAAATCCGCCTCCTTGACCTTCGGGCGGGCCAGGTCGGCCTCCAGCAGGTTGTAGTGGGTCAGCAGGTCGGCGTTCTGCAGCCGCAGGCTCTTTTCCAGCCGGCGCGAGTTGGCGTAGGTCTCGACGCCCACCGCCGTCGCCCCGGTCGAGCGCAGCGCGTCCCAGACGGCCAGGCCGTCCTCATAGGCCATGTGCAGTTCCCAGCCCTGCTCGCCCACATAGGAGATGCGGAAGGCCGCGACCGACTTGCCGGCGATCTTGATCGGCCGGATGGCGGCGAAGGGGAAGTTCTCGGGCAGCAGCGCGTCCGGGTCCTCGACCACCTTCTGCAGGTTGACGCGGGCGTTCGGACCCCAGATCCCGATGGTGATGTATTTCTCGGTCACATCGGTGATGGTGACGTCCAGTCCGCGATCCTGCGCCACGCGGCGCATGTATTGGAAGTCGCGCGGGCCCGCGTCGGCGCCGTTGATCAGCCGGCAGCGGTCCTCCATGCGGATGACGGTGAAGTCGGCGCGGACATTGCCCTCGTCGTCGAGGAAGTGGGTGTAGATGCCCTTGCCGATGTTGCCGTCGCCGCCGATCTTGGCCGCGCAGAGCCATTCCAGCAGGGCGACGTGATCCGGACCCTCGATGTCGGTCATGTGGAAGTGCGACAGGTTGATGACGCCGCAATCCTCGCTCAGCTGCAGATGCTCGGCATTCGAGACGCGCCAGAAGTGGCGGTTGTCCCATTCATGTTCGCGCACCGGCACGCGGTCGGCGAATTTCTCCAGCAGGGGCTCGTTCGCGGCATAGCCATGCGCGCGTTCCCAGCCGCCCAACTCCATGAAATGGCCGCCCAGTTCGACCTCGCGCTCGTAGAAGGGCGAGCGGCGGACACCGCGGCCGCCGGCGAAGGGCTCGCGCGGGTGGACCGGGGGGTTGTAGATCTTGGAGGCCGTTTCGGTGCAGCGCTCCTCGATGAACTTCTCGGTCAGCTGGAAGTCGTTGAAGCGCGAATAGTCGATGCTGGCGTGGTCGATATGGGTGCGGCCGTCGGTCATCCAGTCGGCGATCAGCTTGCCCATGCCGGGCCCGTCCTTGACCCAGATGCCCACGGCATACCACAGGCCGCGCACCTTGCGGCTTTCGCCCATCGAGGGGCCGCCGTCGGTGGTGGTCTGCAGCAGGCCGTTGAAGGAATGGCTTTCGTTATAGCCCAGCTCGGCCAGGATCGGCGTCAGTTCCATCGCCCGTTCCAGCGGCTCGATGACCTCGTCCATCTCCAGGTCGCGCTGCGAGGGCGACAGGCGGGCGAATTCCTTTTCCAGGATGTCGCGCGGGTGGCACAGGCGCGGGTTGTGCTCTTCGTAATAGCCCCATTCGATCTGGCCGCCCTCGGTGGTCTTCGGGTCGCCCGTGTCGCGCATATAGGCCGAGTTGCCCTGGTCGCGCATCAGCGGGAAGCCGATGTCCTTGCCGGTGTTCTCGAATTCATTGTAGGGCCCGAAGAAGGTCAGCGGGTGATCGACCGGGAAGACCGGCAGGTCCTCGCCCGCCATCTCGGCGATCAGACGGCCCCAGAGGCCGGTGCAGACGACGACATGGTCGGCCATGATCTTGCCGCGGGTGGTCTCGACACCGACGATGCGGCCGTTCTCGATGATCAGCGACAGGGCCGAGGTGTTGGCATAGGCTTCCAGCTTGCCGGCGGCCACGGCCTGGTCGACCAGCTTGCCGGCGACGGTCTGCGAGCGCGGAATGACCAGGCCGGCGTCGGGGTCCCAAAGACCGCCCTGCACCAGGTCTTCCTCGATCAGGGGGAATTTCTCCTTGATCTCGGCGGTATCCATCAGGCGCGCGCGGGTGCCGAATGCCTTGCCCGAGGCGACCTTGCGCTTGATCTCGTTCATGCGGGCGTCGTCGCCGACGCGGGCGACCTCGATGCCGCCGATGCGCGCGTAATGGCCCATCTTCTCGAAGAAGTCGATCGAGTAGAGCGTGGTCCAGGTCGTCAGCAGGTCGTGGCTGGTCGCGTAGCAGAAGTCCGACGCATGCGCGGTCGAGCCGATGTCGGTCGGGATGCCGGACTTGTCGATGCCGACGATGTTGTCCCAGCCCCGCTCGACGAGGTGATGCGCGACCGAGGCCCCGACGATACCGCCAAGGCCGACGATCACCACCCTTGCCTTATCTGGAAAAGCCATTTCTGTTCCTCTTGGTGTTTTAGGATTGAGCTCGTAAGGAAAGGCACCGCCCGACCTCTCGGGCGTGGCCGGCGGGTGCTGCGGCAAGGGCTTGGGCCCTGCCGGCCGCTTTCCGGGGGCCCGCTTCGGCGGCAGCCGGGCCAGGACGGTTCATCGCCATCCGCCGCACCCGGCAGATCGCATGCTGCGCATGGAACCGCGGGACGGCATTCCGGTCGATGGCAACCGGCCCGTTCATGGTCTTGTCCCGCAGCGACGCCGAAAGCCCGGGCCTGCCCCGGGCTCGTCCTTGCCGACTGCGCGCGTGGATCCGCGCCGGAACTGCATGTGGCCCTGTCCTCCGCCCTCATCAACGCCTGCTCGTCCGGGTCGTCCGTCCCGGCGCCGCGCCTCCCATCAGCCAGCCGCGGCAGCCAAGGCGGCGGCATCGGCCGCGGCTTGTCTGCCTACGGATGAATGGACCGGCAAGACCGCACCCCGAACCGCAAGCCCTGGCAGTATTGCGATGTTTGCGCGATTTGAAAAAGGAGAATAGCGACAATCGGGATTACTGCGGCGACATTTTCGGAAAACTGCCCGCTGCGGGTCCGCGCCCCGGCCCAGGGTCCATGGCCGTAGCACCGACCCCGCACCGCGCGCCGACTTGCGTGACCCGCCGCCTGCGCGCGGATTTGGGCGCGTCGAGGCACCCTTGGCATCGACCCGGACGGATTGGGCGAAAGGTCGACCCCACCGGAAGGCGCCGCAGACCTTGAAGATCGCGCCACGCCCCCCAAGAGACACCCTGCGCGGCCCGGTCAGACGAAATGCGGCGGATGCGCAGAGCCTGCCGACCCGGGAAAGCGCGCTCTGCCTTGGCGTCCGGGCGGGATGATCACCCACTGGGCAAGACTCTCGTTGGCCGGAGCGGCCAGCTTTTGTCATCGTGGCCACCTGCAGGCGATGCGCCGAATCTCGGCGAGATTGCCGACGGCGTCGGGCGGATCGGACAGGGCCAGCCGGTTCTCCTGTCCGAGTCGATGATACCGACGGCGCCGCCAGCACGGCACCGCTTTCCAGAGCGATCATGTCGCAAAGCCGCGCCACTGGCCGCCGGCCGCGGCAAATTCACCCAATGGCCCTGAACCGGGCTTCTTCTTGCCCGTCCTTGCGTTGCGGCCAGCCCATGCCGGTTCCGGGCAAGGCGGTGCCCTGGCATACCGCAGGAAAACTCATTATATTCCCAATTTCGGCAATAAACTTGCGTCTATCGGATGGACATCAACCAGGCCCGCACCTTTCTGGAGGTGGTGCATTCCGGCAGCTTCATCGCCGCCGCCGAGCGGTTGAACATCACCCAGACGGCTGTCAGCGCGCGCATCCGCACGCTCGAGGACAGCCTGGGCCGGCGCCTGTTCATCCGCAACAAGGCCGGGGCAAGGCTGACCCCCGCGGGCGAGCGGCTGCTGCGCCACGCCACCGCCATGCTGCAATTGTGGGAACGCGCCCGCCAGCAGGTCGCCCTGCCCCCGGGCAGCAGCGCCGGCGTGCACCTGGGCGGAGAGCCGAGCCTGTGGCATCCGCTGCTGGCCGACTGGCTGGTCTGGATGCGCCGCGAATGCCCCGACGTCGCGCTGCGGGCCGAGGTGGACAACCCCGCCAACCTGCTGGCGCGGGTGCAGGAGGGATTGGTGGATGTGGCGGTGCTCTACAACCCGCCGCATATGCCGAACCTGGTGAACGAATTGCTGGTCGAGGAAAAGCTGGTGCTGGTCAGCAGCGCCCCGGACGGGCGCGTCGCGGCCGAGGATTTCGTCCATGTCGACTGGGGCCCGAATTTCGCCGCCAGCTTCGCGGCCTCGTTTCCCGAGCTCGCCAATCCGTCCATCTCGATCTCGCTGGGTCCGCTGGCGCTGACCTATCTGCTGACGATGGGCGGCAGCGGCTATTTCCGTCAGGGAATCGTCGCGCCCTTCCTGCGCGCCGGCCGGCTGTTCGCCGTCCCCGGCGCCCCGGAATTCTCGCATTCCACCCATGTCGTCTATGGCGAGCACGCGGACCGCGAGGTGCTGGACCGGGTACGGGCCGGGCTGAAACACGCCGCCGCCGCCCCGGTCGGGCTGGAGCGATACGCGACCATCGCCCCGCGGCAGCGCGAGGACGATTCCGCCTGATCCTGCGGCGGTCAGCAGGGTCAGGAGGACAGCTGTCGATCGCGCAGCAGCCTTTGCAGGCCGCTGACGATTTCGTCCTCGCCCTCCTCGGCGATGACGGTGATGAAGCCTTCCAGCGCCAGGATCTCGCCGCTGCTGGAAAACACGCCCTTGCCCTGTTCCCAGACCCACCGGACCTGTCCCGGGCGGCTGACGATGCGATAGACCAACTGGAACTTGCGGCGCAGGACCACCTGCCGGCGCACGAATTCCCAGGCCGCGGCCCGGTCGTCGGGATGCACGATCTCGATATAGGACAGCCCGGAATCGCCGACGATCTCATAGGGCTCGTAGCCGGTCACGTCCACGCAGCCGTCGCTGGCGAAGTCGAAGCTCCAGTTGCGGTCGTGGCGGCAGCGATAGACCATGCCCGGCACATTGCTGAGCAGCATGCTGAGCGAGCGCCGGTTGGCGCGCAGGCTGGCCTCGGTGCGCTTCATGCGGCTGATGTCGGTCAGGGTGCCGACGGCACTGTGCGGCCCATCCCCGGCCGGGGCCATCGGGCGGGCGCGCAGGACCATCCAGCAGGCGGCGCCGTTCTTGGCGGTGATGCGGGCCTCGACATGGCAGCTGTCGCGCTTGCCGCGGGCCAGGGCCGTCAGCTGGGCCTCGGCCACCGGCCGGTACTCGGGATGGACGAAGCCGATGAGCGGCCGGCCCAGGCTGTCGGGCAGCGCGTGGTCCAGCAGACGTTCCCAAGACGCGTTCAGGAAGATCAGCCGGCCTTCGGCGTCGATGCTGAAGACGATCTCCTCGATGCAGTCGATCAGCATCCGGCTGTCGCATTCGGCCGCTGGGGCCTCGGCCGGCGCGCCTGGCGGCGCCGTTGCCTGGAGCAGGCAAAACCCGCCCCCGCCTCTCACAGGCGTCAGCGACATCCGGACGGTCGCATCGCCCTGCAACCGCAACGGGACGTCGGAAAGCGAACTCCGCCCGGTCAGCGCCGCGGCAAGCGCCGCGTGGCCGTCGGCGTCGAGGCGGTCCCACACCGGCAAGCCGATCCCCTGTCCGGCGGGCTCGACCCCGGCAAGAAACGCGGCATTCGCGGCCACGACGGCGCCCCCCGGATCCAGAATGGCGGCGGGCGCAGCCAGGTCGCGCAGCACCGCGTCCGCCCATCCGTCGACGCAGCGGCCCGGTGGCGGCTCTGGCGGCGGGCCGGTCGCAGCGGCAAAGGGCCGCGTCACGATCATCAGCGCCACGGCGGCGAAACCCGCCGCGATGGCGGCAAGGCCCGCAAGCTGAACCCCGAGCAGGCCGCTGCCGCCCCAGACTCCCAGAACGACCAGGAACGCCATGCCCAGAACCGTCGTGCAGAGAAGCTCAAGACGCATCGCATTGGCTCGCCGTTTGCGCGGCCCGACTGGAGGCTTTCACACCCCTGTCGTCCACCGCGCCGCTTGCTGGTGCCGGGCGCGCGCTTGCCGCGCGCCCGCCTGTTCCAACCGATCCGTAGCACGCCGATCTTGGCCATGTCGCCGAGGATTGTCGCGCGCCAGCCTGCCATTGCCCTGCATTCCGCAGGCGCGAACGTCGCAGACCGCATCCGCCATCAGCGCGGCTCAAGCGATTGATCGACCCGTTTCGTGCTGACGGGCGGGCAATGCATGGAATGGCCTCGCTGCGAAAAATGCGGAAGGCACAGCGCCAAACGGCCCGCTTGGGCCCGGCATTCTGGATCCGCCAGTTGCAGGGTCAGCATCCGAAATATCTGGAGAGAGCAAATGACGCCGATGCGGGAAACCACGGTTTTTCCGAAATGCATTCTCACGTCGCTCGGCGATCCGCGGCTGCCTTGACTTCTAATGCGCGATCAGTTTCAGCATGGCATCTCCTCCCAGAATAACTGAAATCGGCTCTCCTCCGATCTTGGCGCGGTTCCTCAAAGAGTAGCAAAGCCAAGACGCCGGTCCATTCCCCAAAGAGATTACTTCCTTTGGAGTAGATGGGCGACATACCTCGCGAGGATTCCATATTATAAATATGAAAATCAATGATTTATTAAGGATTCGGGGAGGATGGAAATTTGCCGCCACCGCACCTCCTCCAAGCGCGCCGATCTGAACACGCCCCTGTCCGCGGCGGAGAAGCTCCATTCGGACCGCCCATCCGTAGGGCTTACCTCGAAGGAAGTAATCTCTTTGAGGAATGGACGGCTGTTTCCGCTTTGATACGGTTTCCGGCGGAGGCGGAGAATAAAAACCGCAGCGCACCCAATCAACCGATCGGAGGAGACGGCCATGACCAGGGACCCAAGATTCGACATTCTTTTCACGCCGCTCAAGCTGGGCCCGAAAACGATACGAAACAGGTTCTACCAGGTTCCGCATTGCAACGGCGCCGGCACCAATGCGCCCGGCATGAACATGGCCCATCGCGGCGTCAAGGCCGAAGGCGGCTGGGGCGCGGTCAATACCGAGCAATGCTCGATCCACCCCGAATGCGACGACACGCTGCGGATCACCGCCCGGATCTGGGACCAGGGCGACATGCGCAACCTGCGCGCCATGGTCGATCACGTCCACAGCCACGGCTCGCTTGCGGGCTGCGAACTGTTCTATGGCGGCCCGCATGCCCCGGGGCTGGAATCGCGCACCATCTCGCGCGGGCCCAGCCAATATGCCTCGGAATTCGGCACGGTGCCGGGCTGCCCGGGCTTCACCTACAACCACGCAGCCGACAAGGACGAGTTGCACCGGCTTCAGCAGCAATATGTCGATGCGGCGCTGCGGGCCCGCGACACCGGCTTCGACCTGGTCAACGTCTATGGCGCCCATGCCTATGGGCCGATGCAATGGCTGAACCCGTTCTACAACCGCCGCACCGACGAATACGGCGGCAGTTTCGAGAACCGGGCCCGGTTCTGGATCGAGACGCTGGAAAAGATCCGCCGGGCCGTCGATGACGACGTCGCGCTGGTGACGCGCTGCGCGGTCGATACGCTTTACGGCGGCAAGGGGGTCGAGCTGGGCGAGGACGGGCTGAAGTTCATCGAACTGGCCTCGCCCTATCTGGACCTGTGGGACGTCAATATCGGCGACATCGCCGAATGGGGCGAGGATGCGGGCCCGTCGCGCTTCTACCAGATCGCGCATGAGAACGACTGGATCCGCCACATCAAGCAGGCGACCAACAAGCCCGTCGTCGGCGTCGGCCGCTATTACGACCCCGAGAAGATGCTCCAGGTCGTCAACGCCGGCATCGTCGACATCATCGGCGCCGCGCGGCCCTCGATCGCCGATCCCTGGCTGCCGCGCAAGATCGACGAGGGCCGCGTGGACGACATCCGCACCTGCATCGGCTGCAACGTCTGCATCTCGCGCTGGGAAATGGGCGGGGTGCCGTTCATCTGCACCCAGAACGCCACCGCGGGCGAGGAATACCGCCGCGGCTGGCACCCCGAGAAGTTCGAGAAGGCGAAGTCGGACCACGACGTGCTGATCGTCGGCGCCGGGCCCGCCGGCTCGGAATGCGCGCGGGTGCTGATGGAGCGCGGCTATACCGTGCACCTGGTGGACAAGGCCGAAAAGATCGGCGGCTATGTCAACGACGTCGCCACGTTGCCCGGCCTGGCCGAATGGAGCTTTCACCGCGACTATCGCGAGAACCAGCTGCAAAAGCTGGTCAAGAAGAACAAGGCCAGCCAGATCGCCCTTGGCGGCAAGCCGATGACCGCGGACGACGTGCTGACCTATGGCGCCTCGCGGGTGATCATCGCCACCGGCGCGCGCTGGAGCGAAACCGGCGTGAACTACAAGACCCATGCCCCGATCCCGGGCGCGGACGCCAGCCTGCCCCATGTCCTGACCCCCGAACAGGCGTTCCAGGGCAAGGCGGTCGGCAAGCGGGTGATGATCGTCAACTACGACCCCTATTACATGGCGCCCAGCCTGGCCGAGAAATTCGCCCGCGCCGGCCATGAGGTCACCGTCGCCACCACCTGCGGCCTGGGCGCCTATATGGAATACACGCTGGAAGGCGCGAACATGCAGCGACTGATCCACGAGCTGGGGATCAACGTGATCGGCGAGACCGGCTGTTCCCGGATCGAGCCGGGCCGGGTCGAGCTCTTCAACCTGTGGGGCGAAGGCTACAAGCGCCAGTTCAACGGCACCGGGAAACTGCCGCGCCGGGAAAACGACAGCCACGGCTGGCACGAATGCGACAGCGTGATCCTGGTCACCGGCCGCGTGTCGCAGGACGGCCTGTATCGCGAGCTGAAGGCGCGCAAGGACGAGTGGGAGAAGAATGGCATCGCCGAAGTCTTCGTCATCGGCGATGCCGAATCGCCGCGGCTGATCGCCGACGCGACCTTCGACGGCCACCGGCTGGCGCGCGAGATCGAGGACGAGGACCCGCAGCACCAGACCCCTTACAAGCGCGAACAGCGCGCTTGGGGAACCCCCTATCTGCCGGGCGAAAATCCCGATCTGGAATGGCGGCTCTGACGGCCGTTGGCCGGCCCGGCCCCGCCGATGGGTGCCGCCGGCCAGGTTCCGGCGGCGTCCGGGCCGTGCAGCGCGACGGCAGGCGGCCCCGCGCCGCCCGCCGCAACCGCCGGACGGGGCGGCAAGGTGCCCCCGTCGCGGCTGAAAAACCCTGCAACCACGAGGTATACCATGTCTGTAACGCTGTTCGGCACCTACAAGGCGCCCAAATCCGACCCGATCACCACGGATCTGGACGGCTGGAAGCCGGTCGAGGGCTCGCCCACGATGAAGACCTGGATCGAGAACAAGACCGAGGACGGCAAGTTTCTGACCGGTTTCTGGGAAGCCACACCCGGCACCTATCACGTCACCTACAAGGCCGACGAGCTGATCCATTTCTTCGAGGGCCGGCTGACCCTGACCGAGGACGGCGGCGCGCCGCGCAGCTTCAAGGCGGGCGACAGCGTCCATATCGCCGCCGGCTTTACCGGGACCTGGAAGACCGAGGAGACGATCCGCAAGATCTTCGCGATCCGGATCGCGTGACCGGCAAACCGTCCGGCTGCAAATCGCCTGCAAAGCCGCGCCCCCGGGGTGCGGCTTTCGGCGCGCGGCCGGGCGCGGGCTATTTCCGCCCCTGCGGACTGTCGGCATCCGCCCCGGCGCGGCAGTCCCGGACGCCCGGACCCGACAGCGAATTCGCCTCGCCCCTGAACGGCTCGTAGGGGCAGCGCCCCGACAGGTCGCAGCGCGGCATGTGCTGATGCTTCCAGACCGCCGCCTCAAGGCGGCTTGCCAGGTGCAGTTTGCGCATCACGTTCTTCACATGCACCTTGACCGTGGTGCTGGTGATGCCCAGGTCGCGCGCGATCGCCTTGTTGCTCAACCCGTCGGCCAGGCATTGCAGGATCTGCTGCTCGCGCTCGGTCAGTTCCTCTTCGCCCGCGGGCCGCTGCGGCGGGGCGGCGGGTTCCAGCGCCGCGTGTTTCAGCGCCTCGGTCATGCGATCGTGGATAACGGTGGTCCCGGTCGCGACCTTCAGCAGGCTGGCGCACAGGTCCTCGGGCTCCATGTCCTTCAGCAGATAGCCGTCGGCGCCGGCGCGGAGCGCCTCCAGCAGGTCCTCCCCCGCATCCGAGACGGTCAGCATGATGTGGCGCGCGCCCAGCCCGGCGTCCTTGAAGCGGCGCAGCGTCTCGAGCCCGTCCATGCCCTTCATGTGCAGGTCGATCAGGATCATGTCCGGCCGCAGGGTGCGGGCGCTCGCCAGCCCCTCGGCGCCGGATGCCGCCTCGCCGACGATCTCGAAATGCGAATCGTCCGACATGATCTGCCGCACCCCGCGCCGAAAGAGAGCGTGGTCGTCGATGAGCATCACTCTTATCATGTCCTCCTCCCCCTTCCCGGCTACTGCGCCGCCTTCGGCGTGAACGTCAGCCTGACCCGCGTGCCCCCCTGCGGCCTGGCCTCGACCTCCAGCGTGCCGCCCAGGCTGCAGGCGCGTTCCGTCATGATAGCATGACCGTGGTGATCGCGCCCCTCCGTTGCGGGCTCGTATCCGATGCCGTCGTCCTCGATCACGATCCGCACCCGGCGGTCGGCGCCGGCGGAAAGCGCGATGGCGGCGTTTTCGGCATCGGCGTGGTGCAGGATGTTCGACAGCGCCTCGCGCACGATCTGCAGGATATGGAACTCTTCGTTCACCGTCAGCTGGACGGTGTCGAGCTGGTTGTCCAGGCTGATCGCCAGGTCGGAGCGCTGCGAGAATTCGTCGATCGCCGATTGCAGCGCATAGCGCAGCCCGCGCACGTCCATATGCACCCGAAAGGTGGCCAGCAATTCGCGCAGCTCGCGATAGGCGGTGTCGAGCCCGGTCCGCAATTCGGCGATAACCGCCCGGCTGTCCGCGGCGCCGGCATGGCTGCCCGACTGCAGCCGGGCAAGCTGGATCTTCATGAAGGACAGCGATTGCGCCAGGGAATCGTGCAGCTCGCGCGCGATGGCCGCCCGTTCCTCGAGCACGGCAAGACGCCGGCCTTCGCGGTCGTGGTTCTGGAACCGGGCGGTGATCGACAGCAACCCGGCGGCGATGGCCAGCATCTGCATCCCGGCGGCATCGGGAAGGCGCTCGGCATCCGTTTCCACCAGCAGCACACCCGTCTCTCCCGAAGGTTCGACGAAGGCGGCGGCGACGGTGCGGACACGGCTGTCCTCGGGATCGGTCTCGACCAGGGTTGAGGCGTCGGATCGGCGCAGCGCGTTCATGGTCTCGTCGCCCGGCGCCAGCGGCTCGCGGCTGGAATGGAGCGAGCGCCCGTGGGAAAGCACCGGCCCGTCCTCGGTATAGAGGATCGCGGCATTGTCGGCGTCGAGCGCGCGTTCCAGCGCGTAAAGCACCTTGCGCAGCATCGCCTCGTCCAGGGCCCAGGTGTTGATCAGCTCGACGAAGCGAGCCAGGAAGTCCTGCGCGCCGGCCATGCGCCGCAGCGCGTCGCGGGTCTCGCCGGCCGAGGCGGCTTCCGCGGCCAGCCGTTCGACCAGACCCGTCACCCGCCCTTCGAGCCTTGCCATCTCGTCGGCCGCGACCGATGGCGGTGCGGCGGCGCCGGGAACCGCCGCGCCGATCCGGTCCAGCCGCTCGACCAGCGTGCGCCGCAGGTCCAGCGCGATCCGGGCGATGCAGAACAGCAGGAACAGCAGCCCGGCGAGTTGCAGCACCGAAACCGCCGTCCGCCGGATGTCCAGTTCGCGCTGCAGCAGGGTGCCGATGCGCAGATAGGATGCGGCCAGGTCCCGCGCCATCGGCCGCCAGCTTGCCGGCGGCGCGCCCTCGGCCAGGGCGCGGGCGATCTCGCGCTCGGCCGCCGCGGCTCGGGCCAGTTCCGCGGCGAGCGCGCGGTTGCCGCGGACGGGCGTCCAGCCCACGCTTCCGATCGGCGCAGCCGGCCGCGCCGCCTCGGACTGCGCGCGCCAGAACAGCTCGTGCTGCCGGGCCTGGGCCGCCTCGGCGCGGTTTGCGGGAATATAGTCGCCCAGGAACAGCGAGCCGGCCAGGATCAGGATCGCGGTGACGGCGATGCAGCAGAGCAGCACTAGCAGCCGGGCATAGATCGGGCGCCGCCGCAGGTCGTGCAGCCCGGCGGGATGCCCCGGCAGCCACCGCGAGGGCCGCGCCGCAACGCCGCGCAAAGGCCCGCGGCCCGGCATCATGCGTCCCGAACTCTTCTGCACGGCGGTTCTCGGCATCGCCCTCCTGGTCGTCCTGACACCGGGGTCCGGCATGCGACGAACCCGGCCATGATGAAGCGATCCGGGGGCCAAGTCCACCGGCAGGACCGGCGCCTGGGACCGATGGCTGATGTGTCGCAGCCTGCGGCAGCGCCCGTGCCGCGGGGCCGCTCAGGCGCCGCCCATGCGGTCCATCAGCCCGGTGCGTTGGAAGAACGCCTTCTCGACCTCCAGGATCGCGAACGTGGCGACGCCGGCCAGAAGGATGATCAGCCCCTCGGCCAGCGGCACCGGCCCGGTGGCGAAAAGCGCCTGCATCCAAGGCGCATAGGTAAAGGCCAGCTGCGCGATCACCACCAGGGCGACCGCCGCCAGCACCATGGGCGTCCCCAGAGCGCCCTGCCAGGTGAAGGAACGGCCGTGCAGATAGCGGACGTTGAACAGATAGAAAATCTCCATCACCACCAGCGTGTTGACCACCATGGTCCGCGCCGTTTCTTCGGAAAGCTGGCGGATCTCGGCCCAGAAGAAGATGCCGAAACTGCCCAGCGTGAACAGCAGCGACACGAACAGGATGCGCCAGACCAGGAAGGGCGTCAGCAGCGGGCTGTCGGGCGCGCGGGGGCGGCGCGTCATCGTGCCGGGCTCGGCCGGCTCGAAGGCCAGCACCAGGCCCAGCGTGACCGTCAGCACCAGGTTCAGCCACAGGATCTGCACCGCCGTCATCGGCAGCGCCAGCCCCAAGGCGATGGCGGCGACGATCATCAGCGCCTCGCCGCCATTGGTCGGCACGGTCCAGGCGATCACCTTGCGGATATTGTCATAGACCGTGCGGCCTTCGTGCACGGCGCGGACGATGGTGGCGAAATCGTCGTCGGTCAGCACCATCTGCGCCGCCTGCTTGGCGGCCTCGGTGCCCTTGCGGCCCATGGCGATGCCAACGTCCGCCTGCTTGAGCGCGGGCGCGTCATTGACGCCGTCGCCGGTCATGGCGACCACCGCGCCGGTCGATTGCAAGGCCCGGACGATGCGCAGCTTGTGCTCGGGGTTGGCGCGGGCGAAGACATGCGTCGCCAGCGCCAGCCGCGGCAGGTCGGCGTCCGGGACCGCGTCGAGATCGGCGCCGGCGACGACCTTCGGCGCCTCGGCCAGCCCCAGCTGCCGGGCGATGGCCGCGGCGGTCGCGCCGTGGTCGCCGGTGATCATCTTGACCCCGATCCCGGCCGAGCGGCATTCGGCGACCGCCGCCACCGCCTCGTCGCGCGGCGGGTCGATGAAGCCGACGAGCCCCAGGAACACGAGGCCCCGGTCCAGCGTGCCGGGGTCGATCCGGTCGGTCTCGGCGGGTTTGCAGGCAAAACCCAGCACCCGCTCGCCTCCCGAGGCGGCCTCGGCGATCCGCGCCGCCCAATAGGCCGGGTCCAGCGGCCGACCGCCGGCCTGCTCGGCGCACATGGCCAGCAGCCGCTCGGGCGCACCCTTGACGAAGATGGTCCCGCCGCCATCGGCCGCGCGGTGCAGCGTCGCCATATAGCGATATTCGGCATCGAAGGGGATTTCGTCCATCCGGGGCCATGCCCGCCGAACCTGCGCGGTGTCGAGCCCGCCCTTGGCGGCCAGGGTGACCAGCGCCCCCTCCATCGGGTCGCCCTCGACGCGCCAATCGCCGTCGTGCTGGTGCAGCCGGGAATCGTTGCACAAAAGCCCGCAGGCGATCAGATCGGCGACGGCGCCCTGCGCCAGTTCCCCGGCCGGCAGGGGGGCGCCGTCCGGCCCGCGCAATCCGCCCACCGGCGCATAGCCGACACCCTCGGCCACAAGCTGGCGCTCGGCCAGCACGATCCGGCGGGCCGTCATCTCGTTGCGGGTCAGGGTGCCGGTCTTGTCCGAGCAGATGATCGAGGTCGCGCCCAGGGTCTCGACAGCCGGCAGCCGGCGAATGATGGCATGACGGGCCGCCATGCGCCGGACACCGATGGCGAGCGTGATGGTGATCACCGCCGGCAGCCCCTCGGGCACCACGCCCACGGCCAGCGCCACCACGACGATCAAGGCCTCGTCCCAGGGATAGCCGCGCAGCAGCGTCGCGACGGCAAAGACCAGGGCCGCACCCAGGATCGCGATCCAGGTGAAGCGCCGGCCAAAGCCGTCGATCTGGCGCAGAAGCGGCGTGACCAGCGGCTGCGCGCTGCCCATCAGCCGGCTGATGCGGCCCAGTTCGCTGTCCTCGCCCGTCGCCACCGCCACGCCGGCGCCCTGCCCCGCCGCGACCAAGCTGCCGGAATAGGCCATCGAGCCGCGGTCGCCCAGGTCCGACGCGGCGGCAACCGGCGGCTCCTGCTTCTCGGCCGCGACGGACTCGCCGGTCAGCAGCGCCTCGTCGATCAGCAGGTTGCGCACCTTGATCAGCCGCAGATCCGCCGGCACGCGGTCGCCGGGCTCCAGCAGCACGATGTCGCCCGGCACGATCTCCTCGGCCGGGACCGAGACGCGATGGCCGTCGCGCAGCACCGGCGCCCGGGGCGCGATCATCTGCCGGATCGCATCCAGCGCCTGCTCGGCCCGACCCTCCTGGATGAAGCCAATGACGGCATTGGCCGCCACGACGAAGGCGATCACCACGGCATCGACCATATGGCCCAGCACCGCCGCCGCGACGGCCGCGGACAGCAGGAAATAGATCAGCGCGCTGTGGAAATGACGCAGGAAACGCAACAACGGGTTGCCGCGCGGTGGCTCGGGCAGGCGGTTGAGGCCATTGCGCGCCAATCGGGCGGCGGCCTCGGCCGCGGTCAGGCCATGGGGCGTGCTGCCGGCGCGGTCCAGGGCGGCACCGATCTCCTGCGCGTGCCAGGGCGTGCCGCCTGCAGCCCCGGCGGGGGCCGATGCCTGCATCCTGTCGCCCATGCCGCGTTCTTCCGTCTCCGATCTGGAAAGGCCGTCCATTCCCCGCATCCCTTAGCTAGGCTAGCCGAGGGGCCCGCCGCATTGATCCATGTCAACGCCCGTTGCCCGGACCGGGCCAAGGTGCGGAAGTTCTTGAAAAGCATGTTGTGAAACCGCCACCTCTCGGCCGACCGGATGGCCGGGCCGTCCGGCTGCGCCCGAAACCAACCGATCCGGTCACGGCTTGTCGGCGACGATCTGACGGGGACGGCGCCGTTTTTTGACCTGATACCCGCGACCGCCTGTCCTATCGGATGCATGCCGAATATCTGGGCGGCTCTATCGGGCGGATGCTTCATGGCAGCGCGATCCGGGCCGCTCACGAACATCTGTCTACAGATTTTTGCCATCGGCACCGGCAGGACCATGTCGTGCCCTGGCGTTCTATTCACGAGCTGCCTGCTGGCCGAATGCGGCCACAGCGCCGGCATCATCAGCCTGTCCGCAACCCACCCGAGGCCGGCCAAAGGTCTTTTCGATCACGGTCAGCATGCCGGCGACTGATCGGTGGGCCCGAGGGAATGGCGGGCCGTGACCAAAAGGCGTGAGCACTCGTGGGGGTTGACCCGGGCGGTCCGGCTTGACGCGCAGTCGGACAAGCGCGCACCTCCGCCCGTCATGGACCAGGCGCCCAAGGCCAACGCCCCGGCAGCTATATCCTGCCATGCTGTCGCCGCAGGTTCGAGAGCCGGCGCCGCGGAGCGGAGGCGAAGGGTGTCCTGCCTTTTCGGTTCTCGATGGAGATGCGCCGGGTCGGCCTTCCGCTTCCTGCGAGGGCGACGGCCGGCGGGCGGGCGTGCCTCATTCGTGATCGCAAGCAGGGCGCCGCCGCGGCCGCGAAGGATCCCGGATGTCCTGATGCCGCCGCCTCGTTCATGGACGAAATCCCGCTAAGCGCCAGGTGCGGCCAGCCTGCGGGTCCCGACCCGCTGCTGCGCGGGCGATCCCGATCCTGTGCGGCGGTGGCTCCTGCCTCGCTGCGATGGGCAATAGACCACCCTACAAGCGGTCTCGGCTGGAACACGCTGCCGAATGGCCCAATCGGCCAGGCCTTGGTGCCGCTCTTCGTGCTCTCCCGACATCCGGCCCGCCGCCATCAGGTCGGTCCGTTCTTGGTCACCGGCTCGCTCAGTCCGAGAGCCGTCAGCCCTCAGTGCCTGAATCTGCGTTGCAAAAGCAGGAACCTGCGGTCCTGCGTCTCGGGCGGCGCCGCCTCGTCGTCCTGCGGCCGCGGCCGTTCCTCGATGGCCGGGCTGCTGGCCTGCAACACGTCCAGCATGTCGGGAAAGCCGCAGGCCACGTCAGGCATTCCCGCGATCTCATAGGCGGCCTGCCCCAACCCGGCATAATGGACGATGGTCCCGCCTTGCCGCGTGAGCCGCGCCGCAAAGAAGGCGCATGAGATCAGGCAGTCGTCGCCGATCTGCCGCGACTCGCCCTGCCGCGCGCGCCGGTGGACCGCATCCATCAGCCGGATCGTCAGCCGGTCGGGCACGATGGGATGATGCATGTAGCGGGCCAGGGTCGCGGCCAGGTGGAACTCAAGCTCCGACGTCAGCGCGACCTGGCTTTCGCGCATCCCCTGGACCACGAGGTCGCGGGCCGCAGAGAGATATGTGTCCATCATGAAACCCTCGGCATCAGGCTGAACGGCATTGGTCCTTATGAATAAGGTTGGCCCGCTTCGCCGATACGTCAAGTCCCCGATCACCCGCAGGCGACTGAAAGCACATAATATTGTATGCAGTTTGGCTGCTTATGCGATCCGCCGCAGGGGCAAGCGCGTCAGGTCGCGCCGGGCGCGAAGCCCGGCCAGTACAGGCTGTCGGGAGTCGGCCGGGCGCCGAAGATCGCCTGCCCCACCCGGACCACGGTCGCCCCTTCGGCGATGGCCAGTTCGTAGTCGCCCGACATGCCCATCGAAAGCCCAGCGATCCGCGGATCGACCGCCCGCGCCTTGTCGCGCAAAGCCCGCAGCCGCGCAAAGCAGGGACGCACCCGGTCCATGTCGGTGCTGAACAGCGCCAGCGTCATCAGCCCCTTGGGACGCAGGCGCGGAAAGCGTGGCAGCGCCTCGACCAGGGGCAGCAGTTCGTCGGGGTGCAGGCCGAACTTGCTGTCCTCGTCCGAGGTATTGACCTGCAGATAGACGTCGAGGTCGCGCCCCTCCTGCGCCAGACGCCGGTCCAGCGCCTCGGCCAGCCGCAGGCTGTCCAGGGCATGGAATTCATGCGCGAAGCGGGTCAGAAACTTGACCTTGTTGGTTTGCAGATGGCCGACGATGCACCAGCGGATGTCCAGATCGGACAGCGCCTCGTGCTTGCCCATCGCCTCCTGGATCTTGTTTTCGCCGAAGTCGCGGATGCCGGCGGCGAAGGCCAGGCGCAGGACATGCGCGGGCACGGTCTTGGTGATCGGCAGCAGCCGCACCTCGGCGCGGTTCCGGCCGGCCTGGGCGCAGGCGCGGGCGATCCGCTGCTCGACCGCAGCCAGGTTGTCGCGAAAGGTGGTCAGCGGATCGGCGCCGAAACGCGCAAGCTCATCGGGCGAGAAAGGGGCGGTCGGCTGATCGGTCATGCTGTTCTTCCTCGGTGACGCTTCGGCAGGCCGCTGGCGGGCCGGCCTTGCCCAATCTGCGCGGTTCGCGCGTCCGCCGCAACACCTGCGAAAGGTCATGCAGGGGAGAAGCCCGGGCCTGCCCAATCCGGCGCTCACACACCGCGCCGATGCGCCCGCCAGGTTATCTGGGGTAACTGTTTCTGTTCTCGTCGCGTGTGGAGAAAGCGCCTCTTGCCATACCGTGAACGGTGATCTGACCGGCTTTTGCCGGGCCACCACCAACCGGAATGGAGAGAGACGATGGACTATTTTGCAGGACTGGATGTTTCCCTTGAGATGACGAGCATCTGCATCGTGGATGCTGATGGGGCCGTGATGAAGGAGGCGAAGGTTGCTTCCGAACCGGGCGACCTCGTTGCGTTCTTCGAGCAGTGCGGCATGGTGATGAAGCGGATCGGCCTTGAAGCCGGCGCTCCGTCGCAATGGCTTTACGGCGGCATGGCCGAAGCCAGTCTGCCGGTCGTGTGCATCGAGACGCGGCACGCCAAGGCGGCGCTGTCGGCCATGCCGAACAAGACCGACCGCAACGATGCGCGCGGGATCGCCAACATCATGCGCACCGGCTGGTTCCGCGCCGTGCATGTGAAGACGCAGACCGCACAGGAGCTGCGCTTCCTGCTGGTTGCTAGACAGACGCTGGTGCGCAAGCTGATGGATATCGAGCTGGCGATCAGAGGCATGCTGCGAAGCTTCGGTATGAAGATGGGCGTGGTATCCAAGCGCAACTTCGAAGCGCGCGTTCTGGAACTCGCCGGGGGCCGTGCGATGCTGATGCGGGCGCTCAATCCGATGCTGACCGCGAGGCGCGCCCTGGCCATCGAATATGCCAACCTGCAAAAGGTGGCGATGGACTTCGCCCGTGACGACGACGTGTGCCGCCGGCTGATGACCGTTCCCGGCGTCGGCCCGATCGTGGCGCTGACCTATCGTGCGACCATCGACGTGCCGTCGCGGTTCCGACGCTCCAAATCGGTCGGGGCGCATCTGGGGCTGACGCCGCGCGCCTACCAGTCTGGCGAGGTCGACTGGAACGGGCGCGTCTCCAAGAGCGGCGACGCGATGGCGCGGGCCGCCCTCTACGAGGCCGCACACATCTTGCTGACCCGCGTGAAACGCTGGTCGTCGTTGAAGGCGTGGGGCATGCGGCTGGTGAAGAACCGCGGGCACAAGCGGGCTGTTACCGCGCTTGCGCGCCGGATGTCCGTGCTGATGCATCGTATCTGGGTCGAGGGAACTGTCTTCATCTGGAAGACGGGCGATAGCCAAGTCGTGGCCCCCGCCGCAGTTGGCGGAGCATGAGATTGCCAGTCGGTCATCCGCATCGTGGGAGGCTGACATAGGCTGAGAGATCCGCTGCGGCGGAGAGATGTCCCCCGAGGGGACGAGGGTTCGGGTGAGACCGTTCAGACTCTTGTCCGCATCGCGTTCTGCGATTGTGACGACGCGGGTTAGCTTGGCCGCCCGACCTTCCGATCCCTGCTTGTGGCGATCCTGATATCGACCACGGAAAGAAGCGTGAGCCGCTCGGGGTGATGTCGATGATCCGCTCATGGCGTGTCCTCCGGCTTGATGCCTGGAATCCACGGAAGACGGACAGATCGGGATGGCTCTTTCGCTGCTTGTTGCGAACGCGCACGATCATTGGCAAGATGATCGCGGATGGCACTGGGCGCGTGCTTCACACCCACAGAAACAGTTAAAGAAGAAACTGAGACAGCACCGTCGCCCACGGAACCAGAGCCCGCGCGGCATGGCAGTCGAGGGTCTGCTCCTCGTCCGAAGCAACGGCATCGCCGGGGACGACATATGGATGAAGCCGCCGGAGGATGACACGGCAGTTCTGGCGCGGACGGCCGCCCTCGGTCAGCCGGGGACGGTCAGGGCGCGGCGGCCGCGATGGTCGCCTGCACCGCCTTCTGCCAGCGGGCATAGCGGTGCTGCCGGCGCTCCTGCGCCATTTCCGGCAGGAACCGCCGCTCCAGGGCCCAATCCTGGGCGAAGCTGTCGGGATCCGGGCAAAGCCCCGCGGCCAGTCCGGCCAGATAGCCGGCGCCCAGCGCCGTGGTCTCGGTCACCCGCGGCCGGTCCACCGGCGCGCCCAGGATGTCGGCCAGGAACTGCATGGTCCAGTCGCTGGCCACCATGCCGCCGTCGACGCGCAGCACGCCCTCGGCCGCGGCGGGCCAGTCGGCGCGCATCGCTTCGAGCAGGTCGCGGGTCTGGAAGCCGACGCTTTCCAGCGCCGCGCGGGCGAATTCCGCCGGGCCCGAGTTGCGCGTCAGGCCAAAGATCGCGCCCCGGCACTCGGGCCGCCAATAGGGCGCGCCAAGGCCGGTAAAGGCCGGGACCAGCAGCAGTTCCTGCGAGGGATCGGCGGCCTCGGCCAGCGGCTGGGTCTCGGCGGCGTCGCGGATGATCTTCAGCCCGTCGCGCAGCCATTGCACCACGGCCCCGGCGATGAAGATCGAGCCCTCCAGCGCATAGGTCGTTCGTCCGTTCAGGCGATAGGCGATGGTGGTCAGCAGCCGGTTCGACGAGGGCACCATGTCGACGCCGGTGTTCAGAAGCGCGAAGCAGCCGGTGCCATAGGTCGATTTCATCATCCCGGGCGCGAAGCAGGCCTGGCCCACAGTCGCGGCCTGCTGGTCGCCGGCGACGCCGAGGATCGGGATCTCGCGGCCGAAAAGGTCGGCGCGGGTCATGCCGAAATCGCCGGCGCAGTCCCGGACCTCGGGCAGCAGCGCCATCGGGATGCCCAGAAGCGCGCATATCTCGTCGTCCCAGCGGTTTTCGGCGATGTTGTAAAGCAGGGTGCGGGCGGCATTGGTGGCGTCGGTGACGTGCCGCTTGCCGCCGGTCAGGTTCCAGATCAGCCAGCTGTCGACGGTGCCGAAGGCCAGTTCGCCCGCCTGCGCCCGGGCTCGCGCGCCGTCCACGTTGTCCAGCAGCCATTTCAGCTTGGTGCCCGAGAAATAGGGATCGAGCAGCAGCCCGGTGCGTGCCGAGATCATCGGCTCGTGCCCCTCGGCCTTCAGCCGGTCGCAGAGCGCGGCGGTGCGGCGGTCCTGCCAGACGATGGCGCGGTGCAGCGGCTGGCCGGTCTTGCGGTCCCACAAGAGCGTCGTCTCGCGCTGGTTGGTGATGCCGATGGCGGCGATGTCCGCGGCATGCAGCCCGGCCTTTTCCACCGCCGCCCGCGCCACGCCGGCGACGCTGACCCACAAGTCCAGGGCGTCGTGCTCGACCCAGCCCGAGGCGGGGAAATGCTGAGGGAACTCCTTTTGCGCCGAAGCGACGGGGTTGAGCTTGGTGTCGAAGACGATGGCGCGCGACGAGGTCGTGCCCTGGTCGATGGCAAGGATATGGATCATGGGCCGGTCTGTTCCACGGGTCGCAAGGCAAGGCGGGCAAGGCCGAGGCCTTGCCCGTCGTCAGATCATTTCTGCCAGGACTTGATCAGCTCGTCATAGGAAACCGTCTCGCCCTGCGGCTTTTCGTTTTCCAGCTTGCCGACCGGCGCGCCGGGGGCATCGAGCCATTCCTGCGGGTCCTTTTCCTCGTTCAGCTTCGGACCCAGATCGCCCTGCACCTTCGAGCGCTCCAGACGGGCCAGCACCTTTTCCTGCTCGGCGCAAAGCGCGTCCAGCGCCTCTTGCGGGGTCTTGGCGCCCGACAGCGCATCGCCGATATTCTGCCACCAGAGCTGCGCCAGCTTCGGATAGTCCGGGATATTGGTGCCGGTCGGCGACCATTGCGTGCGGGCGGGCGAGCGATAGAACTCGACCAGACCGCCCAGCTTGGGCGCGCGATCGGTGAAGTGCTGGCTGTCGATGGTGGACTGGCGGATGAAGGTTAGGCCCACGTCCGATTTCTTCACATCGACCGTCTTCGAGGTCACGAATTGCGCATAAAGCCAGGCGGCCTGCGCGCGGTCCACCGGGGTGGATTTCAAGAGCGTCCAGCTGCCCACGTCCTGGTAGCCGATCTTGGTGCCGTCGGACCAATAGGCGCCATGCGGGCTGGGGGCCATGCGCCATTTCGGCGTGCCGTCCTCGTTCATCACCGGGGTGCCGGGCTTGACCATGTCGGCGGTGAAGGCGGTATACCAGAACATCTGCTGGGCGATGTCGCCGCGCGCCGGGACCGGGCCGGCCTCGCCGAAGGTCATGCCCATGGCTTCCGGCGGCGTGTATTTCTTGAGCCAGTCGATGGCCTTGGTCACGGCATAGACCGCCGCCGCGTCATTGGTCGCGCCGCCGCGCGCCACGCAGGAGCCGACCGGGCGCGAGTTCTCGTCGACCCGGATGCCCCATTCGTCGACCGGCAGGCCGTTCGGCTCGCCCTTGTCGCCCATGCCGGCCATGGACATCCAGGCATCGGTGTAGCGCCAGCCCAGGCTGGGGTCCTTCTTGCCATAGTCCATGTTGCCCCAGGCCTTCTTGGGACCGCCCTCGATATAGGACATGTCGCGGCCGGTGAAGAATTCGGCGATGTCCTCATAGGCCGACCAGTTCACCGGCACGCCCAGGTCGTAGCCGTATTTGGCCTTGAAATCGTCCTTGGTCTTCTGGTCGTTGAACCAGTCGTAGCGGAACCAGTAGAGGTTCGCGAACTGCTGGTCGGGCAGCTGGTACAGGTCGCCGTCCGGCGCGGTGGTGAACTTCAACCCGATGAAATCGGGCAGGTCCAGCGTCGGGCTGGTGAAGTCCTTGCCCTCTTCGGCCATCCACTTGGTCAGGTCGCGGGCCTGCTGATAGCGCCAATGCGTGCCGATCAGGTCCGAGTCGTTGACATAGCCGTCATAGATGTTCTCGCCGGTCTGCATCTGGGTCTGCAGCTTTTCGACGACGTCGCCCTCGCCGATCAGGTCGTGGGTGATCTTGATGCCGGTGATCGCGGTAAAGGCCGGGGCCAGCACCTTGGATTCATATTCATGCGTGGTGATGGTTTCCGAGACCACCTTGATCTCCATCCCCGCCAGCGGCTTCGCGGCGTCGATGAACCACTGCATTTCCTTTTCCTGGTCGGCGCGGGGCAGCGTGGACATCTCCCCGATCTCGGCGTCCAGGAATTTCTTGGCGGCCTCCATGTCGGCCCAGGCCGGGGCACCCGTGACCATCAGCGCCAGCGCGATGGCTGTGGCCGCGCCGGCCCCTCTGTGCGATATGATTCTTGTCGGTCTCATGGTTTTCCTCCCTGACGAGACTTCTTGGTTAGACCCAGCGGAACACCGCTGCGGCAAAGACAAGGCACAGCGCGAGTGCCCACCACAGCGGCGGGCCCGCGAAGAACAGCCAGCCCAGGCAGATGAAAGCCGAGCCGAGCAGGCTGATGAACAGCCGGTCCCCGCGCGTCGTCTCGATGCGCAGGATGCCGGTGCGCGGGGTTTCGGGAAACCGCAGCGCAAGAATGGTGAAAAGCGTCAGCAGGCTGGCGATCACCCAGAAGAACAGCGCGACCGGGAAGGTCCAGGCCATCCAGCCGCCGGGGATCATCGGGTCGAACCATTGCTTTTCGCCGCTCGTGCTGGGGGTGGCCCAGAGCAGGAACGCCAGGGCAGCGCCCAGCACGGTGACGGCAGCGATGCAGATCGCGGTCCAGTTGACGCGGCGAACGGCCAGGTCGGTCATCACACCCTCCCCAGGGCGAAGCCCTTGGCAATGTAGTTGCGCACGAACCAGATGACGAGCGCGCCGGGGATGATGGTCAGCACCCCCGCCGCCGCCAGCACGCCCCAGTCCATGCCGGATGCGCTGACCGTGCGGGTCATGGTCGCGGCGATGGGCTTGGCGTTCACCGAGGTCAGCGTACGCGACAAGAGCAGCTCGACCCAGGAGAACATGAAGCAGAAGAAGGCCGCGACCCCGATGCCCGAGGCGATCAGCGGCATGAAGATCCGCACGAAGAAGCGCGGGAAGCTGTAGCCGTCGATATAGGCGGTCTCGTCGATCTCCTTCGGCACGCCGCGCATGAAGCCTTCCAGGATCCAGACCGCCAGCGGCACGTTGAAGAGGCAATGCGCCAGCGCCACCGCGATATGGGTGTCGAACAGCCCGATCGAGGAATAAAGCTGGAAGAAGGGCAGCGCGAAGACCGCCGGCGGCGACATGCGGTTGGTCAAGAGCCAGAAGAACAGGTGCTTGTCGCCCATGAAGTTGTAGCGCGAGAAGGCATAGGCGGCGGGCAGCGCCACGGCGATGGAAATCACCGTGTTCATAACCACATAGATGATCGAGTTCACATAGCCCATATACCAGCTGGGGTCGGTCAGGATCACCCGGTAGTTCCGCAGCGTCAGGTTGTGCGGGTAGAGGCTGAAGCTGCCGGTGATCTCGGCATTGGTCTTCAGGCTCATGTTGACCAGCCAATAGATCGGAATCAGCAGGAACAGCAGGTAAAGCACCATGACGATGGCCGAGGGTTTGAGGCGCATCACAGGCCCTCCGGAATGTCGGACGGGTTTCGGTCCATGCTGGTCATCACGGTGTAGAACACCCAGGAGACCAGCAGGATGACCAGGAAATACATCAGGCTGAAGGCGGCCGCCGGGCCCAGGTCGAACTGCCCGACCGCCATCTTCACCAGGTCGATGGACAGGAAGGTGGTCGAGTTGCCGGGACCGCCGCCGGTGACGACGAAGGGCTCGGTATAGATCATGAAGCTGTCCATGAAGCGCAGCAGCACGGCGATCAGCAGCACGCCCTTCATCTTCGGCAGCTCGATATAGCGGAACACGGCCCAGCGGCTGGCCTGGTCGATGCGCGCCGCCTGGTAATAGGCCTGCGGAATGGATTGCAGCCCGGCATAGCAGAGCAGCGCGACAAGCGAGGTCCAGTGCCAGACGTCCATGACGATGACCGTGACCCAGGCGTCGATCGGGTCGTTGGTATAGTTGTAGTCCAGCCCCAGGGCCTCAAGCGTATGGCCCAGCAGGCCGATGTCGACGCGGCCGAAGATCTGCCAGATCGTGCCGACCACATTGAAGGGGATCAGCAGCGGCAGCGCCATCAGCACCAGCACCAGGCTGGACCAGAAGCCCTTCTGCGGCATGTTCAGCGCCACGAAGATGCCCAGCGGCACCTCGATGGCGAGGATGATGGCCGAAAACAGCGCCTGCCGCCCCAGCGCCTCGTGCAGGCGCGAGGAATGCACCATCT
Organism: Paracoccus aminovorans; assembly: GCF_900005615.1. Lineage (NCBI taxonomy): Bacteria > Pseudomonadati > Pseudomonadota > Alphaproteobacteria > Rhodobacterales > Paracoccaceae > Paracoccus > Paracoccus aminovorans. The sequence continues at coordinate 103,199 of NZ_LN832562.1, read as the reverse complement.
CGTCGAACCATTCGAGCCCGGCCCAAAAGAATTCGTTGTTGCCGAAAGTGTCGTTGAAGGCATAGTTCACCACCGTCATCAGCGGGATCACCGCCGAGAAGGCGACGATCACCAGGACCGGCAGCACCAGGAACCAGGCCTTGTTGTTCCAGGTCTTTTCCATCAGCCTTCCCCCTCCGGCGCCACGCGCCAGTCATCGGCATAGACGTTGATCTTGGACGGCAGGAACGCCACGCGCGGCTCGGCCGGCAGGGCGCCGCCCTCGGGCAGGACCAGGTTCAGCGCCCGGCCCGCGACCTCGCCGCGCAGCAGGCGGTGACGGCCGACGTCCTCGATCCGGCGCACGGCCAGCGGCAGGCCCTCCGCCGCCAGCGCGACGTGTTCGGGGCGGATGCCGATCTGCACCCGGCCCGCCAGCGCCGGATAGCGGGCGCCCAGGGCCACGATCTCGCCGCCCGGCAGCCGGGCCTGATCGCCGCGCACCTCGGCGTCCAGGAAGTTCATCCCCGGCGAGCCGATGAAATAGCCGACGAAGCTGTGGGCCGGACGCTCGAACAGCTCCTCGGGCGTGCCGATCTGGACGACCCGGCCGTCATACATGACCACGACCTTTTGCGCGAAGGTCAGCGCCTCGGTCTGGTCATGGGTGACATAGATCATGGTATGGCCGAACTGGCGGTGCAGTTCCTTGAGCTGGGTGCGCAGTTCCCATTTCATATGCGGGTCGATGACGGTCAGCGGCTCGTCGAAGAGGATCGCGTTCACGTCCTCGCGCACCATGCCGCGGCCAAGGCTGATCTTCTGCTTGGCGTCGGCGGTCAGTCCCTGGGCCTTGCGCGCCAGCATCGCCTCCATGCCGATCATCGCGGCGATGCGGTCGACGCGCGCCTTGATATAGGCCGCGTCCTTGCCGCGGTTCTTCAGCGGAAAGGCCAGGTTCTCGCGCACGGTCATGGTGTCGTAGACGACCGGGAACTGGAACACCTGCGCGATGTTGCGGGCCGCCGTCGGCGCGTCGGTCACGTCGCGGTCGCCGAACAGCACCCGGCCGTGGCTGGGCCGCAACAGCCCCGAGATGATGTTCAAGAGCGTGGTCTTGCCGCAGCCGGACGAGCCCAGCAGCGCATAGGCGCCGCCGTCCTGCCAGACGTGGTCCATTTCCTTCAGCGCGTAATCCGCTTCCGATGTCGGATGCGGGTTATAGCTGTGGGCCAGGTTCTTCAGCGTGATCTGCGCCATGTCAGGCCGCCTTCGCATAGGATGCGGGCGCGGCCAGCCGGCCGTCCGCGTCGAACAGATAGACATGCGCCGGGTCCAGCCAGACCGTCAGCGGCTGGCCCGCGCTCAGCACATGCACGCCCTCGACCAGACCGACCCAGCGGTCGGCGCCGTGATCGACATGGATGAAGGTTTCCGAGCCGGTGATCTCGGTCGCGACCAGCGTGCAGGGGAACGCCACCGCCGCCGGGCTGTGCCGTTCCAGCGACAGGTGATTGGCGCGAAAGCCGGCCAGATAATCGCCATCGGGCAGGCCGGGAACGGCGGGCACCGCGACTTCGCCCAGCAGCAGCCGGTCGCCGCGCCGGGTGGCGGGGACGAAATTCATCGGCGGATCGCTGAACACCCGCGCCGTGGTCGCATCGACCGGCGCGCGATAGACCTGCGGTGTCGGGCCGAATTGCGTCACCCGGCCCTGCCACAGCGTCGCGGTATGGCCGCCCAGCAGCAGCGCCTCTTCGGGCTCGGTGGTGGCATAGACGAAGATCGCGCCGGATGCCTCGAAGATGCGCGGGATCTCGACGCGCAATTCCTCGCGCAGCTTGTAGTCGAGGTTCGCCAGTGGCTCGTCCAGCAGCACCAGCCCCGCGCCCTTGACCAGCGCCCGGGCCAGCGCGCAGCGCTGCTGCTGGCCGCCCGACAGCTCCAGCGGCTTGCGCGCCAGCATCGGCGTCAGGCGCAGCATCTCGGCGGTCTCGCGCACCTTGCGGTCGATCTCGTCCCGCGGCCGGCCCAGGATGCGCAGCGGCGAGGCGATGTTTTCATAGACCGAAAGCCCGGGGTAGTTGATGAACTGCTGATAGACCATGGCGACGCCGCGGTCCTGCACGCGCTGGCCGGTCACGTCCCGGCCCTGCCACAGGATGCGGCCGGCGGTCGGCTGGTCGAGCCCGGCCATCAGGCGCATCAGGCTGGTCTTGCCCGAAAGAGTCGGGCCCAGCAGCACGTTCATCGTGCCCTCGCGCAAGGTCAGGCTGGTCGGGTGGATATGCACCCTTCCGCCGACAAGACGCGAGACGCCCTGCAATTCCAGCGCCATTCCTTCTCCTCCCCTCGCCGCCCCCTCCGGGCGGCGGATCATCGCGATCCGACGAAGCCTTCCAGCGCGCGGATCTGGTTGTCGCTCATGTGCAGCCCCAGCTTGGTGCGGCGCCACAGGATGTCCTCGGCCGTGCAGGCGAATTCGTTGGCAATGAGCCAGTTTACCTCGGTCTCGCTCAGCCCGGCACCGAAATCGCGGCCCAGGTCCGCAAGACTTTGCGCGCCGTCCAGCATCAGGAAGGCCTCGGTGCCATAGGTGCGCACCAGCCGCTGCGCGAGGCGCGCGGTCAGGAACGGAAAGCCGGCCCGAAGCCGCGCGATCAGTTCGGGGGCGCCGTCGACCGGGAAATCGCCGCCGGGCAGCGCCACGCCGGCCGTCCAGGGCTGGCCGGCCTGCGGAAAGAACGGCGCGAGCTTTTCCAGCGCGCCTTCGGCCAGCCGGCGATAGGTGGTGATCTTGCCGCCGAAGACATTCAGCAGCGGCGGCCCCCGGGTGTCGAGGCTTAGCACATAGTCCCGCGTCGCCGCCGTCGCCGACTTGGCGCCGTCGTTGTAGAGCGGCCGCACGCCGGAATAGGTCCAGACCACCTGCTGGGGCGTCACCGGCGCGGCGAAATACTGGCTGGCGAAGGCGCAGAGATAGTCGCGCTCGGCGTCCGAGCAGCGCGCCTCGCCCGGCGGACCCTGGTGGTCCATGTCGGTGGTGCCGATCAGGGTGAAATCCTGCTCATAGGGGATGGCGAAGATGATGCGCCCGTCGCTGCCCTGGAAGAAATAGCAGCGGTCGTGGTCGTAGAGCTTCGGCACCACGATATGGCTGCCGCGCACCAGCCGCACCCCTTCCGACGAGCGGATATGCGCGACATTGCGGATCACGTCCTCGACCCAGGGGCCGCCGGCGTTGACCAGGGCGCGGGCCTGATGGGTCTGCAGACCCTCGGGACCTTCGGTCGTGACCTGCCACAGATCGCCGACGCGCTCGACATGGGTGACGCGGGTGCGGGTCAGGATGGTGGCGCCGCGGGCTGCCGCGTCGCGCGCGTTCAGCGCCACCAGCCGCGAATCCTGCACCCAGCAGTCGGAATATTCCCAGCCGCGCCGGAAGCCGGGCTTCAGCGGCTTGCCGAAGCGGTCGGTCGCGAGATCCAGCCGCGTGGTGCCGGGCAGGATCTTGCGCCCGCCAAGGTGGTCATAAAGAAACAGCCCCAGCCGGATCAGCCAGGCCGGCCGGCGGCCGCGCGTCCAGGGCATGACCAGGCCCAGCAGGCGCGAGGTCGGCGTGTCGCTTTCAAAGCGCATCTGCGGCGAATAGGGCAGCACGAAGCGCATCGGCCAGCTGATATGGGGCATGGCGCGCAGCAGGGTCTCGCGCTCCTCCAGCGCCTCGCGCACCAGGCGGAACTCGAAGAACTCCAGATAGCGCAGCCCGCCGTGGAACAGCTTGGTCGAGGCGGAGGAGGTCGCCTGCGCCAGATCGCCCATCTCGGCCAGCGTCACCGACAGTCCGCGGCCGGCCGCGTCGCGCGCGATGCCGCAGCCGTTGATGCCGCCGCCAAGAACGAAAAGGTCGGTTGCAGGTCGCGCTTCCGATGACACGCCGGTCCCTCCCTTTCGTGCTGCCGCAAAGGTGCAATGCCGGCGTCGCAACGGTCAAGCATTAATTTTCGTTTATGATCGTTTCATAACAAAAACGAACTTCAATGCGCGGCAGCGCAGCAAGATTGGCGCAAAATTGCTGCGCTTGCAGCATGGACCTGCGGCGGATGCGCGCTTCCTTTCGCCCATCCGCGCGGCGCGACCCGACGAATCGGCGCCGCAACGATCCCTGTTGAAGCCGGGCTTCCGCTCTTGCTAAGCATCCACAGCGCAGAGAACAGGAAGGAAAGCCAATGCCAGCCCCAACCCCGAAACTGCGGATCGCCGCCCTGTCCGCCCTGGTCCTGCTGGTTGCGGGCTGCGGCCTGGGGAGGCGCCACAGCCCGCTGGAATGTATGGAGCGGGCGATGTATTTCGAATCCAACCGCTCCAGCCGCGACGGCATGATCGCCGTGGGCAGCGTGGTGATGAACCGGGTCGAATCCGGACAGTATCCGCGCTCGATCTGCGGCGTCGTCGGCCAGCGCGGGCAGTTCGCGCCGGGCATCATGACGCGGCGCATGAACGACAGCGGCCTGCCCAAGGTGCGCGAGGCCGCCCGCGCCGTCATGCGGGGCGAGCGCCACCCGATGATCGGCAATGCGATGTTCTTCCACGCCGCCAGCCACCGCTTCGGCTATGACAACATGCATTATGTCCTCGTGGCCGGCGGCAATGCCTTCTACGAGAAGCGCAAGAGCCATCTCGTTACCCAGCCCGTGCCGCCGCGGCCGGTCGAGGGCGTCACCGGCTGGTAGCCCGGCCCCGACAAAGCGAACGCAAACGAATATTTCCGAGCACGCGCTTGTCGGCCCTTGCGCCGCGGCGGCGTCCTTGACGGCCGGCGCGATGCACATCCCCGTGCGCCACCGGCGGAGGAAGGCGGATTCCCGCTCTGGTGGTCTTGGTATTGTCCGGAAAATCTGGCAAAGGACGGCGCATCGTTGAACAGGGGCCATCCACATGAGCAGCACCGAGACAGAAACCCTGGGTCAGGCGGCCACGCTGACCCATCTTCAAAGGCTTGAGGCCGAGAGCATCCAGATCATGCGCGAGGTGGTCGCCACCGCCGACAATCCGGTGATGCTCTATTCGGTGGGCAAGGACTCGGCCTGCATGCTGCATCTGGCGAAAAAGGCCTTCTACCCGGCACCGCCGCCCTTCCCGCTCTTGCATGTGGACACGACCTGGAAGTTCCGCGCCATGTACGAGCTGCGCGACCGCGCCGCGGCCGAGGCGGGCATGGAACTGATTGTCCACCACAACCCCGAGGCGATGGAAAAGGGCATCAATCCCTTCGACCACGGCAGCCTGCACACCGACATGTGGAAGACGGACGGGCTGAAACAGGCCCTGACCCAGTTCAATTTCGACGTGGCCTTCGGCGGCGCGCGGCGCGACGAGGAGAAATCCCGCGCCAAGGAGCGTGTGTTCTCGTTCCGCTCGGCCAACCACCGCTGGGATCCCAAGAACCAGCGCCCCGAGTTGTGGAAGCTCTACAACACCCGCAAGGGCAAGGGCGAATCGATCCGGGTGTTCCCGCTGTCGAACTGGACCGAGCTCGACATCTGGCAATATATCCACCTGGAAGGCATCGACATCGTGCCGCTGTATTTCAGCGAGCCGCGCCCGGTCGTGGAACGCGACGGGCTGCTGATCATGGTCGACGACGAACGCTTCCGCCTGCGCGACGGCGAACAGCCGATGATGAGATCGGTGCGCTTCCGCACGCTGGGCTGCTATCCGCTGACCGGCGCCGTGGAATCCGAGGCCAGGACCCTGCCCGAGGTCATCCAGGAGATGCTGCTGACCACGACCTCGGAGCGTCAGGGCCGCGCCATCGACCACGACCAGTCCGCCTCGATGGAGAAGAAGAAACAAGAGGGGTATTTCTGATGAACCTTGAGAACAAAGACCCCGTCTATGTCACCGAAGCGCTGATCGCCGAGGATATCGACGCCTATCTGCTGAAGCACCAGCACAAGACCATGCTGCGCTTCATCACCTGCGGCTCGGTCGACGACGGCAAGTCGACGCTGATCGGCCGGCTCTTGTACGACAGCAAGATGATCTTCGAGGATCAGCTGGCAAGCCTTGAAAACGACAGCAGATCGGTCGGCACCCAGGGCGGCGAGATCGACTTTGCCCTGCTGGTCGACGGGCTGGCCGCGGAGCGCGAACAGGGCATCACCATCGACGTGGCCTATCGCTTCTTTGCCACCGACAAGCGCAAGTTCATCGTCGCCGACACTCCCGGCCACGAGCAATATACCCGCAACATGGTCACCGGCGCCTCGACCGCCGATCTGGCGGTGATCCTGATCGACGCGCGCCAAGGCGTGCTGACCCAGACCCGGCGCCACAGCTATCTGGTGAACCTGCTCGGCATCAAGAACGTGGTGCTGGCGGTGAACAAGATGGATCTGGTCGATTACTCGGCCGAGCGCTTCTACGAGATCGTCAGCGATTACAGCCATTTCGCCAAGCAGATCGGCATGGACAGCTTCCTGCCGATCCCGATCTCGGGGCTCAAGGGCGACAACATCGTCACCAAAAGCGCCGCGATGCCCTGGTACCAGGGCCCGACCCTGCTGGGCCACCTGGAAGAGGCGCCGGTCAACGATGCCCGCATGCAGGAACAGCCCTTCCGCATGGCGGTGCAATGGGTCAACCGGCCGAACCTGGACTTCCGCGGCTTCGCCGGCCAGATCGGCGCCGGACAGGTCGCGCCGGGCGACGCGATCCGGGTGCTGCCCTCGGGCAAGACCACGACGGTCAAGTCCATCGTCACCTTCGACGGCGATCTGGACCAGGCGGTGGCCGGGCAATCCGTCACCATCACCTTCGCCGATGAGATCGACTGCTCGCGCGGCGACGTGATCGCTCAGACGGACGCGCCCTGCGAAGTGGCCGACCAGTTCGAGGCGACGCTGGTGTGGATGGCCGAGCAGGAGATGCTGCCGGGCCGGCCCTATATCCTGAAGATCGGCACCCAGACCGTGACCGCGACCGTCACCGAGCCCAAGTATGAGGTGAACGTCAACACGCTGGAACATCTGGCCAGCAAGACGCTGGGCCTGAACGCGATCGGCGTGGTGAACATCTCGACCGACCGGCCGATCCCCTTCGAGGCCTACGCCACCAACCCCGACCTGGGCGGCTTCATCCTGATCGACCGGATGTCGAATGCCACGGTCGCGGCCGGCATGATCCATTTCGCGCTGCGCCGCTCGCAGAACGTGCATTGGCAGGCGCTGGATGTCGACCGCGAGGCCCATGCCAGCCTGAAGAACCAGAAGCCCGCCGTGGTCTGGTTCACCGGCCTGTCGGGTTCGGGCAAGTCGACCATCGCCAATATCGTCGAGAAGAAGCTGCATGCGCTCGGCAAGCACACCTTCCTGCTGGACGGCGACAACATCCGCCACGGGCTGAACCGCGACCTGGGCTTCACCGATGCCGACCGGGTGGAAAACATCCGCCGCGTGGGCGAGGTCGCCAAGCTGATGACCGACGCCGGGCTGATCGTGCTGACCGCCTTCATCTCGCCCTTCCGCTCGGAACGGCAGATGGTGCGCGACCTGATGGCGCCGGGCGAGTTCGTCGAGGTCTTTGTCGACACGCCGCTGGCGGTCGCCGAATCGCGCGACGTCAAAGGGCTCTACAAGAAGGCGCGTTCGGGCCAGCTGAAGAACTTCACCGGCATCGACAGCCCCTATGAACTGCCCGAGAACGCCGAGATCACGGTCAATACCGTCGATCTGACGCCCGAGGATGCCGCCGAACGCATCGTGCAGCATGTGTTGACCCGCATGAGCTGACGCGGCCAACCCCGCGGAATTGAATAATAAGCCAGGCAAAAGGGCGGGGTCGGCAACGGCTCCGCCCTTTCCATGCGTCCTTTCGGCAACACTGTCCGAAAGTGGTATTGTTGTTCCGCCCATGTGCAAGGCAGGCTGGGCGAAAGAACAGCAGGAGATGACCAAATGAAAGGCACGGTCACGATCACGGGCCGCAACGGCGCGCTGGTTTCGGGCGAATACGAGGTGACGGGCGACCGGCTTCGGGTGGTCTATGAGGGACAGGAACGGCTGGCCCGCATCGACGCCTGGCAGGTCGATCATCTTGCCGAGGCTTTGCTGCGCGACCTCTGGCTGGGCTAGCGCGCACGCCGCACCGCAGACAAGCCGAAGGGCGAGGCCCTCGATCCAGAGAAGCACCGGATCGAGGGGCCTTAACCAGCCAGCACAACAGCCGCGCCGATTCCCCGGTCGAGAGCGTCAGGCGGACGAAAAGCACGGTGTTCCCTGCCCGTCCTTCCCGACCTCCGCATCTGCAGCAGTTCATTCGATACAGGGTAACGGTTCCGGAATCCCGGAGGCGATTCGTCGCCCCTGCATTGCCGCCTCCGGCGCGGAATCAGCCCGGAAAGGGCAGGACCTCGGCGGCAGCGGGCCACTGCAGGATGAAGGCGCCGCGGCCGCCGTCGCGTTCGTTGCCGCACAGCACCAGCGCGGGACCGGCCGCGCCCTTGGCCGACGCTTCGCGCGCGGTGGCGCAGGCGGTGGCCAGCCAGCCGGCACCGACATGGCCGAATCTTTGCGCCGGATGGATCGGCTCGATCCCCTCCTGCGCCAGAAGGCCGGTCATCCTGACCATAGCATAGGACAGTTCCGAGGCGCGGTAGCGGCTGTTGTTCCAATCGCTGAAAAGCGCCTGCGGCGCGGCAAGCCCCAGGCGCTCGGCCTGGTCCAGCACCGCCAGCGCCGCATCGCTCAAGCCGGTGAAGGCGCTGTCGCGTTCGGCTTGGGCGGGCACCGGCTCTTCGGCTTCGGCCAAGGCGGCCACCTGCAAGGCGGGTGCGTGCACGGCATCCGCCTCGACCAGCGCGGCGATGGCGGCCTCGCCGGGGACCAATCCCCAGGGATTGTCGCGGCTGAACAGCCCATTCGCGTCGCAAAGCGCATTCAGCCGGCGCCGGCAGCAGAAACTGTCCGCCGCGATCAGCAGCACGGGCCGGCCCTGCGCCGTCAGTTCGGCCGCGGCCCGCAGCGCGGGCACCGCGGTCGCGGCGTCGCCCCGCAGCGCCACCACCGGACCATCCGGAGGGATCCAGCCGCTGTTGCGCAGCTCCTGCACGATGTCCCCGGCGATGGCCTGCGCCTGCGCTTCCTCCAGCCCCGGATCGCCGCAGGGTGTCAGCAGCACCAGCCCCACCGCCGGCCAGGTCCGGCCCAAAGCAGCGAAGGACTCGCCCAGATCCTGCAACGCCTCGGCGACCAGCGCCCGCATCCGGGCCTTGGCCCCGTCCAGCGTGGCGCCGGGGGCGAAGGCGCACAGCTGCGGCCGGAAGTCGGCGCCGATGAAATCCGACCGGCGGGCCAACGGCAACAGGTCCTCCTCGGCCGCCGCGATGATCGCGGCCAGGCCTTTGCCGAAAGCCGTGGACAGGCCGGACGCCGTGATCTGCATGTCCGGTTCAGGCCTCGATCGGTTCGGGCACCGGGGCGGGACCCAGGCAGGCCAGGATGGCGTGCAGGGCCGCCGCCTCGATCGAGATCGAGGTGATCGCCAGGTCGTCGCCCGCGGGGAAATATTCCTCGTCCCCCGGCTCGTGCTCGGCCGGCGTGCCGGGCGGCAGGAAGCCGCATAGCGCCGACAGCATCAGGATCGCGTCCTCGGTCTCGGCATCGGGCATCCACGCCGCCCATCCGGGAACCAGCAGCCGCTCGGCCTGCCAGACCGGACCCGGCACGCCGCCCAGGTGGAACGGGTCGAAGGGCGCCGCCGGCCCCTCGCCTTCGGCGGTGATCTCGATGCCGGCGACCTCGGTCTCAAAATCGGTGCCGGCATAGATGGCCAGCGCCGCCTCGCGGTCGCCGTCGAGCGCATCCAGCAATTGCTGGAAATCGCCGGGGTCGTTGTCGTTGGCGGCGATGAGCAGCCGCAGCGCGACCACGAGCAGGTCGCGCGGCAGCGGATCGGCCTGAAGCAGGACCTCGATCAGGTCTGGGCCGACTGCTGCGACCGAAACCTCAAGCCCGCGCGCGCCCAGAAAGCCGCGCCCGGCCAGATGGCGCAGCGGAGCAAAGCTGTCCGCCAGCGTCTCGGCATCGCCGGCCAGGTCCAGTTTCACCGCCTTTTCCGCGCTGTAGCGCAGGGTCAGCCGCGCCCGCCGGGGGTTCTGCGGCACCGGGCCGAGCGTCAGCTTGGCGATATATTTCTGCACCGTCATGTCATGCCCCGTAACGTGTGAACCAGTCTTCCAGCCGGTCGATCTTTTCATCGCCGCCGCCGCTGCCGAACAGCACGTTGCGGACATAGTTCCACTCGACGCGCGCCGGCCGCAGCGATTGGGCCACGGCGCGATAGACCGAGATATCCTCGGCCCGGTTCACGTCGCCCCAGATCGGCGCCGGGCCGGCGGTGATCGCGGTAAAGCCGCCATGATCACGAATCTCGACCCCCGCCGTTCCGGCCAGCGCCGACAGATCCAGCGCCGCGCCAAGGTCCGGACCCATCAGGCAACGCCAGCCGATGTCGGGGATGCGAGGGGTATCCTCCTCGCCGCCGCCGGCCGGGCGGCGCAGCGCGCGCTCGGCCTGGTCGGGCTGCACCTCGATGGCGGCGCGAAAGCGCGGCGTGACCCGGGGCAGCATCCAGACCAGGCTGTCCTTGGCCGTCGGCAGATAGAGGCCCATGCCCATCACGCCCCAGACCAGCGGCAGCCCGGCGACGGCCGCGCAGAAGGCATCGGCAAAGCCCACCGGATCGGGCGTGTCGGGCGGCAACTCGACCTGGATCAGCGCCAGATGGGCGCGCTGCTCGATGCGCAGATGCGGCGGCGCGACGATGGCATCGGGCGCGTCCAGCCAGCCGTTGAAGCGCAGGGTCGAGGGCCATTCGAACGGTGCCTGCGCCAGCCATTCCCGCGCCTGGGCGATGGTCCGGTCATCGACCGGCTGCGGCGCAGGCCTGCGTGACCCGCCCCCCGCCTTGATGAACCAGGCCAGCCGGTCACCGGCGGCGACCAGGAACAGGTCAAGCACCCGCAGCGCCGCCGCCCGCATCCGCGGATCGGCCACGGGCAGATCGAAGAAGCCCATCATCCGAAAGGCCGGCAGGGCGAAGGTGGTCTCGTTGTATTGCAGCGGCGCGGGGGGCATCAGATCATCCCCACCGGCGGCGCGCCCGCCGCCTTGTCGCATTGGCAGGTCTGGTTGTCGACCTTTTGCGGCACCTTGTCGTTCCCCAGCGCCTGGCCGTAGGCCTCTTGCTGGCGCTGCGCGGATTGCCAGTCGTCCTGGTATCCGGTCGCGGGATCGTCGAACTTGAAATCGTAGATGTCCTGCAGGGCGCCGTCCTGGTCCATGACCGCGAAATCGGGCTGGATGCGGATCGCCTTGTCCATCAACAGGTCGCTCGACTTGATCATGTCATAGACCTCCTTGACCGAGATGGCGGTATCCACCACGTCGTAGATCGTCGACAGCACGTTCAGCCCCGGCACCAGCTTCAGCCAGGCGCGGCCGGCCATCTGCGCACCCTTCTGCACGATCTTGCGCTGCATCAGCTTCTCGACCTGGCGCTTGATCGCCCGTTCCAGCCCCGAGCGGTCGTAGATCTTGCGCGCGCCCTCGAAGATCTTGTCGGCGGTGGAATAGAAGGTGCGCTCGGCGGCGCCCAGCCGGTTGCCGAGCGCGCGGCTGAGCGTGCTGCCCTTGTTGGCGAGCTGGCGCTCCAGCTTGTCCTTGGCCAGCCCCGAGGGGCGCGGGCAGTTCGTCCGCCCCGAGCGCTTGCACTGGTGCCATTCGTCGCGCGCCTCGCAGAAGACCTTGCACAATTCGCGCATGATCGGGTCGGTGATCGCCGCCGGCACCTCGTAATGCCCGCCGGCGCCCGAGATGCAGTTGCGGTTGTTCATGAACATCTTGTCCGACAGCCGGGCGATGTTGCGCCCCTCGACGCGGACGTTGGGCGACCAGGTGATCCAGGTGCTTTCATGCAGCTGCGTGCCAGAGATCACGCCCTTGTTCACCCCCGGCTCGTCGCCGATGCAGCGGCTGTGGGCCGAGCCCCGGCAGTCGATGGTATTGCCGCCGTCGGCCAGCACCGTCCGCGTCCCGCGCACCAGGTCGCGCGAGAAGGAGATGATCGAGAAGGGCACCGGCACGTTGTTCGCCAGCCGGCAGACATCCGGGGTCGAGTTCACCTCGTGCCCGCCGGTGCCCCTGTGCGAGATCGTCAGACCGTTGGCCGAAACGGTATGGGCCATGCGTCCTCCCTATCCTTGCGCCGCATCGAAGGCGGGCATGTCGGGCGCGGCGACGGCGAAGCCCTGCAGCTCGCGCAGGGCGATGAAGCTGCGCTCGACCTTGACGTCGAATTGCGCGGCGCCGATGGGCAGCGCCGCCTGCAGCACCATGGACAGGCGCATGGCGTCGCTGTCGATGGTCAGCATCTGCAGGCGCGGCGGATGCTGCACCCATTGGCCGCGAAACCGGGTCGCCACCTCGAACCCCAGCCGGGGCAGCGCGAAGCGCAGCGGCTGCGGCGCGATGCCGATCAGTTCAACCGGGGCGCCGAACAGGGCCTCGGGGTCCAGCCATTGGTCGGGCGGCGCCGCCTGCCAATAGCGCGGGTCCAGATCGGCCGGCAGCAGGGGCGCGCGGCGGCGCAGCCACGCCTGGTCGTAGGTGCCGCCCAGCCGGCTGCGCTGCGGCCAGCCATGGGGCACGGGGGCGAAGCTGACCGGCACCCGGCTGCTTTCGCCCTGACCCTCGGGGACGAGGCGCGGCAGCGCGGCCCCCTCTTGCCAGAGCGTGCCCCGGCCCAGCGGGTTCTCGGCCACCTCGGGACCGCCCCAGGTCGCGGTCCAGTCCAGGGGCACGGGGGCGCCGGGCTGCGGTGCGGGACGCGGCCGGCCGCGATGCCATTGCCGCGCCGGCAGCACGCGCAGCGCCTTGCGCCAGTCGCCGATGAGCAGGCTGGCGGTCCAGCCCCGGTCGGGGCTCGCCCCGTCCGGCGGATGGGCATGGCCCGACAGCAGCACGTCGCAGAACGGTCGCGGCAGCGAGATGTCGCGGTCCGCCACCATCCGCTCGCCCTCGGTCAGCGGCGCCTGCAGCAGGGGCGGCTGCGGCACCAGATGGCGCAGGGGCTGATCGGGCCGGATGGCGAAACTGGCCTTCAGCACGATGCTCCACAGGCTGCGGCCTTGATGGTCGCGCTGGAAGCCCGCCCAATGCGGAAAGGGGCTGCGGTTTTCAACCTGCCACATCTGCGGCCCTCAGTTCAGGTCGATCCAGGCCCCGCGCAGGCCCATGCGCCCGGCGGAATCGATGGTGATGTCCTGCGCCTTCAACCGCATGCGGCCGTCGGGATGCAGGCGGATCTGCGCCTTGCCGCAGCCGATGCTGACCCAGCCCTCGGCATCGGCGCCGCCCTGGGCCAGCCCGGCCCGGGCCGCCTGCGCGGCGGTGACATAGCCCAGCACCACCGTCCGGCCGGGAATGTCCCTGCAGACCGCGACCAGCCCAGCGGCGGCCCGCGGCAGGTCCGACAGCACCAGCAGCGCGCCCGGCACGGGCTCGGCCAGTACCGGCAGCCCGTCGGCGCCCCGGCCCAGCACCAGCCGCAACTGCAGGTCGCCCTGCGCGGCGGCCTCGGGTTCGGAAAGGAACGGCTCGTGCTTCATGCCGCACCTCGTCCCGGCAGGGCCGGGCGGATCGGGCGGCCGCGACGGCAGGCCTGGCTTTTGGGGGCGTTCATCCGGGCCTCCGCGAAAAATACTCAAACAAAACTGGCGGCATATTGCCCGCAGCGCGCGGCCAAGCCAAGCACCAACTGAACGTCACTTACGCAAAGGCCCGGGACGGCGGCACGGACATGAAAAAGCCGCCCGGATCCGAAGATCGGGGCGGCGGCATGGGTGTCGTCGGATCGGCCGGACCGGCCGCGATCACAGATGGATCGCGCGGAAGGCCTTTTGCGAGATGCCCAGCATTTTCAGGTCGCGCGCATCCGGGCTGCGGTGCATGTCCACCGCGGCGGCGGCATGGACAGCGGCGCGGAAGGCGCCGAAGAACGAGCGGAGGGACTGAAGGGCGGTCATCTGATTTGCCTGTCTGGTCTTGGTTTCAACAAGACACAGATGGGCCCGCACGCGTCCATCCGCAACGCGCATTCGGTCAGACCCGCCATGACCTGGGATCATGGCGGGTCTTGGGATCAGTCCTCGTCGCCGGCCAGCTGCGCCAGCACCTCGCCCTTGCCGCGCGCGCGCAGGATCAGCGGCACGATCAGCGCCAGCGCGGCCAGGCCCAGCAGCGTGGCCGCGATGGGCGAGTGCAGCAGATAGCTCCAGTCGCCCTGGCTGATCGACAGCGCCCGGCGCAGCTGCTGCTCGGCCATCGGGCCCAGGATCAGGCCGACGACGATGGGCGCGATGGGATAGCCGTAAAGCCGCATCACATAGCCCAGCACGCCGAAGCCCAACAGCATCCCCAGTTCGACGCTGGAGGGGTTGGCGCCGATGGTGCCCAGGGTCGCGAACAGCAGGATGCCGGCATAGAGCCAGGGCTTGGGAATGGTCAGCAGCTTCACCCACAGCCCGATCAGCGGCAGGTTCAGCACCAGCAGCATCGCGTTCGCGATCAGCAGGCTGGCGATCAGCCCCCAGACCAGCGTCGGGTTGGTGGCAAAGAGCAGCGGGCCTGGCTGCAGCCCGAACTGCTGGAAGCCCGCCAGCATGATCGCCGCCGTGGCCGAGGTCGGCAGGCCCAGCGTCAAGAGCGGCACCAGCGTGCCCGCCGCGCTGGCGTTGTTGGCGGCCTCAGGACCGGCCACGCCCTCGATGGCGCCCTGGCCGAACTCCTCGGGGTGCTTGGTCAGCTTCTTCTCGGTCGCCTAGCTCAGGAAGGTGCCGATCTCGGCCCCGCCGGCCGGCATGGCGCCGATCGGGAAACCGATCACGGTGCCGCGCAGCCAGGGCTTCCAGGACCGTGCCCAGTCCTGGCGGTTCATCCAGACCGAGCCCTTGACGGCGGTGACCTCGTCGTCGTGCTGCACGCGCTGGCCGGCGATGAACAGCGCCTCGCCCACCGCGAACATGGCGACGGCCATGGTGGTGACCTCGATCCCGTCCAGAAGCTCGGCCTGGCCGAAGGACAGCCGCGCCTGCCCGGTCAGCTGGTCGATGCCGACGCAGGCCAGCGCCAGGCCCAGGAACAGCGAGGTCAGCCCGCGAAGGGCGGAATCGCCGAAAGCGGCCGAGACGGTGACGAAGGCCAGGACCATCAGCGCGAAATATTCGCGCGGGCCGAACACCAGCGCCACCTTGACGATGGTCGGCGCCAGGAAGGCCAGCAGCAGCGTCGCGATCAGCCCGGCGATGAAGCTACCGATGGCGGCGGTGGCCAGTGCCGGCCCGCCCCGGCCCTTGCGGGCCATCTTGTTGCCTTCCAGCGCGGTGATGATCGAGGCGCTCTCGCCCGGCGTGTTCAGCAGGATCGAGGTGGTCGAACCGCCGTACATGCCGCCGTAATAGATGCCGGCGAACATGATCAGCGACCCCGCCGGGTCCAGCCGATAGGTGACGGGCAGAAGCAGCGCCACGGTCAGCGCCGGGCCGATGCCGGGCAGGACGCCCACGGCGGTGCCCAGCGTCACGCCGATCAGCGCATAGAACAGCAGCATCGGGTCCGAGGCGGTGGCCAGCCCCTGCATCAGGAAGTCGAAGGCGCTCATGGTTCAGCCCCCCGGAAAGACCAGATGCTCCAGCGGGCCGGGCGGCAGGTGCAGCATCAGGAGTTGCGAGAAGATCACCCAGACCAGGAAGGACAGGGCGATGCCGACCGGCAGGGTCAGCGCCAGGTTGCGCTTGCCGAAGGCCCGGGCGGTGCAGGCGAAAAGGACGCCGGTCGCGATGGAAAAGCCCGCGACATGCAGAAGCAGCAGCTGGGCGGCAAGTCCGGCGACGATCCACAGCACCGGCGCGACGCGCTGCGGCGGACGCTCGGGAAAGTCGCCGCGCAGCGCCTCGATGGCGGTCCAGACGCCCAACCCGATCAGGCATCCGGCCACCACGCGGGGCACGCTGGCCGGGCCGACGCCGGAATAGCCGCCCAGATCGGCCAGCCGGGCGCTGTCCCACAGCATCACCCCGGCGATCACCACCAGCCCCAGGGCGATGACAAGCGCCGCCACATCCGGGCGGCGCTTGGTTTGCGGTTGCAACTCGCTCATTTCACCAGACCGATGTCCTTGAGGATCGTGGCGGTGGATTCCTCGTCCTTGGCGAGCTGGGCGTCGAATTCCGGCCCGGCCAGGAAGGTGTCGATCCAGCCCTTGTCGGCCAGCTGCTTCTGCCAGTTCTCCGACTTGGCCATCTTCTCGATATCGGCGGTGACCTTGGCCTTCTGCTCGTCCGAAAGCCCCGGCGCGGCCGCGACCATGCGCCAGTTCTGCAGGTCGACGTCCAGGCCCGATTCCTTCAGCGTCGGCGCGTCCACGCCCTCGATCCGCTCGGGCGACGAGACCGCGAGCAGGCGCAGGGTGCCGGCCTTGACCTGGGACTCGAACTCGCCCAGCGAGGAAACGCCCGCGGTGACCTGGTTGCCCAGGATCGCGGCCAGCGCCTCGCCGCCGCCGGAATAGGCGATGTAGTTGATCTTGGTCGGATCGACGCCGGCCGCCTTGGCGATCAGGCCGACGGCGATATGGTCGGTGCCGCCGGCCGAGCCGCCGGCCCAGCTGACCCCGCCCGGGTTTTCCTTGAGCTTGGCGATCAGCCCGGCCATGTCCTGGATCTCGGACGCGGCCGGGACCACGATGGCCTCGTATTCGCCGGTCAGCCGGGCGATGGGCGTCACGTCCTTCAGCGAGACGGGCGAGCCGTTGGTCAGGATGGCGCCGACCATGACATAGCCGCCGACGATCAGCGCGCTCGGGTTGCCCTTGTTCTGGCTGGCGAATTGCGCCAGGCCGATGGTGCCGCCGGCGCCGGGCACGTTCTGGACCTGCACCGATTTCGAGATGCCTTCCTCTTGCATCACGGTCTGCATGGTGCGCGCGGTCTGGTCCCAGCCGCCGCCGGGGTTGGCGGGCGCGATGATGGTGTAATCGGCCATGGCCGGCAGCGCCATGGCGCCGGCGAAGAGGCTGGCGAGAACGAGATGCTTCATGGTTTCCTCCGCATCGGCCGAACGCGCGCGGCGCCGGCCCGTTTTCTGTTATTCATGGCTTGCGGCCCGCATCTCTCCCGGAATGCGGGCGCTCCTCCGTGAACCCGGCTGGCGGGTCCTGCACCCTTTGCACCATAGAAACCTGTCATGGACCTGACGCCAAGGGGAAAAACCGCGCCGCCCTACTTGGCCGACAGCGCCGCGTTCCAGCGCGCAAGCAGCCGCGCCCGCGTCGCCTGGTCCAGATAGGCCAGCAGGCCGGGGCTGACCGGTACCGGTTTCAGCCGCACCCCCTCCAGCCCCGCCATGCCGCCCGCCGGCTGCGCCTGGCCCGCCACCTCCAGGCTGACGGCCGACAGCCGCAGCGTCCGCGACAGCAGCGCCTGCCCATCGGGGGACATCAGAAAGGCCAGGAATTCCGCGCCCCGTTCCGGCGCCCGCGCCGCGCGCGGCACCAGCGCCACGCGCGAGACGACCACGGTGAAGTCGCGCGGCAGGATCACCCCCACCTCCTCGGGGTGCTGGCGCGCCCAGTCGGCGGCATAGGAGCCGAGCAGGTTGTAGCCCACCGCCAGCCTTCCGTCGGCGATGCGGGTCAGGATCTCGGCCGTGGTCGGATATTGCCGGACGCCGGTGCGCCCCATCTCGCGCACGATGTCCCAGATCCTCGGGTAAAGCTCCTGGTCGCGGGCCAGGAACAGATAGCCCACGCCCGAGCGCGCCGGGTCGTAGGTGCCGATCCGGCCCCGCGCCTCGGCCGGGTGCTCGGCCAGCCAGCGCAGCAGCTCGGCCCGGGTCGAGGGCGGCGGATGGTCGCGGAAGCTGGGCTTGTGATAGGCAAAGACCGCCGGCTCGAAGGTCAGCGCATAGGCGGTGTCGCGCCAGTTCGCCCAGTCGGGCCAGTCGGGCGTGTCCGGCGTCACCACCGGCCGGGCGAAGCCGTCGTTCGCCAGCTTCACCTGCAGGTCCATGGCCGAGGAAAAGGCGAAATCCGCCGTGCCCCGGCCCGCCTGGGTCTCGGCCACGATGCGGTCGTGCAGGGCGCCGGTCAGCAGGTTCTCGTAACGCACCGCCAGGTCGGGACGGCGGTCCTGGAACGCCCGGATCAGCGGCCGGGCCAGATCGTCGTCGAGCGAGGAATAGACCAGCAGCTCGCCCGCCGCGCGGCCCGAAGGCGCCGGAAACAGCACCGCCTCGGCCCGGGCGATGCCGGTCAGGGCCAGGATCAGCAGGGCGGGCAGCAGGGCAAGGCGCATGATCGCGAAAGCTTGCCCCAGCCGGACCCCGTTCACAAGCTGGGGCACAGCCGCTAACCTGCCGGGCCGAGGGGGGACCTTCATGCGCATCCTGCTGGTCGAGGACAATCTTTCGCTGGCCGAGGGCCTGTCGGCGCTGCTGCGCCAATCGGGCTATGCCGTGGACGTGGTCCATGACGGCGCCTCGGCCGAGGCCCTGGCGGCGGCGGAAAGCTTCGAACTGGTGATCCTGGACCTGAACCTGCCGCAGATGGACGGGCTGGAAGTCCTGCGCGCCATGCGGGCGCGCAGGAACCCGGCGGCGGTGATGATCCTGACCGCGCGCGGCACGCCCGAAGAGCGGGTGCGCGGCCTCGACCTCGGCGCCGACGACTATCTGATCAAGCCCTTCGACATCGGCGAGTTCGAGGCCCGCATCCGCTCGCTTTTGCGCCGGCAGGCCGGGCTGCGCACGGCGACGGTCAGCTTCGGCGCGCTGAGCTTCGACCAGAACAGCCGCAGCTTCGCGGTCGAGGGCCGGCCGCTGGACCTGCCCGCGCGCGAACGCGGCCTGTTGGAGCTGCTCATCACCCGCGCCGGCAAGGTGGTGCCGCGCGACAGCATCGTGCAATCGCTGACCTCGCTGGAGGACGACCTTTCCGCCAATGCCATCGAGCAATATGTCAGCCGGCTGCGCAAGCGCCTGGCGCCCGCCGGACTGACGGTGCGCACGGCGCGCGGCATCGGCTATTTCCTGGACCGGGCCGAGCCTTGAGCGGCAGCCGGCCCTTTTCCATCCGCCGCCGGCTGCTGGTCTGGCTGCTGGTGGCGACGGCGGTCTTCGGCGCACTGGCGCTGGTCGACACCTGGCGCGAGGCCAAGCGCATGGCGACGGCGCTGGCCGACCGGGTGCTGGCCGGCTCGGCGCTGGTGATCGCCGAACGCGCCTCGCTGGACCAGGACGGCATGATCGCCATCGAGATTCCCTATGGCGCGCTGGAAATGCTGAGTTCGGCCGCCGAGGACCGGGTGTTCTATCGCGTCGACGGCCCGCCGGGGCGGCTGGTGACGGGCTATGGCGACCTGCCGGTGGCGCAGGCGGTGCCGGGCGGCGATCCCGGCTTTGCCGACGGCAGCTTCCGGGGCGAGCCGGTGCGGGTCGCGACGCTGGCCCGCGCCGCCTCGACCGGCATCGACGAGGTGCCCTTCACCGTCACCGTGGCCGAGACCACCGGCGCGCGCGAGGAATTGACGCGGACCATCCTGATGCGCTCGGCCCTGCGGCTGGGGCTGATGATGCTGGGCGCGGCGCTGATCGTCGGCATCGCCGTCACCGTCTCGCTGCGGCCCTTGTCGCGGCTGTCCGAGGCCATCGCCACCCGCAGCCCCGACGACCTTTCGCCGGTCGAGACCCCGGTGCCCAGCGAGGTGCGCGGGCTGGTCGGCGCCATCAACGGCTTCATGCTGCGGCTGAAATCGGCGCTGGACGGCTTGCGCAACTTCACCGGCAACGCCGGCCACCAGCTGCGCACGCCGCTGGCGGTGGTGCGCACGCAGCTGGCGCTGGCGGCCCGCGCCGGCACGCTGGCCGAGGCGCAGTCCGCCGCCGCCAAGGGCGACGCCGCCGTCGCCCATGCCGAGCGCATCCTGGCGCAGCTTCTGCTGCTGGCCAAGGTCGATGCGGCGGCCGGCCGGGCGCCCGACGTGATCGACCTTGCCGGTTTCGCCCGCGACCTGACCGCCGAACAGATCCCCGCCGCCGCCGAGGCCGGCATCGACCTGGGGTTCGAGAGCGGCTTCGCGGGGCCCCTGCCCGTCCGCGCCGAGCCGCTGCTCTTGGGCGAGGCGCTGGCCAACCTGATCTCGAACGCGATCCGGCACACCGGCCGGGGTGCGATGGTGACGATCCGCGTCCGCGCCGAGGGCGCCGAGGCGGTGCTGGAGGTCGAGGACGACGGCCCCGGCATCCCGGCCGAAGCCCGCGCCGCCGTCACCGGCCGCTTCGCGCGCGGCGAGACCCAGGGCCAGGGCATGGGTCTGGGCCTGCCGGTGGTGGAAGAGATCGCGCGGCTCTTCGGCGGCCGGCTGAGCCTGCATCCCGGCGCCGGCGGCCGCGGGCTTTGCGCCCGGATCGCCTTTCCGATCGCGGATTGAACCCGGCCTAGCCGTCGGCGCCGCGGAAATGCCATGCGCCGTCGCCAAGCGCCGGGGCGGCGCGGTCCGTCACCAGGGAACTGCGCGAAAAGCGCAGGGGGCTGCGCAGCCCGGCGATGCCTTCGGGCGCGATCCGCAGCCCGCGCGCCAGCACCTGCGGCTCGGCCAGCGCCTCGGCCACGTCGTTGACCGGGCCGGCCGGCACCCCCACGGCTTCCAGCGCCGCGATCAGCCCGGCGCGGGTGAAGCCCCGCGTCGCCGCCGCAAGCCGCGGCACCAGCCGGTCGCGATGCTCCACGCGGGCGGGATTGGTGGCGAAATCCGGCTCCGAGGCCAGACCCGCCAGGTCCAGCACCCGGCAGAGCGCCGCGAATTGCCGGTCGTTGCCGCAAGCCACGATCAGATGCCCGTCCGCGGCCGGAAACAGCTGATAGGGCACGATGTTCGGATGGGCATTGCCCAGCCGGTGCGGCACCATCCCGCCCAGCAGGCAGTTGGTGGCCTGGTTCGCCAGCACCGCCACGCCGCAATCCAGAAGCGACAGGTCCAGATGCTGGCCCCGCCCCGAGCGCGCGCGCTCGGCCAGCGCCGCCTGCACCGCGATCACGCCGTAAAGCCCGGTGAAGATGTCGATCCAGGCGACGCCGACCTTCTGCGGCTCGCCCGCCGGGTCTCCGGTCAGGTCCATGATGCCGGACATGCCCTGGATCAGGAAATCGTAGCCCGGCTGCGCCGCCCGCGGCCCGTCCTGGCCGAAGCCGGTGATCGAGGCATAGACCAGCCCGGGATTGCGCGCGGCAAGCGTGTCGTAATCCAGCCCGAAGCGACGCAGGCCCCCGACCTTGAAGTTCTCGATCACGACATCGGCCTGGTCGATCAGCCCGCGCAGGCGCTTCAGATCGGCCCGGTCGTTGAAATCGCAGGTCACCGAGGTCTTGCCCCGGTTCGCGGCATGGAAATAGGCGGCGACCTCTTCGGTCGTGCCGTCGGCGCGCGGCCTCTGGACGAAGGGCGGACCCCAGCGGCGGGTGTCGTCGCCCTCGGGCGCCTCGACCTTGATCACCTCGGCGCCGAGGTCGGCAAGCGTCTGGCCGATCCAGGGACCGGCCAGGATGCGGGCCAGTTCGACCACCCGCAGCCCTTGCAGCGGCGGCTCAGCCAAAGGCCTGCAGCCCGGTCTGCGCCCGACCCAGGATCAGCGCATGCACGTCATGCGCGCCCTCGTAGGTGTTCACCGTCTCCAGGTTCTGGGCATGGCGCATGACGTGATATTCGACGGAAATGCCGTTGCCGCCATGCATGTCCCGGGCCATGCGGGCGATCTCCAGCGCCTTGCCGCAATTGTTGCGCTTGACCAGCGAGACCATCTCGGGCGCCATCCTGCCCTCGTCGAACAGCCGGCCCAGGCGCAGGCTGGCCTGAAGCCCCAGCGCGATCTCGGTCTGCATATCGGCGAGCTTCTTCTGGTAAAGCTGCGTCGCAGCCAGCGGGCGACCGAACTGCCGGCGGTCGAGGCCGTATTCGCGGGCCCGGAACCAGCAATCCTCGGCCGCGCCCATGACGCCCCAGCCGATGCCGTAGCGCGCGCGGTTCAGACAGCCGAAGGGGCCGCCCATGCCCTCGGCCCCGGGCAGCATCGCCGATTCGGGGACCGCGACATCCTCCATCACGATCTCGCCGGTGACCGAGGCGCGCAGGGACAGCTTGCCCTCGATCTTCGGCGCGGACAGCCCCTTCGTGCCCTTGTCCACCAGAAAGCCGCGGACCTTGCCGCCATGCGCCTCGGATTTCGCCCAGACCACGAAGACATCGGCGATGGGGGCGTTGGTGATCCAGGTCTTGGCGCCGTTCAGCACATAGCCGCCCGAAACGGGCGTCGCCCGGGTCTTCATGCCGGCGGGGTCCGAGCCGGCCTCGGGCTCGGTCAGGCCGAAGCAGCCGATGAGCTCGCCCGAGGCCAGTTTCGGCAGGTATTTCCGCCGCTGCTCGTCGCTGCCATAGGCCTCGATCGGATACATCACCAGCGAGCTCTGCACCGAGGCCATGCTGCGATAGCCCGAATCGACCCGCTCGATTTCCCGCGCCACCAGGCCATAGGCGACATAGGACGCGCCGGCGCCGCCATGGGCCTCGGCGACGGTGACGCCCAAAAGGCCGGCGGCGCCCATCTCGCGAAAGATCTCGGGGTCGGTGGTCTCGTCCAGATAGGCCCGCTTGACGCGCGGGGCCAGGGCGGACTGGGCGAAGGCGGCGGCGCTGTCGCGGATCAGCCGCTCTTCGCCGGTCAGCTGGTCGTCCAGCAGGAAGGGGTCGTTCCAGGCGAAGGGGGCGGGCTTCCGGGCCATGGGTCACTCCTTGAGTCGCGGCGATGCTAGCCGAAACCGGAAGCCGAGGCCAAGCGGCCGGCGCCATGCGAAAGCGCCCGAGCCAAGGCCCGGGCGCTGTCCCGCATCGCGGCAATGGGCGTCAGGCGTCGCCCTTGAAGTCCATGCGGCCGGCCAGCAGCACCGCGACGGTCGAGCAGATGGCGCCCGACAGCAGGTAGAGACCCGCGGCGGGCAGCCCCAGCCAGGTCGACAGCAGCAGCGCGGTCAGCGGCGCGAAGCCGGCGCCGAACATCCAGGCCAGGTCCGAGACGAGGGCCGAGCCGGTATAGCGGTTGCGCACCCCGAAGAGCGAGGCGACCGCACCCGAGCTTTGCCCGAAGCTGAGGCCCAGGATGAAGAAGCCGGCGATCATATAGATCGTCTCGCCGGTCTGGCCGGCCGAAAGCAGCAGCGGCGCCAGGATGGCGAAGCCGCCGATCAGCAGCGCCCCGACCAGCAGCAGCCGCTGGCGGCCGATCCGGTCGGCCAGGAAGCCCGACAGCAGGATCGCGGCGATGCCGGCGACGGCGGCCACGGCCTCGATCACCAGGAAGCTGACCAGGGTCTCGTTGGTGTAGAGGAAGATCCAGGACAGCGGATAGACCGTGACCATGTGGAACATGGCAAAGCTGGCCAGCGGCACGAAGATGCCCAGCAGCACGGCGCCGCCGTCCTCGGCCAGGGTCGTGCCCAGGCGGGTGGGCTGCAATTCGCGCGACCGGAACAGCTGGCCGAATTCGTCGGTGGCGACGATGCGCAGCCGGGCGAACAGCGCCACCACGTTCACCGAGAAGGCGACGAAGAACGGATAGCGCCAGCCCCAGTCGAGGAAGTCCGCTTCCGAGAGATTCGCCGCCAGATAGGCGAAGAGCAGGCTGGCCACGATCAACCCGATCGGCGCCCCCAGCTGCGGGATCATGGCATAGAAGCCGCGCCGGTTCCGGGGCGAGGTCAGCGCCAGCAGCGACGGCATGCCGTCCCAGGCGCCGCCAAGCGCCAGCCCCTGGCCGATGCGCAGCACCGCCAGGATGACGATGGCCCAGTCGCCCGCCGTGTCGTAGCTGGGGATCAGCCCCATGGCGACGGTGGCGGTGCCCATCAGGAACAGCGCCGTGGTCAGCTTGGTGACGCGGCCGTGGCGGCGGTCGACGGCCATGAACAGCGCGCTGCCCAGCGGCCGCACCACGAAGGCCAGCGCCAGCAGCGCGAAGGACAGCAGCGTCCCGCTGAGCGGATCCACGAAGGGAAAGATCCGCTGCGGGAACACGATCACCGAGGCGATGGCAAAGACGAAGAAATCGAAGAACTCGGAGGTTCGTCCGATGATGACGCCCACGGCAATGTCCGAGGGCGAGACCGGATGCCCCTGGTGTTGCGGGGCCGGGGCGCTGGAGCGGCCGGAATGGGCCGAAGAAGAGGTGCTCGACATGCGGATGATTTCGATCTGGTCCAGATTCGTGCCGGGCGCGGCCCAGGGCCCCCCGGCGTCCTGCCCTTTCCCTAGCGCCAGACCGGGGGCGAACAGCATAGGGCAAAACGTCGCATGTCGCCTTGACCCAGATCAAGGTAGTGAAGCGCAACTTGCCCGGTGCATTTCCGATTCGGTCGGCTGCGCCATCAACCGGACAGCAGGTAGTCCAATGAAAATAAAACATATATTTCACCGCCTGATAGGGCTTTCGCTTCTTGTCCCCCTTGCCGCCTGCAAGGCCGAGGTCCTGGCGCCGGCCGGTGACGTCGCGGCACGGCAGCGCGACCTGCTGGTGATCTCGACGCTTCTGATGCTGCTCATCATCGTGCCGGTGATGGTGCTGACGGTGTGGTTCGCGGTGAAATACCGCGAAAGGAACCGCGCGGCCGAATATGCGCCCGACTGGGACCATTCCACCAAGCTCGAGTTCGTGATCTGGGCGGCGCCGCTGCTGATCATCATCTCGCTGGGGGCGCTGACCTGGGTCGGCACCCATCTTCTGGACCCCTACCGCCCGCTGGAACGCATCGAGGCCGGGCAGCCGGTCCCCGCGGAGCAGACGCCGCTGCGGGTGCAGGTGGTGGCGATGGACTGGAAATGGCTGTTCATCTATCCCGACGAGGGCATCGCCACCGTCAACGAACTGGCCGTCCCGGTGAACCGGCCGGTCGAGTTCACCCTGACCTCGACCTCGGTGATGAACGCCTTCTACATCCCGGCCATGGCGGGCATGATCTATGCCATGCCGGGGATGCAGACCACGCTGCACGGCGTCTTCAACACCCCGGGCGAATACAAGGGCATCGCTTCGCATTACTCGGGCCACGGCTTTTCGGGGATGCATTTCAAGACTTTCGCCAGCGACGACGCCGATTTCCGCGCCTGGGTCGAAAAGGCCCGCGCCGCCGGCGGCACGCTGGACCGGCCGCGCTACCTCGATCTCGAGGCGCCCAGCGAGAACGTGCCGCCGATGTCCTTCGCCGAGGTCGATCCGCAGCTGTTCGCCCGCGTCGTCAACATGTGCGTCGAGCCGGGCAAGATGTGCATGGCCGAGATGATGGCCATCGACGACCAGGGCGGCGCCGGGCTGGCCGGGACCATGAACACCACCGCGCTGACCTATGACAAGCACCAGCGCCGCGGCGCCCGCGTCCCGGTGCTGGGCTGGGAGCCCTTCCAGGTCGCCTCGTTCTGCACGCCCGAGGATTCGGCGCTGATGTTCGGCAGCGGGGCGCTGGCGGTGCAGCCGCCGGCGGACCAGTCGCCGCTGCGCGGCCGGGCGCTGACCCCGCCGCGGGGGCTTCTGTCCCTCTCGCATGACACTGACATGACCCAGCTCGACCCGGCGGCGGGTCAGGCGCGGAATTTCTGAACGGACGCTCGCATGGCTATCCCCAGCAACGAAACGACATTCCTTTTCGGCCGGCTGAACTGGGACGCGATCCCGAAGGAGCCCATCGTCTGGGCCACCTTCGTCGCCGTCGCCGTCGGCGGGCTGGCACTGCTTGCGGTGCTGACGAAGTACCGGCTGTGGGGCTATCTCTGGAAAGAGTGGTTCACCTCGGTCGATCACAAAAAGATCGGCATCATGTATGTGGTGCTGGCGCTGATCATGTTCGTGCGCGGCTTTGCCGACGCCATCATGATGCGGCTGCAGCAGGTCTGGGCCTTCGGCGGCTCCGAGGGCTATCTGAACAGCCATCACTACGACCAGATCTTCACGGCGCATGGCGTCATCATGATCTTCTTCGTGGCCATGCCCTTCATCACCGGGCTGATGAACTACATCGTGCCCCTGCAGATCGGCGCGCGCGACGTGTCCTTTCCCTTCCTGAACAATTTCTCGTTCTGGATGACGGTGGGCGGCGCGGTGATCACCATGGCGTCGCTGTTCGTCGGCGAATACGCCCAGACCGGCTGGCTGGCCTTTCCGCCGCTGTCGGGCATCGGCTACAGCCCCTGGGTCGGGGTGGATTACTACATCTGGGGCCTGCAGGTCGCGGGCGTCGGCACCACGCTGTCGGGCATCAACCTGCTGGTGACCATCCTGAAGATGCGGGCGCCGGGCATGACCATGATGCGGATGCCGATCTTCACCTGGACCTCGTTCTGCGCCAATATCCTGATCGTCGCCTCGTTCCCGGTGCTGACCATGACGCTGATCCTGCTGACGCTGGACCGCTATGTCGGCACCAACTTCTTTACCAACGACCTTGGCGGCAATCCGATGATGTATATCAACCTCATCTGGATCTGGGGCCACCCCGAGGTCTATATCCTGATCCTGCCGCTGTTCGGCGTCTTCTCGGAAGTCACCTCGACCTTCTCGGGCAAGCGGCTGTTCGGCTATTCCTCGATGGTCTACGCCACCGTCTGCATCACGGTGCTGAGCTATCTGGTCTGGCTGCACCACTTCTTCACCATGGGCTCGGGCGCGTCGGTGAACTCGTTCTTCGGGATCACCACGATGATCATCTCGATCCCGACCGGGGCCAAGCTCTTCAACTGGCTGTTCACCATGTATCGCGGCCGCATCCGCTATGAGCTGCCGATGATGTGGACGGTGGCCTTCATGCTGACCTTCGTCATCGGCGGCATGACCGGCGTGCTGCTGGCGGTGCCCCCGGCGGACTTCGTGCTGCACAACTCGCTGTTCCTGATCGCCCACTTCCACAACGTGATCATCGGCGGCGTGCTGTTCGGCCTGTTCGCGGCGATCAACTTCTGGTGGCCCAAGGCCTTCGGCTTCAAGCTGGACGTGTTCTGGGGCAAGGTCTCGTTCTGGTTCTGGGTCGTGGGCTTCTGGGCCGCCTTCATGCCGCTCTATATCCTGGGGCTGATGGGCGTGACCCGCCGGCTGCGGGTCTTCGACGATCCCGACCTGCGGATCTGGTTCGCCATCGCGGCCTTCGGCGCCGTACTGATCGCCTGCGGCATCGCGGCCATGTTCATCCAGTTCGGCGTCTCGATCCTGCGGCGCAACCGCGCCGACTATCGCGATGTGACCGGCGACCCGTGGGACGGCCGCACGCTGGAATGGGCGACCTCGTCGCCGCCGCCGGCCTACAACTTCGCCTTCAGCCCGATCTCGCACGGGCTGGATACCTGGTGGGAGATGAAACAGGCCGGAGCGCGCCGGCCGCTGGCCACCTACCAGCCGATCCACATGCCGAAGAACACCGGCACCGGCGTCATCCTGGCGGCGCTGTCCACGATCTGCGGCATGGCGCTGATCTGGTATGTCTGGTGGCTGGCCGCCGCCAGCTTCCTGGGCATCATCGTCGTCTCGATCGCCCATACCTTCAACTACGACCGCGACTATTACATCCCGGTCACGGACATCGAGGCGGCCGAGGACGCCCGGACGCGCCAGCTTGCGCAGGGGGCCTGAACCATGAACACCGCAACCCAAGACAGCATGAGCCGCTATTGGGAGCTTGAGCCCCATCACCACCCCGAGGGGGCCTCGACCAGCATCGGCTTCTGGGTCTACCTGATGAGCGACTGCCTGATGTTCGCGGTGCTTTTCGCGGTCTTCGGCGTGCTCGGCAGCAGCTATGCCGCCGGGCCCGGGCCCAAGGACCTGTTCGACCTGGAGCTGGTGGCGGTCAACACCGCGATGCTGCTCTTGTCGTCGATCACCTTCGGCTTCGCCATGCTGGCCATGGCCAAGGGCAACCAGAGCGGCACGCTGCGCTGGCTGGCCGTGACGCTTTTCTTCGGCCTGTGCTTCCTCGCCATCGAGCTCTACGAGTTCCACCACATGATCCATGTCGGCGCCGGGCCGCAGCGGTCGGGCTTCCTGTCGGCCTTCTTCACCCTGGTCGGCACGCACGGGCTGCACGTCACCTTCGGCTCGATCTGGCTGGTGACGCTGATGATGCAGATCACCCGCAAGGGGCTGATCCCCGCCAACCAGCGCCGCATGACCTGCCTGTCCATGTTCTGGCACTTCCTGGACGTCATCTGGATCGGCGTCTTCACCTTCGTCTATCTGCTGGGGATGATCTGATGCCTGCCGATCACGCACACGCCCATCACGACCACCATGGCCACGGCGCGGGCCACGACCACGGCAGCTACGGCTCCTATCTCAAGGGCTTCCTGCTGTCGGTGATCCTGACCGCCATTCCCTTCGGCATCGTCATGGCCGGCGGCTTCGAAAGCCGGGGACTGACGGCCGTGGTCGTCATCGCCTTCGCCGTGGTGCAGATCCTGGTGCACATGGTGTATTTCCTGCACATGTCCGGCAGCCAGGAAGAGGGCTGGACCCTGCTTTCCACCATCTTCACCGTGGTCGTGGTGGTGATCCTGCTCGCCGGCTCGATCTGGGTCATGTATCACATGAACACCAACATGATGCCGCAGATGAACCACGAGATGACGCAGGGCTTCGGCTCGTGACCCGGGCGGGGGACGGCCGTCCCCTGCGCAGGCTGGCGCTCCTGACCGGGGCGCTGGCCATTTTCATGGGCTTCTGCGCGCTGGGGGTCTGGCAGGTGCAGCGCCTGGCCTGGAAGACCGACCTGATCGCACGGGTCGAGGCGCGGCTGGCCGCGCCCCCCGTCCCCGCCCCCGGCCCCGCCGATTGGCCGGGGCTTTCGCCGCGCGCGGACGAATACCGTCGCGTGGCCGTCGCGGGCCGCTATGCCGCGGACAGCGACGTGCTGGTCAAGGCGGTGACGGACCGCGGCCCCGGCTTCTGGGTGATGACGCCGCTGGCGACGCCCGGCGGCTGGACGGTGCTGGTCAACCGCGGCTTCGTCCCCGACGAGGCCCGCAGCGCCGCCCGCGCCCTGCCCGCCGCCCCCGCCGAGGTCACCGGGCTGCTGCGCATGAGCCAGCCCAAGGGCGCCTTCCTGCGCCGCAACCGCCCCGACGAAAGCCGCTGGTATTCCCGCGACACCGTCGCCATCGCCGCCAGCCTGGGCCTGCCCGCGGTCGCGCCCTATTTCATCGACGCCGACGCCCGCCCGGACGGCGATCTGCCCATCGGCGGGCTGACCGTGGTCGGCTTTCGCAACAGCCACCTGGGCTATGCGCTGACCTGGTTCGCGCTGGCCGCGCTCTGGGCCGGCTGGCTGGGCTGGCTGTGGCGCCGCGGCAAGGCCGACTGATACCGACACGCCGTGAATTCGACCGCAAGCCGCGGAGTGCGGCACATGCCTTTCGGGTGCAGATATGCTATCGCACCCATGACAGAAAGGCCGCGACCATGGAACAGCGTCCCCTTCCCACAAGCGACGATCCCCGCTGGCAGGCCGTGCTGGCCCGCGACGCGGCCGCGGACGGCGGCTTCGTCTATGCCGTGCGCAGCACCGGGGTCTATTGCCGCCCCTCCTGCCCCGCACGGCGGCCGAGGCCCGAGAACGTGCGTTTCTTCGCCACCCCCGACCAGGCCGAGGCGGGGGGCTTTCGCCCCTGCCGGCGCTGCAACCCGCGCGGCGCCTCGACGGCCGAGGCCAATGCGGCGCTGGTCGCCGCCGCCTGCCGGCTGATCGAAAGCGCCGAGACCCCGCCCAGCCTCGACGTTCTGGCCGACGCCGCCGGGCTCAGCCCGTTCCATTTCCACCGCCAGTTCAAGGCGATCACCGGGCTGACGCCGCGCGCCTATGCCAGCGCCCATCGCGCCGGCAAGCTGCGCGAGCGGCTGCGCAGCGGGTCCAGCGTCACCGGCGCGATCTATGAGGCCGGCTTCGGCGCGAACAGCCGCTTCTACGAAAGCGCGGACGGGATCCTGGGCATGACGCCCTCGGCCTGGCGCAAGGGCGGCGCGGGCGAGGAAATCCGTTTCGCGCTGGGGCAATGCGCGCTCGGCGCCATCCTGGTGGCGCAAAGCGGGCGCGGCATCTGCGCCATCGCGCTCGGCGACGACCCCCAGGCGCTGCTGCGCGAGTTCCAGGACCGTTTCCCGCAGGCGCGGCTGATCGGCCGCGACCCGGAATTCGAGGCGCTGGTCGCCCGGGTCGTCGGCTTTGTCGAGGCGCCCGGCATCGGGCTGGACCTGCCCCTGGACATCCGCGGCACCGCCTTCCAGCAGCGGGTCTGGCAGGCGTTGCGCCGGATCCCGCCCGGCACCACCGCCACCTATGCCGAGATCGCCCGCCGGATCGACGCCCCCAGCGCCACCCGCGCCGTCGCCCAGGCCTGCGCGGCCAATACGCTCGCCGTCGCCATCCCCTGCCATCGCGTCGTCCGCAGCGACGGCGGGCTGTCGGGCTATCGCTGGGGCGTCGCCCGCAAGCAGGCGCTGCAGGACCGGGAACGCGCCGGCTGACCCGATCCGGACTATACCTGCGATTCCTGCGCCGAAGGCGCCTGCCGTCTCTGCGACCGGACTCCAAGGAAGCGTCGGATCCTGCAGCCCGGGCCTTCGGCAGCCAAGCGATCCTGCCAGCCGAGAGCCAGATGCTGGAGAAAACGGCCTTCCGACGGGATGGGCGAACGGACACAGCTCCGGCATCGCACTGCGACGACCTGCCGCCACCGTCCACCGCCTCTGCTCTGTTGCGCCGCTCACGGAGCCGAAGGGGGCACGGCCCCCCGGCATCTGATCGCCGGCGCCCCGGGCCGGCGCGTGTTCATCGCCCGGCCTAGCGGGACCGACCCAGCCGCAGCCGGGGCAGCGAGGCTGCGGCCGCGGCCCAGGCCAGGACTGCGCAAAGCGCGATGGCCGGCACCATGGTCGCGGCGGTGTTGTCGATGAAGGGCCCGGTCACGGCGATCATCAACCCTCCGGTCAGCATCTGCACCGTGCCGCCCAGCGACGAAGCGAGCCCGGCGATGTCGGGATGCGGGTCCATCGACATGACCATGGCGGTGGGCATCACCAGGCCCAGGCAGGCATTGGCCAGGAACAGGCCCGCGACCACCACCGGCAGCGCGTCGATCCCGGCCAGCACCACCGCCGACAGCCCCAGCGACAGCGCCGCGAAGCCGGTGATCGCCAGGGAAATCACCCGCTCCATCCCATAGCGCCCGGCCAACCGGCCGGCGAATTGAGAGGCCGAGAAGAATCCGATCGCATTGACCGCGAAGGCCAGCGAAAAGCCGGTCGGGCCCAGCCCGTATTGCCGGGTATAGACGAAGCTCGCCGAGGCCAGGAACACGAAGAAGCTGGCGATGCCGAAGCCGCCGATCAGCGTCAGCCCCAGGAAGCGGCGGTCGCCCAACAGCCGACGCGCGCCCGCCAGCATCGCGCCCAGCCGCACCGGCCGGCGCTGCTCGGGGGCCAGCGTCTCGGGCAGCACGAAAAGGATCAGCATCAGGCTGACGGCCGCGGCACCGGCCAGAACCGCGAAGATCTCGCGCCAGCCGCCCCAGGCCATCACCATCGAGCCGGTCAGCGGCGCCAGCATCGGCGAGACCGAGATCACGATCATGATCGCCGCCATCATCCGGGCCGCCGCCGGGCCGGTCGCCATGTCGCGGATCACCGCGCGCGGCACCACCATCAGCGTGGCCGCGCCCAGCCCCTGCAGGGCGCGGGCGGCGATCAGCCAGCCGATGTCGGGCGCCAGGCTGGCGGCGATGCTGGCGACCAGGAAGATCACCACGCCGACCAGCAGCGGCCGGCGCCGGCCGACGGCATCCGACATCGGCCCATAGATCATCTGGGCAATGCCGAAGACGATGAAATAGGCGGTCAGCGTCAGCGCCGCCATGGGTTCGGTGGTGCCGAGGTCGCCGGCCACCTCGGGCAGAGCGGGCAGATACATGTCGATCGCGAAAGGACCGACGGCGGACAGCAGGCCAAGCAGCAAGGCCATGCGGAACAGGGGATCACGCATCGGGAAACCTGTGGGATGTGCAGATGTGGAAAGGCGGACGCGAAATCGCGCCAAGAGTCGTTCGCCGCCGCCGCGCCCCTGATGCCACGGCCGGGCGGCAGCTGCAAGCGCCCCGCGCGCGCCGCCGCCGGGTTGATAAATGTTTACCTTTCGGGAAACCTGCTTCCCCGACGCCGCGTCCGGCCGCAAGATGGCGCCTCGTTTGCCGGATTCTGTCGCGGAGGTCGCGGATGAGGCTCTATCATTTCATATTCATGGCCCAGCTCGCCGGGATCGTCGGCCTGCTCGGAGCCGCGGTGGTTTATTGGTAGACGGGTTGCAGCCGATGGCTTGACAGGTGCGCCTGACATGCAACAGTGGCGCCATGAACAACGTGGCTGATTGGTTGACAGACGAAAGCCCGGTCAGTCGGAGAAACGCCGCCGAAACGGTGTTCGAGGATCTGCGAGGCGCCATCCTGGCCGGCCAGCTGCCGGTCGGAACCCGCTTGCCCTCCGAGGCCAAGCTGGCCGAGCGTTATGGCGTCAGCCGCCCCATCATCCGCGAGGCGATGCGGTCCTTGCAGACGCTGGGCCTGACCCGCAGCCGCAGCGGCAGCGGCAGCTTCGTGATCTCGGACCGGCAGTCGCCGGAACTGGCCTATGGCCAGTATTCCGCCCGCGAGCTCATCGAGGCCCGCCCCTTCATCGAGATCCCCGCCGCCGGCTGGGCCGCGCTGCGCCGCAGCCCCGGGCAGATGGCCCGGCTGATGCAGCTTTGCGACAGCATGGAGCGGCAGGAGGACGCGCTGAAATGGGTGCGGCTGGATTCCGATTTCCACTGCCTGATCGCCGAGGCCGCGCATAACGGCGTTTTCGGCCGCATCGTCACCGATTCGCGCGATGCGCTGATCCGGCAGTCCGAGCTGGTGAACCTAGTGGCCGATCGTCGCGTGACCTCGAATCACGAACATCGCCGCATCGCCGAGGCGATCCGCGCCGGTTCCGAAGAGGCGGCGCGCGCGGCGATGCGCGACCATCTGGACGAGGTCGAGCAGGCGATGGGCCGGATCATCGGCCAGCCGCCGGTGCGCCGGTAGAATCCATCTTTCCCACGCCGTTGCAGGCGATATATCGTCCGGTTTCGCGGGCTTCGAGGGTCTGGCGCAGCCGGACGGCCGCTTGACCCCAGGCGGCGCTTGCGGCTAATTCGGGAAAGCTGTCAGACAGATTTTGCGCCGCAACACCCAAGGCGGCGGACCAGGGGGAAGGACATGCGCGATCCTGCCGAAGGCGGCGCGGCCATGCGCGCCGGGCAGCCGGTTCTGGCGGTTCTGGCCACCGGCGGCACCATCGCCAGCCGGCGCGGCACCGACGGCGCCGCCCGCCCCGGCCTGACCGGACAAGAACTGCTGGCGCTGGCGCCGCCCCTGCCGGCCGAACTGCGCGTGCAAGAGCTGCTGGCCAAGGATTCCGCCAGCCTGACGCTGGCCGACATGCAGCGCATCAGCGATGCCGTCGGCGCGCAGCTGGCCGATCCGGCCATCGCCGGGGTGGTGGTCCTGCACGGCACCGACGCCATGGAGGAAACCGCGCTGCTGGTGCAGCTTCAGCACCTGCCCGCAAAGCCGGTGGTGTTCACCGGCGCCCAATTCGCTGCCGACGACCCGCGCTCGGACGGGCCGCGCAACCTGGCCGACGCGCTGCGCGCGGCGCTGCGGCCGGCCCCGGGGGTGGCGCTGGTCTTCGGCTGCCGGGTGTTGCCGGCCTGGGGGCTTTACAAACATGCTTCGGATTCGCCCCAAGCCTTTTGCCGCGCCGCCGAGGAAGAGCCGACCGTGACCCGCGCCCTGCCGGCGCCGGTGTCCCGGCTGCGCGTCGACATCGTCGCCGCCCATCCCGGCAGCGACGGGCTGCACCTAGACGCCAGCGTCGCGGCGGGGGCCAGCGGCATCGTGGTCTCGGCCATGGGCTCGGGCAATGCCACGCCGGAACTGGTCGCAGCCATCGCCCGCGCCCGCGCGCAGGGCATTGTCGTGGTCGTGTCCAGCCGGGTGCCGCGCG
Source organism: Paracoccus aminovorans (assembly GCF_900005615.1). NCBI lineage: Bacteria > Pseudomonadati > Pseudomonadota > Alphaproteobacteria > Rhodobacterales > Paracoccaceae > Paracoccus > Paracoccus aminovorans. The sequence continues at coordinate 69,006 of NZ_LN832562.1, read as the reverse complement.
GGCTGCTGGCGCCGATCTACGGCGGCGGCGGCGGCGGCCACGACATGCGCCGCGCCGGCGCCATCCATGCCCGGCTGCTGCGGCCGGGCCAAGCCCGCATCCTGCTGGCGGCGCTGCTGGCGAACGGCTGCCCCGAGGCCGAGATCGCCCGCGCCTTCGAGGGCCGCGCCGGTCTGAGGCTGGCCGGATGCAAGCCATGCTGCTAGGGTCATGCCATTGCCCATCTGGATGATCTTGACGCCATGTCCGCTCCCGCTCCTCCCGCCCGGCTGATGCTGAAACCCGCGCAGCTGCGCCTGATCCAGCAGATCGCGGACCATGGCCAGCTGCAGCTGGCGGCCGAGACCGTGGGCATGACCCAGCCCGCCGCCTCGCGCATGCTGGCCGAGATCGAGAACCTCGTCGGCGCCCAGCTGTTCCTGCGCCAGCCCAAGGGCATGGAGCCGACCGAAATCGGCCGCACCGTGCTGCGCCGCGCCCGCGTCATCCTGCGCGAGATGGTCAGCATGGCCGCCGACGTGCGCGCGCTGCGCGAGGGCGTCGGCGGCAGCCTGCGCGTGGGCGCCGTGACCGGGCCGGCGGTGGGCTATCTGGTCTCGGCCATCCGCGAGATCAAGCAGGACGCGCCCGATGCCGACATCACCGTGGACGTGATGCCCTCGCGCGAGCTGCTGGGCCATCTGGCGGCGGGCGAAATGGATTTCGTGCTGGCCCGCATCCTGCCCGAGTTCGACAGCCAGGACTTCAACATCCTGCCGATGCGGGACGAGAAGGTCAGCTTCCTGACCCGCGCCGGCCATCCGCTGAGCCGCGCACCGACAGTCACGCTGACCGAGCTTGCGGGCCAGGAATGGATCATGCAAAGCCGCGGCGCTCCGATCCGCGAGGCGACGCTGGCAGCCTTTGCCGATGTCGGGCTGGCCGAGCCCAGGAACATCGTCAACAGCCCCTCGCTGCTGCTGACCATCGCCTATCTGGCGCAATGCGACGCGGTGGCGCCGATGTCCGAGGAGGTGGCCGAACTGCTGATCCGGCCGCCGGTGGCGGCGGGTTTCGCCATGCTGCAGGTCCCACACGAGATCCGGGTCTCGGCCTATTACCTGCTGGACCTGAAGCGCCGGCCGCTGTCGCCGCTGGCGATGCGGCTGCGCGAGAAGCTGGTCGCCCTGTCGCAAAGCCCGGTGCGCGACGCCTGGCAGGGCAGCCCCGGCGATGCGGGGCTCCCGCGACAACGCTGAAAGCCGAGCCCCTGTCTGCCGCGGCGCCCGCTCCTGGTCAGGCGTTCTGCAGCTCGCCCGCATCGGGGTTCTGCAGCACCGCGCGGTCGGTCTGGCCCAGCAGCTGCGAGGTGACGGTGCCGGCGGTCATCGCCCCCGAGACGTTCAGCGCCGTGCGGCCCATGTCGATCAGCGGCTCGACCGAGATCAGCAGCGCCACCAGCGTCACCGGCAGGCCCATGGCCGGCAGCACGATCAGCGCCGCCATGGTGGCGCCGCCGCCCACGCCGGCGACTCCGGCCGAGCTGAGCGTGACGATGGCGATCAGCGTCGCGATCCAGGTCGGGTCCAGCGGGTCGATGCCCACGGTCGGCGCCACCATCACCGCCAGCATCGCCGGGTAAAGCCCGGCACAGCCGTTCTGCCCGATGGTGGCCCCGAACGAGGCCGAGAAGGACGCGATGGTCTGCGGCACGCCCAGGCGGCGGTTCTGGATCTCGACGTTCAGCGGGATGGTCGCGGCGCTGGAGCGGCTGGAAAAGGCGAAGCTCAGCGCCGGCAGGATCTTCTTGAAAAAGACCAGCGGGTTCACCCCCGTCGCCGTCAGCAGGATGCCATGGACCGCGAACATGATGGCCAGCCCCAGATAGGAGGCGATCACGAACTTGCCGAGGTTCAGGATGTCCGCCGCGTTCGAGGTCGCCGCCATCTTGGTCATCAGGGCCATGACGCCATAGGGGGTCAGCGCCATGATCAGCCGCACCAGCTGGCCGATCCAGGCCTGCAGCAGGTCGATCAGGTTCAGCAGGCCGTGCCCCCGCTCGGGGTCGCGCCGCACCAGCCGGATCGCCGCCACGCCCAGGAAGGCGGCAAACACCACCACCGCGATGATCGAGGTCGGGTTGGCGCCGGTGAGGTCGGCGAAAGGGTTCTTCGGGATGAAGGACAGGATCAGCTGCGGCACGGTCAGGTCGGCGACCTTGGGCGCATAGCTGGCTTCGAGCGTGGCCAGCCGGGCGGTCTCGGCCGCGCCCTGGGCCAGTCCCTCGGCGGTCAGGCCGAAGGCCAGCGACATGACCACCCCGACCAGCGCCGCGATCGCCGTGGTCAGGAACAGCGTGCCCAGGGTCAGCACCGAGATGCGGCCAAGCGCCGAGGCGTCGTGAAGCCGCGCGACGGCACTGAGGATGGCGGCGAAGATCAGGGGCATGACCACCATCTGCAGCAGCTGCACATAGCCGTTGCCGACGATGTTGATCCAGCTGATCGTGGTCCCGAGCGCGGCGGATCCGGATCCATAGGCCAGCTGCAGCCCGATCCCGAACAGAGTGCCGATCACCAGGCCGACGAGGACCCGCATCGACAGCGACAGCCGACCGCCCCCCAGGCGGGCCAGCGCCAGAATCAGCGCGGCGAAGATTGCGAGAGTGATGAGAACGGATGCCATGGGCGCCTCCGGCAATTGCAGATTGTTCCGTTTACCTCGAATGCAAGCCTCGCGTACAGGCGTGCTGCGGATCGCGATGCGGGGCCCTGTTCGCAGGCAAGCCGCGCCGCCTCCCGCCGGTTCCGCAGCCGGGGGCGGATTATCTATCCAGGCTAGCTTCATCTTCTGGATATTGCCGGATTGTCGCCAAGGCCGCAGGCAGGATAGCCTTCCGCCCGCACGGAATGCGGAATCGGCCCCGGCCGGTCCCGCGAAGCGGCGGGGGGCCGTTTGCCGTGCGCGAACGGGGCCGCAGCCCCGCCCGAGCATTGCACGAGGAGGACCCCATGCTCACCATCACCCGCCTGGACCAGCAGGACGCGCGTCGCCTGATCGAGGGCGCCGAAGCCCATTCCCGCAGCATCGGTGTGCCGATGTGCATCGCCATCACCGACGAAAGCGGGCATTTGCTGGCCTTTTCGCGGATGGACGGCGGCAAGATCACCTCGACCACCATCGCCATCGACAAGGCCTTCACCGCCGCCGCCGCCCGCAAGCCGACCCACGAATACGGCACCGCCAGCCAGCCCGGCGCACCGGCCTGGGGCATTTCCTCGGCCATCGGCGGCCGGCTGATGGTGGTCGGCGGCGGCCTGCCGGTCGAGCACGACGGCCAGGTGATCGGCGGCATCGGCGTGTCTTCCGGCTCGCCGGCACAGGACCAGTCGGTGGCGCAGGCCGGCATCGACCATTGGCTGGCCGCCCGGCCCTGACAAAGGTCGACGGGACGCGAAGGCCCCCGCCATCCGGGCCGCTTAGGCGGCGGCGGACCGGCCGAAGCGCCTAGCGCTTCGGCTTGCCCTTGGGGGCGGGTTTCGAGCCGGCCTTGAAGCCCAGCTTGGCCGCGAAGGGCTTGCCCTCGGATTTGTGCGACTTGAAACCGGCGGCACGGCGCGGCCGGGCATCGCCGTCGCGCTCGGCCCGCGCCGGTGCGCCATGCGAACGGAATCCGGCCGCTTGCGCCGCCCCGCCCTTCTGCGCCTGCTTCTTCTCGCTGCTCCAACGCGCCTTGCGCGGCGCTTCGGCGGGCTCTGCCTCGGCGGGCTTGCTCGGGCGCACCGGCTCGGCCAGGTCCTGCGGATCCAGCAGGGCCGGCCGCTTCTTCGGCGCCGGCCGCTCGACCGGCTCCGGCCGGGGCGTCTCGGCATGGGATGCCCGCTCGCGATCCTGTCCGCGATGCGGCTTCCTCTCGCGCGGGGCCTGCATTTCTTCGTTCTGCAAATACTCCTGCCGAGGCTTCCGCTCGCGCGGCGCCGCCGGCTCGAACACCGGCTCACCCTCGATGCGGCGCATGGTCAGGCCCGGCTCCAGCTCGGCACGCTCGCCGAACTGGCCCGCGACCGCCGCGGCGATCTGCACGAAGGTCTGGTCGGTCTTGACCCGGATCGCGCCGATCTCGTCACGGGTGATGCCGCCGGTCTCGCAGATCTTGGGCAGCAGCCAGCGCGCCTCGGCCCGGCCGGAATGGCCGACCGACAGGAGGAACCAGACCGAAGGGCCGAATTCGCCGCGCTCGCGAGGGGCGGTGGGCGCGGGACCGGCGTTGTCCGACAGCTCCTCGGGCGCCGGGCGGCCTTCGCGCCACAGCCGCAGGAAGGCGGCCGCGACCTGCTCGGGTCCGAACCGCTCCAGCAGCGCGCCGGCCAGCGCCGCGTCCTCGCCCGGGGCGTCGTTCAACCCGGGATGATCCAGCATGCGCTGGTCGTCCTGGGCCTGCACCTCCTCGGCCGAAGGCGCCTTGCCCCATTCTGCCACCAGCTTGGCGCGCTGCATCAGCCGCTGCGCCCGCTTGTATTCCGAGGACGGCACGATCAGCACCGAGGTGCCCTTGGCCCCCGCCCGGCCGGTGCGGCCCGAGCGGTGCAGCAGCGTGTCGGGGTTGGTCGGCAGGTCGGCATGGATCACCAGTTCCAGCCCCGGCAGATCGATGCCGCGCGCCGCCACGTCGGTGGCGATGCAGACCCGGGCGCGGCCGTCGCGCAGCGCCTGCAAGGCATGGCTGCGTTCCTGCTGGCTCAACTCCCCCGACAGCGCCACGACCTTGAAGCCGCGATTGCCCATGCGCGCCAGCAGGTGGTTCACATTGGCGCGGGTCTTGCAGAAGATGATCGCGCGGCTGGCCTCATAGTAACGCAGCGTGTTGAAGATCGCGTGCTCGCGGTCGCGGGTCTGGACCGAAAAGGCGCGGTATTCGATGTCGCCGTGCTGGCGTGCCTCGCCCTGGGTCTGGATGCGCAGCGCATCGCGCTGGAAATCGCGGGCCAGCGCCTCGATGGCCGGCGGCACGGTGGCCGAGAACATCAGCGTGCGGCGTTCCGCGGGCGCGGCGCCCAGGATGAACTCCAGGTCCTCGCGGAAACCCAGGTCCAACATCTCGTCGGCCTCGTCCAGCACGACGGCGCGCAGACCCGACAGGTCCAGCGAGCCGCGCTCGATATGGTCGCGCAAGCGGCCGGGGGTGCCGACGACGATCTGCGCGCCGCGCTCCAGCGCCCGGCGCTCGTTGCGATAGTCCATGCCGCCGACGCAGGTGGCGATGGCGGCGCCGGCGTAAAGCCAGGCCAGTTCGCGCGCGACCTGAAGCGCCAGTTCGCGCGTGGGCGCGATGGCCAGCGCCAGCGGCCGGTCGGCAGCGGGCAGCGCCTCGCCGTCCAGGACGTCGCCGGCCATGGTCAGGCCGAAGGCCACGGTCTTGCCCGAGCCGGTCTGGGCCGAAACCAGCAGGTCGCGGCCCCGCGCCTCGGGCGCCAGCACCGCCTGCTGCACGGAGGTCAGGCTGGCATAGCCCTTGGCCGCCAGCGCCGCGGCCAGAGGCGCGGCAATATCGTATTCGTTCATGTTCTTCGCCAGAAAGGGGATGCGGATGCGCATCCGGGTGACGGCACCATTCCCCTTTGCGGCCGGGCCCTCCCAACGGCCCGCCGGCCCGGAACGCGGAGCCAAGCCGCCCGCCTAACGCTTTCGGGCCGGCGAGTCAAAGCGTATTCGGCCCGCCGGACCCGGCGTCACCGCCGCGATCCCGGGCCAGACTGCGGCGGATCTCGTCCAGGAAGATGCGCAGCGCCGGCACCGGGGCGTCGGGGTGATAGACGATATAGACCTCGGATATCGGCGGATCGGGCCGGATCGGCAGAAAGGTCAGCGGTCCCGCGGTCAGGCGCGCGATCCCTGCCGGAACGATGCTGACGCCGAACCCGGCGACGATCAGGCTGGGGATCGACTGCGCGTCCACCACCTGCTGCGACACCCGCGGCCGATGGCCCGAGGCGACGATGCAGGCCATCACATAGGCGGCGAAATCCGAACTGTCGGGCCGCAGCACCACATGCTGGTCCTCGCTCAGGTCCTGGATCGACACGCAGGTGCGGCCGGCCAGCCGATGGTCGCTGCGCACCAGCGCCACCATTTCTTCGCGCCAGCCGTATTCATGCGCCAGTTCCGGGTCGCGCGGCATCGAGCGGTTGAAGCTGACATCGGTGCGGCGGCTGCGCACCTCGTTCAGCTGCAGGCTGGGGGACTGCTCGTGCACGCGCAGCGTGATTCGCGGATGGGCGCGGGAAAATCCGGCCAAAAGCTCGGACAAGCCGCCGCGCAGGATCGAGCCGGTGGCGCCGATTTCCAGCATCCCGTCCTGTCCCTGCCCGATTTCGCGGATTTCCTGCATGCTGCGCTCGTATTGGTCCAGCATGTTGCGGGCACGCGGCAGAAACACCTCGCCGGCACGGGTCAGGGCGACCCTGCGGCTGGTGCGGCTGATCAGCTGGGCGCCCACCTCGCGCTCAAGTGTTTGAATCTGCGTGCTGAGCGGCGGTTGCGACATGTGCAGCCGCTGCGCCGCGCGGGTGAAGTTCAGCTCTTCCGCCAGGACGACGAAGCAGCGCAACTGACGCATTCTCATAGCGTGACCGAATGGATGACCGACAAATCAATATTAGACACAAATTCACCATTGGCAAAGAATGATCGGCATTCGGGGGCTTGCCGCAAGGCGGAAATGACGCGGGGGAGGATCCGGCGTTCCGCAGCCCGGCACCGGCGCCCCCACAAGAGGGAGGAAGGAAACACATGCCGAATTGGTCCCGGTCCTTGTTTGGACAGGTCTGCGTGGCGCTGGTGCTGGGGATTGCCGCCGGCTTCTTCGCGCCGGAATTCGCCGCCAAGATGAAGCCGCTGGGAGACGGTTTCATCAAGCTCATCAAGATGCTGATCCCGGTCATCGTCTTCTGCGTCGTGGTGCACGGCATCGCCGGCGCGGGCGACCTGAAGAAGGTCGGCAAGGTCGGCGTGCGCGCCATCGTCTATTTCGAGGTCATCACCACCGTCGCCCTGGCCCTGGGCCTGGCCATCGCCTATCTGTTCGGGCCCGGCCACGGCATGAACATCGACGTCAGCACCCTGGATGCCTCGGCGCTGTCGGCCTATGTCGACCGGGCGCATGAGGTCAGCGACGGCGGCACCATCGCCTTCCTGATGAAACTGATCCCGTCCACCATGATCAGCGGCTTCGCCGAGGGCGACGTGCTGCAGGTGCTGCTGGTCTCGGTGCTGTTCGGCTGCGCGCTGTCGCTGGTCGGACCGCGCGGCAAGCCGCTGCTGGGCATGATCGAGCTGGTCGGCGACACCACCTTCAAGATCATGTCCTTCATCGTCCGGCTGGCGCCGCTGGGCGTGTTCGGCGCCATCGCCTTCACCACCGGCAAATACGGCGTCGGCTCGCTGGCGCAGCTGGGCTCGCTGGTCGTGCTGTTCTACATCACCATCGCCATCTTCGTCTTCGTGGTGCTGGGACTGGTGATGCGGGTCGCGGGCTTCAGCATCTTCAAGCTGCTGCGCTACCTGCGCACGGAGATCGGCATCGTCGCCGGCACGGCCTCCAGCGACTCGGTGCTGCCGCAGACCATGCGCAAGCTGGAGCACCTGGGCATCAAGGACTCGACCGTGGGCCTGGTGGTTCCGACCGGCTATTCCTTCAACCTGGACGCCTTCTCGATCTACCTGACGCTGGCCGCCGTCTTCATCGCCCAGGCGACGAACACGCCGCTGGCCACGGGCGACCTGCTGGCGATCCTGGGCGTGGCGCTGATCACCTCGAAGGGCGCGCATGGGGTTCCCGGTTCGGCCATCGTGATCCTGGCGGCGACGCTGGCCGCGATCCCGGCCATCCCCGCCATCGGCCTGGTGCTGGTGCTGTCGGTGGACTGGTTCATGGGCATCGCCCGGGCGCTGGGAAACTACCTGGGCAACTGCGTCGCCACCGTGGTCGTCGCCTCCTGGGTCGGAGACATCGACCGCGACCGCGCCCGCCGGGTGCTGGACGGCGAGAACATGCCGACCCTGGACATCCTCGACGAGGATACGCCCGTATCGGACACCGTGCCGCAGCACGGCTAAGAGGTCCCTCGCGGCGCGGACCGGGGAAGCGCGACACCCCCGGCCCGCACCGCCGAGAAGACGGCCTGCGCCTTCCCTCCCGATGGCGCAGGCCTTTCCATGTCAGCCCGCCAGCAACCCGATCAGCGCCTGCATGGCGCGGGTGCGATGCCGCCGCGGGTCGGTCAGCAGGGAAAAGGGCCGCTCGGCCCCCGGTAGCGGCAGGCTGCGGATGCGGCCCGCCGCTTCGGCCGTTTCGACCGCGCGATGCGACAGCACGCCCAGCCGGCGGCTGGCCGCCACCGCGCCCAGCACCGCCTCGTTCGAGGGCAGCTCCAGCGCCGGCGGCAGGTCCGCGGCCGACAGCCCCTGCCCCTCCAGCCAGGATTCGAAGGCCGCGCGGGTGCCGGACCCCGGCTCGCGCAGGACCCAGCCCTGCGCAGCAAGCTGCGCCACCGGCACCGCCGCCAGCCCCGCCCAGGGATGATCGGCCGCCATCACCAGCACCAGTCGGTCGCGCGCCACCACCTGCCGGCTCAGCCCGCCATGCGCGACGTCGCCCTCGACCAGCCCCAGGTCGGCGGCGCCCTCTTGCACCGCGTCGGCGGCCTGGGCGGTGTTGCCGACGCTCAGCCGCAGTTCGATCCCCGGATGCAGGTCGCGCAGCGCCACCAGCCGCGGCGGCAGCCAATAGCTGGCCACGGTCTGGCTGGCGTGCAGCCGCAGCCGTCCGCGCGGCTCGCGGGCCAGGTCCTCCAGCACCATCTCGGCGGTCTCGGCGCGGTCCAGCACCGCCCGCGCCTCGGCCATGAAGGCGGCCCCGGTCTCGGTCAGCGCGATGCGGCGGCCGATCCGGTCGAAGCAGCGCACGCCATGCCGCGATTCCAGCGCCGAGATCGCGGCGCTGACCGCCGATTGCGTCAGGTTCAGCGCCTCGGCCGCACGGGTGACATGCTGGCGCTCGGCCACGGCCAGGAAGATGCGAAGCTGTTCCAGCGTCATGCGCCGCATATTAGCAAAATCGAACGGTCTGACAAATATAATGCGATGGATCGATTGATAATCCGGGACCATGTTCTGCCCGACAAGAGAAGGAGCGGTATCATGTCTCATCTGAACCCTGCACCGGCCCAGGGAACGCGCACCGGCACCGGCTGGGGTGCGCTCGTCCCGGGGCTGGGGCTGACGCTGGGCATCGCGTTGCTGGCGACGGCGGCGCAGCGGCTTTCGGGCCTGGCCGCGCTCAGCCCGCTGGTGCTGGCGATGCTGCTGGGCATGCTGCTGCGCAACCTGTGGGGCACGCCCGAGGCGGCGCGGCCGGGCATCGGCTTCTCGCTGCGCCGGGTGCTGCGCCTGGCCGTGATGCTGTTGGGCTTCCAGCTGACGCTGGCGCAGTTGCGGGCGGTGGGCGTGCCGGGGCTGGCGGTGATCGCGGTCACCCTGGCCGCGACTTTTGTCTTTACCAAATGGGCCGGCCGCGCGCTGGGGGTCGAGCGGCGGCTGGCCGAGCTGATCGCCGCCGGCACCGCGGTCTGCGGCGCCTCGGCGGTGATGGCGACGAACACCGTCACCCGCGGCTCGGACGAGGACGTGGCCTATGCCATCGCCTGCGTCACCGTCTTCGGGTCGCTGTCGATGGTGGAGATGCCGGTCCTAGGCGGGCTGCTGGGCCTCGACCCTGCGCATTACGGCATCTGGGTCGGGGCCAGTGTGCACGAGGTGGCGCAGGTGGTCGGCGCCGGCTTCCAGCACGGCGCCGAGGCCGGACAGGCCGCGACCGTCGCCAAGCTGAGCCGGGTGATCCTGCTGGCGCCGCTGATCCTGACGCTGGGGGCGCTGGCCCGGCGCCGCGGCGAGGGCGCAAGGGGCGCCGCGCCCGCGCCCTGGTTCGTGCTGGGCTTCGTGGCGGCGATGCTGCTGAACAGCGCCCTGCCCCTGCCCGCGCCGATGGCCCAGGGCCTGGCCCGGGTCACCACCTTCCTGCTGACCGTGGCGCTGGCCGCGATGGGGCTGGAAACCGACCTGCGCAAGCTGCGCGCCAAGGGTATCCGCCCGCTTGCGCTGGGGGCGCTGGCCTGGCTCTTCGTCTCGGGGCTGGCCCTTGCCCTGGTGACGCTGGTCTGAGCCATTGACCGCGGCCGCCGGCGCCCCCAGTTTGGGCGGGAACCGAGGACCGGAGCCGCCATGCAGCCCGCCGACACCCGCCCGCTGACCCGGCGCGAGACCGAAGTGCGCCGTTTCGTCCGCGCCCGCTACGGGCTGCGCGGCACGCTTTCGCTGCATCGCCACGCCCTTGGGCTGGACCTGCTGAGGGCACCGGTCAACGTCATGCTGTCGCCGCTGTTCCTGCTGACCCGGCTGGCGGCGCCCATCCTGCGCCGGCTGCGGCTGGCGCGGGCGGCGGACTGGCTGTCACGGCGGCAGATCTTTCTCAAGTCCGACATCGCCCGGCGGATCGAGGCCGACCTGGCCGGGCTGATCGACGACCTGGCGGCCAAGGGCCTTGCCCCCGCCGCACCGCCCGAGACCGTCGCCCGCGCCGTCGCCGACTATGCCGAGACCCGCAACGCCGTTTCCGAGATCACCACCTCGGCGCTGGTGGCCGCTGCGGGGCTGTTGCTGTTCCACCGCGCCACGCCGGGGGTGATCTCGCTGGCCGGGCCGGTGGCGCAGCTGCGGGCGCAGGCCCAGGCGGTCGAGGATTTCGCTCTGGGAAGCTGGGTCGGCCGCATGTGGTACGGCGCCTTTCCGACCCAGCTCTCGACGCTGGACCTGGTTCTGACGGGGGTGGTGCTGGCGGTGCTGGCCTCGGTCGTGACCACCTTCGCCGGGCTGGTCGCCGATCCGCTGCAACGGGCCAGCGGCACGCATCGGCGGCGGATCATGCGGCTGCTGCAGCGGCTGGACCGCGCGGACCAGGCCCCGGCCCTGGGGCGCGAGCATCTGCTAGCGCGGATGGGCGATCTGTCGGACGCCGCCCTCAGCCTGTGGCGCAGCCTGAAAGGCTGAGGCCGCGCTAGCCGCGCAGGCTGGCCACGGCGGGCTGGCGATAGGCGATCCAGGCCGGCAGCGCCGCCAGGACCGCCGCCACCACCAGCAAAGCGGCCAGGCCCGCGGCGTCGCCCGGCGCCCATTCCACCGGCAGGTCGAACCCCTGCCGGGCCGAGACCAGCCGCGACAGCTGCACCGCCGCCAGCCAGCCGCCGGCAAAACCCAGCAGGATGCCCGCGGCCAGCAGCAGCAGCATCTCGGACCAGACCAGCGCGAAGATGGCGCCGCGCGGGGCGCCGAAGGCGCGCAGGGCCGCGACCTGCCGCCGGCGCTGGCCGACATGGATGACCGTCACCAGCGCCAGCGCCGCCGCGACCAGCAGCTGCGCCCCCAGCGCCACGAAAGACAGCACCTGCCTGGCATCGCCCAGAAGCCCGTAGAGACCCGTCAGCACCTCGGCCGGGAACACCGCCAGCGTGGCGCCGCCCGCGCGATAGTCCTGGCGCAGCTTGTAGGCGTCGGCGATGCTGGCGGGCTTGACCAGGATCGCGGGCAGGCCGGGGGTGTCGTCCCCGTGCCATGCCTCGTCCAGCGGCGCGGCCGGGTCGAAGCCGTGCCCGTCATGGTCGTGGTCGCGCCCGTCATGCGCGTGACCAGGATCATGCCCGTCGGCGCCCTCCATGCCATGCACGTCCCAGACCGAGCGGATCGGCACCAGGATGGCGCGGTCCCAGGCGGTGCCGGTCGGCGCCATGCGGCCGGCGACATGATAGTGTACGCCCTCGTGGTCCTGGCCGCCGTGCGCCAACGCGCCATGCGAGGGCGTGATCTCTGCGCCGATCGCCAGCGGCACCCGGGACCCGACCACCGCCTCGCCCTCGGCGGCGAAGACGCGGCCCTCGGCCAGGGCGGGTGCGAATTCGCGGACCAGCCGGGTGGTCGTGCCGACCAGCGGAAAGTCGCGGTAGAAATCGCCGAAGCCCACCGGCGCGGCCCAGGCGACGCGCGGGTCCTCGGCCAGGTCGGCCAGCAGCGCGCCCCGCATCAGCGGCAGCGCCGCGGGTTGCAGGAACACGGTCGAGAGCGCCAGCTGCGTCTCGCTGCCCGGCGCGCCGATCACCAGGTCGAAGGCATCCGCGGCCCGGGCACTGCCCAGCCGCAGCGCGCGTTCCTGCAAGGTGACGCCGACGCCCAAGGCCACGGCCAGCGCGATCAGCAGCACCATCACCAGCGCCCCGGCCCAGAGCCGGCGCAGGTCGGCCAGGATGAACCGCAGCATCAGGCCGCCTCCGCGATCCGGTCGGCCGCGACCGCGCCGCCGGCCAGACTGATCCGACGCGGCAGCCGGGCGATCAGCGCCGGATCGTGCGAGACCGCGATCAGCGTCGCGCCGCTTTCGCGGGCAAGGTCGATCAGCAGCGTGGCGATGGCCGCGCCGGTGCGCGCGTCCAGGCTGGCGGTGGGTTCGTCCGCGACGATGACCCCCGGCCGGCGCAGCAGGGCGCGGGCGACGGCGACGCGCTGCATCTCGCCGCGCGACATGGTCTCGATCCGCTGGCCGGGACGGCCCAACCCCATGCCGGCCAGCAATGCCCCGGCGCGGGCGACCAGGTCGCGCCCGGCGACCCGGGCCATGCGCGCCGGCAGCAGCACGTTTTCCAGCGCCGTGAGGCCCGGGAACAGGTGGAAGTCCTGCATGACCAGGCCGACGTTGCCGCCGCGCCAGCGGTCGCGGGCGCCCTCGGACAGGGTGACGATGTCGGTCGCGCCCCAGCGCACCGCGCCGCGCCCCGGCCGTTCGAGCCCGGTCAGAACATGCACCAGCGTGGACTTGCCCGACCCCGAGGGGCCGGCGACGGCGACCATCTCGCCCGCGGCGATGCGCAGGTCCGAGACGGCAAGGGCGGGACTGTCGAGGCCGGGAAAGCGGACCTCGACGCCGGAAAGATGCAGTGCGGGCATGGGCGGGTCAGGCCCGCTCGTAGCGGGCTTCGCGCAGGCGCAGCTGGCTGACGAAGCCGGTGTCGGGATCGGTCCACGAGCCGCGCTCCAGCACGCCCCGGGCCTCGATCGGCTCGTTCGGCCGGGTGAAGGTCTGCTTGCGGGCCAGATAGACCACCAGGATATTGTCTGGCCAGTCGGCATCGGTCGAGCAGAACGGGCACAGCGCCATAGGGATCTGGGTCAGGACGAAGAATTTCGCCTCGGCCTTCAGCGGCGGGGCCATGAAGCCCTTCATTCGGATCGGCTGGCCGGTCAGCGCCTTGACCTTGCCGGAAAACTCCAGCCCCAGCGCGCTGAACGAGCTGTAGAGATCGTCGAAGGTGAGTTCGGGCGCGGCGGCCCGGGCCGGCCGCGCCAGCGAAAGCGGCAGGCCGGCGGCAAGGCCGGCGAGGCAATGCCTGCGGGTGATGGTCATGCGCGTCATGCGGCGGTCCTCCTGTTCGGCGGACCTGCCCGGAAGGCCGGGCAGGTCGGTCATGCGGTCATTTCTGCACGGTGCCCAGCGCGAAGGTGTCGGCCAGAACCTTGTAGACGTCGGATTGCTCCATATAGCCCTTGAACGCCTCGGCGCCCGGTCCGGCCGCCTGCAACACGATGTCGTCCACGGCATGGACGGCGGTGTCGTTCTCGCGCGGCAGGTTGCCCGTGCGCAGCACCGCGCCGGGAACGTCCTTGTAGGCCTCGTTCGCGACGTAATTGCCGTCGCCGTCCTGGATCGCCGGGACGAAGGGACCGTCCAGCTTGGCGCCCCAGGTCTCGTAATAGTCCGGGAAGTTCGAGGCGAAGATCGCCAGCGGCCGCTTCACGTCCACGCTGTCGGGATAGCCGTCGCCATCGGCATCGACATAGTCGGGAAAGCCCGCGTCGTCATAGACGCCGACCTTCTCGCGCATGTCGTCGCCGGGCTTTTCCGTGTCGATGGTGCCGATCAGCGAAACCCCATGCGTATGGTCGCCCGTCACCACAACCAGCGTGTCGGGGTTCTTCGCGGCAAACTCGCGCGCGACCGCGACGGCGTGGTCCAGCTCGATAGTCTCCAGCACGGCGCGTTCCCAGTCCATCGGGTGGGACATCTTGTCGACCGAGGCGCCCTCGACCATCAGGAAGAAGCCCTCGGGGTTCTTCGACAGCTGCGCCAGCGCGGCATTGGTCATGTCCACCAGGCCCGGCTGGTCGGGGAACTTGTCCACGGTGCCCTTCTTCAGCTGGTTGCGGTCCAGCCAGGTGTCCATGTTGCCGGTATGGAACAGGCCCAGCAGCTTGCCGGTATTGCTGCCGGCGGCGGCCTCGAGCTCGGCCTTGGTCGAGGCCAGCGTATAGCCGGCGTCGCGGAAGAGCTGGACATAGTCCTTGTCGTCCTTGCGCTTCGAGCCGGGCACGTCCGATTTCAGGAAATAGGCCGAGCCGCCGCCAAGAACCACCTCGGGCTGCACGCCATGGATCATGCCGACGATCTCGGCCTTGTCGCCGCGTTTGCGGGTGTGCGAGACCACGGCGGCCGGGGTGGCGTCCTCGAGCTCGGCGGTCGAGACGATGCCGATGGACTTGTTGGTGGTGCGGCGCAGCGCCTCGGCGATGGTTTCGACGCGCGGGTCGTCCAGGCTGTCGGGGGTGCGGTCGGCATAGACGCCCAGCGCGTTCACCCGGCTCTTGTGCCCGGTCATATAGGCCGAGGCGGTATTGGCCGAGTCGGTGGCAATGGAATGCGTGGACGAGGTGCCGATGAAGGCCATGTGGTCCAGGTCGTCCATCGCCAGCCGGCCGTTCGCCTTGCCGTCGGCCATGCCGCGCGACATGATCCGGGCCGAGGTGCGGTGCGCGACCGACAACCCGTCGCCGATGAGGAAGATGACGTTCTTGGCCTTGGGCACCGCGCCGGTGGCATAGACCTCCCAGGTGACGGATTTCGTCTCGTCGCCGGCCTTGACCTCGACGCTGTAGCTGCCCGGCTCGGCCAGGGCGAGGTCGCGCAGGATCAGCGCCGAGCCCAGCACCTTGTCCTCGTCGCCCTTTTCCTCGGCCACGAATGCGGCGGGCTTGCCGAAGACCTCGGCATAGGGTTTGCCGTTCACGGTGACCGCGATGTCGCCCTCGGCATGGGTGCCGTCCAGCTCGACCTTGAAGTCGAAGGGCGAGCCGGCAAGGATCGTCGCCCGGTCGAGCGGATAGATGTCCGCAGCCGCGGCGGGACCGATCGACAGGGCGATGCCGGTCAGCATGGTGCTGGCCGCAAGGACGGCAGAGAGATTGCGCATGGATGCCTCGTTATGCATTGGCGGGCCCGCGGCCCATGGGCGCTGCCTAGGCGATGCCTGTAACGATCATACGGCAAGGGTGTGACGGTCGGATGACGATTTGCCGGCGGGGGCGTCAGCCCGGGGCGCCGGGATCGGCGGGGCCGGGCTCGGGCGCGGCCCAGCGATAGCCGATGCCGGGCTCGGTCAGGATCAGTTCGGGCCGGGCCGGATCGTGCTCCAGCTTCTGGCGCAGCTGGCCGACAAAGACCCGCAGATAGGGCACGTCGTCGACATGGGCCGGCCCCCAGACCAGCTGCAGCAGCCGGCGATGCGTCATCACCCGCCCGGCATTGCCGGCCAGCGCCGCCAGCAGGTCGAATTCCTTGGGCGTCAGCCGCAGCGCCTCGCCGTCGCGGCTGACCTGATGCGCGGCCAGGTCGACCAACAGCCCGCCCTGCCGGATCTGCTCGGCCCGGGCGGCGCGGCGCGGGCGCAGGCTGGCGCGCAGCCGGGCCAGCAATTCGCCGATGCCGAAGGGCTTGGCGACGAAATCGTCGGCGCCGAGATCCAGCGCCATGATCTTTTCCATCTCCTGGTCATGGGCCGAAAGCACGATCACCGGCAGGTCCCAGCGCAGCCGCAGCCGCTCGATCACCTCCTTGCCGTTCATGTCGGGCAGGCCCAGGTCCAGGATCACCAGATCCGGCGCCAGAGCGGCGACCTGGGCCAGGGCCTCGGCGCCCGAGGCGGCCAGGCAGGTGTCATAGCCAGCCGCCGCCAGCGCGTGGCCCAGGAATCGCTGGATCTGCGGCTCGTCGTCGACGACCAGGATCAGGCGGCGCTCGCTCATGCGCCGCTTCCGGCCTCCGGCCGCGGAACCGGCAGCCAGATCGCCAGCGCCGTCCCGCCAGGGGCCGCCGTCATCCGCCCGCCCAGCGCCCGGGCGATGCCCTTGCAGATCGGCAGGCCCAGCCCGGTGCCCGGCGGCGCCCCCACCGCCTGGTCCGAGGCCAGCCATGCCGCGATGGCCGGCGGCAGCCCGCGCCCGCCGTCCGCGACCGTCAGCACCAGTTCCTCGCCCTCGACCGCACCAGTGACGCGGATCGGGCCGGGCGCGTATTTCACCGCGTTCTCGACCAGGTTGAAGACGGCCTGCTCCAGCAGCCCGGCCTCGGCCCGGATCATCGGCAGCGGTGCCAGTTCCGCCGCGATCTGCGCCTGCGGCCAGCTACGCCGCGCCCGCGCCACCGCCGCCTGCACCACATCGCCGGCATCGACCCAGGCCATCTGCGCCGCGATCCCCGATTGCAGCCGGGTCAGTTGCAGCAGCTTCTCGACATAGCGCGCCAGCCGGCCGGATTCCTCCTCGATGGCGGCCAGCAGGTCGGCCTGCGAGGCCGGCGGCAGTGTCGCGCCCAGTTCGCGCAGCGTCGTCACCGCGCCCAGGATGGTCGCCAGCGGCGTGCGCAGGTCGTGCGACAGCGAGGCGAGCAGCGCCGCCCGGGTCTCTTCCGCCGCCGCGCGGCGGCGCTCGGCCTCGGCCGCCTCGGCCAGGGCAAGCCGCTGCAAGGCCTGCTCGGCCTGGCGCAGCACCACCTCGATCCCGGTCTCGCGCCAATCCCGGTCGCGCCGTTCGGGGGCCAGCCGGGCGTGGCCCAGCACCAGCCGCCGCGCACCGCCGGCGCCCAGCGGATAGAAACTCAGCCGCGCGCCGCTCCAGCCGCGGGCGGCGGCCAGTTCGGCCCGGCCGCGGCGAAAGGCCACATCGGCGGCGTCCAGATCGCTGGCCTCGGGCAGATAGCCCCGGGGCTCGGCCGCCAGCAGGCGCAGCTGGCCGTCCTGCGACGCCAGCGCCGCCGCCGGTCCCTGCGACAGGTCGTGCAGATGGCGCAGCGCGATGCGGGCCACGTCCTCGGTGCTGGCGGCGCCGGCCAGGTCGCCGCTGACCCGCGACACCACCTCAAGCGCCGCCGCCCGGCCCTTGGCGGCATCGACCTGCTCGCGCAAACGCCCCGCCAGAATGCCGGTCAGGCCGGCCGCCAGCAGAAAGACCGCCAGCGTCACCAGGTCCTGCGGCCGGGCGATGAGCAGGGTGAAATGCGGCTCGACGAACAGGAAGTTGAAAGCGGCGATGGCGCCCAGAGCGCTGGCGATGCCGACCCAGAAGCCGAAGGCGGCGGCGCTGACCAGGACCGCGGTCAGGAACAGCAGGATCGAGACGTTCTCGGGCAGGAAATGATGCAGCCGCGCGGCGCCCAAGGTCACCAGCCCCAGCAGCAGCGCCGCACCCAGCAGGCCGCCCAGCCGCGGCGCGGTGCTCCAGCGGCGGTCGTCGGGCGGCAGACGGTGCGGATCCGGACTGTCCATGGCCGGATCTGGCGCCATGGCGCGGCGCTTGTCCATGGGTCTTTACGCTTTCCTTACGCCCCGCCTGCGAATCCCTGTCGATCTCTTATGCGCCGCCGGGTCATGCTGCCTGTCCTGCCGGAGGCGATTCCGGCGCAAGGAAACCGACATGGCAAGTCTCGATACCCCTCTGTCCGACAGCGCGATGCGCCGCCCCGGGCTTCTGCCGCTGTCGCTGGCCGCGCTGGGGGTCGTCTATGGCGACATCGGCACCTCGCCGCTTTACGCCTTCCGCGAGGCGATGCTGGCCGCCGGCGCCCGTCACGGCGGCGTGGCGCGCGAGGACGTGCTGGGCGTGCTGTCGCTGATCGTCTGGGCGCTGGTGCTGGTGGTGACGGTGAAATACGTGCTGATCCTGCTGCGCGCCGACAACCAGGGCGAGGGCGGCACGCTGTCGCTGCTGGCGCTGGCGCAGCGCGCCATGGGGCGGCAGAACCGGGCGGTTCTGGTGCTGGGGCTGATGGGCGCGGCGCTGTTCTACGGCGATGCGGCGATCACCCCGGCGATCTCGGTGCTGTCGGCCATCGAGGGGCTGAAGCTGGTCACCCCCGGCGTCGATCCGTTCATCGAGCCCATCGCCATCGCCATCATCATCGCCCTGTTCCTGGTCCAGAACCACGGCACCGAGGCCGTGGCGCGCTTCTTCGGCCCGGTGATGCTGGTCTGGTTCATGGTCATGGCCGCCGGCGGCATCCACTGGACGCTCCAGGACCCCGAGGTGCTGGCGGCGCTGAACCCTGTGCACGCCCTGCGCTTCCTGATGGACAACGGCAAGCTGGGCCTGATCGTGCTGGGCGCGGTGTTCCTGGCGGTGACCGGGGCCGAGGCGCTTTACGCCGACATGGGCCATTTCGGCCGCAAGCCGATCCAGCTGGCCTGGCTGTTCATGGCCTTCCCCGCCCTGCTGCTGACCTATTTCGGCCAGGGCGCGCTGGTGCTGTCGCGGCCCGAGACGATGGCGAACCCGTTCTTCCACCTGTTCCCGGCCTGGGCGCTGCTGCCGGTGGTGATCCTGGCGACGCTGGCCACGATCATCGCCAGCCAGGCGGTGATCACCGGCGCCTATTCGCTGACCCGGCAGGCCGTGCAGCTGCGCATGCTGCCGCGCATGAAGATCCGCCATACCTCGGACGAGCATCAGGGCCAGATCTACATGCCCGGCGTGAACCGCTGGCTGATGCTGGCGGTGCTGGCGCTGGTGATGCTCTTCGGCTCGTCCTCCAGCCTGGCCTCGGCCTATGGCATCAGCGTGACCGGGACCATGGTCATCACCGCGCTGCTGGCGATGATCGTGGCCTGGAAGCACTGGAAACTGCCACTGTGGCTGGCGGTGGCGATGATGCTGCCGTTCCTGGTGCTGGACGTGACCTTCCTGGGCGCGAACCTGATGAAGATCGGCGACGGCGGCTATGTGCCGCTGGGCATCGCCGCGGCCATGCTGGTCACCATGGCCAGCTGGATGCGCGGCACCGCCATCGTGCTGGCCAAGGACCGCGAGGCCGAGCTGCCCTTGGCGGCGCTGCTGGCGCAGATCCAGAAATCCGAATCGATCGCGCCGGTGCCGGGCACGGCGGTGTTCCTGACCTCGACGCCGGACCTCGCGCCCTCGGCGCTGCTGCACAGCCTCAAGCATTTCAAGTCGCTGCACGAGCAGAACGTGATACTGACCATCACCACCGCCGAGGTGCCCCATGTCCCCGCCTCGGACCGGGTGCGGATCGAGGACCTGGACGACCGCTTCCGCCGTGTCGCGCTGGTCTATGGCTATGCCGAGGAACCGGACGTGCCGCGGGCACTGCTGCAATGCCGCCGCCAGGGCTGGAAGTTCGACATCATGGCGACCTCGTTCATCCTGTCGCGGCGGCGGCTGCGGATCTCGACCCGCTCGCGCATGCCCAGCTGGCAGGGCAAGCTCTATATCGCGCTGTCGCGCAACGCCGCCGCGGCCTCGGACTATTTCCGCATCCCGGCCGGGCGCGTGGTCGAGATCGGGGCGCAGATGAACATCTAGCCGGCCACGGGAAACCTCCGCGCGATAGCGGAGTCTCGACCGCAAACCCGCAAATTCGCCTTCATTCGGTCGGAAACGCCTTTCGCGCCGAACCTTGCCGAAACCGGAACGATTTCCGCCAGAGCAGGGCTGAAAAGCCGCTCTTCGGCAGCCTGCCCAGAGTTCGTTCAGCCGATCCGGGCCAGGGCCTCGCCGAAGCCCAGCGTCGCGCCCTCTTCCGCTGCGCGAGTGAGCCGGCCTTTGCGATGCGCCTCGACGCGGGTCTCCATCTTCATCGCCTCGATGACGGCGACGACCTGGCCCGTCTCGACCTCGGCGCCGTCCTCGACTTGCCACAGCGTCAGCGTGCCCGCGACGGGGGCGGTCAGGGCGGCGGCATCGGCTTCGGGGGCGGTTTCACCGACCGCCGTGCCCTGCGGCATCTGCGCCAGCAGGTTGCCGGGCAGGCCCAATTCATGCAGCTGGCCGTCGATCTCGATGGCGAGGCGCAGCAGCGGCGCCGGCGGCACCGGGGCGACGCGGGCGTGGGGCGCGACCGCCTGGGCCAGGGTCTCGGCGAAATCGGTCTCGATCCAGCGGGTATGGACGCGGAAATTCCCGTCCTCGGCACGGAAATCCGGCGCCTCGACCACGGCGCGGTCGAAGGGCAGCACCGAGGCGACGCCCTCGATGTGGAACTCGCGCAGCGCACGGACGGCGCGTTGCAGGGCCTCGGCGCGGGTGGCGCCCGTCACGATCAGCTTGGCCATCAACGAATCGAAGCTGCCCGGCACCACCGAGCCCTGGGCCACGCCGCTGTCCAGCCGGACGCCCGGCCCCGAGGGCGCATCGAAGACCTCGACCGGGCCGGGCGTGGGCAGAAAGCCGCGCGCGGGGTCCTCGACATTGATGCGGAACTCGATGGCATGGCCGCGCGGTTCGGGCACGGTCTCGTCGGCCAGCCTTGCGCCTTGCGCGACGCGGATCATGGCGCGCACCAGGTCGATGCCGGTGGTTTCCTCGGTCACCGGATGTTCGACCTGAAGCCGCGTGTTCACTTCGAGGAAGGAGATCGTGCCATTGGCCGAGAGCAGGTATTCCACCGTCCCGGCGCCGGAATAGCCGGCATGGGCGCAGATGGCGCGGGCGGAATCGTGGATGCGGGCGCGCTGTTCGTCGGTGAGGAAGGGCGCGGGCGCCTCCTCGATCAGCTTCTGGTTGCGGCGTTGCAGGGTGCAGTCGCGGGTGCCCAGCACCTTGACGGTGCCGTGCCGGTCTGCCAGCACCTGCGCCTCGACATGGCGCGGGCGGTCGAGGAATTGCTCGATGAAGCATTCGCCGCGGCCGAAGGCGGCCTCGGCCTCGCGGGTGGCGGATTGGAACAGCTCCTCGACCTCTTCCAGCCGCCAGGCGACCTTCATGCCGCGCCCGCCGCCGCCGAAAGCGGCCTTGATGGCGATGGGCAGGCCGTGCTGCTTGGCGAAAGCCAGCGCCTCGGCCGGGGTTTCGACCGGACCGGGGGTGCCGGCGACCAGCGGCGCACCGACGGTTTCGGCAATGCGGCGGGCCTCGATCTTGTCGCCGAGCGCCTCGATCACCTTCGGGTCGGGGCCGATCCAGATCAGCCCGGCGTCCTGCACGGCCTGCGCGAAATCGGCCCGTTCCGACAGGAAGCCATAGCCGGGATGGATGGCATCGGCGCCCGCCTTGCGGGCGATGGCGATGATCTTGCCGGCGTCGAGATAGGTTTCCTTGGGCTTGTCGCCGCCCAAGGCATGGGCTTCGTCGGCCATGCGGACGAACAGCGCGTCGCGGTCGCTGTCGGCATAGATGGCGACGGAGCGGATGCCCTCGTCGCGGCAGGCGCGGATGATGCGGACGGCGATCTCGCCGCGGTTCGCGATCAGCAGGCGGTTGATCGGCCGGGTCGGGCCGGTGGCGAAAAGCGTCATGCGGGCCTCCGTAGCGTGATCGGGGCGAAGTCGTGGGCGGCGGTAAAGCGGATGCGGGCGCCGGGCGGGATCTGGCC
Source organism: Paracoccus aminovorans (assembly GCF_900005615.1). Lineage (NCBI taxonomy): Bacteria > Pseudomonadati > Pseudomonadota > Alphaproteobacteria > Rhodobacterales > Paracoccaceae > Paracoccus > Paracoccus aminovorans. The sequence continues at coordinate 47,276 of NZ_LN832562.1, read as the reverse complement.
GGCGAGGTCCAGCGCCTCGGGGCGCAGCGTGGCGATGACCGGATAGCCGCCGGTCAGCGGGTGGTCGGCCAGAAACAGCACCGGCTGGCCGGAATGCGGGATCTGGACGGCGCCGGTCTCGGCGCCTTCCGAGGGCAGTTCGCGCGCGTCCTCGCGCGTGACCGGCGCGCCCTGCAGGCGGATGCCCACGCGCGAGCTTTGCGGCGTGACCAGCCATTCCTGAGCCAGGAAATGTCGGACCATCTTGGGCGTGAACCAATCCGTGCGCGGGCCGAGGGTCACCGGCAGTTCCACCAGATCGCCGGCTTTCGGCAGCGGCGGTTCGGGTTCCGGCACGGCCGTGGCGGTGGCGGGACGGTTCGCCGGGGTCAGAACCGCGCCCGGGATGATCGGCTCGGGACCGACATGGGCCAGCGTATCGGTCGCAGCCGAGCCCAGCACCGGCGCAGCCCGATACCCGCCGCGCAGGGCCAGATAGCTGCGCATGCCCGCGCCGGGCGGAGCGATGCTGATCTCGTCGCCCGCATCCACCGCGAAAGCCGCACCGCGCGGGATGAGGTGACCGGCGACGCTGGCCTGGGTCGCGCCGGTCAGCGCCAGCACCATGGGTCGGTCGGCCCGCAGCCGGACGGGACCCAGGGTGATCTCCAGCGCCGGCGCGTCCGAGGGGTTGCCGACGGCGCGATTGGCCCTGCGCAGCGCGCCCATGTCCAGCGCCCCCGAGGCGGAAACCCCTTGCCCGCCCTGCCCCGGCCGCCCCTCGTCCTGAAAGACGATGGGAAAGGCGGTGGACAGCACGCGCAGGCCCTGCTCGGGTTGCGGCTGCGGGATGGCGGCCGAGGGGCGGACCTCAGCCTTGCGCGCGACGAAACGGCAGCGCACGCCGGGGCGCAGCAGCGCCGGTGGGTCGCGCGACAGGTCCCACATCGGCACCGCTGTGCGGCCGATCAACTGCCAGCCACCCGGCGTTTCCTGCGGATAGACGCCGCAGAAGCGCCCGGCCAGCGCCACCGAACCCGCCGGGATGCGGGTGCGCGGCGTCGCCCGCCGCGGCAGGTCGAAGCGAGGATCGTCGCAGGTCATATAGGCAAAGCCCGGCGCGAAGCCGCAGAAAGCGACCTGCCAGGTGGTCTCTTGATGGGCGGCATTCAGCTCGGCCTCGGTCAGGCCCATATGGGCGGCGACATCGGCCAGGTCCGCGCCGTCATAGGTCACGGGCAGCTCGACCGTCTCGCTGGCGCGGGCGGCGGGCGGCGTGCCGGGGGCCGGCTGGCGGGCCAGGACCGCACCGGCCAGCCGGCCGTCGGCGGCCACGCCCGGCGCGGTGCGGATCATCAGCGTGCGCGCGGCCGGGACGATCTCGGAGACGCCGGGCACCGGATCGGCCAGAAGCGCGTCGAACAGCGCCAGCGTCTGGTCGAGGTCGTCCAGTTCCGCGAGCAGGGTGCGGGGACCGATGGGCAGGAAGCGCATGCTCATACCTGCCAATGCGTGTCGGGCACGTCGGTGATGAACATGTGTCCCGGCGCATGGGTGATGGCAAAGGGCGGCCTCGACGCCATCAGCGCCGCCTGCGGGGTCACGCCGCAGGCCCAGAACAGCAGGAAGTCCCAGGCCCAGTCCCGGGGCAGCGCGATCAGGTTGCATTGGGTAAAGCCCGGCGCCAGCCCCGCCGTGGGGCGCGGGGGGGCGTTGCGGCAGGATAGCCGGGCGGCGCGGGCGATGGCGATGTCGGGGGTCATGCCGCGCCCGGGGCGAAGGGGGCGATGGTGACGCCGTTCTCGACCAGCACGGCGCGGATGCGGACGGCCATGGCGACGGCTCCGGGGCTGTCGCCATGCACGCAGATGCTGTCGGCGCGCAGCCGCAGGAGCGAGCCGTCCGCCGCCTCGATCGCCCCCTCGGTCGCCAGACGCAGCATTCGGGCGGCGACGGCCTCGGGGTCGTGCAACACCGCACCGGGATCGCGTCGCGAGACCAGCTGTCCGTCGGGGCGATAGCCGCGGTCGGCGAAGGCCTCGGCGATGGTGGGCAGGCCGGCCTCGGCCGCCTGGGCCAGGATCGGCGTGCCGGCCAGACCCATCAGGGCAAGCGCGGGATCGACGACGCGGATGCCCTCGATCACCGCCGCGCCTTGGCGGGCGTCGGTGGCGATGGTGTTGTAAAGCGCGCCATGCGGCTTGACGTAGGTGACGCGGGTGCCGGCGGCGGCGCAGATGCCCTGCAGTGCGCCGATCTGATAGATCACGTCGGCCACCAGCTCGGCATGGGTCACGTCCATGGGCCGGCGGCCGAAGCCCACCCGGTCGGGGTAGGAGACATGCGCGCCGATGGCGACGCCGCGCGCCGTCGCCTCGCGCACCGTGGCCAGCATGGTCAGCGGGTCGCCGGCGTGAAAGCCGCAGGCCACATTGGCCGAGCTGACGATGTCCAGCATGGCGGCATCGTCGCCCATGCTCCAGGCGCCATAGCCCTCGCCCAGGTCGCTGTTCAGGTCGATCCTCATCCCGATTCCTCCGACTGCGGCCGCTTTGCGATCCCTGTGGTTGTCGATCAATTCATAGAGGATTCCCATGGCAAAATCTGCGTTTGCGGGACCGCGCGGGCTTGTCAGCGGGTCGTCGATGCGACAATGACGCGCATCAGCTGCCCATTTGCAGGGCAGATCGGAAAAGGTGCGCAATGACGAAACCGGCCGGGACCATGCTGCACCGGATCGCCCTGGCGCTGGGGCCGGCGATCGCCCCCGGCTCGCCGCGCGAAGCGCTGCGGGCGGGAATCGGGGCGCTGGTCGGGCTGGGGATCTCGGGGCTGTTCCTGCTGTCGCCGGCGACCGACCTGCGGCTGGGGCTCTATATGATCGCGCCCTTCGGGGCGACCTCGGTGCTGGTCTTTGCGGTGCCGAACAGCCCGCTGGCGCAACCCTGGTCGGCGGTGGTGGGCAATGTCGCCGCTGCGGTCCTTGGCGTGATCGCCTGCCTGCTGGTGCCCGATCCGGCCTGGCGCATCGCGCTGGCGGTCGGGACCACCATCGCGATCATGGTGCCGCTGCGCGCCGTGCACCCGCCCGCCGGCGCCGTCGCCATGACTGCGGCGCTGAACCCCGAGGCGATTCAGCAGCAGGGCTTCGGCTTCGTTGTCGCGCCGGTGCTGGCCGGCACGGTGGCGCTGGTGGTGATCGCCATGCTCTACGCCCGGGCGACCGGCCGGCGCTATCCGTTCCGGCATTTCGAGGACCCCGGCCCGCATGGCACCGCCGACCATCCGGCCATGGAGCGGCTGGGCCTGTCCGAGGCCGAGCTGACCGAGATCCTGCAACGCTATCGCCAGTCGCTGAACCTGGGCGTCGAGGACCTGGCCCGGCTGATCGGCGCCGCCGAGCTGCAAGCCGCCAGCCACCACGCCGGGCCGCTGACCGTGGCCGAGGTCATGTCGCGCGACCTGGTGACCGTCGGGCCGCAGACCCGCCTGTCCGTGGTCGCGGACATTTTCCGCGAGCATGGCTTCACCTCGGTCCCGGTGGTCGAGAACGGCGACCAGTTCCGCGGCGTGATCTTCCAGATCCACCTGATCCGCCGCGCGCGCGAGGACGCCTTTCGCCACGACCGCCGGCTGCTTTCGGCCATGACAGACCTGCTGGGCCGCTCGGGCACGGCGGCGCGGGCCGGACAGATCATGCAGACCGATCCGCCGCATGTCGCCCCGGACAGCCCCATCGCGACGCTGCTGCCGATGCTCGCCTCGGGCGACTGCCATGCCGTGCCTGTGCTGGACGGCGGGCGCATCGTCGGCATCGTCACCCAGACCGACCTGATCTCGGCCCTGGCCCGGCAAAGCCTGCGCCGCGAGCGCGCGGCGCATTAACCACTTGCCCATAACGACAGGCCCCGCCGCATTGCAGAAACGGCCGTCTCGCGGCTAATCTGCCGTCGGTTGCGTCAATCCGGGGGAATCATGCACCGTCCGACGCTGGGTGCGGTGGCCATCGGCCGCAACGAAGGCGACAGGCTGAAAGCCTGCCTGCGCTCGCTGGTGCCGCTGTGCGACCGCGTGGTCTATGTCGACAGCGGCTCGCGCGACGATTCCGTGGCTTTCGCCCGGTCGCTCGGCGTCGAGGTGGTCGAACTGGACACGACGACCCCCTTCACCGCCGCCCGCGCCCGCAATGCCGGGGCCGAGGCGCTGCTGGCCGGGGGCGAACTGGACCTGGTGCAATTCGTCGACGGCGACTGCCGGGTCGAGGCCGACTGGCTGGATGCGGGCGTCGCCGCCATGCAGGCCGTCGCGCGGCTTGGCATCGTGACCGGCTGGCGGGGCGAGATCCAGCCCACCGCCACCGTCTACAACCAGATGTGCGAGGTCGATTGGCGCCGCCCCGCCGGCCCTATCGTGGCCTGCGGCGGCGACATGATGGTGCGGGTCGCGGCCTTTCGCCAGGTCGGCGGCTTCGACCCGACGGTGATCGCGGCCGAGGACGACGAATTCTGCCTGCGCATCGGCAAGGCCGGCTGGAAACTGGAGCGGCTGCCGGTGCAGATGACCTGGCACGACGCCGCCATGACCCGTTTCGGCCAGTGGTGGCAGCGCACAATCAGGAACGGCCATGGCTTCGCCCAGGTCGGCGCCATGCATCCGCCGCATTTCAAGCGCGAGCAGCGGCGGGTCTGGGTCTATGGACTGGTGCTGCCGCTGCTTTTCCTGCTGGGCCTGTTCACCAGCGCCTGGCTTTCGGTGCTGGTGCTGGCGCTCTACGGGCTTTCGTTCTGGAAGACCTGGCGCGGACTTGCCGGCAAGCCGATGGCGCTGCACCAGGCGGCGCTGCTGACGCTGGCCAAGATCCCCAACCTCTTGGGGATGCTGACATTCCACCGCCGTCGCCGAAGGGGCGACGATATGCGGATTATCGAGTACAAATAGGAGTTTGCAATGACCTCGGACCTGCGCGTCGCCATTATCGGCGCCGGCTACATCGCCTCGTGGCATGCGGATGCGATCAAGGCTGCGCCCGGGGCGCGGCTGGTCGCGGTCTGCGACCCGGCCCGCGACGCGGCCGAGGCGCTGGCCTCGGGCTATGGCATCGCCGCCTTCACCGACCTGGACCAGATGATCGAGGCCGGGGTCTGCGACGTGGTGCATATCCTGACGCCGCCGAACCTGCACCGCGACCTTGCGGTGAAATGCCTGGGCGCGGGGCTGCATGTGCTGGTCGAAAAACCGGTAGCGCTGTCGGTCGAGGAAGTGGACGCCATGGCCGAAGCCGCCCGCGCCAGCGGCCGGCACCTGGGCGCCTGCCACAACTTCCTGGCGCTGCCGTCCTATGAGAAGCTGAAGGCGGCCAAGAGCACCGGCGATCTGGGCCTGGTCAGCAGCGCGCAGATCAACTGGGCGCTGCCGCTGGTGCCGCTGCGGTCGGGGCCCTACAGCCTGTGGATGCTGCGCGAGACGCCGAACCTGCTTCTGGAGCTGGGTCCGCACCCCTTCTCGCTGGCGACCGACCTTCTCGGCCCGCTGCAGATCGAGCATGTCAGCCTGGGCCAGTGGATCACCCTGCCCGGCGGCGACCAGCGCCCGCAAAGCTGGCGCATCCTGGCCCACGCGGGCAACGTCGACGTGACCATCGCCCTGTCCTTGGTCGAGACCTTCGACGACCGCTCGGTGACGCTGCGCGGCTCATCGGGCATGGCGCGGATGGATTTCGCCGCCGACACGCTGGTGGTGGCGCGCGACAACACCGCCGATCTGGTGCTGAACCCGCTGCTGAAGGAACTGGGCCGCTCGGGCGCCCATCTGCGCGAGGGGGTGCGGAACGCCGTCCGGCAGGCGGCGTCGCTGAACCAGAAAAGCCCCTATGGGCTGAGCTTCCGGGCCACGGTGGCCGCCTTCTACGACGGCATCCGCAGCGGCCGGCCCGACCCGCGCTTCGCGCCCGATGCGGCGCGCGCCGTCATGGCCGGCATCGGCGAGGCGCTGGATCGGCTGCCGGCGCTGCCGCCGGTGCCGGCGCGGCCCATCGGCACGCCGCAGCCGCGCGTCATGGTGATCGGCGGCACCGGCTTCATCGGCCGCAACCTGACCCGGCGGCTGGTCGAGCGCGGGCATGACGTGCGCGTCGTCTCGCGCGGGAAGAACGGGCCCTTCCCCGACCTGGCCGACCATGTCGAGACCCATGGCGTCTCGATGCGCGACGAGGATGGGCTGGCCGAGGCGATGGCCGGGATGGACGTGGTCTTCAACCTGGCCAAATCGACCGACAAGAGCTGGCAGGCGGCGCTGGACAACGACGTGGCCACGACCGAGCGCATCGGCCGCGCCGCCATCCGCGCCGGCATCGGCCGGCTGATCCATACCGGCACCATCGCCTCATACGACATGTCGGACCCCGGCCGGACCATCACCGAGGCCACCGGTTTCGGCGAGATGGAGACCCGCAACATCTATGCCCGCTCGAAGGCCGAGGGCGAAAGGCGGCTGCTGGCCATGCAGGCGCAGGGGTTGCGGCTGGTGATCGCCCGGCCGGGCATCGTGCTGGGCGACGGCGGGCCCTTGCAGCATTGGGGCATCGGCCGCTGGCACGGCGCCGGCGCCGTGCGGCTGTGGGGCAACGGCCGCAATATCCTGCCCTTCGTGCTGGCCGACGACGTCTCGGACGGGCTGATCGCGATGATGGACCGCGACGAGGCCCTGGGCCAGGACTTCAACCTGATCGGCGACCCGATGTTTTCGGGCCGCGACTATTTCGACGCGATCCACGCCCGCACCGGGGCCCGGCTGAAGGTCAGCGGCTCGAACCTGACCGCGCTCTGGGCGGTCGATGCCGGCAAGCAGGGGCTGAAACGCTATGCCTTGCGCAGGAAGGGTGCGACGCCGGCCTCGCTCGCCGACTGGAAATCGCGCGGGCACCTGTCGCCCTTCGACAACCAGAAGCCCAAGCGGCTGCTGGGCTGGGTGCCGGAATCGGACCGCGACGCCTTCTGGCGCCGCGCCATCGACGAGGCACATCTGTTCTGGTGATCAGATCAGCCCGTCCAGCAGCAGGAAGCCGGGCAGCCAGCCGGTGAAGATCCCGGCCAGCAGTGTGACCCAGGCGGTCTGCCGCTGGATCGGGCGGCCCTGCGCCAGCAGCAGGAAATACATGAACCAAAGGACGCCCCAGACCGCCCAGTTCAGCGCCAGCCACAGCTCGGTGGCGCTGCCGGCGTCGGCCAGGGCGCGCAGGGTCACCGGCACGGCGGTGATGGCGACGAACAGGCTGAACCAGCCCAAGCCGCGGCCGTCGGCGCCGGAGAAGCGGTTGTAGGCGACCCACAGATAGGTGGTGCAGAACAAAAGGCTCAGCGCGCCGTTGCGGATGCTGGCCGCAGAAGCGCCGGCGCCGAAGGCGTCGTGCAGCACCGAAGCCCCCGAGACCAGCGCGGTGACCAGGTTGATCACCACGATCTCGCGGTCCGCGATCCGGCCCAACAGCCATAGGCCGTTGAGAAACAGCACCGCACCGACATAGAACAGCACCAATCCGGTCAGCATCGGAACCCCCTGGCAGCAAAGGCAGATGCCCGCAAAAGGCGCGCAATCGCCGACATGCGCAATGGGCATTCTTTCAACCCGCCCGGCATAGAGCCTTCGGGTTTACGGGGCAATCCCGGTCAGCGGCTGGGCGCGCACCACCTGCCAGACGATGTCCTGCAGCCGCCGCGCCAGTTCCGGGGACGGGGCGTGCGCAGGGCTGCCATCGGCCTTGGCCAGCGCCGCCGGCAAGCCGACGGGGCTGCGGCCATAAAGCACCGCGTAATGCGTCAGCGCCACGATATAGGTCCCCAGGTCGTTGAGATGGATCGTGTCTAGCGAGCCGTCCGGGTTGCGGGCGAAAAGCTGCTCGCGCGCGGTCAGCTCGGCGATGCCGCCGGCCTCGGCCTCGCGCACCACGGCCGCCATGACCTGCCCGGCCGGGATCAGCCAGACCGGCTTGCCGGCAGCGCGGGCGGCCGGCCACAACAGGTCGGGCTTCCACATGGTTTCCAGATCCTCCGGCAACCGGGCCAGCCAGTCCTGGGGGTCGTCGAGCGGATGCCAGCTTTCGTAAAGAAAGATCTGGCCCTGAGGGTTGCGGGCGGCAGCCTCGGCCGCCCATTTTCCGACCGCGTTGCGGCTGTCCTTGTAGGCGATGGCGTCCTTCAGCCCCACCATCTCGGTCATGACGAAGGCGTCGTATGCGCCGCTTTCCAGCGCCTCATGCGCCTCGCGGTGATGCGGGGTGGCGTTTTCCTGGGCATAGCCGTTGACCGCCTCCGGACCGCGCCAATGCTCGCTCAGCGCCGCGCCCCAGCCCAGCTGCAACGCGTAGTCGTGACCCTGCCCGGCCATCTGCGCCAGCATCGCCGGCATGTCGCGCCCGACCAGGCTGTGGCCCAGGTGATAGACCCGCAGCGGCCCTTCGGGCAGCGCCCGGGGCACCTGGTACAGCACCTGCACATCCGCGCCGGTATCGGCGACGGCCTTGCCGCGCCACCAGCCGGCGGCGAACCAGATCAGCGCCAGAAGGACGGCGGCAAGAACCAGGGCAACGAGATAACGCAAGCGGCGACCTTTCCTTTGGCTGCGACCCTAGCAGAAAATCGGCGCAGCAAAAAGGCCGCCGCCCTTGCGGGGCGGCGGCCGGGATCGGGTTATGCGCGGCTTACGCCTTGTGGTTGTGACGGTTCCAGCGGATCGAGGACCAGAACGAGATGCCGATCAGCGTCGCACCGCCCAGGCCGGTGATGACCTCGGGGATATGCACCAGCGGCTGCACGAACATGATGACCGACAACGCGATGATGGCATAGAAGGCGCCATGCTCCAGGAAGCGGTATTCGGCCAGCGTGCCGCGATCGACCAGCATGATGGTCATGGAGCGCACATACATGGCGCCGATGCCCAGGCCGATGGCGATGACGAACAGGTTGTGCGTCAGCGCGAAGGCGCCGATCACGCCGTCGAAGCTGAAGGACGCGTCCAGCACTTCCAGATACAGGAACGCGCCCAGACCGCCCTTGGCGCCGGCCTGCAGCGTCTGCTGGCTGCTGTCCAGCAGCCCGCCCAGCACCTCGACCAGCAGGAAGGTCAGGAGGCCCCAGATCGCCGAGCTGAAGAAGACCTGCGATTCGGCCCCCTCCAGGAAGCGCGAGAAGATCAGCACCGTCACCAGCACCACCGCGACCTCGATGCCGCGGATGGTGGCATAGCGCTGCATCTTGTCTTCCAGCCACTTGACCCAGTGGACGTCCTTTTCGTGGTCGAAGAAGAACGACAGGCCGACCATCATCAGGAAGGTGCCGCCGAAGGCCGCGATGGGCAGATGCGCGTCATGCATGATGCGCGAATATTCGTCCGGCTGCGTCGCCGCCAGCACCATGGCCTGCCACGGCCCGATCTTGGCCGCGATGACCACGATCAGCAGCGGAAAGATGATCCGCATCCCGAAGACGGCGATGATGATGCCCCAGGTCAGGAAGCGCCGCTGCCAGACCGGCGTCATGTCCTTGAGCTTGTTGGCATTCACGATCGCATTGTCGAAGGACAGCGAGATTTCCAGCACCGCGAGCACGGCGCAGATGAAGAAAACGGACAGCGTGCCGCCGACCGTTCCGGTCGACTCCCAGCCCAGGAAGGCGCCAAGCGCCAGTCCAAGGACGGTGACGATGAAGGCCCAAGTGAAATATTGCACGGTGGGGCGAGGCGCCCGGCCACCGATGCCGCTCCCCGAAAGAGGATTGCTTCCCTGCGTCATGTGAAAAAGTTCCAGGCGGCTGGTCAAAGATCGATGCCGACATCACGAACGTGCCGCCACGTCCGCCAGAGGGGCCCGGACATCAAACTGCGTTCTCGCAACAGCGTGAACAGAGCCGGCATGCCGGAATTCGCACCGCATTGCAAGCGTTTCCTTGAACCGGCCGCGCATTTTCCGCGCCCGCTGCTTGTTCGGCCGGCGGCGATCCGCTAGTCAGGCCGCGCAGCGCGGCCCGGCCCTGCCGGCGAAGGCGCCAGAAAGGACGAAAGCCCCAGATGCGCGCAAGCCCAGACCTGCCGGATCGCGACCGCCTGCGAATCGCCGCCCTGGTCGTCACCCACAACCGGCAAGAGAAGCTGCGCGTCACCATCGCCCGGCTGCTGGCCGAGGACCTGGACCATGTGCTGGTCTTCGACAACGCCTCGACCGACGGCACCGGGGATTATCTGGAAAGCGTGGACGACCCGCGTTTCGTCGTCATGCGCAGCCCCGAGAACCTGGGCGGCGCCGGCGGCTTCGCCCATGGCCTGCGCCAGCTGGTCCAGCACCACGACCCCGACTGGATCGTGGTCATGGACGACGACGGCCGCCCGTTCCCGGGCACGATGGCGCGGTTCCGGGCGCTGGACCTGGGCGGCTGGGACGCGCTGGGGGCGGCGGTGCTGACGCCCTCGGGCCAGGTCTGCGAGATGAACCGGCCCTATCGCAACCCGTTCTGGCGGCTGCCCGAATTCCTGCGCACCCTGGTCGGCGGCGGCCGCGGCGGCTTCTACATCGACGACCGGACCTACGACGCCGGCTCGGATCCGGTCGAGATCGACATGAGCTCCTTCGTCGGCCTGTTCCTGTCGCGGGCCTGTTTCGCGCGGGCGGGTTATCCGGACGAGCGGCTGTTCATCTATGGCGACGACCAGCTCTATACGCTGGAGATGCGGCGCAAGGGACTGCGCATCGGCTTCCTGCCGGAACTGCGTTTCGAGCACGACACCGGCGCCGTGCATACCGGCGGCCATATGGTGCTGCGGCCGCTGTGGAAGGTGTATTACATCCACCGCAACACGCTTCTGGCCTATCGGGTGGCGGCGGGGCCGTGGTTCTGGCCGCTGCTGCCGCTGCTGGCGCTGAAATGGCACCGCCGGGCGCGACACTACGGGCCCGACGCGGCGCGCTATCGCCGCATCATGCGCCGGGCCTTCCGCGACGGGCTGCGCCGCCGCCTGGGGCTCAGCCACGCCGAGATCGTGGCCCTGGCCGAGCGGCGGGACTAGCAGCCTGCCGAACAATCTCCGCGACGCGGCAGAATGGCAAAGAAGCGGGAAGGTCGTCTGGGATCGCCCGAAAATGGCCTGCTGTCCGGCCGATCCTGGTCGGACCCGGAACGATTTTCCGCCCCGACCGCCTCTCGGAGGTCCTTTTCGGCAGCCGGGCAGCGGTCTTACCACAGGTGACGGCGCAGGGCGTCGCCCTCTTGCGGCGGGGCGGCCTCGGTGCTGCGCATGTCGGGCACGCCGATGTCGCGCAGCAGATGCGCCGGCAGGTCGGCCAGGGCCTTGCGCGTCGCCGGATCGTCCAGCGCCGCCATCCGGTCGGGGCAGACGGATAGGGTGGGCTTATCCCGGCGCAGCACACCGAGGACCAGCCGGATCAGGCCCGGCAAAGGGCTGACCTGCCGGTTATATGCGGAATTGTCGGGCATCTCGCCCTCCTTTCGGCGGTGGTGGTTGATCCACGACCCGATCATGCTAGCTTCGCGCGGCGATGGCCAACAAAGCCTCGGCACCTATCCATAAGGCAGCCTTATGTCCATTCCTCCGCTTGCCGCCCTGCGCGCCTTCGAGGCGGTGGCCCGGCATCTGAGCTTTACCCGCGCCGCGCAGGAGCTGGGCATGACCCAGGCCGCCGTCAGCTATCAGATCCGCCTGCTCGAAGAGCGGCTGGCGACGCCGCTGTTCCTGCGCAAGCCGCGCGGGATCGCACTGACCGAGACCGGGGCGCTGTTCGCGCGGCCGACCGTCGACGCCTTCGACATGCTGCGCGAGGCCTATGCCGACCCCTCGGCGGATGCGGTCTCGACGCTGTCGATCTCGACCGTGCCGACCTTTGCCGGGGCCTGGCTGTCGCCGCGGCTGGGCAAGTTCCAGATGCATCACCCGAACCTGGCCGTGCGGCTGGAGACCAGCGACACCCTGGTCGATTTCGGCCGCGAGGACATCACCGTCGCCATCCGCGCCGGCGAGGGCGACTGGCCGGGGCTCGAGGCGCATTGCCTGATGCCCATCGAATACACGCCCATGATCTCGCCCGCGCTGGCAAAAAAGCTCGACCTGCGCCAACCCGCGGACCTGCTGAAACTGCCGCTGCTGGACCGGCAGGACCCGAACTGGGCGGTGTGGATGCAGGCGGCGGGGGTGGAGTTCTGGGAAACCCCGCCCAAGCCCGGGCTGACGCTGTCCACCGACCTGCACGAGGCGCGGGCGGCGCTGGAAGGCTATGGCGTCGCGCTGCTGACCCCGCGCTTCTTTCGCTTCGAACTGGCGACCGGCAGCCTGATCCAGCCCTTTCCGCTGGTGGCGCCGAACGGCCGCAGCTTCTGGCTGGTCTATCCCAAGGGCCGGCGCAACCGCCCCGCGATCCGCAAGTTCCGCGCCTTCCTGCTGGACGAGATCGCCTGCGACCCTGGCTAGGCCGGCTGGCCTTCCGCCGCCCGGGGCAGCGGAAAGAGCCGGTCGTAGGCGACGTTGAAGACGAAGTTGTAGACTAGGTAGAAGGCGACGATGAACAGATCCAGAAGCAGCGTCTGCCACAGCGTCATGCCCAGGTACCAAGCCATCGGCGGCAGCAGCATGACCAGCAGCCCCAGCTCGAACAGGACGGTATGCAGCAGCCGGTGGCGCAGCGCCTTGCGCACGTCGCCGGCCCAGCGCCGCATGGCGTGGTCGAAGCCCAGGTTGAAGACGAAGTTCCAGACCGTCGCCAGCGTCGCCGCGCCGACGCCGACCACGCCCATGTCGAGCACCGGCTTGTCATAGAGCCAGGCCGCCAGCGGGGTGACGATCGCCAGCCCGATCAGCTCGAAGCTGACCGCATGGCGGACCCGATCCGGAAAGCTGCGCATGGTCATGGTGATTCTCCGTCATTGCCTCGGACGTTTTCTATCTGTATTTCCCGGGATGCAAAGTTGGATACCATCTGATCGGCAGATAGATGACGGTGACGCTGGAACAGCTGGAGGCCTTTGCCGCCGCAGCCGAGCACGGTTCGTTCTCGGCTGCCGGCCGGGCGCTGCGCAAGGCGCAATCGGCGATCAGCACCCAGATCTCGAACCTCGAAGAGGACCTGGGCGTGGCGCTGTTCAGCCGCCAGGGCCGCAACCCGGTGCTGACGCCCGCGGGCGAGCGGCTGCTGGCCGAGGCGCGGGTGGTGCTGGACCGGCGCGCGCATCTGATCGGCGTCGCCGCCAGTTTCGAGGCCCATGTCGAAAGCCGCCTGGTCGTCGCCGTGGACGAGCTCTACCCCGAGGCGGTGCTGGCCGCGCTGCTGGCCGAATTCGCCGCCCATTTCCCGCATGTCGAGCTGGAACTGCTGTTTCCGATGATGGAGGACGTGAGCCGGCTGATCCTGGACGGCAAGGCCGACATCGGCGTGATGTGGCGCCAGGAGGCGCTGCCGCCCGAGATCGGCTTCCGCACCCTGGGCTGGGTGCCGCTGCAGCTGGTCTGCGGCCGGGACCACCCCCTGGCCCAGGGCGCGGTGGAATGGGAGGACCTGAAGCGCCACCGCCAGCTGATGGTCGCCGTGCGCAGCGAGGGGCCGGAAAAGCAGCGCCTGCGCACCGCCGCCGAGGTCTGGTGGGTGGAAAGCCACTGGGTGATCCTGCAGCTGGTCCGGCGCGGCATCGGCTGGGCGCTGGTGCCCGACCACATCATCCGCGAATCGCCGGTCCGGGACGAGCTGGCGATCCCGCCGCTGCGGTTCGACGGCGCCGACTGGCCGGTGGCGCTGGAACTGGTCTGGCACAAGCAGCGCCCCAGCGGGCCGGCGGCGACATGGCTGCGGGAACGCTTCGCCGCCCGGCAGATCAGCGACTGGCCGCGCCACAATCAGACGACCGTCGAGCAACGACCCGAAGGAGGGACGACATGACACCGAGAGCAGCCGGCATCGGCGCGGGCCACGCCCGCCCGCCTGGAACCATCGACCACCACGGCGCGGCGCGGACGGCGGACGCGCGCTGGAACAGGGGCCGGACATGCTGAAACTGCCCAACGACGGCCCCGCCACCGGCCGCCCGCTTCCGGAGCTGCTGACCGGCGACGGTCCCGCCGCCGTCACCCTCGTCATCGCCGCAGCGCAGCCTGCGCTGGCGCAAAGGCTGGCCGCCGGCCGCCTGCACGGCGACCCCGAGGCCATCGTCGGCACCAACGACAGCGGCGACAGGCAGAAGGCGCTGGATGTCGCCGCCCATCACCACATGCTGGACGCGCTGGCCCGGGCCGGCGTCGGCCGGGTGCTGTCCGAAGAGGCCGAAGAGGTGATCACCCTGAACCCCGGCGGCGCCTGGGACGTGGCGATGGACCCCATCGACGGCTCGGGCAGCATCGGCATCGGCGCGCCGCTGGGCATGCTCTATTCCATCCTGCCCGCCGCGCCCGAGGGTTTCCTGCGCAAGGGCCGCGCCGTGGCGGCGGCGGGCTATGCCAGCTTCGGCCATTCGCTGGATTTCGGCTGGTCGCTGGGCGCGGGCGTCGACATCGCCACCTTCGACGCCGAGGCCGGCTGCTTCCGCCTGTCGCGGCAGGGGGTCAGGCTGAAACCCGCGGCCTCGACCATCGCCTACAACGCCTCGAACGAGCGTCACTGGCCACCCGGGCTGCAAGCCTGGCTGCGCGACCTGCGGCTGGGCAAGCAGGGTCCGCGCGGGCGCGACTTCAACATGCGCTGGCTGGCCGCCGCCGTGGGCGAATTGCACCGCATCCTGCTGCAGGGCGGCGCCTTCCTCTATCCCGCCGACGCCCGTCCCGGCTACGAGAACGGCCGGCTGCGGCTGATCTACGAATGCGTCCCCATCGCCTTCCTGATCGAGCAGGCCGGCGGGTTGGCCTCGGACGGCACCGGGCCGATCCTGGACCGCCAGCCGCGCGCGCTGCACGAGATGACGCCCCTGTTCTTCGGTGCTAAGGACGAGGTCGAATCCCTTCTTTCCCATCTCGCCAGCAAAGGATAACGCCCCATGGCCATGATCACACTGCGCCAGCTTCTCGACCATGCGGCCGAGAACGGCTACGCCGTCCCGGCCTTCAACATCAACAACATGGAGCAGGGCCTGTCGGTGATGACGGCCGCCGCGGCCACGGACAGCCCGGTGATCCTGCAAGCCAGCCGGGGCGCGCGTGCCTATGCCAACGACCTGGTGCTGGCCGGTCTGATCGAGGGCCTGTCGCGCGCCTTTCCGGACATCCCGATCTGCATGCATCTGGACCACGGCAACGGTCTTGCAACCTGCGCCACCGCGATCCAGAACGGCTTCACCAGCGTGATGATGGACGGCTCGCTGAAAGCCGACGGCAAGACCCCGGCCGATTACGCCTACAACCGCGACATCACCGCCCGCGTGGTCGAGATGGCCCATGCCTGCGGCGTCTCGGTCGAGGGCGAACTGGGCGTTCTGGGCAGCCTGGAAACCGGGATGGGCGACCAGGAGGACGGCCACGGCGCCGAGGGCAAGCTGTCCGAGGACCAGCTGCTGACCGATCCGGCCGAGGCCGAGCAATTCGTGAAGGACACCGGCGTCGATGCGCTGGCCGTCGCCATGGGCACCAGCCACGGCGCCTACAAGTTCACCCGCAAGCCCGACGGCGCCATCCTGGCCATGCATGTGATCGAAGAGATCCACCGCCGGCTGCCGAACACGCATCTGGTCATGCACGGCTCCAGCTCGGTGCCCGAGGATCTGCAGCAGATCATCAACGCCTATGGCGGCGACATCAAGCCGACCTGGGGCGTCCCGGTCGAAGAGATCCAGCGCGGCATCAAATCCGGGGTGCGCAAGGTCAACATCGACACCGACAACCGGCTGGCGATGACCGCCGCGATCCGCCGGAAGCTCAGCGAAGAGCCGGCCGAGTTCGACCCGCGCGGCTATCTGAAGCCCGCCATGGCGATGATGACCGAGATCTGCAAGGCCCGGTTCGAGGCCTTCGGCACCGCCGGCAACGCCTCGAAGCTTCGGCCGCTGCCGCTGGCCGCGATGGCGAAACGCTACGCCTGACGGCCGGCGCCGGGCCGCGCTGCCGCGCCCGGCCCTTGCGGGGCGGGCGCGGGGCCTTATCTGCAAGGCATGGACGAATTCGACGCCCTCTTCCGGCGGCTGGCGCAGTCGCGCTTTCGCAGCCGCTTCCGGCTGGGCCCGCGCGAGCGGGCCTATGCCGACGCCAAGGGGCGCGACACCATCGCCCGCCACGCCGGCGACTTCATCGCCGCGCGGCTGGCCCCGGCGCAGCCCCGCAACGACGGCCGGCAGACGCCGATGCGCGGCCATCCGGTCTTTGTCGCCCAGCACGCTACCGGCAGCTGCTGCCGGTCCTGCCTGGCGAAATGGCACGGCCTGCCGGCCGGGCGGGCGCTGACGGCGCCCGAGCAGGCGCGCATCGTCGCCCTGCTGATGCGCTGGATCGACCGCCAGATGGGCGATGTCCCGCCGCCGCCCGACCAGCGCCCACCCGACCCGCCGCCATTCGGCCCATCTCGGGCATCTTGACCGCCCGGGCGGGTTTCGACAGTCTGCCGCTGCTTTCGGGCCGTCGGGCAAGGCAGGGGATGCAGGGCAGTTTCAGCGAATTGATGCGGCGGCGGCGCTCGGTCCGGGGTTTTCTGGACCGTCCGGTCGACCGCGGACTGGTCGAAGAGATCTGCCGGCTGGCCCGCACCGCCCCCAGCGGCGCGAATCTGCAGCCCGGCCGCTTCCACGTCCTGGCCGGCACCGCGCTGTCCGACCTGACCGCCGGGCTTCGGGCCGCGATCGACGCCGGCACGCCCGAGACGGCGGAATATGCCTGGTTCCCCGAGCCGATGCCGGCCGCGCTGAAGGCACGGCAGCGGGCGGCGGGCTATGCGCTTTACCAGGCGCTGGGGATCGGCCGGCGCGACCTCGACGGCCGCCGCCGGCAGTTCCGGCGCAACTACGATTTCTTCGGCGCGCCGGTGGGGGTGGTGGTGACCATAGACCGGGCCATGGGCAAGGGTGGCTTCATGGACCTGGGGATGAGCCTGATGGGCTTCCTGCTGGCGGCCGAGGCGCAGGGCTTGGGCGCGACCGGCATCGGCGCGCTGGCGAATTACGGCCCGACCGTTCATCGCCTGCTGGCCCTGCCCGAGGACGAGATGGTGGTCTGCGGCATCGCGCTGGGTTGGCCGGACCCCGAGGCGCCCGAGAACGCCTTTCGCACCGAACGCGCGGCGCTGGCCGAATACGCCAGCTTCCGCGGTTTCTAGCCGCCGGCCGAGGAAGCGCCAAGCGCCGTCCCCCGAGCGGTCTGCCGAAAACGGCTTCCCCAAGGGCGCCGGGGCGACGTTCCGGCTTCGGAGAAGACCGGCCCCGAAACAAGGCATATCGGCCGGATCCGGGACCGATGTCCTGATGCCCGGCCGAGCCCGCCCCGTCGCACGGACCATTTCGGCGGCCTGGCGACAAACCGGCCAACGACCCGGAATCTTCGGATTTCCGGCCGGATCGCGGCGCACACGCCGCCAAGGCTCCGGCCCGCAATCCTTTCGGCGCCCCGCCAGCAGGCGGCGCAGCAGAAATCGTTCTAGATCCAGCGAAGATCCGCCTGAAAAATGAAGCGTTTTCGGCTTATTTTTGGCGGATTTCCCGTTCACCGCCCGCGTTGTCCTACCGCACTGACTTTTTCAGCACCCGGCTAGAGCCGTTCCAGCACCAGCGCGCTGCCAAGGCCGCCGGCGGCGGCGATCGCGGCCAGCCCGCGCTGGCCGGGCCGGGTCAGGTCGTGAAACAGCCGCACGGTCTCGATCGCGCCCGAGGCGCCGATGGGATGGCCGCGGGCCAGCGCGCCGCCACCCGTATTGATCCGCGCCTCGGGCAAGCCGGTCTCGCCGGCGCAGGCGATGGCCTGGACCGCAAAGGCCTCCATCAGCGCGACGGCGTCGAGGTCGCCGGGCGATGTCCCGCTGTCCGCCAGCGCCGCCCGGATCGCGGGCACCGGCGCCAGCCCGGGCAGCGCCGGATCGGCGCCCAGCGTCGCGCCCGCAAGGATGCGCAGCCGGGGCGTCGCCAGTCGCCGCGCCACGGTCTCCGAGACCAGCAGGCAAAAGCCCGCGCCATCCGCGGCGGCGGCGGTGTTGGCGGCGGTGACGCTGCCCGCCAGCACCTTGGCGCGGGCGCAAAGCTGCGGCGTCATCGGCCTGGCGAAAGGGTCGTCCCGCACCCCGGCGACGGCCGTGATCTCGGCCCGCAGCCGGTCCCGGGCGGCCAGCGCGCGGGCATGGCTGGCGATGGTCCAGGCGTCCTGCCGGGCGCGGGAAATGCCCAGCTGCGCGGCCACGGCCTCGGCCGCCTCGGCCATGCCGGGGTCGCGGTCGGGCCAGGGGGTGAAGGGCGGCTGGTCATAGGCCGCGGGCGGCCCGCCCTGCGGGTCGGTGCGCAGCCGCAACGGCCGGCGCGAATAGCTTTCGGCCCCGCCCGCGATCACCACCTGCGCCCGCCCGGAACCAATCAGCGCCTCCGCCAGCAGCACCGCATCCATGCCGCCGCAGCATTGCCGGTCGATGCCCAGCCCCGCCACCCGCTGCGGCAGGCCCGCCGCCAGCGCCGCCACCCGGGCCGGATTGCCACCCGCCCCCAGCGCATTGGCCAGGATCAGCTCGTCCACGGCGCCGGGCGCCAGTCCGGCATCGCGCAAGAGGTCGGCGATAACCGGCGCGGCCAGCTGGTGGATCTCAAGCCCGCGAAAGGCGCCGCCGCGCGGCACCACGGCGCTGCGCCGGGCGGCGACGATGACCGCCCCGGTCACGGCGCCACCAGCCGGGCCAGCGCCGCCAGGTCGGGCTTGTCCGACCCGAGCCGCGGCAGCCGGGCCAGGAAGACGATGCGGCGCGGGGCGGCATGATCGCCCAGCGCCTCGCGGCAGGCGCGGCGCAGGCTGGCCGCCAAGGCGTCGTCGCCCGCGCCCTCGACCGCCGCGACCACGGCATGGCCGCGCCGCGCATCCGGCAGCGCCAGCGCCGCGCAGGGCCGGGCGGAGGCCGCCGCCAGCACCGCCTCGACATCCTCGAGGAACAGGTTGCGGTCGGCCACCGTCACCATCCGGCTTTCGCGGCCGCGCAGGAACAGGTTGCCCCGGTCGTCCAGCCGGCCGATGTCGCCGGTCGTCAGATGGCCGTCCCGGCGCGGCGGCATGGGCAGGTCAGGCTCGGCATAGCCCTGGAAAAGATAGGGACTGGCGACGGCGATCCGGCCTTCGGCGTCCAGCCGCAGATCGACCCCCGGATAGGCGCGCCCGACCGAGCCTTCGGGCGTCTCGGCATCGGCGATGGTGATGAAGCTGGTTTCCGAGGCACCGTAAAAGGCGCGGATCGCGGCATTGGGACACAGCGCCGCCACGCCCGCCCGGCAGGCGGCATCCAGCCTGCCGCCGCCGCAAAAGACATGCGCCACCGCCGGCAGCACCCCCTGCCCCGCCAGCAGCAGCCGGTGCAGCTGCGTGGGCGTGGCGTAAAGCACCGTCGCCCCCGCCTCGGCCAGGGTCGCGCGCTGCCGGCGCGGGCTGTCCCCCGCCAACACCATCAGGCCGGCGCCCAGATGCAGCGCCTCCAGCGCGGCGTAAAGCGCCAGCGAATGGCCCAGCTGGCCCAGCACCGCATAGCGGTCCCGGGCCGACAGGCCGAAGGCGGCGCGGTTCACCTCGAAACTGGCGATCCAGGAGGCGTGGCTGCGGCGGATGGTCTTGACCCGCCCGCCCGAGCCGGAGCTCTGGCAGCACAGCCACGCCCCCGGCACACCGCCATCGGCACGGATGCCGGCCAGGCTCGCATGGATCGGCAGGCCCCACGCCAGGCAGTCGATGAGCGCCGCCACCGCCGCCGCGTTCTGCCCGCGCGCGCCGCAGCCCAGCACCGCGCCGGGCCGCGCCGGGGCGAAGGCCGCGGGCGTCACAGCCGCGTCCGCACCCCGGCGGCGGGGCGATGCCAGGCCAGCGTCTGCGGCCGGGCGCGGGCCAGCGCCTGCACCAGCATGCCGGTGATCGCCGCCTTCAGCAGGTCGCCGGGGACAAAGACCGCGACCAGCCTGAACGCCTCGGCCAGGGACTTGCCGCTGACCAGCGCAAGCCCGCCCGCGCCCATGACGTAAAGCACGACGATGCCGCCGAAGACCGCCCCCAGCCCCGCCGCCAGCCCGGCCGAGCGCAGCCGGACATGCTCGACGAACAGCCCGGTGGCGAAGGCCGCGACCGGAAAGCCCAGCGCGAAGCCCGCCGTGGGCGAGGCGAAGACGCCCAGGCCGCCGCGCCCGCCGGCAAGCAGCGGCAGGCCCAGCGCCACCAGCAGCAGGAAAAGCCCCGCCGCCGCCGCGCCGCGGCGTGCGCCCAGCACCGCGCCGGCCAGCATGACGCCCAGCGTCTGCGCGGTGATCGGCACGCCGAAGCCCAGCGTGATCTGCGGCACCAGCCCCAGCGCCGCGATCATGGCGGCGAAAAGCGCGACCTGCGCGATATTGCGTTCCATGTCCTCTCCTATTCCTGTTCCCAAGGGGCAAGGGCACCACCCCGCGCCCGCAAAGCCTCGCCGACATGATCGGCGTCGTCCATAGCCTGCAAGGTCAGCGGCAGCACCAGATGCCAGCCCGGCCGCCGACGGGACCGCGCCCGCCAGGCCTCGGCCAGGGTCTCGGCGCGCTGGACCAGCACCGGGGTAAAGCGGACGACCAGCGGAATCGCGATCTCCAGCGCCCCGGTCCGCAGCCCCAGCCGCCGCAGCGGCGCGGTCAGCCGGTGGATCAGCGCCACCAGGTCCTGCAGCGGCGTGGTCATCGTCACCAGATTGGCCAGCGCCACCAGCGTGACCATGCGCAGCGTGATCAGCACCCCCTGCCGCAGGTCGCCGGTCAGCCCATGCCAGCCGAGCAGCAGCACGACGAAGGGCAGCACCACGCGCAGGCTGCGCAGGCCGGCGCGCAGAAAGGCCGGCCCCGGCGCCGCGTAAAGCGCCAGCACCGCCGCCAGCGCAATCCCGTTCGCCGCGATCCCGCCCGCCACGAACAGCACGGTCGAGACGACGCACAGCGCCCCCAGCTTCAGCCCGGCGGGCCAGCGATGGGCGCGGGTCTCAACCGGCGAGGTCAGCGAGATCATCGAGGTCCCCCAGCCGGATCATCTCGGCGGTGAAGGCGGGCAGCAATTCTGAGGGCCCGCCCCGGGCCACGATGCGGCCCCGGTCCAGCCAGAACAGTTCGTCGCAGGCTTCCAGATCGGCGGGCTCGTGCGAGATATGCAGAAGCCGCGTGTCCGCCCGGTGCAGGTGGCGGGCCAGCTGGCGCCGCGTCGGGATGTCGAGCCCGGCATAGGGCTCGTCCAGGATCAGCAGTTTCGGCCGCATCGCCAGAACCGCCATCATGCAGACCAGGTGCTTCTGCCCCTGCGACAGCGCCGAGATCGGCGCGTCGTGCCAATGCGGCTTGTCGAAGGCGGCGAGCACCGCCTGGACCCGCACCGCCGCCTGCGCCTTGTCCAGCCCCTGGTGGCGCAGGCCGAAGGCGATTTCCTCGGACACGCGCGGAAAGATGATCTGGTGCTCGGGGTTCTGGAACAGGATGCCCACGGTATCCAGCGCGGCGCGGCGGTCGCGGTAAAGGTCCTGGCCGTTGATGCGGATCCGGCCGCCGGTCGGCGCCAGCAACCCGGCCAGCAGCCGCGCCAGCGTGCTTTTGCCCGAGCCGTTGCGCCCGACCACGCCGATGCGCCGGGCCGAGGAATGCAGCGTCACCCCCGACAGCACCGGCCGGTCCGCGACCTCATAGCCCAGATCGTCCAGCCGGATGGCGAAATCGGCCGTCGCGGCCCGTTCTGCGTCATGGATCTGCGGCATTCTCATCCTGGCTTGGCCGGGCGCGCGATGGTTCCGCGCCTCTTTAACCGCAGAACGCCGCCGCGAGAAGCCCGCGCGGCATGCCGCGCCCCGACGCTGCGCCATTGCGCGGGCTTTCCCCAGGATTTGCGTCGTTGTTCCCCTTCCGGCCGCCGGCGCGCGCCTCCGAAGTCGGCCGAGGCTTTGTGAAAGCGCGGCCAGGCGGCGCGCAGATCGGAACAATGTTCTCCTTCGATATGCTGCGAAAAGGCTCCGCTTATCGCCCCATAAGGGGCCATTCCAGGGAAACGGTTTTCGGCGGATGTGCGGAAACCGGGTTTCCGCCCGCCCTCGACCCCGCGCGGTTGGTGGCGCGCCCGCAGCGGCCCTGCCGGACGCAGGACCGCGCTCTTTCGCCTGACGGCGCGGGGGAATCGGTCCAATACGCGGCCAGGGCATCATGCCGAGGCGGTATTCCGTCCGGCCCCCGCCGGCTTCGGGACAGCGCCCACGGCCGGCGCCGGCCGAGACGGCCGCGGCGCGGAACGCGCCCACCCCTGCCGTGGACAAAGGAAAGAGGTCCAGCGTCAGCATCGCCGCCGCCCCCCCCGACGCGCCGGTCGCGCGACACGCAGCTCAGGCCGAGGCGACACGGCAAGCGCAAGGCCCGCCCCAGGCTCTTTCATATCCGCCCGTTTTCATGGCAGGAAAGACCGCAGAACCAAGGCGGTGGGAGAGGTGGCATGAGTGCGACGACGGCGGTGCGCTTGACTCGTGCGGGGCTGGTCGGGACCGCCCGCGCCCTGCTGAGCCTGCGGGCCATCGACCTGCCGCCGCCCTCGGGCCAGCCGCGCATCCTGGTCGCGAACCACGTCAGCCACGCCGATTTCGTGGCGCTGTGGTCGGTGCTGCCTCCGGCGCAGCGGCTGCGCACCCGCCCCGTCGCCGGGGCCGATTACTGGGAACGCTCGGACCTGCGGGCCTGGATCGCCAACGCGGTCTTTCGCGCCGTGCTGATCGACCGCGACCCCGCCAGCCGCCGCGGCGACCCCATCGCCACCGTCGCCACGGTGCTGCAGGGCGGCGAGGACGTGATCTTCTTCCCCGAGGGCACGCGCAACCTGACCGATGCCCGGCTCTTGCCGCTGAAATCCGGCATCTTCCACCTGGCCCGCGCCGTGCCCCAGGCCGAGATCGTGCCGGCCTGGATCCTGAACCTGGACCGCATCCTGCCGAAGGGCGCCTTCCTGCCGGTGCCGCTGAACTGCGCCGTGCGCTTCGGCCAGCCCATGCGCCCCGAGACCGGAGAAAGTCGCGACGATTTCCTGTCCCGCCTCGGCGCCGCCATGCTGGCGCTGAGCCAAGCGAAAGGCTGAGCCATGGACCGTTTCCATTCCCCCTCGGCCTTCTTCTTCTACGGGCTCTTCGCCTTCCTGCTGCTGGCCTCGCTGGTCGCGCGGCTGCTGATCCGCTCGGGCCGGGTCCGGGGCGAGATGGCCGGCAACCTCGCCGACCGCATCCGGGCCTGGTGGGTGATGATCGGCGTGCTGGCGCTGATCTTCACCCTGGGCGCCGGGGCGATCACGCTGTTCTTCGCGCTGTGCTCCATGGCGGCCCTGCGCGAATTCGCCACCATTACCCATACCCGGCGCGACGACCACGACGGGCTCGCCATCGCCTTCTATGTCGTCCTGCCGCTGCAATACCTGCTGGTCTATTTCGAGGTCCCGGTCTTTGCCGCGCTGCTGATCCCGGTCTATTGCTTCCTGCTCTTGCCGGTCGTCACCGTCCTGAAGGGCGAGGTGCAGGGCTTCCTGACCCGCGTTTCGGAAACGCAATGGGCGCTGATGGTCTGCGTCTATTGCGTCTCGCATATCCCGGCGATCCTGACGCTGGACATTCCGGGCTATCGCTACAGCGCCTTCACGCTGGTCGCCTGGCTGATCCTGGTCGTGCAGGCCTCGGACGTGCTGCAATATGTCTGGGGCAAGGCGCTGGGGCGGCACCTGCTGGCACCGCGCGTCTCGCCCTCGAAGACGGTCGAGGGGCTGGTCGGCGGCGTCCTCAGCGCCAGCGCGCTGGGGGTGGCGCTGGCGCCCTTCACGCCCTTCGCGTGGTGGCAGGCCGGGCTGGTCGCGCTGACCGTGACCACCTTCGGCTTCCTCGGCGGGCTCATCATGTCGGCGATCAAGCGCGACCGGGGCGTCAAGGACTGGGGCACGCTAGTGCAGGGCCATGGCGGCATCCTGGACCGGCTGGACAGCCTGGTGTTCTCGGCCCCGGTGTTTCTGCATATCCTGGCATGGGGGTGGTTATGACTAAGGATTTCAGCCGGCGGCCGATCGCCAGCCGCAACACGAAATGGGCCGCCTATGTGACGCGGCGGCTGGTGGCCGAGGGCGTGGCGCCGAACCGCATCTCGGCCGGCTCGGTCGTGGCGGCGGCGCTGGCGGCCGGCGCCTTCGCGACGGCGGGCGCGGTCGGCCCGCTGTGGGCGGCGGGGCTGCTTCTGCTGCTGGGCGCGGCCCTCACGCAGCTGCGGCTGCTCTGCAACCTCTTCGACGGGCTGGTCGCGGTCGAGGGCGGCATGGCCAGCCCCGACGGCGCCTTCTGGAACGAGGTGCCGGACCGGCTGTCCGACCTGCTGATCCTCGCGGGCTTCGGCATGGCCTTGGGGCGGCTCGAACTGGGCCTGCTGGTGGGCGCGCTGGCGATCCTGACCGCCTATCTGCGCGAATTCGGCCGGGCGGCGGGCTTGGGCTCGGATTTCTCGGGGCCGGGGGCCAAGTCGCATCGCATGGCGGTGGTCACGCTGGGCGCCGTGGCGCAGGTCGTGGTCTGGTCGCTGGGCCAGAACTGGCCGGTTCTGTTCTGGGCGCTGTCGCTGGTACTGGCGCTGACGGCGGCCACCGTGGCCCGCCGCAGCTGGTGCATCCTGAGAAAGATGCGCGCCTGAGCCCTTGCCTCGCGGACAGCGCGGCACCAGATTCGTCAAAGAATCGCGTCAGGGGGGCTGAACTCGGCCGGCCTGACGTGCTAACAGGCGCCCCAGCCCGGACAACCATACCAGAGAACCGAAGCCATGCCCGCATATCGTTCCCGCACCACCACCCATGGCCGCAACATGGCAGGGGCCCGCGGCCTCTGGCGCGCCACCGGGGTCAAGAACAGCGATTTCGGCAAGCCCATCATCGCCATCGTGAACAGCTTCACCCAGTTCGTGCCCGGCCACGTCCATCTCAAGGACCTGGGCCAGATGGTCGCGCGCGAGGTCGAGGCGGCCGGCGGCATCGCCAAGGAATTCAACACCATCGCCGTGGACGACGGCATCGCCATGGGCCATGACGGGATGCTGTATTCCCTGCCCTCGCGCGAATTGATCGCCGACTCGGTCGAATACATGGTCAACGCGCATTGCGCCGACGCCATGGTCTGCATCTCGAACTGCGACAAGATCACCCCCGGCATGCTGATCGCGGCGATGCGGCTGAACATCCCGGCCGTCTTCGTCTCGGGCGGCCCGATGGAGGCCGGCAAGGCCACGCTGGGCGACGGGCGCACGGTCTCGCTGGACCTGGTCGATGCCATGGTGGCGGCGGCGGACGACAAGATCTCGGACGCCGACCTGGCGGCCATCGAGGAAGCCGCCTGCCCGACCTGCGGCTCCTGCTCGGGCATGTTCACCGCGAACTCGATGAACTGCCTGACCGAGGCGCTGGGTCTGTCGCTGCCCGGCAACGGCTCGACCCTGGCCACCCACGCCTTCCGCAAGGGGCTGTTCCTGGAGGCCGGGCGCCGCGCGGTCGAGATAGCCAAGCGCTATTACGAACAGGACGACGATTCGGTGCTGCCGCGCAATATCGCGCGGAAATCGGCCTATGAGAACGCCATGGCGCTGGACATCGCCATGGGCGGCTCGACCAATACCGTGCTGCACCTGTTGGCGGTGGCGCAGGAAGGCGGCGTCGATTTCACCATGGACGACATCGACCGGCTGTCGCGCAAGGTGCCGTGCCTCTGCAAGGTCGCGCCGAACAAGGCCGACGTGCATATGGAGGACGTGCACCGCGCCGGCGGCATCATGGCGATCCTGGGCGAGCTGGACCGCGCCGGGCTGATCGACCGCGACTGCACCACGGTCCACGCCGCCACCATCGGCGCCGCCATCGACCAGTGGGACATTGCGAAATCGAACGACCCGGCCGCGCGCGAACTGTTCCTGGCCGCCCCGGGCGGCGTGCCGACGCAGACCGCCTTCAGCCAGTCCTCGCTCTGGCCGGACCTCGACACCGACCGGGAAAAGGGCGTGATCCGCTCGGCCAGGACGCCGTTTTCCAAGGACGGCGGGCTTGCGGTGCTGCGCGGCAATATCGCGCTCGATGGCTGCATCGTGAAGACGGCGGGCGTGGACGAATCCATCCTGGTCTTTACCGGCACCGCGAAGGTCTATGAAAGCCAGGACGCGGCGGTCTCGGGCATCCTGACCGGCAAGGTCGAGGCCGGCGACGTGGTCGTCATCCGCTACGAAGGCCCCAAGGGCGGGCCGGGGATGCAGGAAATGCTGTATCCGACCAGCTACCTGAAATCCAAGGGGCTGGGGAAAGCCTGCGCGCTGATCACCGACGGCCGCTTCTCGGGCGGGACCTCGGGCCTGTCCATCGGCCATGCCTCGCCCGAGGCGGCGGCCGGCGGCACCATCGGCCTGGTCCGCGACGGCGACCGGATCGAGATCGACATTCCGAACCGCACCATCCACCTGGCCGTCCCGGACGAGGAACTGGCCGCGCGCCGGGCCGAACAGGACGCCAAGGGCTGGAAGCCGGCGCAGAAACGCCAGCGCCAGATTTCGGACGCGCTGCGGGTCTATGCGCAATTCGCCAGCTCGGCCGACAAGGGCGCGGTGCGGGTGCTGCCGGAATAAGACCCGGCGGCAGGAGATGAAAAAGGGGCGCCGCGCGGGCGCCCCTTTCGCGTTCCGGCGGGGATCAGTCCAGCTTGGACAGGTCCACGCGCAGCACCGAATCCACCGCATCCTTGCGGAAATCCGGGTGCTCGTCGCCATGCGGCACCTTGACGGTCACGAACAGCAGCTTGCCGTCCTGGCTGACCTCCAGGCTGTTCGGATGCGTCGGCAGCGACAGCGCGTGCTTGACCGCCAACGCCTTGGCGTCGATCACCACCAGCTTGCCGGTGCCTTTCGGCTCTTCCTGGCTGACGCCGCGGGTGGTGACATAGACCTCGTCGCGATCCGCATTATAGACCACGTCCAGCGTGCCCGTGCCGGCCGGGACCGTGCCGATCAGCTTGCCGTCCTCGGTGCCGAAGACATAGATCTGGCCGGTGTTGGCATCGGCCGCGAACAGCCGCCCGCCCTTGGCGTCCAGCGCCAGGTTGACGAAGAAATGCTTGGAATCGTCCTTGGCCGTGCCCTTGGTGTCGCCGGTCGAGAAACCGCCGACCCGCTCGCCCGAGGCGGCATCATAGACAGCGACCTCATCGATGCCGCCGCCGCCGACATAGACCCGGCCCTTGTCGCTGTCGACGGCAAGCCCCGCCGACCACAGGCCCGAGTCGTCGACGCGCTTGACCAGCTCGGCCTTTTCGCCGTCCACGATCCACAGCGCGCCCTTCTCGGTCGGGCTGGTGACATAGACGCGGTGGGTCTTTTCATCGACCGCGACCATGCGGGTATGCTCATAGCCCTCGCCGTCCTTCTGGCCCAGCTGCACCGAGCCGGTCAGGACCCCGCTCTTCGCGTCGAGGATGCTCAGCTTTCCGCTCATGGTATTGCCGACGTAAAGCCGGCCCAGGTCGCGGTCCATCGCCAGCGCGAAGGCGCCGTCGGGCAGCTGGATGCGGCGCTTGACGCTGAGATCGTCGCGGTCGAGCAGCCAGACATAACCGGCGCTCGGCCCCTCGAAGCTGGGATTCGCCGCGACGAAGACCACGCCCTGGTCGGCATCGTCCAGGATCTCGTAGGCGCCGGTGATGATGTCCTGGCGGATCACCGCATCGGCATAGCCCGCGGGCTGGACCAGCGCGGCCGCGTCCTGCGCCAGGGCCGGCAGGGCGGGTGCGGCCAGCGTCATCGCCAGCACCAGCGGCAGGATCGCGCGTTCGGCAAATGTTTTCCTCATTCCGTGTCCTTCTTCTGTCCTTGCGTCGAAAACCTCAGAAGCGCGACACCAGCGTCAGCGTGGCATTGCGCGGCTCGCCCCAGGAAATATCGCCCGGGTTGTTGTAATAGCGGCGGTCGAACAGGTTGTTGACGTTCAACTGCGCCGACCACTTGTCGCTGATGTCATAGCGCGCCATGGCGTCGAAGACGGCATAGCTGCCCTGCTCGACCCGATAGTCGGTGCCGCCGGTCGAGACCGTGGCCCAGGTGCCGCTCTGCCAGCGCAGCCCGCCGCCGACGGTCCATTGCTCCCCGCGACCGGGCAGATCGTAGCTGGTGAACACTTTGACCGAGCGGCGCGGCTGTTCCGGCGCATGGTCGCTGCCGTCGGCCGCCTTCATGCGCAGCGCGGTGGCGCCCAGGAACAGGTTCCAGCCCTCGCGGATCTCGCCCGCCAGCTCGACCTCGATGCCGCGCGAGCGGATGCCGTCGGCGCCGCGATAGGCGAATTCGCTGGTCCCCGGCACCAGGATATCGCCGTCCTGCACCGCGACATTGTCCTGCTTGGTGTCGAACAGCGCGACGGTGGCGTTCATGCCGCCGCCGAACAGCTCGGCCTTGGCGCCGATCTCGTAGCTTTCGCCCATGACCGGGTCGAGGTATTTGCCCTCGCGGTCGCGATAGCTTTGCGGGTCGAACACCTCGGTATAGCTGCCATAGACCGACCACTGGTCGTTCAGGTCATAGACCAACCCGGCGAAGGGCACGAATTCGCCGAACTTGCGGTCGTCGCCCTGGAACTCGGACCGCCAGTCGGTATAGCGCCCGCCGACGATCAGCGTCAGCGGATCGGTGACCGAGAACCGGCCCGAGGCATAGGCGGAATATTTCGTCACGTTGCGCTCATAGCCGGGCATATCGACCGGGTTGAAGTCCGGTCGCGGATAGGAGCCGTCGAAGTCGAAGATGCTGCCGACCGGGGCCAGATCGCCGGAAACGCCCGGCCAACTGCGGTCGATCCAGTCCTGATCGGCGCGAACCCCGACATTCACCACATGGCTGCGGCCGAACAGCGCGACCGGACCGGTGGCCTTGGCGTCGAAGCTCAGCAGCCGCGTGCGCTCCTCGCCGCCCCAGGCGCTGACATCCAGCCCCTCGCCCGTGGCCTGGTCGATGTCGCCATAAAGATACAGCAACTCGGCATTGTATTGCCGCCAGGTCGCGCCCAGCGTCGCCTCGGCCTGCCAGCCGTTGTCGAAGTCGTGTTCCAGCTTCGCCACGGCCGAGGTCTGCTTGCTGGACCAATATGCCCAGTCCGGCGCGTGCGAGAAGCTGCGCCCCAGCTCGATCTTCTCGCCATTGCTGAAGATCGCCGGAAGCTGGCCCCAGGTGGTGCCGGTCGGGTCGTAATTCTGATGCTCCAGGCTGAAGCGCAGCCGGGTCTTTTCGGTCAGGTCGGCGTCGATCGCGGCGTAATAGGTCTGCCGGTTCAGGTGATAGCGGTCGATGAAGGAATCGTGGCTGTCCGCATCCATGATGAAGCGGGCGCGCACGCTGGCGTCGGCATTCAGCGGCGTGCCCAGGTCAAGCGTGCCGCCGACCTTGTCCCAGCTGCCGAAGCGCAGCTCCATGCTGCCCTCTTGCGTGCGGGCATTGGCGCGCTTGCGGGTGATCGAGACCGCCGCCCCCGGCTCGCCCGAGCCGGTCATCAGCCCGGTGGCGCCGCGCAGCACCTCGACCCGGTCATAGGTCGCGGCCGAGGAGTTCACCCCGATGCCGGAATACCAGCCCTGATAGGTCGGCAGCGCCACGCCGTCGATCATGTAATTGCCGATCCAATAGCCGCGCGCATAGGTCGAATCGCGGTCGGTCTCATAGGAAACCGAGCTGACGCCGGTGGTATAGTTCAGCGCCTCGCGGGTCGAGGCGAAGCCCTGGTCCTTGATGCGCTGGTCGCTGATCACGCTGACCGATTGCGGCGTCTCGCGCACGGTCAGGGGCAGGCCGGTCGCAGTCGCCGCCTCGGGCGCGGCATAGCTGCCCGAGCCCTCGGTCGCGCCTGCAGCGCCGGTGGCCAGCGTCACCGTGTCCAGCACGACCTCGCCCGTGGCGCCCGCCGCCGGGGTGGCGGCCCGCGCCGGCGCGGCGATGGTGACGGTATTGCCGCTCAGCTGATAGCTCAGCCCCGATCCGGCCAGCAGCGCCGACAGCGCCTGGCCCCGCGTCAGCGCGCCGCGCACGCCGGGCGAGCTTTTGCCGCGCACCGTCGCCGGGTCGAAGAACAGCTGCGTCCCGGTGGCGGCGGAGAATTGCACCAGCGCCCGCGCCAGCGGCTGCGGCGCGATGTCAAAGCTGGTGCGGGCCTCCTGCGCCTGGGCGGGCATACCCGCCAAAGCCAGCGGCACCAGCGCACTGCCCATGCTCAGCGCCAGAATGCGGCGCGCCCGGCGCCGCGCGGTCTTGTTGCAGATCTGCATGTCGTCCTGTCCCCTGCCTGTTCGGCCCGTGCGCGACGGGCCCGTGTCCGATCCCGAGGGTCGCTGGCATGGCGCCCTCAACTGATCCGACACCGCAGGGCGGCCGGGGTTATGAACGGGACGGCGAAAATTTTTCATCCGGCCGCGCCTTCGGGCGCCCGCCGGTCCACCAGGACCACCAGCCCGGCCGCCTCGCGGACCCGGATCGGCAGGATGCGGGCGATATGGGACAGCGCGGCATCGGCGTCGCTGGCGTCGAAGATCGCCGTCACCGGCAGCGCGCCCACGGCGTCGTCCAGCAGCAGGATGCGGCCGCGGCGATAGCGTTGCAGCTCGGCCAGCACCTCGCGCAGCGGCACCTCGTCAAAGACCAGCCGGCCCTGGCGCCAGCCGGTCGCTGCCCCGGTGTCGACCGGCCGTCCGGGCACGAGGCCCCGCGCGCCATAGGACATCTGCCAGCCCTGCCCCAGCGTGACCGGCGCCGCCTCGCCCGCGCTGACCGAAACGGCATGTTCCGTCACCGTCACCACCACCTGCCCGGCGCGCAGGTTCACGTCGAAGGCGGTGCCCAGCGCCACCACCCAGCCCGCGCCGGCCTCGACCACGAAGGGGCGGGCGGCATCCGGCGCGACCTGGAACCAGGCCTGGCCTCGGTCCAGCCGGATGCGGCGCGCCTCGGGCGTCAGCTCGACCGAGATGCCGGCGTCCGGTCCCAGCTCGACCCGGCTGCCATCGGCCAGCACCAGGCTGCGGCCCTGGCCGATGCCGGCGCTGTAGTCGCTCTGCCGCGCCCAGCGCCAGCCCAGGGACAGGCCGACGGTCGCCGCCAGCCCACCCAGCAGCGCCTCGCGCCGGCCGATGCCCCCGCCCTGCCCGATGCGCCCGGCCCGGCGCATGCGCTCGTATTCCGGGCGCACCATCTCGAACCGCGCCCACAGCGCCTCGGCCTTGGCATAGGCGGCGGCGTGTTCGGGGTCGGCGATCCAGGCGGCGAATGCGCGGCACCGAGGCGCCGCCGTCGCCTCGTCCTGCATGGCGACGAACCATTCCAGCGCCTCCAGCGACAGCCCGTCCCGTTCCGCCTCGGCACTCACAGCCGGCGGTCCAGTTCGGCCATGGCCAGCACGATATGGGTGATGACCGTGTTGCGCGACACGCCCATGCGGGCGGCGGTCTGGTCGTGGCTCAGCCCCTCGATCCGGCTCAGGACAAAGGCCTGCCGGCGCCGTTCCGGCAGCGCGGCGATGGCCTGCAGCAACCGGCGCAACTCGGCGCGATACAGCGCCACCATCTCGGGCGAGGGCGACAGATCGGCCAGCGCCTCAAGGTCGGCGCCCTCGACCTCGACCGCGGCGCGGCGGCGGGCGTCGCGCAGGTGGTTCAGCGCCAGGTTGCGCACCGCCCGCGCCAGATAGGCGGCGCTGGGTTCCAGCGGCACCTGCGCCGCCCGGCCCAGGATATTGGCGAAGGCCTGCTGCACCACGTCCTCGGCCGTCGCGGCATTGCCGACCAGCCGCCGCGCATGGCCGCGCTGCCGGCGATGCTCGGTGCGGTAGAGAGCCGAAACGAGGGTCGAATGCGTCGTCAAGTCAAGGGAACCGCCTGCCAGCTTCGCCCGCCTGTCTAGGGGCAATCCGGACACCGCGCAATGCCTGATGCAATTACTCGGAAATTATCCGCCGGAACCTCTCGGCGGCCCCGGTCGTTGGGACCGCGACCGATCGCCGAGGGGGCCGGAATGCAGCGTCTGACATGTCCCCGATGCGGGCGGCGGGTCTATTTCCAGAACAACGCCTGCGCCTGCGGCACCCCCCTGCGCTTCGACCCCGAGGCCGGGCGCTTTCGCGACGGCGCCCCGCCCTGCCGGCAATTGCAGCTTATCGGCTGCAACTGGGCGGCCGAACAGCCGGGCGGGCCGTGCCGCGCCTGCGCGATGATCGCGGTCGTCCCCGATCTCTCGGTCCCGGGGAACGTGCCGCTTCTGGCCCGCAGCGCCGCCGCGCTGCGCTGGGTGCTGGCCAATCTGGCGCGCTGGCGCTGGTTCGCCGATGCCGATCCCGGGCCGCGGCCGGTGTTCCACATGCTGTCGGAACGGCTGGGCGAACAGCGGGTGCCGGTCTCGATGGGCCATGCCGACGGCGTGATCACCATCAACGTGGTCGAGGCCGACCCCGCCCTGCGCATCGCCCGCCAGCAGGAGCTGGGCGAACTCTATCGCACCATGATCGGCCACATGCGCCACGAGATCGCGCATTTCCTGTTCCAGCGCCTGGCCGTCCTGCCGGGGTTCGTCCCGCCGTTCCGCGCCCTCTTCGGCGACGAGCGCAGCGATTACACGGCCGCGCTGCGGCGCCATTACGCCGATCCGCAGCCGCCGGGCGAGCGCCACCTGACCGGCTATGCCACCATGCATCCGCATGAGGACTGGGCCGAGACCGCGGCCCATGTCCTGCACCTGGTGGACATGACCGACAGCCTGATGGCGACCGGGCTGACCGGCGACCAGATCCCGGCCCCGGGCTACGACGCCTATGCCGATCCGGACAGCGGCCATCTTTTGCAGGTCGCCGCCGCGGTGGCGCTGGCGGTGAACGAGATCAACCGGGCGCTGGACAATCCCGACGTCTATCCCTTCGTGCTGACCGAGACCACGCGGCGCAAGCTGACCTTCGCCCGCGACTGGCTGGCGCGAGGCGCCGTCGAAACGGGCGCCGGACCGGGGCTCAGCGCTCGGGCAGCGGGATGAATTCCGCGCGGTCGGTCGGCGGCAGGTCGAACAGGCCCTGCCCCCAGTCGGCCGCGCGCCATTCGCGCTTGGCGTGCTCGATGCGCTCCTTCGAGGAGGCGACGAAATTCCACCAGATGTATCGCGGCCCGTTCAGCGTCGCGCCGCCCAGCGCCATCAGCCGCGCGCCCTGCGGCCCGGCCGCGACGGTGATGCGGTCGCCGGGGCGGAACACCATCATCCGCCCGGCCTCGAATTCCTGCCCCGCTATGCCGACCGAGCCCGAGGTGATGTAAAGCCCCCGGTCCTCGTGATCGTCGGGCAGCGGGAAGCGCGCGCCGGATTGCAGCGTCACGTCCAGATAGAAGGTGTCCGAATACAGCGTGGCCGGCGCCCGCTCGCCATAGGCATGGCCCAGGATCAGCCGCGCCGTGATTCCCTCGGCCGCGATCTCGGGCAGGGTGTCCTTGCCGTGATGCTCAAAGATCGGCGCCATGTCCTCGCGGTCCTCGGGCAGCGCGATCCAGGTCTGGATGCCGAACAGGCTATGCGGCCCGGCACGGCCGGCCTCGGACGTGCGCTCGGAATGGCTGACGCCCCGGCCCGCCACCATCCAGTTGACCGCCCCGGGCAGGATCACCTGGTCGGTGCCGATGCTGTCGCGGTGGTGGAAATCGCCGCGATACAGATAGGTGACCGTGCCCAGACCGATATGCGGATGCGGGCGGATGTCCACGCCCTTGCCGGTCAGGAACTCGGCCGGCCCGGCCTGGTCGAAAAAGATGAACGGGCCGACCATCTGCCGGCGCGGCGCGGGCAGCGCCCGGCGGACCTCGAACCCGCCCAGATCCCGCGCGCGCGGGATGATCAGCGTCTCGATCTGCTCAAGGCCGGCGGCGTCCGGGCAGCCCGGCTCCAGTGAGGGGTTCCAGCTCATCCTGCTCTCCTTTCCCGGGGGCAGAGGGCCAACGCGAAAGACCCCGCGCCGGATCCGTTCAGGCCCGCAGCCCCAGCAGCCGCAGCGCCTGATCGACCTGATCCTCGACCGACAGCGCCATGTCCACGACGGCGCCGTCCTCGTCGGGACCCAGCATCTCCAGCGTGGCCAGCTGCGAATCCAGCAGCTTCGCCGGGAAGAAATGTCCCTCGCGGCTTTGCAGCCGCTCTTCCAGCAGCGCCCGGCTGCCATGGACATGCAGGAAGCGCACCCTTGGCGCGCCGCCGCGCAGGATGTCGCGATAGGCGCGCTTCAGCGCCGAACAGCCCATGACCGAGCCTTGCCCGGCCGCCTGGTTGCGGGCAAAGGCCTGGGCCAGCGCCCGCAGCCAGGGCGCGCGGTCGTCGTCGTCCAGCGGCACGCCCGCGCGCATCTTGGCGACATTGGCCTCGGGGTGGAAACCGTCGCCCTCGATGAAGGGCCAGCCCAGCCGGGCCGCCAGCGCGCCGCCGGTGGTGCTTTTGCCGCTGCCGGACACGCCCATGACGACGATATGCTGCACCGCCCCGCTCACAGCAGCCACCATCCGACCAGCGCGAACAGGAAGCCGATGCCGCCCAGCAGAGTCTCCATCACCGTCCAGGTCTTCAGCGTGGTCTTTTCGTCCATGTTGAGGAACCGCCCGACCAGCCAGAAGCCCGAGTCGTTGAAATGGCTCAGCACCGTGGCGCCGCCGGCAATGGCGATGACCAGGAAGCAGCGGTCCAGTTCGGTCAGGCCGGCGGTCGCGGCGACGGTGGGGGCGATCAGCCCCGCCGTGGTGGTCAGCGCCACCGTGGCCGAGCCCTGCGCCACCCGCAGCGCGGTCGCGATGACGAAGGCGGCGACGATCAGCGGCATGCCCAGCGTTTCCAGGCTGCCGGCCAGCGCCTGGCCGATGCCGCTGGCGCGCAGCACGCCGCCGAACATGCCGCCGGCGCCGGTGACCAGGATGATGGCGCAGATCGGCCCCAGCGCGCCGTCCATGATCCTCTCGATCTCGGCGGCGCTGCGGCCCTTGCCCAGCAGGAACATGGCCACGATCAGGGTGATCAGCAGCGCCACCGGCGTCTGCCCGATCAGCCGCAGCACCGTGACCCAGCGGGCCCCGCCATCGACCATGCCCATGGTCGCCAGCGTGCCCAGCCCGGTGTTCACGAAGATCAGCGCCAGCGGCAGCAGCAGCACCAGCAGCACGGTGCCGAAGGCGGGCGGCACCTGACCCTCGGGCGCCTCGACCACGCCCAGGATCTCGGGCACCGGCAGGGTGAAGCGATGCCCGGCCCATTTGCTGAACAGATAGCTGCCCAGGAACCAGGTCGGCAGCGCGACCACCAGCCCGACGACCAGCAAAAGCCCGATGTCCGCGCCCAGCAGCTCGCCCGCCGCGACCGGGCCGGGGTGCGGCGGCACGAAGGCATGCATGACCGCAAAGGCCCCCGCCGCCGGCAGCGCGTAGAGCAGCAGCGAGCCGCCGAAGCGATAGGCCACGCTGAAGATGATCGGCAGCATCACCACCAGCCCGGCGTCGAAGAAGATCGGAAAGCCGAAGAGCAGCGAGGCCACGCCCAGGGCCAGCGGCGCCCGGCTGGCGCCAAACTGGCCGATCAGCCGGTCGGCCAGCACCTGCGCGCCGCCGGTGATCTCCAGCAGCCGCCCGATCATGGCGCCGAAGCCCACCAGCAGCGCCACCGTCGCCAGGGTCGAGCCGAAGCCCTCCAGCAGCGTGGGGATCACCTTGCCCATCGGCACGCCGGCGACCATGGCGGTCGCCAGGCTGACCAGCACCAGCGCCACGAAGGCATGCAGCCGGAAGCGCATGATCAGCACCAGCAGCAGCGCCACCGCCGCGGCGGCGATCAGAAGCAGCACCGAGGTGCCGTATACGGGTTCGACCGGGTTCATGAAATCTCCTCCAAGCAATCTCCCCTGCGATCACCGCCGCGGCTCCCGACCGTGTTAGCGGTAACGCCCAGCCTCGCCATACGGGATGCGATGCGAAAAGTTAATAGGATTTTGCCGCTGACCCGCCGGTCAGGGCGCCATGGACCAGCCGCATCTCGTCCGACAGCGCCAGTTCCAGCGCCGCGCCCTCGGCATCCAGCACGCCGGGATCCTCCTGCCCGTCCGGCATCACCTCGCGCTCGGCCAGCCAGTCCAGCATGGCGCCGCGCACCGCCGCCGGCGACAGGTCCAGAAGTTGCGTCAGCATCCGCCGATGCGCGATCAGCCGGCCTTCGAGTGCGTCGAGCCGGGCGCTCAGCCTGTCCATGCGCGTTCCCTCCCTGGTTGCCGGATCATCATGGCACGGAACGCCCACCCGTCAAACCGCCGACTCGGCAGTGGTAAATGTTCTCTTTTTGTTCTAGAATGGCCCGAGGCAGAAGGAATCGCCATGTTCATGCAAAAACCGCCGCCCATCCCGCCGACCGGCCCGGCGCACAAGCTGTTCTTCGCCGCCGTCCCGCCCGCAGCGGTGGCCGAGCGCATGGCCGCGCTCTGGCAGGCCATGGGCATCCGCGCCCGGCTGCGGCGGCCGGTGCTGCACATGACCATCCAGATGGTGGCCGACGCCGAGACGGTGGACGACGCCCTCGCCGCCTTCCTGACCCGACCGATGCGGGACTTCCGCTTTCCGGCCTTCGACATCACCCTGGACCGGGTGGCGAATTTCGGCAGCCGGGCCGAGCGGCGCCGGCCGCTGGTCTTCACCACCCGCGGCCAGGACGCGGCCCCGAACGCGCTGGCCCGCGCCATCCGCCGCCGCTTCGCGTCCACCGCCTGGCCCCTGCCCCGCATGTATGTGACGCCGCATGTGACAGCCGCCTACGGCCGGCCGCTGCCGGAATCGGCCCGGCTGGTGCCGCCGATCCACTGGCATGTGGACGAGCTGGTGCTGATCGACAGCCTGCAGGGCCTGACCACCCACGTGCCCCTGGCGCGCTGGCCGCTGGGCTGAAGCCGCATCGACAATCGCCGGCCCGCGCTCTATCCATGCGCCATGAGCACGGGAACCGAGGAAACACTGGCCGTCCGCATCAGCCGCGCGCTGGCCGAGCGCATCGTCTCGGGCGAGATCGGCCCGGGCGAAAGGCTGCGCCAGGACCATATCGCCGAGGAATTCGGCGCCAGCCACGTCCCCGTGCGCGAGGCCTTCCGCCGGCTGGAGGCGCAGGGTCTGGCGATCAGCGAGCCGCGCCGGGGCGTGCGCGTCGCCGCCTTCGACCTGCCCGAGGTGCGCGAGGTGGCCGAGATGCGCGCCGCCCTGGAATCGCTGGCGCTGCGCCATGCCGCGCCGCATCTGACCCCGGCGATCCTGAACGCGGCGGAAGAGGCGACCAAGGCCGGCGACGCCTCGCGCGACGTGCGCTCCTGGGAGCAGGCCAACCGGCGCTTTCACAAGCTGATCCTGCTGCCCTGCGCCATGCCGCGGCTGCTGGCCGCCATCGACGACCTGCATGCGGCCAGCGCGCGCTTCCTGTTCGCGGCTTGGCAGTCGAATTGGGAAACCCGCACCGACCACGACCACCGCGCCATCCTGGCGGCGCTGCGCAAGGGCGATGTCGAGACCGCCTGCGCCACCCTGGCCCGGCATGTGCGCTGGATCGGCCGCCGCCCTGGCCCGGCCCGCGGCGGCGAACAGCGCGACGCCTTCGCGATCGAGGGCTAGCAGGCTGCTGAAAAAAAGCGCCGAGAAGGCGTCGGAACGGAACATCGTTCTGGGCCCAACCCGGATCGGCTGAAGATAAGTGTATTTGCGGACAATTCGAGGTGAGCTTTCCGCTTTCTGTCCATTGTGTCGCGTGGCGGGGAATTTTTCGGCGCCTGTCCGGGCCTTCGGTTCGCGGGCCGTCGAAAAGGGATCCGTGCGGGCGTCTTGGCGGAAACCGATGCAGATCCGGTGACGGCCTGGAAGATGGGGCATCTCCGGGCCGAGATGAGGCGGATTTCTCCGATACGGCCAAGCTTGCGCTCGCACGGAGGATTTCGGCAGCAGGTGCGGGCCAGGTCCGCAGGGGCGGCCTTAGTCTGCACCGCCGCTGGGGTATTTCGCAAAACGGAAAGCCAGGCGCCGGGCCAAGGCGGCCGGAACCGGTTTCCACCCCCGCGTGGCCGAAGGTTCGGAAACGGCGCACATAATGCGCCGGACAAGTCGCAGCGTTAGCAGGGGGACGTCGGCGGCTGTTTCCGCGCCACCAGCCAGCTGGCGACATAGGTCAGCGTCACGCCCTGCGGCCCGCCATGCGCGGCCTCGTAGCGGGCCAGAAAATCCTGCAGGGCGCCGCGGCTGCGGAACTGCCCGGCCCGGCCGTTCACCCCGGTCGCCCGCAGGTGGCGCAGCACCGCCAGCGCATCGGGAAAATGCAGCGCGATGCGCCATTCCCCGCAGCCGAGCGGGCGCCAGCCCGGCGGCAGCAGCGCCGCAATCGCGGCCCCGTCCAGGCAGGAGGGCGCCCCCGCCCGGCTGCCGAGCGCGCGCAGTTCCGGGAAATGGTCCGGCGCATAGCCCGACAGCGCCAGCACACCCCCGGGCGCCACGGCGGCGCAAAGCCGGTCCAGCACCTCGGCCGGCCGCGCCACCCATTGAATCATCGAGGCCGAGGCCACCAGGTCCAGCGCCTGCGGCAGCCTTGCCCGCGCGATGTCGCCCGGCAGATAGGTCGCGCGCACCCCCGGCAACGGCGGCGCCACCAGGTCGTTCAACCACAGCCTCTCGGGCCGCAGCCCGGCCAGGTGCCGCGTCAGATGGCCCGAGCCGTAGCCCGCCTCGAACACCCGGCGCGGCGGCTCGGGCGCCAGCCGGCGGCAGGCGTCGAACAGCGCCTTGGCGATCCGCCGCTGCGCCGTCGCCGCCCGGTCGTAGCTGGGCATCCCGCGCGCGAAGCTTTGCGCGATGCGCGCGCCGGCGGCGGTCATGCCAGCACCTCGTCCCAGTCGCGCATCGCCGCGAAGGGGTTGTGCCCGCAATCCAGGATCCGGGTCCGGTCCTGCCGTCCGTTCCAGGCCCGCAGCAGGTTCCGCAGCGGGAAAATGCGGTCCGACGCGCCCAGCAGGATGCGGTCGAAGCGCGGCGGGACCACGGCATCCCAGGCCATGACCGCGGCTAGTTCGGCCCGCAGCGCCTCCAAGTCGGCAGACCCTTCCAGCGGCGCCCCGGCGCGGCGGGCGAATTTCCGCAGGCTTGCCTCGGTCAGCCCGGCCGCTGTCGCCGCGACCCGCGCGCGCGGGATGCCCAGATCGTCGTCGCAGGGCAGCCACGAGCCGCAGACCGCCACCCGCCGCCGGAACGGATCCGGCCCCGGCAGCCGGCAGGCCGCGCCGACGCCGAAGGACCAGGCCACCAGATCCGCCGCCGCATAGCCCGCGGGCAAGGACAGCGGCGCCAGTGCGCGCCAGTCCGACAGCACCAGGATGTCGCGATCCCCGTCCAGATGCCGGAACGGCGCCGCGCCCAGGGCCCAGCCGGTCACCACCACCACCAGCTCGCGCGCGCCCTCGCGGCGCAGCCATTGCGCCCTCATCGCCAGCCCGCGATCCGCAGCATGGCGGCGCAGATCAGGTCCAGCTCGGCCCCGGTGGTGACGAAGGGCGGCATGCAATAGAGCAGCCGGCCGAAGGGACGCAGCCAGACCCCCGCCTCGCGGCAGAAGCCGTGCACCCGCGCCATGTCCAGCGGCGTGCGCATCTCGATCACGCCGATGGCGCCCAGGACGCGCAGATCCGCCACCCCCGGCAGGTCCCGCGCCGGGGCCAGGCCGCGCCGCAGCCCGGCCTCGATCCCCACCACCTGCCCCTTCCAGTCGCCCCGCGCCAGCAGGTCCAGGCTGGCGCAGGCCGCGGCGCAGGCCAGCGGATTGCCCATATAGGTCGGTCCGTGCATCAGCACCGGCGCCGGCCCCGCCGCAATCGCCTCGGCCACCCGCGCCGAGGCCACCGTGGCCGCGAAGGAGATCATGCCCCCGGTCAGCGCCTTGCCCAGGCACAGGATGTCCGGCACCACGCCCGCATGCTCCATGGCGAACATCCGGCCCGTGCGGCCGAAGCCGGTGGCGATCTCGTCGAAGATCAACAGCACGTCGTGGCGGTCGCACAGATCGCGCAACCCGGCCAGCCAGCGCGGGTGATGAAACCGCATCCCGCCCGCGCCCTGCACCACCGGCTCGACGATGAAGCCCGCGATCCGATGCCCCTTTTCGGCGAACAGCGCCGCGACCGCGCCCAGCCCGTTGCGGGCGGAATCCTCGTCCCAGCCGGCGCCGAAATCCACGGGCGGCCGCGGCACGAAATGCCGCGGCCCCAGCGCCGTGCCGAAGCGCCGGTGCATGCCCGCCTGCGGATCGCACAGGCTCATCGCCTTCCAGGTGTCGCCGTGATAGCCGCCGCGCACCGTGGCGAAATCGACCCGGCCCGGGTGCCGCATCTGCGCCTGCGCCGCCATCTTCAGCGCCACCTCGACCGCGACCGAGCCGCTGTCGCAATAAAAGATCCGGTCCAGCCCCGCCGGCAGCATCCCGACCAGGCGCCGCCCCAATCCGACCGCCGGGGCATGGGTCAGGCCGCCGAACATCACATGCGGCAGCCGCTCCAGCTGCGCCCGCATCGCCGCGACCAGCACCGGGTGGCGGTGGCCATGGGCCGCGCACCACCAGCTCGACATGGCGTCGATCATCCGGCTGCCGTCGGCCAGCTCCAGCCAGACGCCCTCGGCCGCGACGACCTCGTGCAGCGGGCCGGGATCGCCCATCGGGGCATAGGGATGCCACAGATGCGCGCGGTCGAAGCCGAGGTCGTTCATGCCATCGCCCCGCGGATCGCCGCCAGGTCGATGCCGGCAAATCCCGCCCGCAGCGCCTCCGGCGTCACCTCCGCCAGACGCGGCAGCCGGCCCAGGTCGCGCGCGCCGCCCAGGCCGGCGATGGCCGCCCGGCTGTCCGCGGCCTCGTCGCCGATGAAGGCGACGCCGGCGATGCGGCAGCCCGCCGCCCGCAGCGCCGCCAGCGACAGCAGCGCGTGGTTGATCGTCCCCAGCGCCGTCCGCGCGCACAGGACGACCGGCGCGCGCCAGCCCGCGATCACCT
The DNA here is from genome assembly GCF_900005615.1 of Paracoccus aminovorans. Lineage (NCBI taxonomy): Bacteria > Pseudomonadati > Pseudomonadota > Alphaproteobacteria > Rhodobacterales > Paracoccaceae > Paracoccus > Paracoccus aminovorans. The sequence continues at coordinate 6,057 of NZ_LN832562.1, read as the reverse complement.
GCAGATAAAGCAGCCGCGGCGTCAGCGGCACCATCAGCCCGCCGGCGCCCTCGACCACCAGCGGCCCCGCCAGCCGGGGCAGCGCCAGGCGGGCAGGGTCGATCTCGACCCCCGCGCGCGCCGCCGCCAGATGCGGCGAGGCCGGCAGCGCCAGCCGATAGGCCTCGGCGAGCACCGGCCGGTCCGAAAGCCGCGCCACCGCGTCGCTGTCGGTTTCACCCTCCAGCCCCGCCTGCACCGGCTTCCAGTAATGCGCCCCCAGCGCCATGGCCAGGCCGGCGCTGAAAACGGTCTTGCCGATGCCGGTATCGGTTCCGGCGACCACGACCGCGCTCATGCCAGCGCCCGAAACAGCGCGGCGATGTCGTCCGACCCGACGTTCCCCGTCACCGAGATGCGCAGCCGCGCCGTCCCCTTCGGCACCGTCGGCGGCCGGATCGCGCGCACGTCGAAGCCCCGCGCCCGCAGACGCGCCGCCTGTTCCAGCGCCAGCCGGTCATCCCCCAGCAGCACCGGCACGATCTGGCTTTCGGCGGCGATCCCCAGCCGCGCGGCCGCCGCGCGGGCTGCGGCGATCCGGGCCTGCGCCTGCCCGGTCAGATTGGTCCCGGCCAGCGCCCGCAGCGCCGCCCGCAGCAGCGCCGCGGTCAGCGGCGCGGGCGCGGTGGCATAGACGAAGGGCCGCGCCCGGTTCACCAGCGTCTCGACCAGCACCCGGTCGGCGCAGACCAGCGCGCCCGACACGCCCAGGGCCTTGCCGCCGGTGTGCAGCGTGACCAGGTCGCAGCCCAGCCCCTGCGCCAGCCCCCTGCCCTGCGGCCCGAAGACGCCGGTCGCATGGGCCTCGTCCACCACCAGCACCGCATCCTCGCGCAGGGCCAGCGCCGCCAGATCGGCCAGAGGCGCCAGGTCGCCCTGCATGGAATAGACGCTTTCGACCGCGATCCAAACCCGGCCCGCGCCCCCTGCCCCGCGCCAGGCGGCGATCGCGCGCGCGGCGTCGGCGGCGTCGTTATGGGCAAAGGCCCGGGTCTCGGCCCGCCCCAGCCGCATGCCCTCATGGGCGCTGGCATGGATCAGCGCGTCGTGCAGCACCAGGTCGCCGCGCATCGGCAGCGTGGAAAAGATCGCCTGATTGGCCTGGAAGCCGCCGCCCATGAACAGCGCCGCCTCGGCGCCGAAAAAGGCCGCCGCCTCGGCCTCCAGCGCCTCGTGCTCGGGATGGTTGCCGCGCAGCAGCCGCGACCCGCCCGCGCCCGGCGGCACGCCGCGCGCCAGCGCCTCGGCCGCCGCCTTTGCCAGCAGCGCCGATCCCGCCAGCCCCAGATAGTCGTTCGAGGCGAAGTCCAGCCCCGCCGCCGGCGCCAGCCCGCGCAGCCGGCCGCGATGCGCCAGCGCCTCCAGCGCCGCCCGGTGCCGCGCGAAGCTCATGCTGCGCAGCCCTCGGTCTCGGCGCGCATCTCGGCCCGCAGCCCCAGCTTGGCGAACAGCGCCGCGTCGCGGTCCTCGCCGGGATTGTCCGCGGTCAGCAGCACCTCGCCGACGAAGATGGAATTCGCCCCGGCAAAAAAGCACATGGCCTGCAACTCGTCGCTCATCTCCGACCGCCCCGCCGACAGCCGCACATGCGATTTGGGCATCAGGATGCGCGCCGTGGCGATGGTCCGCACCATCTCCAGCGGGTCCAGCTTCGGCACGTCGGCCAGCGGCGTGCCCGCCATCGGCATCAGCATGTTGATCGGCACCGATTCCGGCGGCACCTCCAACCCGGCCAGCGTCTCCAGCATCGAGACCCGGTCCTCGGCGGTCTCGCCCATGCCGACGATGCCGCCGGCGCAGACGTTGATCCCGGCCGCGCGCACCCGGTCCAGCGTGTCCAGCCGGTCCTGGAAGCTGCGGGTGCCGATGATTTCCGGGTAATAGCGTTCCGAGGTGTCGATGTTGTGGTTGTAGTAATCCAGCCCCGCGTCCTTCAGCCGCAGCGCCTGATCGGCGTCCAGCATGCCCAGGGTCATGCAGGTCTCCATACCCAGCGCCTTGACGCCGCGCACCATCGCCAGCACCGCCGGCATGTCGCGCTCCTTGGGCGACCGCCAGGCCGCGCCCATGCAATAGCGCGTGGCGCCGGCGTCGCGGGCGCGCCTGGCCTCGGCCAGCACCCGCTGCACCTCGATCAGCTTCGAGGCCGACAGCGCCGACCCGTTCCGCGCCGATTGCGAACAATAGGCGCAATCCTCGGGGCAGCCGCCGGTCTTGATCGACAGCAGCTTGGAACATTGCACCAGATTCGGATCGAAATGCGCCCGATGCACGCTCTGCGCCTGAAACAGCAGGTCCATCAGCGGAAGATTATAGATTTCCTGCGCGCTGCACCTTGGTTCCGTCTGCGACATCCGCCATCTCCCTCAGCCTTGCCTGGGCAGTATCTATAAATTCGCAAAGCCAGAGTGATAAGCCGGATATATTATCTATTATTCTTGCCTTACGGACCCAGCACCCGCAGCTTGACGATGCTGCCGTCGCTGCGCTGGACGGCGATGCGCAACCGCTCCAGCAGATGGGTCTCGACATAGCTGGCGTGGAACCGCGTCGGCGCGAACAGCGTCAGGCAGCCGTCCCGGACCCCGGCCTCGGCCAGCCCGGCGAACCAGGCGTCGAACAGCGCCCGGTCCTCGGCCGCCAGCCGCGCCTGCGCCTCGCCCCAGACGCCTTCGGCCGCGACCGGCTCGGCCCGGTGCAGCGGCACCACATTGCTCACCGACTCGGGCGCGGCGCCGGTCAGCCGGGTCACGAAGTCCGGGCCGATGTTCTCCCATTCCGCCTTTGTATCCAACAGGATGCGTTCCAGGTTCAGCCCCAGGACCGAGACCCGGCCCCGCGCGCCCTGCTGCTTGATCTCGATCCAGCCGAGCGCCCGCAGCTTGGCCATCTCGCGCTTGACGGTGCGCTCGTCCACGCACCACAGCCGCGCGATCTCGCGCTGGCCGATGGTCAGCTCGTCGCGCTGCCAGTTGTAGCGGGTGGTGATCAACGCCATCAGCCGCAACACCAGCCGCTGGCGATGCTTGTCGCCGGCCAGGCCATGCGCCATCATCGCACTGAGCAAGTCATATTTCTTGGCCGCGGCCTCTCGACCGACGGCGCGGATCACCTGCATGACTATCCTGTCCCCGGAACGTGCCGGACGCCTCTTCTTACTGCTCGAAAGGGCCCCGCCTTTTGACGGTGACCCTGGGACGGCGGCGACGATCTGCTGTCGTCTGAAACGCTTTTCGCCATCTCGGTCCCATTTGCGTCCTGTTTTCCGATTCTGTCAAGCGCTTTGCCCGCAGCCCGTCTTTCCGGCCTCAATCATCAAAGAAAAAACGGTATCAATGGTATAGAGGGACATCCAGACCGTCCCCCATTCTGCCGCCTTTGTCCCCCATTCCGCCCCGCTGATCGCGGAAGCGTCCCCCTTTTCGGCGCCTGAAACCTTGGTCGCGGCCGTGGGGCAAGGGGTGGGCGATTCGGGCGGCGGAGCCAGGAAAGCCAGGGATTTCCAAGCTTTGATGCATTCATTGAAAACGGCTTTTGCCAAAAGCGCAAATCCGGCGTAAAAGCGGATTGGAACGAAATCTGCGTCCTAATAAAATACAGGCATCCTATGTATACGCATGAAGACCTCGCCCGGCTGCAGGCGCAATCGCTGAAGATGCAGGGCTGGATCCGCCGGCAGACCTTCAGCCCCGCGAACGAGAAGACGCTGCGCCGCTTCTCAAGCTGGGAGGTCGCCGAGCTGATCTTCCGCATCAACCAGTCCACCTTCCGCGGCAAGCTCGCCGCCGAGCCGAACCTTCCCCTCGGGGAAGTCGAGGAGGACGGCCGCCAGCGCTGGTTCTCGCTCGACGAGATCAACGAGCTGCGCCGCCGGGTCCGCATCAACCGCAAATCGCTGATGCCCTATCGCCCCGAGGGCAAGCGCGCCTTCCGCGCCGCCATCGCCAATTTCAAGGGCGGCGCCGGCAAGTCGACGGTGGCGCTGCACTTTGCCCATGCCGCGGCGCTGGACGGCTATCGGGTGCTGGTCGTGGACTTCGACCCGCAGGCGACGCTGAGCCATTCCATGGGCCTGACCGACGTCGGCGAGGACCACACCGTCTGGGGCATCATGGCCCGCGACCTGGAGCGCGAGACCGACCGCATGAACAATGCCGCGGCGGGCGCCGAGTCGGGGACCGCCCTGCCCCGCCGCAAGCTGCCGACCTCGATCCGCTCGATGGGCCTGGGCGCGCTGCGGCCGGCCGACTTCATCAAGCCGACCGCCTGGCCCACCATCGACATCGTGCCCAGCTGCGCCAATGCCGCCTTCGTCGAATTCGCCAGCGCCCAATACCGGCACCTGAACCCGGAATGGACCTTCTTCGGTGCGGTGTCGCGTTTTCTCGACAGCCTGGCGGATGATGCCTACGACCTGATCCTGTTCGATTGCCCGCCGGCCATCGGCTATCAGTCGATGAACGCGGTCTTTGCCGCCGACATGCTCTATATCCCCTCGGGTCCTGGGTATTGGGAGTATGACTCGACCACAAGCTTCATCGGCCAGCTGTCCGAGGCGCTGGAGGATCTGGCGCATGGTTTCGACAGCTTCCCCACGGGGAAGATCAAGCTGCCCAAGGCCTTTGCCGACATCCGCTTCCTGATGACGCGCTACGAGCCGTCGAACGAACTGCATCAGGCGATGTTCGGGGCCTTCAAGCAGGTCTTCGGCGAACATATGGCCGAGCATCCGATCGAGCTGACGCGGGCGGTGGAACAGTCGGGCCGCTTCTTGTCCTCGATTTACGAGATCGACTATCGCGAGATGACGCGCGGCACCTGGCGCCGGGCGCGCGCGACCTTCGATCAGGCCTATGAGGAGTTCAGGTCGCGCCTGGTCGCCGCCTGGGACAAGCTGGAGGATGAGGCATGAGCCGCAAGCGCCGCGTTTTCGAGATCGACATGCCCGAGGAGCCGGGCGCCGCGCCGGAGCCCGAAAGCTTCCCCGCGGGGAAGGAAGAGCGTGAGCATCGCCGCGGTCCCATGGCCACCGCCATCAACGAGACCGCGGAATCGACCCGCGACCGTGCCCGGCTGGAGGCGCAGATCCGGGCCGAGAACGACGCCCTGGCGCAAGAGCATGTGCGGTTGAAGCGGGCCGGCCTGATCACCGACATGATCCCGCTGGACGCGATCGACACCCGCAAGCTGATCCGCGACCGCGCGCCGGGGGCCGATTACGAACTGGCCGAACTGGTCGAATCGATCCGCGACATCGGCTTGTCGAACCCGATCCGGGTCGAGCCGGCGGGCGAGGGCCGCTATGAGCTGATCCAGGGCTGGCGGCGGCTGTCGGCCTATCGCCAGCTGCTGGAAGAGAGCGGGGATGCCGAGAAATGGGGCCGCATTCCGGCCGGGATCGCGGCGCGGGGAGAGGAGCTGCAGGGGCTTTATCGCCGCATGGTGGACGAGAACCTGGTGCGCAAGGACATCTCTTTCGCCGAGATGGCGCAGCTGGCGCTGCATTACGCCATGGACCCGATGACCGAGGAACACGACCCGGAAAAGGCGGTGGCGATCCTGTTCAAATCCGCGGGCTATCAGAAGCGCAGCTATATCCGCAGCTTCATCCGGCTGATGGAATCGCTGGGCGAGACGCTGATCTATGCCTCGGAAATTCCGCGGGCGCTGGGGCTGGCGCTGTCGCAGCGGCTGGACGAGGTGCCGGGGACGGCGGCGGCGATCCGGGCCGAGCTGAAGGACTGGGACACGCGCAGCATCAAGGACGAGCTGGATATTCTGCGCCGCTATGCCGGGCAGGGCGCCGACGGCGAGGCGCCGGCCGCCCCACGCGCGGCGGCGCCGACCGTCCCCGCGGGGAAGGCGCGGACGACCTTTCAGATCGAGCGGCCGCAGGGCAGCGCCAAATGCACCGCCGCCAACGGCCGGCTGGAGATCCGGCTGCCGCGCGACTTCACCGCCGTCGACCGCCGCCGGCTGGAGGCCGCGGTGCGGGCGATGCTGGAGAGCCTGGATTGA